>NZ_JBYQLI010000004.1:0-329128 GCF_058214835.1 Microbacterium sp. SCPM-O-B-15248 (M128)
TCCACCCCAGGAGGCGATCACACCGACCACGTCGTCACCGACCTTGTTGGCCCGCACCTCTCCCGAGTTCGAGACGGACAAAGCGCCCGAACCGCGAGTGACGAATCGCACCGCGACATTGCTAGGGATTTCGCCCGTCGCACTGAACGTCACGGATGCGCTCGCGCCACTGCCCAGTTCCATTTTGGCAGGCACGCCGCCAACTGAAACGGCGGTCAGAGTGGTGGCGGGGAAGGTGTACCAATCGTCTGTCGGCGTCCGGGCGAACGCTTCGAACTCCCGTATCTCGATGGCCGTGGAGGCGGACAATCTCAGAAACCGCGCACTACTGACTCCGCTCACGGTGAAGATCTGGACATTCGCCGACGTCTTCCGGAGATCTGCGGATACGGACTGCCAAGACTGCCCGTCCGTCGACCATTCGAGCGTGTAAGCGTCTGACGAGGGTACAGCCCCCCACTGCACGACCAAGGAGGACGGTGAGACGGGGCCGGAGAAGTGCCAGGTGATCGCGGCACCGGACGCTGGCGCACTCCACGATGATGCGAGCTTGCCGTCGAACGTGAATGTGGGTGAACCTGCAGCGGTGGCGGTTGCGGTTGCAGCGCGGATGGTCAAATCAGTACGAGGGAAGAGGACCCGATACTTCGAGGTGGAGCAGCCGGAACCGGACACCACGAGGAGCGCGTTGCGGTTGTCTGCGGTGCCCTGCGACACCGAGACGCTCCCCTGCGCCGCAGTCGCGCTCACGGCTGGGGGTGCCGTCCCCACTGGCTGAGGCACCACATAAGAAGCGACAGCGGGATCGAAGCCGTCAATAGTGGCACCGTTGACGGCGAGGGAACTCAGGGTGCACGGAGTCGCGCTCGGCGGCACCCAGGTGCTGAGCGCAGCGCTCCCGCGGAGAGGGGGAGCGGCCTCCGCGCTGGACCCGAGAGGGAGTGGAGTGAGTTGGACGGCGATTGTCGCCGACCCGTCTACGGCCGCCGTGACCGCTAGTTTACGGACGCCAGAGTTTGCCTCTTGCGCCGGCTGCGGCGAGGTCGGCTGCGCGGTGGCCGCCATCGTTGTGAAGGTCCCCGCGCTGGCAGGCAAGAGCCGCGCGAGTAGCCTTTGGCCTCCCAACCAGAGCAGCGCCGATCGTCCATCTGAGGCAACGGAGATGTTCGCGGCGGTGTGCATGGACCACAGGACGTCGGTGTTCGATGAGGCGGAGAATTCGTCTTGGACGAGGAGCTCGGTTCGCCCATTGAACAACTGAACGCCGCGGCGCCACGAATACAGGTTCGAGGTGGCGTTTGTTAGATCGGCGACCGTCGTCGTCGAGTCGACCGACGACCACGAATTCACGAGGTTGCCGACAGTGCCCGAAGGCGGTTCGGCCAGCGAAGGGTGGGTCGATAGTGTGTTGTGCCCCTCGGGGGCGACGCGGTAGTACTGCCAGCGGGGCGCGGCGCTGCCTTCCGAAAGCAGATAGGAGGCCGGCTCTAGACCGAGGTCCATCGCCCACTCTTGACCGAGCGCCTGAAAATTGAAGTCTCCCACATCGAACTGCTGATGACTGGCTGAGGGCGTGCCGCTGTACTTGAAGGCAAAGAACGATGAGTCCGACTGAAAACCCCCGCGACCGGAGGCAATGCTCCCATCGAGAGAGGCGTCGAGCGGCGCTCGGGGCGGAGCCACGCCACCGAGCGTCGCTGGATCCCGCCACAAAAGCTGCTGCGGCGCGAAGCCGGTCGAATCGGACGTCGCTGCGAGTGCCACGAGCGAGGGGTCTTGGAGCGCGGCACCAAGGCCACTCAGCGCGCCGCCGATCTGGATGTCCTGGGCGCTGTCCGCATACCCATACGCCGCACCATTCGGACCCACGAGAGACTGAATGAATGCGCCCGTCCGAGGGAAGCCGCCCTCAGAGCTCAGGCCGTAGTCGGAACCCATGCTGCTGCGAAGGGTCGTGATCGCTGAACTCAGGAAACGCGTTGCGTACTCCCAATATGTCGGGCCCTCAGCGAAGCTGCCATCGGCGGAGTATGCCCTGATGCCGACACGAAGGCTTGGAACGGCTTTACTCAGGACCGTGTTGACGACCGTCGAGGTCGAGTCACCTGCCACAGCGGAGGCACCGATGATCATCGCCGAGTTCACGACGACGTTAATGTTGTCGGCGCGCAGCGACCAATTGCCCAGGAACTTGAACGGCGACGCTGATGTTGTTGAGTCATATACGCGCAACGACGGTGCGAGCCCCTTGTCAACGATTGCCGTCCGCATGGCGCTGCGCTGCTGGTCGGTCCACGCGCTATATCCCCAGTCGTAGGCGATGCTCACGGCCTGGGTCATTTCCGCGGTCACGAGAAAGTGGTCGGGGTACCAGTCGGCGAGAGCGGTGGCCGCGGAGATGTCGGAGGCGAGTCGATCCAGGAAGGAACGGTCATTGGTCAGCCGCCACGCCATCGCGAGCGTGGTGCTTCGACTCGACAATGTCCGCGCTGAGGCGAGCATCGAGCCCGCGTCGGATCTGTCGAAGGTGACGACAGCCGAAGACATCATCTGACCAGCGTCCTGCAGCGTGCGCGCGCGCAGGATGTTCGAGTAGGCATCCGTTCCGGGCTGGGAAGGGACGGCTTCGAAGCGCCCTGGTGTCGCTAGAACCCGCGGGTGCGGGGACGAAATGCTTGAGACCGTCGGGCTGGCTGGAGCCTCCGCACTAGCTGCCTGCGCGTGTACGAGCGTAGATACCACGAGAAGAAAGGCCACTGTAAGCGACCAGGATGCGAATTGTCTGCAGCGCAGCATGACCCTCTACCCTCAAGACTTCCTCAAGATTGCGACAGTGTCCGCGCAATATTGTGCCAAGTCCAGCTTCGGCGGAGGATCGGATGCCTCGCAAGAGGTTAGGGTTGGGAAATTTGTCATCCTGCGCAAAGTGGCCGATGGTGGCGCATCGCGGGGTGATGCTCCGCACGGAGGCGTCAACTACACGCAGGTAGGATGACCCGACGGGTGCGAGTGTGAGGAGCGTCGTGGAACTTGGGGTGTATTTGCGTGTCTTTCGCGCGCACTGGGTGGCCATCGTCGTCGCGACCATTGTGGGGGGAGCGCTCGCGTATGGGTGGGCGGTATTGCAGCCCAAGACCTACACGGCCGAGGCGAGCGGGTACGTGGCGGCAACCGTCGGTGGAAGCGATGCGGGCTCCGCACTCATCGGCGAGAATCTCGCCAAAGCAAAAGTCAAGTCGTACATCGACTTGGGGTCGTGGCGCGCCGTTGCGCAGCACGCTATTGATGAGTTGGGCCTCAAAGTCACTCCGGAGTATCTGGTCAATCGGGTGGCTGTCACCAACCCGCTGGATACCGTCAACATCAATGTGCGCGCCCAGGCGTCCACGCCCGAGGGTGCTCGCGACCTCGCTCAAGCATGGCTGGCCGGGATGGCCGTCGAGGTGCAGAATTTGGAGGGCGGATCATCCGGCGGCGGCGAGGTCGTCCGCCTCGTCGAGGGTGACTCGGCCCGGCTGCCGTCTTCCCCGAGCTACCCCAACGACCGCCTGTTCGCTGCGCTCGGTGTGGTCGCGGGGCTTGCCCTCGGCATAATCTACGCCGTAGCGCGCCACACCTTGGATCGACGTGTCCGTTCGGCTGAGACGGTTGAGAAGGAGACGGGGCGAGCCGTCGTGGGTATCTTGCCTCTCGAGAGGACATTCTCGAGTGCGTCCCGACTTCTTCCGGCCGGCGGCTCTCACGTCCCCCACGAGCTTTTTGCGATGAGCGAAGCGATGCGGGAACTGCGCACGAACATCCAATTCATGGATGTCGATCACCCTCCGCGCATCCTTGTCGTAACAAGCCCACTTCCCGGCGACGGGAAGTCAACGACGAGCGCGAACCTCGCCGTCACCCTCGCCGCAAGCGGACAGCCCGTCGTGCTTGTGGATGCGGACTTAAGGCGTCCGATGCTGGCGAATATCTTCGGCATCGTGGCAGACGTCGGTCTCACCGACGTCCTCGCGCGGCGCTCGACTTGGCGGGAGGTTTCGCAGCCCGCCCACACTCCGAATCTCACGGTCCTTGCCGCGGGACGGATACCTCCTAACCCGAGCGAACTCGTAGGGTCTGAACGGATGAATCTGCTGCTGCACGAACTCGCGGCAGAAGCGATCGTCATTTTGGATGCGCCGCCGCTCCTGCCAGTTACGGACGCCGCTGTGTTGTCCAGACAGGCCGACGGGGCGATCATTGTAGTGACGGCGGGGAAGACAACGTATGACCTTCTGAAGCGCGCGCTCGCGAACATCGAAAAGGTGGGCGGGCGCGCGCTGGGAGTTGTTCTCAACCGTGTTCCAAAGCGTGGCGGCGGATACTATGGCGGGCACTACGGGCGCGAGTACTACGCGTCCGCCGAAGTTCAGGCGGTCTCAGCCGTCCCGGCGGTGACCCCAGCAGCAGGTGACAACCCAGCAGACGGGCAAGGATTGCGGCGTCGCTCGCGCCGATCAGCATGACTCGCGCGGTGTAGCCCGTCCGCTAACGGCGAGCGGTCACGTCGCGCATTGCCTCCGTCAAGAAGAATGCTACTGATGCGACGGCGGGGATCAGCTGCGCGAAGGAGCGGCGGTAAGTGTCGTCAGATCGCCCGAAGGGATCGGTCACGTCGAGTTCGCGCTGATCTTCCACTGGGCCGACGGAACCGCGGAGCGCCGCGGCGCGCGCGACGGCGGCGCGCATCGAACTAGAGATGTCTAGCGGAGGAGCGTCTGCGTCGATCTGGTCGAACCCCCCGCCCCGGGTCAGGTCGGCGATCCGGGCAAGCTCGCGCAGCGTGAAAGTCCGCCGCACCGCGCCTGGAACAGCTTCCACGATTGCCCGCCGATGGTCCCGGGCCATCGCGAGGATCAAATCCGCTTCTCGGATCTGGTCCTCCGTGAGCTGACGAGCGCGGTGCTCACTAGCGTCCAGGCCGTACTCCCGACCCATCGTCAGCGTCGTGGGTGGAACGCCGCTTCCGACAAGCGCGTGAGAGCCGGCGCTCGCGACGAGGACTTCGGGAATGTTGCGTAGCGCAGCCGAAAGCTGCAATTCAGCCACGGGTGAACGGCAGACATTGCCGGTACACACCGTGAGGATCGAGAAGGTCACGACCGCTTCGCCGATTTGCCGGCCGCCCGGCTTTTCAAGCCGGAGTCTTCGTCGAGTGCTCCGGCATAGGAGTACTCGCCGTAGCCGTAGCTGTCCGGTCCTTTGGGGGGCATCATGGTGACGACCACACCAAAAATTCGGCTCCCGATGGTGTTCAGCTTTTCTACGGCGGCGGAGAGCTGCGGCTTTCGCGTCGATCCCGATGCAGCGACGAGGAGTGTTCCGTTCGCGAGGCGAGAGATAACCGCGGCGTCCGTGACTAGAAGTAGAGGCGGGGCGTCGATCAAGACATAGTCGAACGCCGTTGTGAGCGCCTCGATTGTGCGCCGCATAGCCTCACTGCCCAGCAGTTCCGCGGGGTTGGGGGGGATACGTCCCGAAGGCAGAATGTACAACTTATTCGTGCCCCACTGCTGGAGAACATCGGCGAGAGCCGCGCGGCCGATCAGCACATCTGTCAAACCCGCGCCACCCTCGAGACCCATGTACTCCGCAATTCGCGGAAGGCGAAGATCGCCATCGACGAGCGCAACCTTTGCGCCTGTCTCTGCCAGAGCCAGGGCCAGGTTAACGGTCGTCACGGACTTGCCCTCGCCGGGCCCAGCGCTCGACACGACGAAGGTGCGGGCAGCGCCATCCACTTCGACGAACTGAAGGTTTGTTCGGAGGCTACGGAACGCTTCGGCACCTGGGCTTCGGCGGTCAGATTCAACGATAAGTGGCCTCTTGGTAATACCAACGTCATAAGGGATGCCCCCCAAGACTGGGAGGTCTGTGACGGCCTCGATATCGTGACGCGAATGGATGCGGGTATCCAGGACCGAGCGGCCCACCGCGGCAATCACACCGAGGGCGAGGCCTGCGACAAGGCCAAGCGCGATTGTGAGCGGGAAATTGGGAGATGAGGCCGTCGTGGGCACAAGCGCCGGCTCGATCGTTTCGATTCTCACGAGACTTGCGGTCTCACCTTGGGGCCGCTCGAGGGTGTTCACGACGACATCCGAGAAGTTTGTGCCGACGGAATTGGCAATGGCGGCCGCCGTCGATGGGTCTGGATCGGAAACCGTCACCGAAATGATGACCGAGTTCAGCGGGGTGGATGCCGCGACGGCGGAGCGAAGATGATCTGGCGTCGTGTCCAGTCGCAACTGGTCGATCACTCGCTCGAGCACGATCGAGCTGTTTACGACGTCGACAAAGCTCACGACCGCCTGACGGGCGAATGACGTTCCCTGGGCCAGTTCGCTGATCCCCGCTGCATCGGAGCGCGCGGACACATACAGCTTCGTCGTGGCCTCATAGCGGGGCGTCTGCAGAAACGAGACGCCGACCGCAAGGCCCCCGCCTACCAATGTGGCGACGAGAAGAAGTACCCAGTTCCTATGCAGGATCTGGAGGTAATCGCGCAGTTCCAACCTTCATCCGTTCGCTCGTAGGGGGTGCGAAGAGTTCGGTTTCAGCGTTACTGCACGTCGACCTCTCCTCGTCATCGAAAGCGTCTGCGCACAGCCTATGTCCAGATGTGCATTTGACACGGACGCGTCGATCGGATCGCAACGGCTCAACGGGTGAATCGGCGGGTGAAGTGCCGCCACTTGGCCGCCGCGTGCGCTTGCATGAGGGCACGCTGGCACCCGAAGCCGGCGCCGCGGTCCGTGCCCCGAAACACCCGCCGCGATCTTCGTGTTGCGTGAAACGAGCGTCAATTGTCGACGACACAGCACGGGCTCTCGCCGTCGGCGACCCCGCTGGGAAGTGTGCACCTGAGGGTGTACAACGAGCCGCGTCCGGCGGTTCCCGCCTTCGATGCGCGCGAGGGAGAGGCCTGGCTGGTGATCTCCCTGGACCGCCCCCCGTCGGCACAGGGCGGTGTCCACGAGCAGCGGGGGTGCCTCGCGCTCGTGGTGTCCGATCCCGCGGCGATGCCGTCGCTGCTGCCCGCGCGCTGTCACCTGACGGTGACGTTCCCCGCCGATGTGCTGCAGGGGATCGGCCTCGAGGACGTGGGTGCGCTCGCCCTGGACGTGGGATCCGCACTCTTCTGGCCATTCCTGACCTTCGCCTGGGCGTGCGCGACGGGGGAGAGCCGGCAGACCGGACTGACGCTGTACTACACCGAGCGACTCCTGCAGGAGATGGTCGCGGGAATCGTGGTCGCCTCGCTCCGGGGCGACCGTGCGCGGAGCACGGACCAGGGATACGCGGCGGCGTTGTCGATCATCGCCGCTCGTGTCGGCGACCCGGATCTGACGCCGGCTACCGTCGCGGCCGAACTGAACACGTCCCTGCGTTCGCTTCAGCGTCAGTTCGCTTCTCACGCGACGACGATGGATCGCAGCATCCGCAAGGCCCGCGTCGCGTACGCGGTCTCGTTGCTGGAGGACGCCATGTACCGCTCATTGACGATCGAGCGGATCGCCCACGTCTGCGGACTCGCGAACGGTTCGAGCCTGGCTCGCGCCTTCGCGTCCGAGGGGCTCGCGGCTCCGACGGCCGTTCGTTCGGCGGCGGCCGGCCGTCGCTGAGACCCCAACTCGCGTTCACCCCAAAGCGACACATCTCATACGCATCGCGACGGATCGCCTGCATCCCCGCAAATTCAACCTTACAGGCGGTGAATATCACCTGAACCGCACTCGGTACCCGAAGCCGAATGCACTACCGAACCTGAGGGGGCTCCATGAGCACCGAAACCAGTCAGCCGGGGCGCGACGGTTCCATCAGCCGTCGCACCGTCATCAAGACCGCCGCCTGGGCGGCACCGGTCATCGCCGTCGCTGTCGCCGCACCGCTCGCGTCGGCCAGCACGACCGGACCCGAGCCCGTTCAGCCGGGGTCGGCCACGACCCTCGACGGGGGAACGTCGATCTCGACCTACCGCGGGGGCAACCCGAACGAGATCCGGATCAACCAGTCGACCTCGGGCTTCGGCTTCTTCATCTTCGACGAGAACGGCGATGAGTACCCCGACGGCACCTACGTCGCGTCGACCCCGACGATCACCGTCACGTGGAACGGGGCCGGCGACTACACGCCCATCCTCCGCGACCTCCGCGGCTGGACCCAGTCCGGGGGCTCGCTGGCTGCGGGCACCTCGGGATCGATCACCTTCCTCTACTCGGGTCAGCTGCTCAACGGCGCGTCCAACCGGGTCCCAGCCCCGTATGTCGTCCTGCGCCCGACGACCGGCAACGCGCTCGGATCCACCCGCGCGACCGTGGAGGCCGCCGCCGTCAACTTCGACACGATCGACAGCTCCGTCACCATCTGACCGAGTTCGCCGGGGAGCGTCGCACCGAGGGGTGCGGCGCTCCTTCGCGTGTGACCGGTCCTCGGACCCGGGCCGCCGACATCTCGCACTTCCGCTCCGGCGCGCGGGACAGCACAATGAACCCCAGGCCGGCAGCGATGCCGGGATCCGAGACGAAGGGGAGACGCACATGGGAGTCGACGACATCATCAACAAGGGCAAGCAGCTGCTCGATCAGAACCGCGACAAGATCGAGGAGGCCCTCAAGAGCGAGAAGGCCGAGGAGGTCAGCGACAAGGTCCTCGACGGCGCCGCGGACGCGATCAAGAAGGTCGTCCCGGCTGAGCACCACGCCAAGGTCGACGAGGTGCGCGAGAACGTCGACAAGAACGTCGGCAACGCCTGAGTCCACCGCATCTTCACGGCGCCGTTCCCGGGAATCGGGGGCGGCGCTGTCGCGTTCTCGGTTGGGGGCTGAGGATATGCCGCACGCGACACGCCCGGGTTTGCGACACGCCCGAGTGGCCCGTAGACTATCCAGGTTCCACATTCCGGCGTGCGCCCGACGCGCGCCAGGATCACTGTCAGGGCAGTGCACAGGCGGCGCGTGAGCGCAGGGTCCTGGGCCGCGGGCAGCAGAACACACACCGAACCCCTCTTCCTTCGCGGGATTCGCACGCGTGCGTGCGAGGGGTGGGCCGGATGCCATGGCATCCGGTTTGACAGCTGAACAGCGGTGCAGCATCTCTCGCGCAAGCGAGGGGAAGTGCCAGGGCGCGAGAGCGCCACCGTGCGTCCGATGCCCTAGGTCGGGTAAGACGCGAGAAAGAGAGTGAGCAGACAATGGCGGGACAGAAGATCCGCATTCGCCTGAAGTCGTACGACCACGCCGGACTGGACTCGTCCGCGCGCAAGATCGTCGACACCGTGACCCGTGCCGGCGCCACCGTGGTGGGCCCGGTTCCCCTGCCGACCGAGAAGAACGTCGTGTGCGTCATCCGGTCGCCCCACAAGTACAAGGACAGCCGCGAGCACTTCGAGATGCGCACCCACAAGCGCCTGATCGACATCATCGACCCGACGCCCAAGGCCGTCGACTCGCTGATGCGCCTCGACCTCCCGGCCGATGTCAACATCGAGATCAAGCTCTGAGGTTCGACATGGCTGACATCAACTCCAAGATCTCCAAGGGCCTCCTCGGCACCAAGCTCGGCATGACCCAGGTGTGGGACGAGAACGGCAAGCTCGTTCCCGTCACCGTCATCGAGGTTGCGCCCAACGTCGTGACCCAGCTCCGCTCGATCGAGAAGGACGGCTACAACGCCGTTCAGATCGGCTACGGCCAGATCGACCCCCGCAAGGTGAACAAGCCCCTGACGGCTCACTTCGAGGCCGCGGGCGTCACCCCGCGTCGCCACCTCACCGAGGTTCGTACCGCGGATGCCGCGGACTACTCGCTCGGTCAGGAACTCACCGTCAACGGCCTGTTCGAGGCCGGCCAGCTGGTCGACGTCGTCGGCACCAGCAAGGGCAAGGGCACCGCCGGTGTCATGAAGCGCCACAACTTCAAGGGTGTCTCCGCTTCGCACGGTGCACACCGCAACCACCGCAAGCCCGGTTCGATCGGCGCCTCGTCGACCCCGAGCCGCGTCTTCAAGGGCATGCGCATGGCCGGCCGTATGGGTGGCGAGCGCGTGACCGTCCTCAACCTCACGGTGCACGCCGTCGACGCCGAGAAGGGTCTGCTGCTCGTCAAGGGCGCCGTCCCCGGTGCTCGTGGCCGCATCGTCTACGTCCGCAACGCAGTGAAGGGTGCCTGATCTCATGGCTGACTCGACTCTCGCGCTCGACGTTCGCAAGGCCGACGGCAAGAAGGCCGGCTCCGTGGAGCTGCCCGCCTCGATCTTCGACGTCAAGACGAACATCCCGCTGATCCACCAGGTCGTCGTCGCCCAGCGCGCCGCCGCCCGTCAGGGCACGCACTCGACCAAGCGTCGTGGCGAGGTCTCCGGTGCCGGTCGCAAGCCCTTCAAGCAGAAGGGCACGGGTAACGCCCGTCAGGGTTCGATCCGCGCGCCGCACATGACCGGTGGTGGCATCGTCCACGGCCCCAAGCCCCGTGACTACGGCCAGCGCACCCCCAAGAAGATGATCGCCGCCGCCCTCCTGGGCGCGCTGAGCGACCGTGCTCGTGGCGAGCGTCTCCACGTCGTGGAGTCCTTCGGCATCGAGGGTGCCCCGTCGACCAAGGCCGCTGCCGCGGTCCTGAACGGGTTCGGCGCCGTCAAGAACGTCCTCGTCGTGATCGACCGTGACGACGAGCTGACCGTCAAGAGCGTGCGCAACCTCGCGTACGTCCACGTGCTGACCTACGGCCAGCTGAACGCCTACGACGTGCTCGTCTCCGACGACATCGTCTTCACCAAGGCCGCCTACGACGCGTTCGTCGCGTCGAAGTCCGGCGCCACCGAGGAGGTCTCGGCATGACCACCGTCAACAAGGACCCGCGCGACATCATCCTGAAGCCGGTCGTCTCCGAGAAGAGCTACTCGCTCATCGACGAGGGCAAGTACACGTTCCTCGTGGACCCCCGCGCCTCCAAGACCGAGATCAAGCTCGCGATCGAGAAGATCTTCGGCGTCAAGGTGGCTTCGGTCAACACGATCAACCGCGTGGGCAAGGCCCGCCGGACCCGCTTCGGCATCGGCAAGCGCAAGGACACCAAGCGCGCGATCGTCAGCCTCAAGTCGGGCACCATCGACATCTTCACGGCAGTCGGCTGACGGTCGGGATAGAGGACAAGAACAATGGCTATTCGCAAGTACAAGCCCACGACGCCCGGTCGCCGCGGCTCGTCGGTGGCCGACTTCGCCGAGATCACCCGATCGACGCCTGAGAAGTCGCTGCTGCGCCCGCTGTCGAAGACCGGTGGCCGCAACAACCAGGGCCGCATCACCACCCGTCACATCGGTGGTGGACACAAGCGCCAGTACCGTCTGATCGACTTCCGTCGTAACGACAAGGACGGCATCGACGCCAAGGTCGCTCACATCGAGTACGACCCCAACCGCACCGCGCGCATCGCGCTCCTGCACTACGTGGACGGCGAGAAGCGCTACATCCTCGCGCCGAACAAGCTGTCGCAGGGCGACGTCGTCGAGTCCGGTGCCGGCGCCGACATCAAGCCCGGCAACAACCTGCCGCTGCGCAACATCCCCACCGGTACCGTGATCCACGCGATCGAGCTGCGTCCCGGTGGCGGTGCGAAGATGGCCCGTTCGGCCGGCGCCTCGGTGCGCCTGGTCGCCAAGGACGGCCCCTACGCGCAGCTGCGTCTGCCCTCGGGCGAGATCCGCAACGTCGACGTGCGCTGCCGCGCCACGATCGGCGAGGTCGGCAACGCCGAGCAGTCCAACATCAACTGGGGCAAGGCCGGCCGCAAGCGCTGGAAGGGCGTCCGCCCGACCGTGCGTGGTGTCGCCATGAACCCGGTCGACCACCCGCACGGTGGTGGTGAGGGCAAGACGTCCGGTGGTCGTCACCCCGTTTCGCCGTGGGGTAAGGCCGAGGGCCGCACCCGCCACGCGAACAAGGAAAGCGACAAGCTGATCGTCCGCCGTCGCACCGCCGGCAAGAAGCGTAAGTAGGAGTAGAGGAAGATGCCTCGCAGCCTTAAGAAGGGCCCCTTCGTCGACGAGCACCTGCTTCGCAAGGTCGTCTCGCAGAACGAAGCCGGCACCAAGAACGTCATCAAGACCTGGTCGCGCCGTTCGATGATCATCCCCGCCATGCTGGGACACACCATCGCCGTGCACGACGGTCGCAAGCACATCCCCGTGTTCGTGACCGAGACCATGGTCGGCCACAAGCTGGGCGAGTTCTCGCCCACCCGCACCTTCCGCGGCCACGTGAAGGACGACAAGAAGGGCCGCCGCCGCTGACGCGGGGGCGTAAGAGGAGAGAGAAATGGTGGAGTCCATCGCACGCGTGCGACACATCCGCGTGACCCCTCAGAAGGCTCGTCGTGTCGTCGCTCTCATCAAGGGGAAGCAGGCCGAAGAGGCCCTCGCCATCCTGAAGTTCGCGCCGCAGGGCGCGAGCGAGCCGATCTACAAGCTCGTCGCCTCGGCGATCGCGAACGCTCGCGTCACCGCCGACAAGACGAACGAGTACCTGGATGACGCCGACCTGTACGTGAAGAACGCGTACGTCGACGAGGGCACGACGCTCAAGCGTTTCCAGCCCCGCGCTCAGGGTCGCGCCTTCCAGATCAAGAAGCGCACGAGCCACATCACGGTCGTGCTCGCGACGCCGGAAGACGCTGCTGCGGCCCCGGCTCGCGCCAACAAGAAGGCGAGCAAGTAATGGGACAGAAGGTCAACCCGTACGGCTTCCGCCTCGGCATCACCACCGACCACGTGTCGCGGTGGTTCTCCGACTCGACGAAGCCCGGACAGCGCTACGCCGACTACCTCGCCGAGGACATCAAGATCCGTCGCCTGCTGACCACCTCGCTCGACCGCGCGGGCGTCAGCAACATCGAGATCGAGCGCACGCGTGACCGCGTCCGCGTCGACATCCACACCGCCCGCCCGGGCATCGTGATCGGTCGCCGCGGCGCCGAGGCCGAGCGCATCCGTGCCGACCTCGAGAAGCTCACGGGCAAGCAGATCCAGCTCAACATCCTCGAGGTCAAGAACCCCGAGGCCGACGCGCAGCTCGTCGCCCAGGGCGTCGCCGAGCAGCTCTCCGCCCGCGTGGCCTTCCGCCGCGCGATGCGCAAGGGCCTGCAGGGCGCGCAGCGTGCCGGTGCCAAGGGTGTCCGGATCCAGGTGTCGGGTCGCCTCGGCGGCGCCGAGATGAGCCGCTCCGAGTTCTACCGCGAAGGCCGTGTGCCCCTGCACACCCTGCGCGCGAACATCGACTACGGCTTCTACGAGGCCAAGACGACCTTCGGCCGCATCGGTGTGAAGGTCTGGATCTACAAGGGCGACCTCACCAACAAGGAGCTCGCCCGCGAGCAGGCCAACGCCCCGAAGTCGCGCGGTCGTGACGACCGCGGTGGCGACCGTCGTCGTGGCCCTCGCAACGAGGCCCCCGTGGCAGAAGGAGCGTCGGCGTAATGCTCATCCCCCGCAAGGTCAAGTACCGCAAGCAGCACCACCCGGGCCGTTCGGGCCAGGCCACCGGTGGCACCCAGGTGTCGTTCGGTGAGTTCGGCATCCAGGCGCTCACCCCCGCTTACGTGACCAACCGTCAGATCGAGTCCGCTCGTATCGCGATGACGCGTCACATCAAGCGTGGCGGAAAGGTGTGGATCAACATCTACCCCGACCGTCCCCTCACCAAGAAGCCGGCCGAAACCCGCATGGGCTCCGGTAAGGGCTCGCCCGAGTGGTGGGTTGCGAACGTCAAGCCGGGTCGCGTCCTCTTCGAGGTCGCCGGTGTCAACGAGGAACTCGCTCGTGAAGCACTGACCCGTGCCATCCACAAGCTGCCGCTCAAGGCACGCATCATCAAGCGCGAGGAGGGCGACGCGTAATGGCGATCGGCACCAAGCAGCTCGCTCCGAGCGAGCTCGACACGTTCGAAGACCAGCGCCTCGTCGAGGAGCTGCGTAAGGCCAAGGAAGAGCTGTTCAACCTGCGCTTCCAGTCGGCCACCGGCCAGCTCGAGAGCCACGGCCGCATCCGTGCGGTCAAGCGCGACATCGCGCGTCTCTACACGGTGATCCGCGAGCGCGAGCTCGGCATCCGTGCGACGCCGGCCCCGGTCGAGGCGACCAAGGCGAAGAAGACCAAGGCGAAGAAGGCGGATGCCGCCGACGACGCCGTGAAGGAAGAGGCGGAGTAATGGCTACCGCGAAGAAGGCAGAGGCCGAGGCGCAGGTCGTCGGTCACGAGCACGCCGCCAACGATGTGCGCGACGAGAACGCCCGCGGTTACCGCAAGGCGCGTCGCGGCTACGTCGTGAGCGACAAGATGGACAAGACGATCGTCGTCGAGGTCGAGGACCGCGTGAAGCACCCGCTCTACGGCAAGGTCATCCGCCGCACGTCGAAGGTCAAGGCCCACGACGAGACGAACTCGGCCGGCATCGGCGACCTGGTCGTGATCAACGAGACCCGTCCGCTCAGCGCCACCAAGCGCTGGCGCCTGGTCGAGATCCTCGAGAAGGCCAAGTAAGCCTCGCGGCTGCTTGGAACCCAAGGAGTAACAAGTGATTCAGAACGAATCCCGGCTGAAGGTCGCCGACAACACCGGCGCCAAGGAGCTGCTGACCATCCGCGTGCTCGGTGGATCGAACCGCCGGTACGCGGGCCTGGGCGACGTCATCGTCGCCACGGTCAAGGACGCCATCCCCGGTGGAAACGTCAAGAAGGGCGACGTGGTCAAGGCCGTCGTCGTCCGTGTGGTCAAGCAGACCCGTCGTCCCGACGGCTCTTACATCAAGTTCGACGAGAACGCCGCCGTGATCCTGAAGAACGACGGGGAGCCCCGCGGCACCCGTATCTTCGGACCGGTCGGTCGTGAGCTTCGCGACAAGAAGTTCATGAAGATCGTCTCGCTCGCCCCGGAGGTCATTTGATCATGGCGAAGATCAAGAAGGGCGACCTGGTTCAGGTCATCTCGGGCGCCAAGCCCGAGCGCGGCGGAGACCGCGGCAAGCAGGGTAAGGTCCTCGAGGTCCTCACCGAGCAGAACCGCGTCATCGTCGAGGGCGTGAACTACGTCACGAAGCACAACCGCGTGGGCCAGTCCCAGCGCGGCACCAAGACCGGCGGCATCGAGACGTTCGAGGCCCCGATCCACATCTCCAACGTCGCGCTCGTCGACCCCTCGACCAAGAAGCCGACCCGCGTCGGCCACCGCGTCGAGGAGCAGGTGAAGGACGGCGTCAAGCGCACCGTCCGCGTGCGCTTCGCGAAGAAGTCAGGCAAGGACCTCTGAGAATGAGCACTGTGACTGCCGCGGAGACTGGCAAGATCCAGCCCCGCCTGAAGCAGAAGTACAACACCGAGATCAAGAAGGCTCTGCAGGAGGAGTTCGGCTACCCGAACGTCATGCAGATTCCCGGCCTGGTCAAGGTCGTCGTGAACACCGGTGTCGGCGAGGCCGCTCGTGACAGCAAGGTGATCGATGGTGCGGTCGACGACCTCACCAAGATCACCGGCCAGAAGCCGATCGTGACGAAGGCCCGCAAGTCCATCGCGCAGTTCAAGCTGCGTGAGGGCCAGGCCATCGGCGCGCACGTCACGCTCCGTGGCGACCGCGCGTGGGAGTTCGTCGACCGCCTGGTCAACCTCGCTCTGCCCCGTATCCGCGACTTCCGCGGCCTCTCGGCCAAGCAGTTCGACGGCAACGGCAACTACACCTTCGGTCTCCAGGAGCAGTCCGTGTTCCACGAGATCGATCAGGACCGCATCGACCGCGTGCGTGGTTTCGACATCACGATCGTCACCACCGCCAAGACCGACGACGAGGGCCGTTCGCTGCTGCGCCAGCTCGGCTTCCCGTTCCAGTCGGCGGACGCTCAGGCCTGAGCCCCCGGGCCCCCGGGATCCCGGGGGCCTCTCATCGAAGGTCGCCTGTCGTGTAACGGCAGTCGAAACCTCATGATCGAAAGAAGCACCACATGACGATGACAGACCCGGTCGCAGACATGCTGACCCGTCTGCGCAACGCGAACTCGGCGCACCACGACTCCGTGTCGCTGCCGAGCTCGAAGCTCAAGACCCACATCGCCGCGATCCTCAAGCAGGAGGGGTACATCGCCGACTGGTCCGTTTCGGACGCTCGCGTCGGCCAGACCCTCACCATGACGCTGAAGTACGGCCCGAACCGCGAGCGGTCGATCGCCGGCATCAAGCGCGTCTCGAAGCCCGGCCTCCGCGTGTACGCGAAGTCCACCGAGGTCCCCACGGTCCTCGGCGGCCTGGGCGTGGCCATCCTGTCCACCTCCTCCGGTCTCCTCACCGACCGTCAGGCCGAGCAGAAGGGCGTCGGCGGGGAAGTCCTCGCCTACGTGTGGTGATCTGACATGTCGCGTATTGGACGTCTTCCCATCGACATCCCCGCCGGTGTCACCGTTTCGGTGAACGGCCGGGAGGTCGCCGTCAAGGGACCCAAGGGCGAGCTCACGCTCACCGTGGCATCCCCCCTCGAGGTGTCGGTCGACGAGAACCAGGTTCTCGTCACCCGCCCCGACGACGAGCGCGAGTCGCGGTCGCTTCACGGCCTGACCCGCACGCTCATCAACAACAACATCATCGGTGTCACCCAGGGCTACACCAAGGGCCTCGAGGTCGTCGGTACGGGTTACCGCGTGGCGCAGAAGGGCAGCTCGGTCGAGTTCGCCCTCGGGTTCTCGCACCCCGTCCTCGTCGACCCGCCGGCGGGCATCACCCTCACGGTCGAAGGCAACAACAAGCTGACCGTGAGCGGCATCGACAAGCAGGCCGTCGGCGAGGCCGCCGCCAACATCCGCAAGATCCGCAAGCCCGAGCCGTACAAGGGCAAGGGTGTGCGGTACGCGGGCGAGGTCGTGCGCCGCAAGGCCGGAAAGAGTGGTAAGTAGCCATGGCTCTCAAGACAAAGTCCGCTGCCCGCGCGCGTCGTCACGCTTGCCTTCGCAAGAAGGTCGTGGGTACCGAAGTCCGTCCCCGTCTCGTTGTGACGCGTTCGGCCCGCCACGTCTTCGTGCAGCTGGTCGACGACAGCAAGGGTCACACCGTGGCCTCGGCGTCGACCCTCGAGGTCGACCTGCGTTCGTTCGACGGTGACAAGACCGCCAAGGCACGCAAGGTCGGCGAGCTCGTCGCCGAGCGTGCCAAGGCCGCCGGTTTCTCGGACGTCGTGTTCGACCGCGGTGGCAACCGTTACGCCGGTCGTGTCGCCGCGATCGCCGAAGGCGCCCGTGAAGGAGGCCTGAACCTGTGAGTGACAACAAGGAGACCGAAGTGACCGACCAGACGGCGCCGGCCGAGGGTGCAGCTGCGACGCAGGCGCCCGCCGAGCGTGAGCGCGAGCCGCGTCGCGGTGGTCGCGAGCGCAACACCAACCAGCGCGACCGTGGTTCGCGCGACCGCAACGAGAGCCAGTTCCTCGAGCGCGTCGTGACGATCAACCGTGTCTCGAAGGTCGTCAAGGGCGGTCGTCGCTTCAGCTTCACGGCGCTCGTCGTCGTGGGCGATGGCAACGGTGTCGTGGGTGTCGGCTACGGCAAGGCCCGCGAAGTCCCCCTCGCCATCTCGAAGGGTGTCGAAGAGGCCAAGCGCAACTTCTTCCGCGTCCCGCGTTCGGGTTCGACCATCCCGCACCCCGTTCAGGGTGAGGCTGCCGCCGGTGTGGTGCTCCTGCGCCCCGCCGCCGCCGGTACCGGTGTTATCGCCGGTGGTCCCGTCCGCGCCGTGCTCGAGTGCGCCGGCATCCACGACGTCCTGTCGAAGTCGCTCGGTTCGTCGAACACGATCAACATCGTGCACGCGACCGTCGAGGCGCTGAAGTCGCTCGAGGAGCCCCGCGCCGTGGCAGCCCGCCGCGGTCTGGAGTTCGACCAGGTCGCCCCGGCCCGCCTCGTGCGCGCCGAGGCCGCCGCTCAGAAGGTAGGTGCCTGATGGCCGAGCGTCTGAAGGTCACGCAGATCAAGTCCAAGGTGAGCGAGAAGCAGAACCAGCGTGACACGCTGCGCTCGCTCGGTCTGAAGCGGATCGGCGACTCGGTCGTCCGCCCCGACGACGCGCAGACGCGCGGTTACGTCAAGACCGTCGCCCACCTCGTCAAGGTTGAGGAGATCGACTAATGGCTGACAAGAAGGACGAGACCGCCACGGTCGACGCCCCGAAGAAGGCTCCGGCCCGTAAGACGGCCGCCAAGAAGGATGCCGCTCCTGCGGCGCGCCCCGGCGTGCTGAAGGTCCACCACCTGCGTCCGGTCCCCGGCGCCCACACCGCGAAGACCCGTGTCGGTCGCGGTGAGGGATCCAAGGGTAAGACCGCCGGTCGTGGCACCAAGGGCACCAAGGCCCGCTACCAGGTGAAGGTCGGCTTCGAGGGTGGGCAGATGCCCCTGCACATGCGCACCCCGAAGCTCCGCGGCTTCAAGAACCCGTTCCGGGTCGAGTACCAGGTCGTCAACCTCGACAAGCTGGGCGAGCTCTACCCGCAGGGCGGCGACGTCACCGTCGTCGACCTGGTGGCCAAGGGTGCCGTGCGCAAGAACGAGAAGGTCAAGGTGCTCGGCACCGGCGACATCTCGGTCGCGCTCAACGTCTCGGTCGACAAGGTCTCCGGCTCGGCTGAGCAGAAGATCGTCGCCGCAGGCGGCACCGTCAACTGACGTCACACCCGAGGAGGGGCCGGCGGCCGTATGGCCGTCGGCCCCTTCTGGGTTAGTCTGATTCCGTGTGCGCCTCGGTGCGCGCCGAGATCTTTCTGGAGGAATCCCCTTGTTCAGCGCCATCGCGCGGGTTTTTCGCACGCCTGACCTGAGGCGGAAGATCGCCTTCACGCTGGGCATCATCGCCATCTACCGGCTGGGTGCTCACGTGCCGACGCCCTTCGTCGACTTCCCGAACGTCCAGCGTTGTCTCGCGCAGTCGGGGAGCACCGAAGGCCTGCTGTCGTTGGTCAACTTGTTCTCGGGCGGCGCGCTCCTTCAGCTGTCGATCTTCGCGCTGGGAGTCATGCCGTACATCACGGCCACGATCATCGTGCAGCTCCTGCGCGTGGTCATCCCGCACTTCGAGACGCTGTACAAAGAGGGCCAGGCCGGCCAGGCCAAGCTCACGCAGTACACGCGGTACCTGACGATCGCGCTGGCGCTGCTGCAGTCCACGACGCTGATCACGGTGGCGCGGTCGGGCCAGCTGCTCGGCACGGGCGGGGCTCCCGAGTGCCAGCAGCTGCTCACCAACGACATCTGGTGGGCCCAGCTGCTCATGATCATCACGATGACCGCCGGTACCGGCCTGGTCATGTGGTTCGCCGAGCTGGTCACCGAGCGTGGCGTCGGCAACGGCATGTCGATCTTGATCTTCACCTCGATCGCCGCGACCTTCCCCGCCGCGATGCTCTCGATCCTCAACTCGCGCGGCGTCGAGGTCTTCCTCCTCGTCCTGGCGGTGGGCATCGTCGTGGTCGCGCTCGTGGTGTTCGTCGAGCAGTCCCAGCGGCGCATCCCGGTGCAGTACGCCAAGCGCATGGTCGGGCGTCGCACCTACGGTGGGACCAACACCTACATCCCCATCAAGGTCAACATGGCCGGTGTGGTGCCGGTGATCTTCGCGTCGTCGCTGCTGTACATCCCCGCGCTGATCGCGCAGTTCAACCAGCCGCAGGCGGGCCAGGAGCCGGCCGGATGGGTGACGTGGATCTCGCAGTACCTCACGCGCGGTGACCACCCGCTCTACATGCTGGTGTACTTCCTGCTGATCGTCGGCTTCACGTACTTCTACGTCGCGATCACCTTCAACCCGGTCGACGTCGCCGACAACATGAAGAAGTACGGCGGCTTCATTCCCGGCATCCGGGCCGGTCGTCCGACCGCGGAGTACCTCGACTACGTGCTCACGCGCATCACGCTTCCCGGATCCATCTACCTCGGCCTCATCGCCTTGCTGCCTCTCGTGGCGCTCGCGACGGTCGGTGCCAACCAGAACTTCCCGTTCGGCGGCGCGTCGATCCTCATCATCGTCGGCGTCGGCCTCGAGACGGTGAAGCAGATCGACGCGCAACTCCAGCAGCGTCACTACGAGGGGCTGCTGCGATGACCGCGCGTCTTCTGATCGTCGGACCCCAGGGCTCGGGCAAGGGGACGCAGGGCGTCCGTGTCGGTGAAGCGCTGGGCGTCCCCGTCGTCTCGACCGGCGACGTGTTCCGCGCGAACGTGTCGCAGGGAACCGATCTGGGGCGTCAGGTGAAGTCGATCATCGACGCGGGGGACCTCGTGCCCGACGAGCTGACGAGTGCGGTCGTCCGCGACCGCCTGTCGCAGGCCGACGCGGCGGAGGGTTTCCTGCTCGACGGCTACCCGCGCAACCTCGCGCAGGTCATGCACCTGGACGAGTTCCTTGAGGGTCGCGACGAGAAGCTGGATGCCGTCATCGCGCTGGTCGTCCCCCGTGAGGAGTCCCTGGCCCGGCTGACGGCTCGCGCCACCGAGCAGGGTCGTGCGGACGACACCGAGGAAGCGATCGCCACGCGCCTGGGAATCTACGAGCGCGAGACGGCGCCGATCCTCAGTGTCTACGGCACGCGCGGCATCGTCGACGAGATCGACGGCGTCGGCGGGCTCGACGAGATCACCGCGCGGATCTTCGCCGCTCTCGAGGCACGCGGTCTGCGACCGGCGCGCTGACGTGGTGCTGCGCTCCTCGATCTACAAGAAGCCCGCGCAGCTGCGCGCGATGGTGGAGCCGGGTCTCATCACGGCCGCCGCGCTGGACGCGGTCCGCGAACTGATCGCGCCGGGTGTCACCACTCTGCAGCTCGACGCGGCCGCCGCGCGCGTCATCACGGACCGCGGCGCGAAGTCGAACTTCCAGATGGTGCGCGGATACCGCCACACGATCTGCGCCTCCGTGAACGAGCAAGTGGTGCACGGCATCCCGAACGATCGTCCGCTCCAGGCGGGGGACCTGCTCTCCATCGACGCGGGAGCGGAATTCCGAGGCTGGAACGGCGACTCGGCCTTCACCGTCGTGGTCCCCGGAGACGCGCCCGAAGAGGTCGTGGGGCCGCGACGGACGCTGTCCGAGGTCACCGAGGGGTCCCTGTGGGCGGGCATCGCCGCTCTGAGCCGTGCGTCCCACCTGGGCGAGGTGAGCGCGGCGATCGAGGAGTACATCGACACCCACGCTCCGGCCGGGGGATACGGCATCCTGCGCGACTATGTCGGTCACGGCATCGGTCGCAAGATGCACGAGTCGCCGAGCGTCTTCAACTACCGGGTGCCCGACCGGGGCGCCGAGGTGCGGGCAGGACTGGCTGTGGCCATCGAGCCGATGGTCGTGATCGGAGATCAGGAGACCCAGGTCGAGGACGACGGTTGGACGGTGTCCACGATCGACGGCACGGCCGGCTCCCATTGGGAACATAGCGTCGCCGTGCACGATGGAGGCGTCTGGGTCCTCACCGCTCCCGACGGCGGTGCAGAGAAGCTGGCACCCTTCGGTGTGGTGCCGAAGGAGATCGACTGATGATGGCTACTGCTCGCAAATCGACGAACTGGTTCGCGATCGGGGTGACCGCGGCGGCCGTCGTCGTGGTCCTCGTGATCGCGGGCGTGGTGTGGTTCGCCAACAACCAGGCGACCTCGCCCGGGACCGTACCCGAGTCGTCGGCGGTGAATGCCGACACCGGCGCGATCTCGGTCGGCTCGGGGAACCAGACCGTGGACACGTACGTCGACTTCATGTGCCCGGTGTGCAACTCGTTCGAGCAGGCCTACGGCCCGACGCTCCAGCAGCTCGCGGACGGTGGCACCATCACGCTGAACATCCACCCCATCGCGATCCTCGATGCGCAGTCGCAGGGAACCCAGTATTCGACGCGGGCCGCCGGTGCGGCGTACTGCGTCGCCGTGGACGACGCGGCGAACGTCCCCGCCTTCGTGAAGGCGCTGTACGCGCAGCAGCCCAAGGAGGGCACCTCCGGTCTCGACGACGCGACCCTCGCCACGATCGCGAAGGACGCCGGCGCCTCGGATGCCGTGACCTCCTGCATCCAGGACGGCACCTACGCGAAGTTCGTCACGGCGATGACGAAGAAGACGCCGTCGCAGACGGGGTCAGGTATCTCCACGCCGACGATCGCGATCAACGGTCAGGTTCTCGTGAACCAGAAGGACCTCACGGGCGACCCCCAGAAGGACATCGTCGGGCGTCTGAACGGCTGAACACGGCGGCAAGTTGCCGCATTGCGTTCTACCACGTATGCTTGATCTTTGGTGCGTTGCGCCTTCATTGGCGTGTCGCAGCACCAAACCCCCATCCACCGCAGACCGGCCGGTCTGCAACGAGCGTGAGCGAGTCTATGGCGAAGAAAGACGGTGTCATCGAGATCGAGGGCACGGTGTCCGAGGCACTGCCCAATGCGATGTTCCGTGTCGAACTGACCAACGGTCACAAGGTGCTCGCCACCATCTCGGGCAAGATGCGGCAGAACTACATCCGCATCATCCCCGAGGACCGCGTCGTCGTCGAGCTGAGCCCGTACGACCTCACGCGAGGTCGCATCGTCTACCGCTACCGCTGAGCCCGGCCGAGAAGTAACGAACCGCTCCGGCGGATCGAAGACAGCGAGATCAGGAATCATGAAGGTCAACCCCTCCGTCAAGCCCATCTGCGACCACTGCAAGATCATCCGTCGCCACGGGCGCGTCATGGTGATCTGCAAGAGCAACCCGCGTCACAAGCAGCGCCAGGGCTGAGTCCGCACGGACTCGACGAATCACTTCCAACTGAATACACACCGGCAGGATCAGAACCCGCGATGCGGGGGACACCTCGGGGCGGAGGCCCGAGCACCGATCCTGCTCCACACCTCCACGACACTCTGAGGAGAGCCGCATGGCACGTCTCGCCGGCGTCGACATCCCGCGCGACAAGCGCGTGGTGATCGCGCTTACCTACATCTACGGCGTGGGCCGCACCCGCTCCACCGAGATCCTCACCGCGACCGGCATCAGCCCGGACGTCCGCGTCAAGGACCTCACCGACGACCAGCTGGTCGCCCTGCGCGACCACATCGAGGGCACCTACAAGGTGGAGGGTGACCTCCGTCGCGAGGTGGCCGCCGACATCCGCCGCAAGGTCGAGATCGGTTCCTACGAGGGCCTGCGCCACCGCCGCGGCCTCCCCGTGCGCGGTCAGCGTACGAAGACGAACGCTCGTACCCGCAAGGGCCCCAAGCGCACCGTCGCCGGCAAGAAGAAGGCGCGCTAGGCCTCCGCCGGCGCAGGATCCAGGAGAACCGCACATGGCACAGGCCAAGTCCGCCGCGCGCAAGCCGCGCCGCAAGGAGAAGAAGAACATCGCTGTGGGCCAGGCCCACATCAAGTCGACGTTCAACAACACCATCGTCTCGATCACCGACCCCTCCGGGGCCGTCATCAGCTGGGCATCGTCCGGCGGCGTCGGCTTCAAGGGCTCGCGCAAGTCGACGCCCTACGCCGCAGGCATGGCTGCAGAGTCCGCTGCCCGCCAGGCGCAGGAGCACGGCGTGAAGAAGGTCGACGTCTTCGTGAAGGGCCCGGGTTCGGGCCGCGAGACCGCGATCCGCTCGCTGACGGCTGCCGGCCTCGAGGTCGGCTCGATTCAGGACGTGACGCCGCAGGCGCACAACGGCTGCCGTCCGCCGAAGCGCCGCCGCGTCTGACGCATCGTTCCCGGGGAGTGCTCGTCGCTCCCCGGGAACGCTCGCGCTTTCGCGCACCCCACGCATTCGGATGCCGTGACGCCCCCGGGCGGGCGGCATCCGACGAGTACAACTCAACACCTCACCCCATTACACGTGTCATATAGCGGGCACGTGATCGAAAGGAACACATAGTGCTCATCGCACAGCGTCCCACTCTGACCGAGGAGAAGATCGGGGAGTTCCGCAGCCGTTTCGTCATCGAGCCGCTCGAGCCCGGCTTCGGTTACACGATCGGCAACGCGCTGCGTCGCAGCCTCCTGTCGTCGATCCCCGGCGCGGCCGTCACGAGCATCCGCATCGATGGCGTCCTGCACGAGTTCAGCACCATCCCGGGCGTGAAGGAAGACGTCACCGAGATCATCCTGAACATCAAGCAGCTCGTGGTCTCGAGCGAGCGCGACGAGCCCATCACCGCGTACCTGCGCAAGACGGGTGCCGGCGAGGTCACTGCGGCCGACATCTCCGCTCCCGCGGGCGTCGAGGTGCACAACCCCGAGCTGGTCATCGCCACGTTGAACGACACGGCGAAGTTCGAGCTCGAGCTGACGATCGAGCGTGGCCGCGGCTACGTCTCGGCGACCCAGAACCGCAACGAGTACGCCGAGGCGGGTCAGATCCCGATCGACTCGATCTACTCGCCCGTTCTCAAGGTCAGCTACCGCGTCGACGCGACGCGTGCGGGTGAGCGTACCGACTTCGACAAGCTCGTCCTCGACGTCGAGTCGAAGCCCTCGATCGCTCCCCGCGACGCCGTGGCATCGGCTGGCCGCACGCTGACCGAGCTCTTCGGTCTGGCGCGCGAGCTGAACGTCGAGGCCGAGGGCATCGAGATCGGCCCCGCGCCGGTCGAGACCGTCCTCTCGAACGAGCTGTCGATGCCGATCGAAGACCTCGACCTCTCGGTGCGCTCGTACAACTGCCTCAAGCGCGAGGGCATCAACACCGTTTCGGAGCTGGTCGCCCTCTCCGAGACCCAGCTGATGAACATCCGCAACTTCGGTCAGAAGTCGGTCGATGAGGTGCGCGACAAGCTCACCTCGCTCGGCCTGTCGCTCAAGGACTCGGTGCCCGGCTTCGACGGCGCCCAGTTCTTCGGCGGCTACGACGACGAGACCGTCTGACCCGTCGGACCCGACCGAACCTTCCCACTGGAGTAACACGACATGCCCAAGCCCACGAAGGGACCCCGCCTCGGCGGCGGCCCGGCCCACGAGCGCCTGCTTCTCGCCAACCTCGCGGCGGCCCTGTACACCCACAAGTCGATCAAGACGACCGAGACCAAGGCCAAGCGCCTGCGTCCGCTCGCCGAGCGACTGATCACGTTCGCGAAGCGGGGTGACCTCCACGCTCGTCGCCGCGTTCTCTCGGTGATCGGTGACAAGGAGGTCGTGCACACCCTCTTCACCGAGATCGCTCCGCTGGTCGCTGACCGCGAGGGCGGCTACACCCGCATCACCAAGGTCGGCAACCGCAAGGGCGACAACGCCCCCATGGCTGTGATCGAGCTCGTTCTCGAGCCCGTCACGAAGAAGCCGTCCGCCGCCAAGGCTGCTGCCGCGCCCGCCGCGGCCGCTGCCCCCGCCGCGGAGGAGGCTCCCGCCGAGGAGACCGCCGCTGACGAGACGCCCGCCGTCGACGAGGCCGCCGACGCCGGCGCCGAGTCGCCGGAAGAAGGCGCGGCGGCCGAGGCTGCCGCCGAGGACGCGGTCGAGGGCGACGCCAAGGCGTAAACCCTCTCCCTCTCGCACTGAGGCCCCCTCCCGGACGGGAGGGGGCCTCAGTCGTCTCCGGGGCCGTGCCTCTAGGCTGGATAGGTGCGCATCCGTCTCGACATCTCCTACGACGGCACGCATTTCCGCGGGTGGGCGCGTCAGCCCGGACTGCGCACGGTGCAAGGCACGATCGAGGACGCGCTGACCCGCATCCTCGGAGGGGAGCCGCGCCTGGTGGTGGCCGGGCGGACGGATGCCGGAGTGCACGCCTCCGGACAGGTGGCGCACCTCGATCTCGACGTCGACCAGCTCGCGCGTCTGCCCCGTCGACGGCGTGACGGTGACGAGACCGATGCCGTGGCGGCGCTGGCCGGCCGTGTGAGGGGCGTTCTCGGCGCGTATCCCGACGTCACGGTGCGGCGCACCTCCGTGGCGCCCGAGGGCTTCGATGCCCGTTTCTCCGCCGTGTGGCGGCGGTATTCGTATCGCATCGCTGACCTCACAACCGGCTATGACCCCCTCGACCGGGCCCGAACGACGAGCGTCAAGGCGCACTTGGACGTCGAGGCGATGGATGCCGCTGCCCGCAGCCTCATCGGTCTCCACGATTTCGCCGCGTACTGCAAAGCCCGCGAGGAGGCCACGACGATCCGGACGCTCCTCGAGTTCGACTGGCATCGCGCGGCCGACGGCGCGGTCACGGCCAATGTCCGCGCGGATGCGTTCTGCCACAGCATGGTGCGCGCGCTCGTCGGCGCGTGCGTGGCAGTGGGTGAGGGGCGCATAGACGTGGACCGCGTCCTGGACATCCGTGACGCGGGTGCGCGCACCCCGGACACGAAGGTTCTGGCCGCGCGCGGTCTCGTCCTGGCGGAGGTGGGGTACCCCTCTGACGAACTGCTGGCATCCCGCGCGGAGCAGACGCGCAATCGTCGCGATGCGGACGGAATCAGTTCCTGAGGGTTTGGCAACCCTGGGTGAGCTCCGGGGCTCGGCGTCCTAGGCTGGCTTCGCCATGAAGGTCATCTCGTACAACTTGCGCAAGCATCGCGCGGCGGGGGAGCTCGCCGCTCTCGTCGACGCCCATGCGGTGGATCTCCTGTGTCTGCAGGAGTGCGACACCCGCGACATCCCGACCGAGATATCGGGGCTGCGACTGGCAGAGGCCACGCAGCGCAACCGCTTGGGGCTCGCCGTCTACTATCGCGAGAACACGTTCCGTGCGGTGGATGTGCGCTCGATCGCCCTGAAGAAGTCGCTGCACGACTACGTCCTCAAGCCTGCGGAGGAGCGCATGCTGGGCGTGCGGCTGCGCGACATCGATGACGGGCACGAGGTCATCGTCGCGTCGTTCCATGCGGCCCCGCTCACGGCGCTCAACTCCCTGCGCCGGCATCAGATCCGCACCGCGTTGGCCGAGCTGCAGAACCTCGGTCCGGGGCTTCCGACCCTGATGGTGGGCGACTACAACTACCCCGTCTTCAAGGAGAACCTCGGCCAGGCTGTGCGCGATCAGGGGTACGAGCTCACGCTGAGCGATTCCCGCACCTACACGCGGTACCGCTTCTTCCGCGGGCACTACGACTTCGCGACGTCGATCGGCTTCGACATCGCACACATCCGCACCCTGCCCCAGGGGCTCAGCGACCACCTGCCGATCCTCATCACGGCCGAGGTGCCGGGGACGCGCTCGGCTCTCGCTTCCTGAGGAACCGCGAGCACGAGAAGCGGGGGCCGTCCGGATGGACGACCCCCGCTTCTCGTATTCGCGGTTGTCAGGCGGTGTGGCGGCGTCGGCGGACGGTCGCCCCGATCCCGACCGCGGCTCCGGCGACGACCAGCGCGCCTCCGGCGATCCAGAGTCCCACGGTGTCGTCGGAGGCGATACCGGTGACCGCGAGACCGGCCTTGGACGGCGTCTTGGTGCCGGGCGCCACGACGGTGATACGCGAGTGCAGGACGACCTTGCTCGTCACGCCCGTGAACGTCAGATCGTAGGTGCCGATGCCGTTCGAGGGGAAGGCGATCGGGACGTTCAGCTTGCCCTGCACGGCGCGGGTGCGCAGGGTCGCGTTGGTCTCGACGGCGGCCTTGACCATGGCGAGCTTCGCGCCGCCGGCGTTCTCGCCCGTGATCGAGATCAGGATCTCTTCGGAGGCGTCGTACGGGGCGAGGTCGGTGGTGAAGGTGCTGGTACTGCCCGCGGTGATCGTGCTCGGGGTGGCGATGACGACGGCGGGGTCGGTGTAGGCGTTGGCGGCCGTCGGGGCCATCAGCGCGACGGCCGCCAACGAGAGCGCTGCGGCGGCACGGAGGATCGTGTTCTTCATGGTGGGCCCATCTCGGTGGCGGGTTTGGCCGGGTATGCGGTCGAGAACGGCATCGATGTGATGCCGCTCGTGCAGCCAGTCTTCCGAGGCGGCGCGACCGACATCGTCGGGGGCCAGCGAAGTTCACGCGGGGAGCTGCCGGATATCACCTCACCGCGACGGTGATTGCGAAGGGCCGCCCTCGATGCGGACGGCCCTTCGCGATCGACGTCTTCAGGTCTGGGGGTCGTGGCGGTGGCGTCGTACCGTCGCCCCGACCGCGATGGCCCCACCCGCGAGCGCGAGGGTTCCGCCGCCGATCCAGAAACCGAGAGCGGGCCCGGTCCCGGCATCGGACCAGGTGGCCGAGGCGTGGGTGGTGGCATCCTTTGGCGTGTCGGCGGTGGTCTCCGCCGAAGCGGTGGCCGGGAGGACGAGGGCAGCACCCGCGACGAGGGCTGCGAGGGCGACGGAACGGACCAACGTGAATTTCATGCGGCACCCACTAGCTAGAGGACACGTATCCGAGAACGGCACGTGCGGCAGTTCGGCGGAGATCGCGCCCCCACAGCGCGATGCGGATCCGTCTGTTCGACTATCCCTCATCCGCGCACGAGGCACCACCGGCGGGGGTTTCCATTGCGTAAAGGGTCGGCGTCGCGCGCGCTTCCAGGATGGGTGTCGCGGGCGTCGCGACACGCAGGTCGAGGGTGGCGGACTCCCCGGGTGCCAGGAGCACGGACCACTTCATCACCTCGTGGCCACCGTCGTCACCACCGGAGAAGCCGGTCGGCGCGCCGGTTCCGGTGGTGCGCCGCCCCTCGATCAGCGCACCCCGCGGAAGGTAGACGTAGACGCCGGTGAGCGTCTGGCCGGGCGGTACACCGTAGGCGCCGCCGCCTGTCACGTAGTCCGGGAGGGACTCGGCATCCGGGGCCTCGTTGCGCAGAGTCACGCGGAGCGCCGCCGTGGCGTCGGAGCACCACGCCGTGGCGACCCCGAGCCGCATGTAATAGTCCATCTTCGAGCCCGTGCCGTCGTTGACGTAGACGCCGAACGAGGTGCGACCGGCGTCATTCCCGGGCAGCGCTCCCTGCAGGTCGGTGCCGTCGAGCACGGCCTGTGCGGCGGGATCGGCGTTCCAGACGAGCAGACGGCGCTCGCGCGCGGCCTGATCGAGAGCCTCGACGAGCGCACGCGCTTCGGCTCGACCGGCGACCACCGCCTCGAAGACGGCGGCGGAGGCGGACTGGAAGAACGCGTCCTGACGCTTCGGGTCGTCGTAGCGCCGATACACCTCGTCGAGCAGGAGCGGGACGGCATCCTCGCTCGTGAGCACGTCTCCCGAGGGGAGTGTCACCGGACCGGTCGCGCGCAAGAGGTACGAGAGCGCGACGGGGTCGACCGCGACGACCCCGTCCACCTCGACACCGTGCTGTCGGCGCCACATCTCTCTCGCGACCGAGGCCCCGACGGTGAAGTCGGGCACCTGCGTCACGTTCTGCACGAAGCGGGCAGGACGATCGTCGAACAGCGCACGCAGACCCTCGGGCAGGTCGGCGACGGGTTCGCCACCGGCATCCTGGAAATCCGTCGACGACGCCTGCGCGCCGAGGGCGAGGCGCCCGTCGTCGGCGTCGATCTGCGCAACTGCTCCCACGACCCCGCCCAGGGAACGCCATTCCGCGCTGTTCTGGAACACCACCAGGTACGACCGCGTCCCGTCGGCGCCGAGCATGCCCGGCACGAGCAGGGTCGTGCGGTGGAGGGCGTCGGCTCCGTCGCGCGCGCGGGCGAGGAGTTCCCATGCGTGCACGAGCGGTGCGGCGATCGGCTCCAGCAGGTCATCGGGATCCACCGACGACACTTCGTCGCTCGCGTCGGCGAGGGCGGTGGCGGCCGCGCGCGCCCCGGGCTCCCAGGATGCCACCACGTCGAGGTCGTATCTGCCGTCGTCGGTGCGCAGAGAGCCGGACGAGAGGGCGGATGCCACCTCCTGCAGCGGTGCGAGAGCACCGACCGCGCGGTCGGTGGCGGAGGCGACGCGTGCCATGGCCGTCAGCTGAGGGCCGATCCACGGGAGCGATCCCGCCGCGGCCCAGATCGGGTCGTCGGTCAGGGCGTGCGCCGCGGCGACGTCGTCCGCCGTCGACCGCAGGAGGGCGGCCGCGGCGAGGGGGTCGTCGGTCGGGGCACCGGTCATCGCGGCGCGGGCCGCGGAGAGGTGGTGGAGAGCGAGGCCCCCGCGCACGGTGATCCACACCGCTCCGAGCGCCGCGGACACCAGCATCGTCACGGTGAGGGCGACGAAGAGGCGTTCTGCGGTGCCGCGGGCACGGGAGGTTCGAGAACTCACGCCAGCACCCTAGGCCCCCCCCGGAGGGGCGCTCCGGGGCCGGAGCGCCCCTCGCCGCCTAGACTCGACGGAAGACCACAGGAGGATGCATGGGGCACCGGGTGCGACGCGGCCGTGCCGCGCTGGGCGCGATCGTTGCGGGGGCGACGATGGTCGTGCTCGCCGGATGCGGGTCTCCGCCATGGGCCCAGGGCGGGGGACAGGCTGCGCCGTCGACCACCCCGTCGGCGGCCGTCGTGCCGGTGCCCGCGCCGGTGCCCAACGATCTCTCCAGCGGCTCCACGGAGCGCCAGGTCGCCGCCGGAGCCATCGCTGCCACGGTGAACTACTGGTCGACGCTGGCGATGGACCGCTGGACTCCGACGGCCCTCAAGCCGGTGAGCATTTCGATGGCCACCACCGTCACGCCGGACGACGGGCAGAAGGTCTACCTCCAACGCGCGACGATGACGGCGGTCCCCGGCAACGAGACGCAGTCGTTCGCGCCCCTCGCACCCCAGACCGATCAGGGCAACCCGCCGGGCTATCTCGTGCTGTCGCCGTACAGCTACTCCCAGACGTTCAACGTCGGAGAGGTTCCCGCCGACGCCACATTCGTCACCCTGCAGTTCACCTACGAGTTCCTCCTGCAGACGACGCCGACCTCGAGCGAGTTCGCCAAACAGACCGCCAGCGACTCGATCACCGTCGCGATCGCGCGGTCCGCCGCCACTCCCGCCGACTGATCAGGCGCGCACGCGCTCCCACCGGTCGCCGCCGAGGCCGGTGGCGATGAGGGCGGCGGCGTCGGCGCGCTCCACGAGCGTGGTCAGGTCGTACTGGGCCGACTCGGCCGGGACCCATCCGACACTGGCCGAGAGCTGGATGTCGACCCCGTCGGAATCCGCCTCCGTCAATCTCCGCAGAAGGGTCCGCACGTGCTCGCGAAGCACCGGTCCGGGGCGGCACACCAGCACCACCACGCGTCCCCGCGCCGGACGTCCCAGGTCGGCCTCGGCCGGCATGGTGTCGGCGACGAGGGCCTCGAACGTCGAGACGATCCGGATCCAGCTGCTCTCGCCCGTCGTGCTGCGGATCTGATCGGGATCGTCGAGGCGGATGGAGAGTATCGCCCACGAGCTCTCCTGCGCCCGTCGCGCTCGCGCGAGACGATCGGACGCGGTCACCGCGAATTGCGGCCACGAGATCGATGATCGCTCGCCGACGGGTGAGACCGAGCTGAAATACAGCAGGCTGACGGTCGCGCACACGAGGTAGACCAGCATTCCCAGACTGTTCAGGATCCGGGGGAGCTGCAGGTCCTGAGCGTTGGCGGGGAAGACCAGTCCCGCCACGACGATCGAGACGGCGAGCCCGACGAAGCCCGTCGAGACGATCATGAGGGGGAGTGCGAGCCTCTCCAGCCCGTCGGCGGCACGGCGGATCTCCAGGATCGTGAGCCCGGCGAACACCGCGGCACCCAGGAACGCCAGTCGGAACGTCATCCCGTAGCCACCCAGATCGCCCGCGGCGATGAAGGCCCCGGCGCTCGCGATCGACTGGACCACGGCGATCCACGGGAGGGCCCGGACACCCCGCCGCGCACGGAAACCCGCCCAGATGAGCGCGGGGGCGCCGAGCATGAGACCGAGCCCCGAGCGCCGTATCGCCTCGTCACCGATGACCGAGCCGGCCACCGAGACCCACGTGCTGGACATCGCGAGGACGAAGGCCAGCGACCACAGCAGCGAGGCCCGGGAAGGGCGGTGCAAGAAGCCCAGGCTGATCACCATCAGCGTGGCAAGGGTGGCCATGGTGGCCTGCGCCAGACCGAGGTTCTCCAGCGTCTGCTGCACGGTCATACGTTGCGGGCCTTCGAGGGCGAAGGCAGCCGCACCGTCACCGTCGTCCCCGTGCCGACTTCGCTCTCGAGCTCGAGGGATCCGCCCTGCTCCTCGACGATCCCGCGCACGATACCCATGCCCAGTCCCGTCCCCGGTGTGGGGCTCTCGCGAGCCGCCCGGGCACGGAAATAGGGGTCGAAGATCCGGGGCAGGTCATCGGGATGGATGCCGATCCCCGTGTCGGCGAACGTCAACTCCACGTGGTCATCGGACACCCTGATCGAGATGTGCACGCTTCCCCCGCCGGGGGTGTACTTGATGGCGTTGCTGAGGATGTTGTCGAACGCCTGACGCAGACGGAAGCCGTCGCCTACGACCTCGGCCGAGGCGGGGAGGTCCTCGCTCACGCTCACGCGCCGGGCGGCGGCAGCAGGACGGAACGACTCCAGCGACGACGCGATGATGCGCGTGGCATCCGTCGTCGTGGCCGCCTTCTCGTCGCGGAAGACTCCCCGCGAGTTGACGAGGATCTCCGAGATCAGCGTCTGCATGCGCTCGCCGGCTCCGACGATGACATCCAGCTGTTCACGCACCTTCGGCGAGAGGTCGGGGGCGTCCAGCGCCAGGTCGGCATGTCCGATGATCGCCGTGAGGGGGTTTCGCAGCTCGTGCGACACGGTGGCGGCGAGGCGTTCGCGGGCGCGCTCGGCCTCGATGAGCGCGGTGACGTCGTGGACGATCAGCAGGCTGCTCTCGGGTTCGTCCGACGACACGAGGCGACGCGTCGAGGCGGACAACGCGTGCCAGTTGCCCTGCGCATCGAACAGCCAGACCCGTTCGTCCTCGAACTGCTCTCCCCTCGCCGCACGGGTGAAAGGGCGCTCCGACTCTGCCAGCGGCTCGCCGCGGAGCGCGGCGTACTCGACCGCGCCGCCGGGCCGAGACGGATCGTCGCGATCGATCCCGTACAGACTGACGTAGGTGTCATTGAGGGCCAGGACCTCGCCGTCGACGGAGAGCCGGGCGATTCCCGTGTCCAGACCGTTGAGCATCTGCGAGACCCGGCGCTCCTGGCCGGTGACCCGTTGCAGAGTGCCCTGCAGCCGGGTGGCTTGGCGGCGGAGCAGCTGTTTGAACGCGCGGGTCTGCCGGGAGGACATGTACGCCGTGATCCCGATGAAGGTCAGCGACAGCATCACGACGGTCAGTCGTAGCGTCGCCGCCGGGCCGACGCCGTTGACCGCGGCATCCGCGACGATGATGACGCCGGCGGTCGCCAGCGAAGCGATCATCATGCTCAGGATGAAATGCGTGGCGATCCAGGTGATGGGGAAGACCCAGAAGTACCCGAAGCGCAGGTCGGTTCCGAAGCTCAGCAGGCCGATTCCGATGATGTCCCCGAAGGGGACGAGCGCCACCGTATTGCGTGGCAGGCGATGCCAGGGAACCATGATCGCCACCGCGGTGAGGGCGATGACGACACCGACTCCGCTCGAGAAGGTCCACACCGCGAACAGCGAGGGATCGAGCGCCTGCACGAGCAGGACCGTGATGATGACGCTGGCCCCCAGGACCAGTTGCAGCAGCCAGACAGAGCGTGTGCGGCTGCTCGGCCCGCTGGCGTCGTCGGTGTCGGAGCTGCCCGGCGACGTCGCGGGCTGAACGCTCCTCGCGGCTGCCATGTGATCGAGTGTATAGACGATGGTGTAGTCTTCTGCGCGCCATCCTGTCTCTGCTCGCCCTTTCGCGTCCTACCCGTCGCGTCGTCCGGTCAGACTCCCCCTGAGGCCTGCATCCCGCAGCGTGATGGTCGTTCGTCGACCTCTGCGCAGCCCGCGCCCTCAGACTCAGGAGATACCCGTGAGCAGCCCCTCTCGCCGTCGTCCCGTGCGCGCTCTCGCTCTCGCCGTCGCGCTCGCAAGCTCGGTCACCCTGACGGGGTGCACCCAGGTCGTGGATGCCTTCAACGCCCTCCAGGCCCAGACCTCCGGCGGGGGACAGCCGGTCGTGGTGTCCACGCCCGTTCCGCAATCGTCGCCCACGGCGATGCCGTTCGACTCCCGGTTCACCTACGACGGCTCGGTGTCGCTGTCCTCGGAGGTCGCGGACGGTCTCGAACTGCGCCTGGACGTCTGGGCCGTCGATCCCAAGCGCACGATGGAGTGGACTTCCTCGAACGAGAAGCAGTTCGGCTTCGCCCTCAACGTGCACGACCACCGTGTCGATGAGAAGGCGGTCCTGGCCCAGAAGCGTCGCGTGTACATCTCCTCGGTATCGGTCACGTCGCAGACCGCGCAGGCCGGCGGCCAGGTGTCGAATCCCTTCCAGTTCAGCGCCGACCCGCGCACGCTCGTGCCCTCGGACACGCTCCGCTCCGATCGCGGTCTGCTCCTGAACAGCTTCCAGGGCGGTCTCCTGGTGCCGACGACCTCTATCCGTCAGCTCCCCGCCGACACGTACGGCATCACGCTCGAGTTCGCGTTGAACATCGCGGTGGAGGGAACGGCGAACTCCGACGCCTCTTTCACGCAGCAGACGGTCTACCAGTACCTCCCCGTTGCGATCTTCGACGGTGATTCATCGTCGGGCTCGCCCGCGCCGGCCGGCTCGGGCACGAGCACCGGTCGTGCCCCGGGGTGGGGCCAGAGCGGCAACCAGGGCTGAACGCCGCGAAGCCGTCTCACGGGCGCGGCAACGCCCCCGAACCCGGGCGCAGCCGCCGGCTCTCCATGAGCAGCGACAGGTCGTGCAGATCTCTCACCGCGTGGTGCTCGAACGACAGATCCGGGACGTCGGAGTAGTCGATCAGCGGCATGTGGCCGGCGAATGCGTGCCGCAGATCGTCCTCGGCCCCGGGCCGGGGCGCCGACTTCGGGTGCACGATGAAGACGGTGTCGCGGGCGGGGACGCCGGGGGAGGACCCTGGCATCGTCTCCTTCGCCGCATCCGCGAGCACCATCACGATCTCTTCCGCGCGCTCGGAGCTGTGCGCGGCGCGGATGAGGTCGATCTCGGGGATGCGCACGATCATGACGCCGATGCGGTCGCCGGAGCGGAGCAGGTCACCCGCGGCGGCGCGGAGCGCCCCGCGGTCGTGCGCGCGGGTACCGGGGGTCGGGTCGTCGTCGAGTTCGCGCCCCAGCCGTACCGACCCGTACCCCATACCGACGATGGCCAGTGCGCTCAGGACCGTCGTCACCTGCGCGGAGGCGGTGTGCTGCCACAGCGCCGACGGCATCCCCGTGAGGGAGGCCACGACGAGTCGGTAGAGGTTGTAGGAGCCGAAGGCGACGAGGGTCACCACGAGCACTCGCGACCCGGCGAGCTCGCTCAGAGGTCGCCGGCTGAACTCGGCGGCGGCCAGCGCGCTGAGGACCGCGATGGCGCCGGTCTTGACCAACGTCGCGTCGTCGAGGGGCATGACAAACGTGAGACCCAGCATCAGGATGCCGCCGGCCGCCGTCGTGGCAGCCCCGATCGCGCGGCGGGCGTTCAGCCGCCGGGCGCCGCTCCACGCCAGGCCCACCGCCACGACGTTGGTGGCGTTGCCCACGGCGGCGGCAAAGGTCCCGCCGCCGACGATCTCGACGACATTCGCGAGAGCGCACGCGAGGGCCGCGAGGGCTGCCACGCCCATGTAGCGCACCAGCTCTGCGCGCGGACCTCCGCGGTCGTCTCCGTGCCGGCCGTGGGCCAGGAACAATGCCGCCCCCGCGACGGCGGCCGCGGCGATGGCGGCGAGGAGGTCGAGGACGACCATCGTCGAAGCTCTTCCTGTGCCGGGGCCCCGGGGGAATCTTGCGGAAACCTTGCGGGGACGGTGGTCATGTGCGGCGTTGGCCTTGCGGCGAACCTACCAGAGTGAGACACGGCTGAACCGCCACCCTCCGACAGGAAGACACCGCCATGACCGACGCGCGTAGCTACGCTCCCCAGACGCGAGCGTTGACCCACCCCATGGCCGGTGCGGGCTACGTCGTCGAGGAGCACGGCTTCGCCGACGACTTCGCCTCGGTCCTGGAGCACGCCACCGTCCACCGTTCGACGATCGGGTGCATCATCCCGGCGTACAACGAGGAGGAGTCGATCTCTCAGGTGATCGAGGCCCTGCTCGGGCAGACCCGCGTTCCCGACGTCATCCATGTCGTGGTCAACAACACCTCGGACGCCACGGTGAAGATCGCCTCGGAGTACAGCGGACCGCACGAGATCACCACCGACCTCGGCGAGCAGTTCACCGAGGTGTTCGTCCACGACATCGGCAAGAACCCGGACAAGAAGGTCGGCGCCCTCAACTACGGCTACTCGCTCGTCGAGGGCTACGACTACCTGCTCGGCGTCGACGGGGACACGATCGCCGACAGCAGGGCCGTGGAGTACCTCGAGACGGAGGCGGTCTCGGACTCCCGTATCGGCGGGATCTCGGCGATCTACACGATCGACGACAAGCCCATCAAGGGTCTTGTCGCGCGCTTCCTCACCGCCGGACAGCGCACCCAGTTCGCCGCGTTCAACCTCCAGAACCTGTTGCGCGGCCGCAACATGGCCGTTCTCGGCGGGCAGTTCTCGATCTTCTCGACGAACGCGCTGCGCGAGGCGATGAAGCAGAACCACCAGATCACACCGTGGGTGAAGGACTCCGAGGTGGAGGACTCGCTCCTCTCCCTGCAGATCAAGAGCGCCGGGTACCTCACCAAGATCAGCCCGTACGCCCGCGCCAACGTCGGGGGCATGACGACTCTGTCGGGGTACGACGCCCAGCAGGTCAAGTGGACGTACGGCGCGATCGAGCTGATGTGGCCCGGACAGCGCGGCGACACCAAGGGTCAGCCGTTCCATCCCAACCTGCGACTGCGCTGGTTCGAGAACTTCGGCATGCTCACCAACCTCTTCGTGCGGGTGGCGTTCTTGACCCTGTTGGCGGGGTCGCTCTCGATCAGTGCGTTCGTGTTCTCGCCACTGTGGCTCATCCCGCCGGCGGTCGCCATGCTTCTGAACCTGCGTATCGCGCGGACGATGGCCTCCTGCGACCGCACGGATGTGCTGTTCGCCGTGCTGTTCTTCCCCGCCGAGATCTTCATGTGGATCCGCATCAGCCACTTCGTCCGCTCCTGGACACGCTTCCTCTCGCGCAAGAAGGTCGACAACTGGGCGATGCAGGCCAAGGCCGAGCGCGGTGGCGGGCTCGGTCACTGGGCGCCGATGGTGGTGCTCATCGCGGTGGCGATCGCCCTCGCCGTCATCTGGGTGCTGGTCGGGCCGATGGTGCAGTCCTCGATCCTCTGGATCGGCTGGCCGATCGTCGGTGTCGTCACCGTCTTGCAGACCCTCCTCATGTTCTCCAAGCTCGTCCGTCGCCACCACGGATACAAGGTCTGATCGCGACCCGAACGCATCAGAGAAGAACGGATGCCTCGGCCCTGGGGAGGGTCGAGGCATCCGTGACGTCAGGGGTCGGCGCGTCAGGGCGCAGCCATGAGCTCCGAGGTGAGGCGGTAGCCGACCCCGCGCACCGTCTCGATGTACCGAGGGTTGGCGGGGTTGTCGCCGAGCTTGCGGCGGAGGTTGGTCATGTGAGCCTCGATGGCGCGTTTGTCGGCCTCGCCCACGAAGTAGCTGGTGACGTACGACTCACCGCGCAGGACGAGCGTCAGGTCCGCTTTGCTGCGCACGCGCCGCTTGGATTCCATGAGCGTCGCGAGGAGGTCGAACTCCGTGCGAGTGAGGTCGAGTTCGATGCCCTCGATCAGCACGATGTGGCTGTCGGGGTCGAGCTGCAGGTCGCGGTGGACGACCCAGGGAGAGCCGGTAGGGGTCAGTTCGCCATGCGATCGGGAGGCGACCTCGGTGCCAGGTCGGGCTGCCAGCTCGTTTCCCGGCGCCGTTGCCCACGGCTCGGGTCGCTGCGACGAGGGCACGACCACCGGGGCGCTCGGTTGCGGAGCGGGCAGGGTGGGCGCCGGGGCGGACTCCATCGGGCGCGCGGGCTCGGGCGTGGGGCGGGTCGTGGGGAACGAAGGCCCGACACTGTCTTGACGCGGCGCGGTCGTTCCGGGGCTGCCGGCGCGGGGCCGCCGGAGCAAAGCCTCGATGCGGGCCCGCAACTCACGCGGTCGGAAGGGCTTGACCACGTATTCGTCTGCGCCGGCCCCCAGGCCCAAGACCACGTCCGCCTCTTCCTCGAGGCCGGTGAGCATGATGATGTACGTGTCGCTCTGCTGTCGGATGCGCCGCGCGGCCTCGAAGCCGTCGATGCCCGGCATGTTGACATCCAGCGTGGTGATGAGCGGCTGATATGCGATGACGGCGCGCACCCCGTCGATCCCGTTGCCGACTGAGACGGTGGAGAACCCCGCGGACTCGAGCACCTCGACGAGGAGATGACGGATGTCAGGGTCGTCCTCGACGATCACTGCCGTCTTCAGCATCTCGGTGCTGTTGCTCATCCCACCACTCTTCCGGCTTCGCACGTCTGCCGTGCCCGCGCTCTCCCCCGAGGCACGGCGACCGCGGAGCGGCCGAGCCACATCCTTACACACTTCGGAGCGTGGACGGCGACTGCCGGCGGTCGTCCGCCCCGGTTCAGCGGCTCTCGCGCGTCAGTTCCACTGCGGCATCCGGCCACCAGGTGCCCGCAACGGGACCACCGTTGCATTCGCCGTCGCTCTCGCCCGGAGGCTTGATCCAGAGTGTGGTGTCCACGACACCGTCCCCGAAGGCGCCGCTGGCGGCGCCCACGAGTCGGCCGCCGGGGTTGCACCAGTCCGGTCCGGCAGGACCTGCGCCGTTGCGGGAGGTGTCGATGATCGCGTGCGTGCCGCCGAGGAGATCGGACAGTCGGTGCGCGTAGGCGAACTCGTTCGCCGTGTCCTGGTAGTTCGAGACGTTCAGGGCGACGCCGCGGACCTCATCGACAAGCCCGGTCGACCGCAGCAGGTCGGCCATCTCATTCACCGGATGCCATGCCGAATGACCTCCGTCGAGGTAGATCCACGTGTTCACGCCGCGCAGGTTCTCTACCGCCGTACGCAAGTGGCGTGCGCGCTCCTCGAGGGAGCCGCACGAGGGGGCGAGAGCGATGCTGTCGGGTTCGAGGACGACGATCTTGCGCACGTCGGACGCATTGCGCAACGCGTCGCCGATGCGGGCGGTCCACTCGCGGTAGGCGTCGGGGTCGAGACCTCCGGCGGAGTGGTTGCCGCAATCCCGGTCGGGCAGGCCGTAGACGGCGATGGACACGGTGGCGTCCTGGTCGCGGGCCTCGGCCGAGAGGTGGGCCACCCGGTCCCACACCTGGTCGACGGGGTCGATCTCGGGAGTGAGCCAATAGGTCGTGGGCTGCGCTGCCAACCAGGACGCGGCCTCGGCCGCGGCCGATCCCGCCGGCGTCTGCTGGGCGGCTTTGGCGGCCTTCGACTCGTCCGGGGTGACGATGCGGGTGTCGACGGCGGGAGGGCGCGCGGACAGCGTCTGGAACAAGGAAGACACGAGGGAACCCACCACGGCGATCCCGACCACGAGCGCCACGACGAGCACGACGGCCCCGCCCACCAGGACCGGCCGCGGAATCCGACGCCGGCGCTTCGGGCGGTGTGCTCTCCCCACTCTGAGGACTTTAGTCGAGCGATCCCGTGCGCGGCCGCAGGTCGAGGAGCGAACCCGGCCGTGATGAGGGCGGTTGCCCCGGGGGCCAAGGCGCAGCCGTCGTGCACTGATTAGGTCGATCGAGCGGATACCCTGTCCTCGTGGGCAAATTGGTTTACAACGCTCTCGGTCACGCGGTCGACGTCGAGGATCGGACTCTCGCCCATCTGCGCCTGGTCTTCATGAACAAGCTCCGTCGCGGCGAACCGTTCATGTTCCACTTCCCCGTCGGTGACGGGAGCGGCTCGCGCACTCTCTGGATCCATCCATCGATCCCGCTGGTGTTCCACTTCTACGGCAGTCGTCCGCCGCACGTGAACCGTCGTTGGGTCGACGAACTCATGCACGAGGCGAGTTCGCCGAACGGGCTGACTGTCGTGCCGGAGCCGGATCCGGATGCCGTGGAGCCGATCTCGGTGTGAGTCGAGTTCAGCGGCACTCGGCGTCGATGACCTCGCGGACGCGATCGAGGAAATCGGCGAGCTGGTCCGCCGCGCCGGCGGGAAGATCGAGAGCGAACTCGCGGATCCTCGCCGTGACCGGGTCGATCGCATCGGCGTCCGTGCTGCGGTCGAAGGGCACGACGAACTTGCTGCGACGATCGGCCGGGTTCGCCACGAACCCGATCAGCCCGCCCGCGTACAAGCGGTCGAGCATCCCCGTCACCGAGGCGGTCGACACGGCCAGGGCTTGAGCGATCTCGGTTGGGGTGATGGTGCCGCCCTCGTCGGCCCGTTCGAGGATCAGACGCATCGCCGCACGGGCGTTCTCGCTCGGTCCGCAGTCGGTCTGTCGGCGGCGGGCCAGTCGAGCCTCGGCCAGGCGAAGTCTCTCGACGGCGCGGGCGGCGACCGTCGATGGGTCGTCTTCAGTCACGATCGTCATTGCTCTCCTGTCGGGTCCGGCCGCCCGAGGCGACAGTCTAGTTACGCAAACGAGGCTCACGTGCGGCGGCGTCGGCCTCGGACGCGTCGGTGAGCGAGAAAGAAACTCGGTGGAACGTCGCGATTCCCGCGTGATTCACGTTGTGATAGTTAGGCGATCTAGTAAAATCCTGATTGCCGAAAACTCCGGAAGGAGATGCTCATGGGCCTACTGTTCTACGGCTCTTCCGAGCGCCCGATCCGGATCCCGGATCGCGTGCTCGCTCACGTGAAGGTCGTCACCGCGACCAAGCTCCGCCGCGGCGAGAGCTTCACCCTGTCGTGGCGCCATCCCGACGAAGAAGAGGGCGGGCGCAGCACGATCTGGATCCAACCCGCGATTCCGCTGCGTTTCGTCTTCGGATCCGTCGAGCCCGAGGTGCTCGACCCGTCGCTGTTGCAGACCTTCGCCAACTCGGCGAACTCCTCCAGCGGCCTCAGGATCGACCTCGACGACTCGCCGTCCGAACAGTCGGCCGGGGCGTCTCGGCGCACGGTCTGACGCCAGACGTTCCGCGCGGCGCGGGGACGTCATCGGTCAGACCCGACCGGCCGCGTGCCGGTACGCGATGAGCGACACCCACTCGTTGCCCGGGCAGGGCGGGGCCGATCGTCCGCGCATGCGCTCCCACGCCTCGACGTAGATGCCCTCCAGAAGGGACTCGGCGCGCGCGGCCTCCCTGGTGAGGGTGAGGAGTACCGCGTACACGCGCGGAGCCGTCACGTCGTAGAAGTGGACGAAGGCGCCGCGGTCACCCGAGGCGGCGCGCACGAGAAGGGCGTCCAGATCGACGCCGTCCCGTGCCGCGCGGGTGCTGTCCGTGAGCGTCATGGGCACCTCCTCGGTCGACGGGCTCTCAGTCAACAGTCCGGTGCTGCTCACGCCCGGGGGTTGCGTGACCGTGGCCATTCGCGTAGCGCTTCGGGCCCACGCGCGTCACGGGGATCGGACGTCCCGTCAAGCCCGCCCCGCTGCAGTCCTAGCGTGGCGGGATGAGATCGTTCGTCCGATGGGGCCTGGCCCTGGCAATGACCTTCGCCGGCCTGGCGCACCTGACCTTCGCCCGTCGTGACTTCCAGGCGCAGGTTCCCGACGCGGTGGTCGCGCACGGCCCCCTCGACCGCGACGCCGTGGTCGTGGCATCCGGGGTCGTCGAGATCGCCTTCGGAGCCGCGTTGGTGGCTCTGCCGAAGGAGCGGCGTCGCATCGGCGCCGCCCTGGCGGCCTTCTACGTCGCGATCTTCCCCGGCAACGTCGATCAGTGGCGCAAGGGACGTTCGGCTTTCGGGCTCGATACCGATCGTCGTCGCTTCGCCCGACTCTTCTTCCAGCCCGTGTTCGTCGCTGCCGCATGGTGGTCGACGCGATGACGTTCTGATGAGCGACGTCGTCAGCCTGGAGATCGTCTTCGACGCGGCCGCCGAGGCCGTGGTACGACGGGAATGGCGACTCCTGGCCGACGCGGGGCTTCCCAGTCAGGCTCGTCACACCGGTGCGAGCAACCGGCCGCACGTGACCCTGCTCGTTCGCCCGCGGGTCGCGGCCGTCGCCGCGGACGCGCTCGAACGTCGGCTGCCGCTGCCGATGAGGCTCGGTGCTCCGCTGCTGTTCGGTGGGGTCCGCTCCCGGGTTCTGGCCCGATCCGTCGTCCCCGACGCCGCCCTGCTCGACCTCCACGCCGCCGTGCACGCGTGGGCCGGGTCGGGCGACGATGCCCCGCATACCGGCGTGGGGGAGTGGATGCCGCACGTCACTCTCGCGCGTCGTGTCCCCCTCGCCCGGGTCAGCGAGGCGCTGCTGGCCCTCGGGGCGGAGGGTGGTGAGCCGATCGACGCGCGCGCGATCGGCCTACGTCGATGGGATGCCGCCACGCGGACCGTCTCGCACGTCGCCGGACGTGGCACGCTGGAACCGTGCTGACCGACGACGCCCTCGCCTTCCTGAGCGAGTACCACCTGGCTACTCTCTCGACCATCGGCCGCTCGGGGAGGGTGCACGCGGTGCCGGTCGGTTTCACGTACGACGACGGCGTGGTGCGCATCATCGGTTCGCGCGGCACGCAGAAGTTCGTCAACGCCGAGCGCAGCGGACGCGCATCGGTGTGCTCCGTCGACGGCGCCCGTTGGATCAGCTTCGAGGGACGCGCGCGCGTCAGCGACGACCCCGCGGAGGTCGCACACGCGGTCGACCTCTACGCCGCCCGCTACCGGCAGCCGCGAACGAACCCCGAGCGCGTCGTCCTGGAGATGACGGTCGAGCGCGTGCTCGGATCGGCCCCCTTCCGCGGCTGATCGGCGTACCCTCGAGGTATGTCGTCCTTCGCCCCATCGATGCCCTTCGGGCGTGAGGGGGTCGTCGGCGCCATCTGCGCCGACGGCAGAGGCTCGATCGGATCCGTGCTTCCCGCCGCCTGAGCGGCGATGTCGTGCGACCCTCCGGGTCGTGCGCCCCACCCGCGCCGAGACTCCTCGACGCGGAGGAATCCGATCGCCCGCGCCGTGCCGCGGGTGCCGCACGACCGGACCCGTTCCGGTCCACCGATGGGACCGTCATGATCTCCCTCACCGAATCCACCCTCCGATCCAGCTTCGTCAACGTCTCGTTGCGCGAGCGGAAGTCCATCGCTCTGCCCGCCGATCTCGCCGACCGCCCCTGGGATCGGCTCGACTACCTGGGCTGGCGCGACCCCAAGGCGCCCCTGCTCGGGTTCGTCGTCGCCGAGATCGACGGAGCTCCCGTCGGTCTGCAACTGCGGCAGGCGGAGCAGCCCACCCGTTCGCGTCCGCAGTGCTCGTGGTGCTCGGACGTCACCCTGCCCAACGACGTGGTCTTCTTCTCGGCCCGACGGACCGGCCGGGCGGGCAAGGCCGGCAACTCCGTCGGCACCCTGTTGTGCGCGCACTTCGAGTGCTCCGCGAACGTCCGGCGGCTGGACCCTCCGGCGTATCTCGGACACGACGCCGCCGCGGCGCGCGACCGTCGCATCGAGGGCTTGCGGGCGCACGTCGATGGGTTCTTCCGGGATCTCCTCGCCACTGCCTGAGTCGTCCCGCCCCGGGGCGGGGCTCAGCGCGCGGGGCAGGTCTGGAACGCGTACTCAGCCGCACCGGGCGCGGTGAGCAATCGGTCGCGGAGCACCGTCGAGGCGGGGGTGTCGGCGTCGGCGCACATGTCCCCGAAGCTCCTCGGCAGTTCGTCGGTGTACTCGATGTCGATCACGCGGGCACCGTAGACGTCGGTGTAGGCCCCGCACTCCTCGAACGCGGCGCATTCCTCGGTGACGGCGAAGTCGAAGCCGGCGGCCGTGCGGAGGTGGGCCGCGAATTCCGCGGCGTTCTTCTGTCCCGCGGCCAGGCCGGCTGCGTGGGCGACCGCCACCAGCGCCGTGGCGACGGCGGTGTTGTCCTCGAGGCTCAACGCTCCGTCGGTGCGCGTGAAGGTGTCGAGGTTGTCGAACTCGACGGCCCGGAACCCGGATGCCGCGCACCCGCGGATCCAGGGGGTCACGTGCTCCACGACACGATGACGCGCCTGCGCGGTCGAGGTGTCGACAATACGCTCCTCGGGCCAGGCCGGGTCGACGACCGGGTGCCCGTCGCGTTCGAGCAGCGTGCCGTCCGGCCAGTGCGCGCTCTCGCCCGGCTGGGTCTGGAACGCGTTGACATAGCAGATCGAGTAGAGGCCCGGCGCGGGGTCGGCGGATCGATCCCGCGCCACGATCCCCACCCCGTCGGCGGGGGGATAGGCCTCGCCGAGCTGGTAGTCGACAGCGGCGCCCGACGGGAATGCGGCGGCGGCGCCCTCGGCATCCTCTGTTCCGGTCGTGCCGCACGCGGCGAGCATCAGCACGAGCGCGAGCGCGATCGCCGGGACGAAGACACGCGACATACGACAACCCTACGATCGCGGACTGGGATACTCGACGCGATGAACCGCTTCCTCGCCGCGCTCGCGCTCGCCGCCGCCAGTGCTGCGGCGCTGTCGGCCTGCGCGCCCGCCTCCCCGAGCGCGCCTCCGCCCGCGCCGTGCGCCCCGGGTGCCGTCGCCGTGGGCGAGGGGACCGACGCTCTGCAGGCGGCACTGGATGCCGCGGTGCCGGGGGCGGTGCTGCAGCTGTCGTCCGCGGTCTATGTCGGGCACTTCCGCGCGACGGCGTCGGGGACGTCCGAGGCGCCGATCGTGTTGTGCGGATCCGACGGGACCGTGCTCGACGGTGGCGACGTCTCCGACGGCTACACGCTCCACCTCGACGGCGTCGCGTTCTGGGACGTGCGCGATCTCACGGTGCGGGGAGGCCAGAAGGGCGTCGTCCTCGACTCCACGACCCACAGCGTCCTGACGTCCCTGACGATCTCGGACGTGGGCCAGGAGGGCCTGCACCTCCGCGCCGGGAGCACCGACAACGCGGTGCGTTCGGTCACCGTGGAGCGCACCGGGCTGGTCGACCCGGAGTTCGGCGAGGGCGTCTACGTCGGTTCGGCCGAGTCGAACTGGTGCCGGTACTCGGCCTGCGAGCCCGATCGCAGCGACCGGAACGTCTTCGACGGTCTCGTCGTGCGGGACACCACGGCGGAGGCGCTCGACGTGAAGGAGGGGACGACCGCGGGCGTCGTCCGCGGATCGTCGCTGTCGACGGGGGCGTCCCCGGCGGTGGACAGCGCCGTCGATCTCAAGGGGAGCGAGTGGCGTGTGGAGGGTTCCACGGTCCAGGGCCCCGTGGATGCCATCTCGATCCACGTCATCCTGCCCCCGTGGGGTTCGCGCAACGTCGTCGCATCGAGCGTCCTGCGGCCCGGACCGGGGGGATTCGGAGTGACGCTGGTGGGTGCGGCCCGCGCCGCGGGGAACACCGTGGCGTGTGACAACAGCGTCGAGGCGGGTGCCTCCCTCGCCGACGTTGCGTGCACGTAATACGAACGCGGTAACCTTCACTGTCTTCCCCGGGCCGTTTTGGGCGTATTCGCCGCGCGTACCGGGGAGAACGGATGGGCCAGGGGTCATTCGGAGAGCAGCTGATGTGGCTGCTCCCCTTCGGCTACCTCGGCATCGTGTCGTGGGGGTTCTGGATCGTCCGCAAGATCCTGGCCGCAACCTCGCGTCCGGTGCGCAACGACTACCGCACCACGACCACGGTCGTCGTGCCGTCCTTCCACGAGGACCCCGACGTGCTCCTGCGCTGCCTGCAGACGTGGGTGCGGCAGGGGCCGTCGCGCATCATCATCGTTCTCGACGTGGCCGATGTGGAAGCGCAACGGCGTATCGAGGCGATGCAGCTGCCCACGGTGGAGGTCGTGATGTTCCACCACCGGGGGAAGCGCTCGGCGTTGGGGGTCGGCATCCGGATGGTGGACACCGAGCTGATCGTGTTCGTCGACTCGGACACCGCGTGGGAGGACGGCATGCTCGACGCCGTCCAGATGCCCTTCATCGACCCGGCGGTCGGGGCCGTCAGCACGCGCCAGAACGTCTACCTGCCCAAGTCGAGCATCTGGCGCCGGGTGGCGGACTGGATCATCGACCTGCGCTACACCGACTATGCGCCCGCGATGGGGCGGTTCGGCGGCATCATCTGCGCCTCCGGGCGCACGGCGGCCTACCGTCGATCGGTCATCCAGCCGCGCGTGGAGGACCTCGAGCACGAGATGTTCTTCGGCAAGGAGTGCATCGCGGGCGACGACGGACGGATGACGTGGCTCGTGCTCTCGCAGGGTTTCCGCGTCGCGCACCAGGACAGCGCCCGCGCCCTGTCGATGTTCCCGGGGACGTTCCGAGCCTTCGTGAAGCAACGCGTCCGGTGGAGCCGGAACTCGTTCCGCTGTTATCTCACGGCGATCCGCCACGGCTGGGTCTTCAAGGTGCCGCTGATCTCGCAGATCACGATGATGCAGATCCTGCTGACCCCGTTCACGATGTTCGTCGCGTTGGCGTACATCGCGCTCTCGGTGCGGGCGGAGCATCCGCTGCTCGGTCTGGGGCTGGCGATCGTGTGGCTGTTCGTCGGTCGCGGCATCCGGGGCATGTCGCACCTCTGGCGGCGTCCCGAGGACATCGTGCTGCTGCCGCTGGTGACGGTCGTCATCATCTTCGTGGCGCTGCCGATCAAGGTCTACGCGCTGTTCACGATGAACAAGCAGGGCTGGTTGACGCGTTCCGCCGACAGTCAGGGCGGTGAGGGGCAGTCCGAAGCGAGCCTCGGCGGCGAGGGGCAGTCGGCGGCCAGCGTCGGGCTGGATTCGACGACGGAACCCGCGGAGACACCCGGTGTCTGACGACGGCGCGCTGACCGCGCAGGAACGGGGGGACACCCACCCCGCCATCCGCGGAGTCGCGCGCGTGCTGATGGTGATCGCGGTCGTCGTGCTCGTGGCGGGCGTCGTGCTGGCGGGCAACTTCGTCCAGACGGGCACATTCCTCCCGTGGATGCAGGCCGATGCGCCGACGGGCCCGGTCGTCGCGGCGACGCCGTCCCCGGAGGCCACCGCGGCGGCGGATGCGCCGAAGACGGCCGCGCAGAGGGTCGCGGACGAGGACGCGCGGCTGTCCGCTGTCGCGGCCCTCGCGCCGGGCGACCCCGCCCTCACGGAGCTGTGGAACACCGTCGTCCTCGCTCCGCGCGGGGGGCAGCACACCGCGTACGGCGTGCAGGACCTGGTCGCCCTGGGTGCCGCGCGACAGGACGACACCGCAGTCTTCACGCTGATCCGCAATGTGGTCGTTCGCCCCGGAGCGGAGCTCGCACTCATCGGGCACGGGACGCTGAGGATCTCGAGTGCGCCGCAGGGCGCGGTGAGTGTCGTCGCGTGGGGCGGCACCCTGGGGTTCGGCGGCTCCGAGGAGCTGCCGCTCGTGGTCACGTCGTGGGACGACACCACCGGCGCACCCGATACGGACGAGAGCGACGGCCGCGCCTACATCCGCGTGCGGGACGGAAACCTCACCTCCGTGCGCGCCGAGTTCCGGGATCTCGGTTACTGGAGCGGTCGGACCGGCGGTCTCGCCGTGACCGGTACGGGCGATGCGCGGGCGACGGCCGCTGTCCAGAGATCGACCATGACCCGCCTGCATTACGGTCTCTTCCTCTCGGACACCACGGGCGTGCTGGTGCAGGACTCGACGGTCGAGGATTCCACCCTCACGGGCGTCGAGGTGACCAACGGCTCCGATGCCACCACGATCGAGCGCACCACCGTCTCCCGTTCCGGCGGCGACGGCGTTTCCGTCTCGCGGCAGTCCACGGGGACCAATATCCCCGACTCCACCGTGCAGGGCTCGACCGGCTGGGGCATTCGCATCGACGGTGCGGCGCTGGCCGACGGCCCCACCTCGGGCGGATACGGGCTCAGCCCCGCGAAGGGGTTCGCGCTCACCGGCTCGCACGTGAAGGACAACCGCGACGGCGGCGTGCGTGTGATCTCGACCGACGCCATCGAGATCCGGGGCGCCGAGGTCGACGAGACGCGCAGCGCCGTCCTGGTCGAGGGGCCGTCGACGGGCCTGACGGTCGCCGATGCCGTCCTCACCTCCGCCGAGCTGCGGGCTCTCGACGTGTCGGGGAGGATCACGGATGCCACGGTGACGGGCTCCCGCCTCTCGGGTCGCCGCATCGCCCTCGAACTGACGGGCGCGGCGGTGATCGTGAGAGACAACGATCTGCGGGTGGCATCCGGTTTCGCCATCGAACTCTCCGAGGGGGCGCGCGCCGACATCACCGGCAACACCTTCCACGGGGTGGGACAGGACGTCGTGGCCGTGTGGTCGGGGTCGCGCACGATGCAGGCGGACAACGACCAATCGGACTGGACGTTCCAGTGGGCATGGGTCGGGTGGATGAACGAGCATCCGATGATGTGGATGTGGGGTCTCGTCCTGCTGATTCCCGCGATCGGTCTGCCGCTGCTGTGGCGCCGGCGTCGCGAGCACGTCAAGCTCCGGGCGCTCCTGCACGAGGCGCTGCTGCGGCACGGGGAGCAACAGGTGGCCGCGTACCGGGCCGATGTGGCGGTGGTCGGCGGAGGTCCCCCGGCGACCGCCGTCGGGGCGCCGACCGCCGCCGGCGGGGCCGCGGAGACATCACCGAGCGTGCCGTCGGCGTCACCGGCATCCGTCCCCGTCGGAGGCGTCAGCCGCGGCCCGGCGGTCCGGCCCACGACGGTGTCGGCTGCCGGGACGCGAGCCGCTCCGCACCGGCCGCGCTCCTTCGCGGACCTGCGCACGGGTGCGCTGGAGGGACGGACGTTCGCCTCGCTGCAGCAGTTCGCCGTGGCGGCGGTGCTCGAGGGCGGCTATTCGGTGCCGACCATCGCGCGTCTGTTCCGCATCCAGCAGTGGCGACTGCAACAGTGGGTGGAGGAGGCAGCTCGAAATGCCGCGGTAGGAGGGGGCCGGCAATGACCGAGGAACTCGAGGACGACCGGCTGGATGCCGTCCTGCACCGGCTCGGACAACGCGTGCGGGCGATGCGCCTCGCGCGCGACCTGTCGATCACGGCGCTGTCGTTCGAGGCCGAGCTCTCGGAAGATCACCTGCAGGCACTCGAGGCCGGACGCACCACGCCGCCGCTGCCCGTCCTCGTCGCGCTCGCCGACGTGTTCGAGGTCGGAGTGGCCGACCTGTTCGGTGACGGTGCCACCCCACCCGACGGGACCGATGAGCCCCGTTCGAGCCGGCACGTCGTCCCGAGCCCGGTGATCTGGGGTGGAGAGCTCCCGCCGGCGCCGTGGATGACGCCTGCGGCGCCGGAAACCCCCACCGCCGCGACCGTGCCCGCTCCGCCGCCGCCGCTGGCGGCACCCGCCGCCATCCCTCCCGCCACGGGCATCCCTCCCGTGGCCCCCTCGGCCCCGGAGCCGTCGCCATGGCCCGCCGCCCCCGGCGGCACGGGCGGCCGCCCGTACGTCCCCTCGGCAGTCCCGCGCGTTCATCAGCGCGCGGCCGAACGCGGGATGCAAGGGGAGTCGCCCTACGTGTTCGTCGCTCCCGGAGCGGGGCCGGGCGTTGTCCCCCGGACCTTCGCCGACCTGCGCACCGGGGCGCTGGAGGGGCGGAACTTTCGCTCGCTCCAGGAGTTCGCGGTGGCCTCCGTCGTCGAGGGGCACCACTCGATCCCCGATGTGGCGCGCGTGTTCCGCGTACCCCCCTGGCGGCTCGAGCAGTGGGTGCGCGAAACCGGCCACGCGGTCTGAGCTCGAGGAGCGCGCGACCGCGCGGCCGATGCCCCGTCAGAGGGCCCGGAGCTTTTCCAGCAGCGGTGCGGCGACCTCGTCGACGAAGCGCTGCTGCTGCGCGTCGCCCACCTGCACGATGGCGATGTCGGTGAAGCCGGCGTCGATGAACGGCCGGACGCTCTCGGCGAGTTCGTCGAGATCGGGGCCGCACGCGATCGACTCCGCGACGTCCTCGGGGCGCACGAACTGTGACGCACCGGCGAAGCCCGCCGGCGTCGGCAGGTCGGAGTTGACCGCCCAGCCGCCGGCGAACCACCGGAACTGCTCGTGCGCGCGCGCGATCGCGGCATCCTTGTCGGGGTCCCAGCTGATCGGGATCTGACCGATCTTGCGCGACTGGCCCTCGTGGTGCTCATCCCATCCGCGTACCAGATCCGCCTCCGGCTCGGTGGTGATGAGGTGGTCGCCGAGGGGAGCGAAGCGGGCGATCGAGTGATCGCCCGACACGGCGACGCCGATGGGCACGCCACCCTCGGGCGCGTCCCACACGCGCGCCGAGTCGACCCGGAAGTACTCGCCGTCGTAAGTCACGAGGTCGCCGGTGTGCAGCGCCCGGATGATCTCGATCGCCTCGACGAGCATGTCCTGGCGGGCATGCACCGCGGGCCAGCCGTCGCCGACGACGTGCTCGTTGAGGTTCTCTCCGGAACCGAGACCGAGAGTGAAACGCCCGTCGGAGAGCAGCTGCAGCGTCGCGGCCTTCTGCGCCACCACCGCGGGGTGATACCGGATCGTCGGGCACGTGACGTACGTCATCAACTCGACATCGGTCGTCGCGTGGGCCACCGCGCCGAGCACCGTCCAGGCGTACGGCGCGTGTCCCTGCGAGGTCAGCCAGGGGGAGTAGTGATCGCTCGAGACGAGGAAGTCGTAGCCGGCGTGTTCGGCGCCGACGGCGTAGTCCACGAGCGCGCGGGGCCCGCTCTGCTCGGTCATGAGGGTGTATCCGAAACGAGTCATGTCGTCACGGTAGGAGCGGGAGGTGACGCCGCCCGCGGGGTTGCGCTCCGTCACCGGATACGGCAACGGGCCCGCAGCGCTCGCCGCGGGCCCGTCGCCGATGACTCAGTCCTCGGGAGCGTGGATGACCTTCTCGCCCTCGAACGTGTCGCGTCGCTTCTTGTCGGCATCCCGGCGCGTCTTGGCCAGGCTCGCCACGGTGGCCACGGCGACGGTCGCCGCGATGAACAGCAGCGAGAACCAGATCGGGATCTCGGGCACCCACAGCAACGGCTCACCGCCGTTGATGAAGGGCAGCTCGTTGACGTGCAGCGCGTGGAAGACGAGCTTGACGCCGATGAAGGCGAGGATGACGGCGAGTCCCTGCGACAGGTACACGAGGCGCTCCAGCAGCCCGCCGATGAGGAAGTACAGCTGACGCAGACCCATCAGCGCGAAGGCGTTGGCCGTGAAGACGATGTAGGCCTCGTTGGTCAGACCGTAGATCGCCGGGATCGAGTCGACCGCGAACACGAGGTCGATGAAGCCGATCGCGACGATCACCAGCAGCATGGGGGTGACGAAGCGCTTCCCGTTCTTCTTCACCGTCAGCCTGTCGGCGTTGTACTCCTCGCTGACGGGGAGGACGCGACGGACCAAGCGCATGAACTTGCCGTTGGCCGGGTCGCTCTCACCGTGGGCGAAGGCCTGGCGGTAGGCGAGGAACAGCAGCAGCGCACCGAAGATGTAGAAGATCCACGAGAAGTTCTCGATCAGGGCCGCACCCACCGCGATGAACGCGCCGCGCATGATCAGCGCGATGACGATGCCGACCATCAGGACCTTCTGCTGGTACTTCTTCGGCACCGCGAACCCGGTCATGATCAGGAGGAACACGAAGAGGTTGTCGATCGACAGGGCCTTCTCGGTGAGGTAGCCGGCGAAGTACTCGCCACCGTAGGTCCAGCCGGAGAACACTCCGATGCCCACGCCGAACAGCAGGGCGAGACCGATGTAGAACGCAGACCAGCGGGCGGATTCGCCGATCGAGGGTTCATGCGGTTTGCGGACGTGTGCGAAGAACTCGAACACGAAGAACGCGATCGTGACCGCGATCGTGATGAGCCAGATAAGCGGGGTGACACCCACGCGGGCCTCCAAGGGATGTGGTGTACGTCGAAACACCAAGGTCTCTTCCACTCGCGATGCGAGCCGACGACCCGGGGCCACGATGGCGTGGACCGTATTGACGGGAACGTCGCGTGGGAGTACTCCCCTTGCTGTACTCGATTCTAGGGCACGGTTCGTGCCGGAGGCTCCCCGTCGGCGGGGAACGGCGAGACGCCGTCCCGACGCAGCATGCGCGCCCCTCGTGCGCAACCCCTCGTCCCCGCGTGTTCCGTGCCCGGAGGATTCCAGGACGACATCGATCGAGGAGGACCCCATGGACGATCGCGATGAGACGCAGGACGGCCCCGTGATGGACGGTGCCACCGAGGCGGCCCCCGCGGAGAAGAAAGCGGGCGCGCAGGAGCAGCGGGCCGCCGACGCCGCCGTGAGCGACGACGCAGCCGAAGAGGAGCTGCAGGACGACGTCCGCAGCATCTGGGCCTACGGCGAGGATCGCTGAGACGACGAACCCCGTCCGGAGCCGCGTGGGGGCGTGGCTCGACGGACGGGGCGTCGCGCGCCCCGGAGGGCGGCATCCGCACCGGCGATGCCGGGGCTGGATGTCTTCGACGATACGCCGGATCGCGGAGAAGAGGGCCGTTGTCAGCCGATCCGTAGGCGCCGCCGCACCATCTCGCGGAAACGCCACGTCTGTCGGCGCGCCGCGTGTCGACGCGCCGCGCGACGCAGGACCGCCGCCCACCGATCCCGCACCGCCCGCTCATCGAGCGTGCGCGCCCGATCCACGGCATCCCGCCGCATCCGCGCGAGAACGCGCTCGTCGGTGGTGGTGGCGCGCACGAGCGCCTCGCTGAGGGCCGCGACGTCCCCCGGTGCCACCAGCCAGCCCGTCCGACCGTCGCGGATGAGTTCGCGGGGCCCGTAGGGCACGTCGTAGGCGATCGGCAGGCACCCCGCCGCCATGGCCTCGGCCACGACGAGGGAGAACGCCTCCGAGCGGCTGGTCAGGAGCAGGACGGATGCCGAAGTGAGTGCTGCTCGCGCCGAAGGGTCGAACCCGTGGAATCTCACCGCGCCGTCCGCGCCGGCGAGTGCCTCCAGGGCTCCGCGCCGGGGGCCGTCGCCGTAGACGTCGAGCGTGAGACCCGGTACGCGGACCTCCGCGTCCTGCACCGCTCGGACGGCGTCCTCGACGCGTTTGATCCCCTCCAGGCGCGCGATCATCACCGCGCCGCGGCGCGCAGAGGCGGGGGCGGCGACCGGGGCCACGGGGTGGGGCACGACGGCCAGCAACGGCAGCGGCCCGACACGGCGTCGCACGTCGCGTGCCTGCCGCGCCGTGCAGAAGACGACGGCGTCGAAGGCTCCGAGCCGCGCGAACACCTCAGCGCGGGAGGGGCGCAGGGCCGCTCCGTCGTCGGTGAGGTGGGAACCGTGCACGACGTGCACCACGACCACGTGTCGTCGACGGTACCCGGCCGCGAACCGTGCCATCGCCTTGCTGTCCACCAGCAGGAACGACGTCTCGCCTCCGGTCAGGCGATCCAGCCACGCGGCGTAGAGGGTGCGCACGCCCCGCCAGGCGGCGCGCGGTCGACCCGCCTCATCACACGTCACGATCACCCGGCGGACGTGACCGTCCGCGGTCGGGACGTCCCGACGGTCCGAGGCCGCGAGCGTTCCGTCGGCGCGCAGGTGATCGATCTGCTGGATCGCACCACGCGCGTCGGTGCGGATGCGGCGGTGCACGGCCCCTCCCGAGACCTCCTCGCCGAAACCCGCCGGGAGCGGCGAGAACCCCGCGCTCGGCCCGACGACGCGGCCGCGCAGATCGTTCTCGCGCAGCCACTCCCACAGGTTGCGCACGTGAACGCCGGGGGACAACGCCGCGCGTGCGGAGAGCTCCGCGTCGATGGTGATCGGATCCGCGCGGTCGTCGCAGGTCAGGACGTCGACGGGAACTCCGCCGAGGCGGTCGAACAGACGTGACCGCTGCAGGAGGGCGGCCGTCAGACCGCCGTATTCGCGAGGGATGCCCCACGTCAGGACGAAGTGCCGACCGGTCGGCAACCCGGTCATCGTTCGTCCCCGGGGGAGCAGAGCGGTCGCGGCGCGGGATCGCGCCGACGCCGGACGTCGTCGGCGCCGAGGGGGGAGGAGCGCATGACGCGACTCTACGCGGGGCCGGGGCACGCGCTGCCGCGGACGGGTTCGCCGAACGCCGAGCTCAGCGTCCCCCGCCGCCGCCCCCGCCCATCCCGCCCCGGGAAAAGCCGTCGCCGAACGAGCCGCCCGAGAAGCTGCCCGAGCCGCTGACCTGCGGGGCGGGGCTGCTTGCGGCGTGCATCGTCGACAGCGTCGAGAGGAAGACGGTGCTCGAGAAGCCGTTCGGTCCCGAATACCAGGAGAGGTCGCCCCCGCTCTGCCGTGCCTGGGCGCCGAGGACGTCGGCCCATTCCCGTTCGACGCCCCAGACCACGGCCCAGGGCAGCAGCTTCTCGTACAGGTGGAGCACCCGGGTCGGGTCTTCCGCGTCCATGACGCGGCGCTCGGCACCCTCGGGGCTCTGCAGGACGCGCAAGCGGTCGGCCTCGGCGAGGGCCAGGTAGTCGCGAAGGCCGCGGAGATGGTCGCGGGCGGGAGCGCCGGCATCCGTCACCACGTCCGAGTAGCGGAAGAGGACGAAGGTCAGGATGCCGGCGACCACCGTCACGGGGATCGCCGCGACCTGCCACCAGGCCGGCGACCCGCCGACCGCGGTGATCCCCAGTGTCGCGACCGACAGTCCGAATGACACCACCGCGATCGCGCCGGCGACCACGGCCGTCCCCGCGCGAGGGCGCCGCATCCAGCCGCGCCGCCGCAGCTCGGCGGCGGCCACGGGCGCAAACCCGCGCAAGCGCTCGCCGACGTCGCTTCCCGCGGTGTCGAGTGCGACGCGCTCGCCCGGGCGCGGCTGCGCGCCGAACACCGCGCTCAGAACCGCGGAGCGAAGGGGTGTCGCGCCCTCGCTGTCGACGTACTCCAGGGCGAGTCGCGTATCCGCGGCGGGGGCCTCGACGATGCGGAGATGCCCGGCCACCGCGGTGTCGAGCACGGCGGCCGGGATGGCGGCACCGCTCCTGCGCACCAGGTGGGCGCCCTCGACGACGTCGACGTCCTCGGGTGGCGTGTACTCCGGGATGATCACCCCGCGGCCCGGTGCGTCGCGGTTGCGGCGGCGGGCCAGGACCGCCACGCCGATGCCGATCGCGCTGAGCCCCACGGTGCCCAGCGACACCGCCGACAGGGTCGGCGCGGCATCCACGGAGAACTGCTCGCCGGGCGTGCGGACCACCTCGCCGGGGACGAACGTGCCGCGGGCGAACCCGACGGCGACCGTGACGTTCTCGCCTGGGCCCAGATCCGTGGCGCCCGCCGTGAACGTCACCGGTCCGTCCACGTCACTGCTGCGCGCGATGTCACAGCGCTCCTCCGATCCCTGTTCTCCCCGGTAGCACGATGCCGCACCGTCGAGTGCGGCATCGGCGAGCGTCGGTTCGATCGACAGCTCGACGCTCACGCGCCCAAAGGGCTGCTCCCACTGCGTCCCGTTCACGTCGCGGTAGAACTCGTCGGCGTCCGTGTCGGCGAAGGAGCGGATCGTGTCGCGCTGCGAGTAAGAGATCACGTAGGTCTGCTCGCCGTGGACGTACGTGTCGTCTCCGGTGAGCACGCGCACTTCTCGACGATCGGTCTCCACCTCGTAGGGGATGGGCGACCCGTCGGCACCGGTGACGGCGGTGACGCGCGTGTGCAGCGGGACGCCGTCGTAGTCGTCGGGGATCGCGCGCACGATTCCGCGATTCTGGTCCTCGTCGGGGAAGCGCGCGACGAGGGTCTCGGTGACGGTGAGTTCGGCGTGACCGTCGTCGGCGCGCGACAGGTGCATGCGGGCGTCGAAGGAGTCGAAACGGAAGTCGTCGACGTCGGCGTGCGCCGGAGCCGGGACCGCGCCGAGCACGGCCCACAGGGCGAAGACGGCCGCGACGAACACGAGGGGGCGGGCGGCGCGGACGCGGGTGGCGAGCTCGTGCATGCCTCGACGCTACCGAGAACGCGGCGGAGGCGACTCCGTCCTGTGGGGGATCCGGGACGCTCGGAGCGAGGCTCGCCGCAGTCTGCGCGACGAGGGGTCGTCGGTCCCGCGGAACTCAGCCTTATATCTCGCTTGCCTATTCGCTAGTCAATCTAGTAAGTTTGCGAACAATCAAAGAGGGAAGGTAAACATCATGGCGAAGATGTTCTACGGAACAACCCCCGAGCCCATCACGATCGACGATCGGATGCTGGCTCACGTCAAGGTCGTCGTGGCCACCAAGCTCCGCCGCGGCGAGAGCTTCACCCTTTCCTGGACCCACGGCGTCGACGAGCCCGGCGGACGCTCGACCATCTGGCTCCAGCCGTCCATTCCGCTGCGGTTCGTGTTCGATTCGGAGCAGCCTGAGTCTCTGGATCAGAACCTGCTCAAGCGCATGGCGAACGACGCCAACTCCTCTCGCGGGCTGAGCCTCGACATCGACGCCGACCGATCGGACGTCGCCGAACGCCCCGCGCAGGTCCGGAGGTCCGCGGCTCCGCGCTCTCTCGTGCGTGCGGCATGACCGCCACGGATACCCTGTCCGATGGCGCGTGGGTCAGCGGTCCCGCGTCCTGGGATCTGCCGACCGAGCCGCTGACCATCGTCGCCCCCGCGGCCGAGGCGGTCACCGTCAGCGTGTGACGTCGTCCTCCGACGCGGGCATCTCCGGCTCCCGCACGCCGGGCTCGGCGCGGGTGAGCACGATGGCCGCGGCCAGGATCACCGACCCGGCGACGATGAACGCCAGTTTCTGTCCGACCGAACTGTCCGCCGGCAGGAACAGCGTCGGGGCCGCGAAGACGACAGCGGCCACGACGGCCATGATCGCGCCCCAGGGTCGTCGCGTCATCCTGTGATTCCTCCCGTCGCCACCCGCTCGGTCAGGGGACGACGTATCCCGCAGCCCGGACCAGCGCGTACCACTCCGCGCGGGTGAGGTCGATGTCGGCACCGGCGGCGGCGTCCGTGACCCGCTGCGGGCTCGTCGTGCCGAGCACGACCTGCATGCCGGCGGGATGACGCGTGATCCACGCGACGGCGATCGCGAGGGGCGTGACGCCGTACCGTGCCGCGAGCTCGTCGATCACCGCGTTCAGATCGGCGTACGCGGGATTCCCGAGGAACACCCCGCCGCCGCGCGTTCCCTGGAGGGGCGACCACGCCTGCAGAGTGATGCCCTCGATCCGGCAGTACTCGACCAGGCCGCCACCGTCGAGGACCGCCGCCTGCGGGGTGCTCTCCATGTTCATGGCGAGGCCCTGCGTGATGATCGGCGCGTGCGCGATAGACAACTGCACCTGGTTCGCCACGATCGGTTGACGCACGGCGGTTCGCAGGAGATCGATCTGCCGCGGGGTGTGGTTGGACACCCCGAACGCGCGCACCTTGCCCGCCGCCTCGAGCTCGTCGAACGCGCGCGCCACCTCGTCCGGCTCGACGAGCGCGTCGGGGCGGTGCAGCAGCAGCACGTCGACGTAGTCCGTCTCGAGCGCGCGGAGCGACTCCTCGACGGAGGACACGATGTGCTCGTAGGAGAAGTCGAAGTACGGTCCTTCGCGGACGATGCCCGCCTTCGTCTGCAGACGGATCTCCGATCGCTCCGACGGGCTCAAACGCAACGCCTCGGAGAAACGCCGCTCCGCGGAGTGCAGCTCGCGGGCATAGATGTCGGCGTGGTCGAAGAAGTCGATCCCCGCGGACCGTGCCGCCGAGTACAGGGTGCGCACATCGTCATCGGACTTGCCGTCGATTCGCATCATTCCGGCGACGACGGCGGGAACGGCGGGGCCCGAGCGGCCGAGGGGAACGGATCTCATCGTTCCACGTTATCCCGCGTCCCGTCGCGAGCGGCGTCAGCCGCGCTCTTCCGTCCCGTCGTCGTCCGCCGCGCTGTCGTCGACGATGATCGGGGCGCCCCGGGGCGTCGCCCGCAAGAGCTCGTTCATCTCGGCCATGAAGCTGCTCACCTGCTGCTGCTGCCACCGGAGATCGCGGGTGCGGTCCTCGGCGTCGCGCAGCACGGCGGACGCGTGCCCGGTGATCGCGGCCGCGATGCGCTGAGCCTTCTCGCGAGCGTCATCGAGGATTTCCCGCGCGTGCACCTGCGCCTGGGTCTCGACCTGCTGCGCTTGCGCACGGGCGAGCCGCTCGTAGTCGTCAGCGCGAGCGGAGATCCGACGCGCGTGCTCGAGGGCGCCCTCGACCTGTTCGCTCGCATCCGCGGTGATGCGCTCCGCGTGGGCGACGGCCTGATTGTGCAGAACGAGGAACTCCTGCTGCGCGTCGTCCTGGCGTCGGGTCAGGGACTCCTCGAACTCCAGCACCCGCGCCGTCATCTCGCGAACGTCCCGTTCGGCTTTCGCGCGCAGGTCGCCGGTCTCGCGCGAGACGAGGGATCGCAGGGCTGCAGCCGCTTTCTCGGCCTCCGTCCGCAGCGCGACCGCCTCGCGTTCGGCCTGCGCGACCCTCTCGGCCGCGTGGGCGCGCTCCCGCTCCACGCGCGCGCCGTGGGCGGTGGCCTCGGTCTCGATGCGCAGTCGCACCTGGTCGGTGTCATGCTGCGCCTCGGCGAGCAGCCGTTCGCGTTCGGCGACGGCATCGTCGCGCAGGGCTGCAGCCTCGTCGCGGGCTCCCGCCAGAAGGCGCTCCGCCTGGGACACGGCGTTCTGAACCAGGACCGCCGCTTGCTCCTCGGCCACGCGCAGGATCGCTTCGAACTGCTGCCGGCTCTGCGCGGGATCGGTCTCATCGCCGAAGTCCGCGACCAAGCCGCTGGAGAGGGCGTGCACCTGCGCCTCGGCCTCCGCCGCGCGCGCGGCGGCTGCGCGCACCTCTTCCTGCAGACGTCCGGCGTCCTCAGCGTGGCGGCGCGCGGCCGCTTCGAGCTCGGTGTCGTGCTCGGCGCGCTGCTGCGCGAACAGCGACTCCGCGTGCAGCTTGTCGCGGTGCGCGTCGTCGGCGAGCTTGCGGACGCGCTGCGTGAGGCGGCGCACGGCATCGTCGACGGCATCCCGCTCGTATCCGCGGAAGCCGACCGGGAAAGCGGGAAGGGCGTCGCCGTCGTCGGCGGTGCCCAGCAGCTCGTCGAGGGGGGAGGCCGTCTCTCGCTCTTCGGGGGCCGGCCGTGCCGGGGATGCCGCAGAAGCACCGGCCTCGCTCTGGTCGTCCGTCACGGAAACTCCTCTCGGGCGGCGACGTCCTCATGGGCTCCTCGGCGCGCCGTGCGGGCGGGAGAGCCGGAGGGGATGCGCGGTCTCGAACCGGGTGCCGTGGCTACGAGACCGCGCATCCATGTTGAGTGACCGAGTTGAAGAGTAGGGAACTTGGGGGAGAACCACTCGCGATCACTCGAGGACGACAATGCCATGCGGTGCTCGATCCCATCGCCTGTGAGCCGATTCCTCACCCGCAGAATCGCCCGTACTGCGTCCACGACCCGACCGCTGCGCGGCGCCCGCCGCCTCTCCGCGATCCTCGACGCGGTACTCTGACCGAGCCCCCCTCGACGCCGCCGGAGACGCTCATGACCGAGACGATCGCGCGGTTCCCCCGTCCGGCGACGCGACCCGGGAACCGCCGCGTCCTGGTCCTGGCGACGGTGGGCGGGGCCGCCGCCTTCGTCAGTGCCGGGTTGATCTGGCTGAGTCGGCTGTGGGACCCGAGCGTGCACTACGTCAGTCAGCTCGGAGCGACCGGGATGCCCACCGCTCCGGTCTTCAACTCCGCCCTGTTGCTCTTGGGGATCGCGGCGGTGCTCGTCGACCGTGCCCTTCTGCACCAGTCGGCGTCGTACGTCGCGGGGTGGCCGATAGCGACGACCCTGGTGGTCTGCGGAGCGTGCTTCGCCGTGGCATCCGTCGTCACGTGCTCGCCCGGCTGCCCCGTCCCGTTCACTTCGGGCGCGCTGCCGCAGGATCTCATCCACATCAGTGCGGCCGTGCTCGGCTTCGTTCTGGCCATCGTGGCGATGGCGCAGGTCGCGGTGCTTCGTCGTCGTCCCTGGATGCGCGCCGCGAGCGTCGCGACCCTGGTCGCCGTCGGAGTGACCTCGCTCACGGGAGCCATGCTGGCGCTCTTCCGCGGCGACACGGTGCTCGGAGGCAACCTCGAGTTCACGGCCGCGACGCTCGCGATCGCCTGGTTCGGGATCTTCGGTCTGCAGGTGGCCGCCGACGAGCGGATCACCCGTCGGTCGGGCGCCGATGCGCTCGCGGTGCCGGGCTAGCGTGGGGTCATGACCAGACGACGTCTCCGACAGCTTCTCGGTGTCCTCGCCCCGGTCGCGGGCCTCGTCGTCATTCTCGTCGTGCTCCACGGAGCCGGGATTCCGCTGACCATCCCGGGTGTGATCGTGGTGCTCGTGCTGCTGGTCGTCGGGCGTCTCGTCTTCGCGTTCGCCCGACGGCGGCGGCCCGACCGACGATGAGACGGCCGGGCCACCGCGGTCAGAGCTCGTTCTCGGCTTCGATGAGTCCCCAGGCGTGGGCCGCGCGGATGGCACTGGCGCGGTCCGACACCTCGAGCTTGCGATAGAGGCTCTGCAGCTGCGTCTTGACGGTGTTCGGCGAGACCACCAGCGCACGCGCGATGTCGGCGATCGTCGAGGTCGGGGTGAGCTGAGCGAGCACCACCTGTTCGCGCTTGGTCAGGTGGGGGACGCTCACCGACGACGCGAAGAACGAGGCGCGATCGGCCACCTTCTCTCGGGCGGTCGGGGACAGCAGGCGCAGGACGAGGGCGCGGTCCTCCGGAGCGACGGCGCTCCACGGGCTCCACAGGTCGTGCCGGCCGCTGAGCGCCTCGGCGCGCTGAGCAGTGGAGCGGTGGGCACCGGTGCCGTTCAACCGGACGTCGGCGACCATGCTCACCACCAGGCTTTCCAACGCCGCCCGCGGGGAGGACTCCTGGTGGATCCCCCACTTCACGCTCATCACGTAGGCCTCGTGGGCGCGTCCGGCGTACAGCTGGGAGAGCGCGATCGCCGGCGCGGTCGCGGACGAGAGACCGAACGGTCCCTCGAACAGGGCCATGGCCTTGCGGGCTTGGCGCAGGGCGATGAGCACCTTGGCGCGGGCGGTGAGCAGCTGGATCGACTGGAAGTGGGACGGGGGCGTGCTGCGGGTGCGCGCCATCCACGAGCGGAGCATTCCGAGTGCGTCGGGAGCCGCGCCCGAGAGCAGGAACGCGATGGCCTGAGTGGCCGCGGCGAACGGCCAGAGCTCCCGCGCTCCGCCCGTGGCGGTCATCGTCTCGAGGCGCTCCCGCGCCCCCATCGCGTCGCCGCGTTCCAGGCGCAGCCATGCGTCGGCCAGACGCGTCCCCCCTCCCCACGGGGAGTTCACCCAGCTGTCCTCGCGGTCCGTGTCGCACAGCACCCCCGCCGCGCGCACATCGCCTTCCAACAGGGCGACGATCGCGAGGACGCCGCGGGCGCGCAGCCGCCGCGCGGGAGGAGCGAGCCGCTCGACCTGGCCGAGTGCGAGGGTCGCGTCGCGCAGCTTCCCCATCGCCAGGTGCGTCATCCCCACCTGATACCAGCCCTCGGCGACGACGTCGTCCGTGAGCGCAGGTCGCCGTCTCAATGCATCGACGAGCAAGGATGCCGATTCCGTGGCGAGCGCGAAGCGGCCCGCCGCGCGCAGCAGATCGACCCGCATGATGAGCGCCTCGACGTTGTGCTGGGCGGCGGCCTTCGCCTCGGGGAGGCGACCGAGCGCTCCGACGACCAGCGCGGGGGTCTCCGCGGATGCCGCGGTGTCCGGGTCGACGGTCAGGAGAGCGTCCACCGAGACCGGGTCGAAACCGACGTGGGCGCGCATCGTCTCGACGAGCCTGGTGAAGGCCGAGGAGTCACGAGCCCAGATCTCGGGCCCGGTGGAACGGAGGATGGATCCCAGGGTCGACCACTGGCCCGCATCGGCGGCGAGCTGGGCAGCCCGCAGGGGCTCGCCGGCGGCGACGAGGTGGTCCAGCAGCCGCAGCCGGGCGTGTTCGACCAACTGGGGAGCGCCTGCCGTGATCTCGCGCAACCACTGGGCTCGCACGGGTTCGGCCAGGACGAGTCGGGTGGTGCTCGGCCACACGAAGCCGGCGTCCTGCAGCTCGCCCAGCAGCTCGCTCGTCGACGCGTTGGTGGAGTCGATGCCGATCGCGTCGGCCAGCTCGACGTTGACGTACGGCGCCACGGCCAGTAGGCGCACCTCGTCGGTGACGGGAGTGCTCAAGTGCGCCTCCATGTCGGCGGTGAGCGCGCGGGTGGCGTAGTCGGCGATCGCATCGGCCTCGTCGCGCGTCCGCAACGGGAGCCCCTCGAGACGCAATCGCGAGCTGGAGAGCTGGGCGAGTGCGGGCCACCCATGGGTGCGCCGCATCAGCACGTCGATCGCGACGTCGGTGGTCTCGATCCCGTTGAGCTCGAGGACCAGCATCAGCTCCTCCCGCGACATCAGCAGGTCGGCGGGCGTCAGCACGTGCACGTCGAATTCGAGCGCGACGAGCGGACTCTCGAGCCGGGTGACATGCCGGGTCGCGACCACGATGCGGAGCGCGGGGTCGGTGCGCAGCATGTCCAGGACGACGGTGGAGTCCACCCCCCGGCCATCGTCGAGGTTGTCCACGAGCAGGACGTGCTGAGGCGGGCCCTCCCGGAACGCCGCAGCCACGCGATCGAGCACCTCCGGACCGGCGTGCCCGGCGTCGAGCAGCTGTATCCCGATCTCGGGGTCGTCCTCGAGCGTGGAGGCGAACTGCCGGAGCAACGCGCTCTTGCCGACACCCGCGGGACCGCGCAGGAGCACGACGTCGCTGTCGAGTGCCGTCCGGAGCGTGGCGATGGTCGCCGTGCGCGGCGTCCAGAAGCGGCTCGAGCGCCGTGCGGCGCGTGCCGTGGTGGGTGGGGTTTCCAGGTCGATCAGCATCGTTCTCTCCAACTCTCACGCCGGTGGTGTCGTCGGCCCGGTTCGGGTGCCGGGGACGAAGGGCGCGCACGGCGGTGGTGCGCTTCACCCGATCTTTGGGGTGATGTTCGCCCGTGCTTCGCACGAGAGGAGCGGTTTCATACCCGTCGTCATCCCCCTTTCACCCCGCCGGCATCACCTCCCCGGATCGTTCCTCACCAACACGGGCGGTCTCCGCGACGACCGCGCTTCGCCCGCTCGTGCGGATGCCCCAGGTGGCGGGAACGGGTGCCGGTGCGCACCTATGCTTCCCCGGGCTCGGCGTTCCCATCGCACGGGCCCGGTGAAAGGCGGAACACGAGTGGACATGCAACGCGTCGCGCGGATCCTGCGCGCGTACTGGAAGGCGATCGTCGCCCTGACCATCGCGGGGGGCCTCGTGGGCTTCGGATGGAGCGCCCTGCAATCGCCGGTGTACACCGCCGATGCGAGCGGATATGTCGCCAGCGTCGCGTCGGACGGCTCCACCGGGGCTGCGCTGGCGGGCAATCAACTGGCGCTGTCGAAGGTGAAGTCCTTCATCGACATGGGGTACTGGCGCTCGGTCGCCGAGACGGCTCGCGACCAGCTCGGTCTCACGGACACACCGGAGTCGCTCGTGCAGCGCATCCACGTGTCCAACCCGGTGGACACCGTCAGCGTGCGGGTCGAGGCGACCGGGTCGACACCCGAGTCTGCTCGAGACCTGGCCCAGGCGTGGCTGCAGGGGATGACCGTACAGGTCGACCAGCTGGAGTCGACGGGTGCTGCGCAGGGGGCCGTCCGTCTCATTCCGGGGGACTCCGCACGGCTGCCGACCGCGCCGTCCTCGCCGAACGTCAAGCTCAACGTCGCGATCGGCGCGATCGCGGGAGCCGTGGTCGGTGTCGTCTTCGCGCTCGTCCGTCGCGCTTTCGACCGTCGCTTGCGGTCGGCGAGCGACATCTCCGACGCCGTCGACGCCGCCGTCGTGGGAGTCTTGCCCGTCGACAAGGAACTCGCCGCCGGGCGCGCCGTGTTCTCGTTCGACGACATCCGCGACGGGCGGGGGTCCTTCGCTCACAAGGAGGCGATGCGGGAACTGCGGACCAACCTGCAGTACGTCGATGTCGACCACCCCGCTCGGGTGATGGTCGTGACCAGCCCGCTCCCCGGCGACGGAAAGTCGACCACGGCGGCCAATCTCGCCGTCAGCATCGCGGCGACGGGCCAGCCCGTCATCCTCATCGACGCCGACTTGCGGCGGCCGGTGCTGGGGGCGACCTTCGGCTTCTCCGACGACGTCGGTCTGTCCGACGTCCTCGCCGGCCGCGCCCAGATCGAGCAGGTGGCGCACCAGGTCGACGAGCACGGGCGTCTCTTCGTCGTGGCTGCGGGGCGCACTCCGCCCAACCCGAGCGAGATGGTCGGTTCGCAGCGGATGCAGCAGCTCGCGCGGAAGCTCGCCGACGATCTCGTCGTGATCATCGACTCCCCGCCGACCCTCGCCGTGGCCGACGCCGCCGTCATCGCGAGCTGGGCCGACGGCGCGGTGCTCGTCGTCACTGCCAGACGGACGACCGACGACATGCTCGCCCGCGCGGTCGAGAACATCGCCAAGACCCGCGGACGGCTCCTGGGTGTCGTGCTGAACCGCGTTCCGCTGCGGGGTGCCGACTCGAGTTACTACGGGTCGCAGTACGGCGGCTATTACGGCTACGGCGCGCCCAGCACCCGAGGCGGGAAGCCGTGGTGGCGGCGTCCGTGGAGACGTGTCTCCGGGGCCGAGGTCGGACCTGATGACGTCGTGCCCGGGCCGCGTCGACGGCCATCCGAGCTGCCGCCGTCCAACGTCAGCGGCTTGCGCACGCTCTCGCAGCGGCGGAAGGCGTCTTCCCTCGCGGGTGATCCCGATGGTGAACCAAACGAGCTCATCGCGCCGGTTCCGGGCGACGACGCGCGCACGTCCCGCCGCCGCCCGCGCGGCTGACGGACACCGAACGACGAAGGCGCCGGTCCCTCGGGAGCCGGCGCCTTCGTCGTTCGAAATCAGTGCGCGGTCGCGCCCGGAGCGACGACCGCCTTGACGGTGCGGAACAGGATCACGATGTCGCCCACGAGCGACCAGTTCTCGACGTAGAAGAGGTCGAGGCGGATGGCATCCTCCCACGACAGGGTCGAGCGCCCGCTGACCTGCCACAGGCCGCTCATGCCCGGGCGCACGATGAGGCGCCGACGGGCGTCGTCGTCGTAGAACGCGACCTCCGCGTCGCGCTGGGGGCGCGGGCCGACCAGGCTCATCTGACCGAGCAGCACATTGAAGAGCTGGGGGAGCTCGTCCAGCGAATACGTGCGCAGAATCCGGCCGATGGGGGTGATGCGGGGGTCGTTCTCGACCTTGAACAGCGGCGCACCGTCACGTCCCTGCTGCGCGAGCAACTCCGACAGGCGGGCATCGGCCCCGTCCACCATCGACCGGAACTTGAACATGCCGAAGCGGATCCCGCCCTGGCCGACACGTTCCTGGCGGTACAGGATCGGGCCCGGGCCCGACAGACGCACCAGGGCGGCGAGGACGAGGAGGACCGGGCTGAGAGCGATCAGCAGGAGCCCGGATCCGACGATGTCGAAGGCGCGTTTCAGCACCCTTTGACGGGTGGAGTACTGCGGCGTCTCGACGTGGACGAGCGGGAGTCCCGCGACGGGTCGCGTGTGGATGCGCGGACCGGCGACGTCGGTGAGGTTCACAGCGACGATCAGGTGCTCCCGCCCGGGCTCCAGGCCCCATCCGATCCGTCGGATGTCGTGCGCGTCGAGATGGGTCCCCCCGGTGACGAGGACGCTGTCGGCGTCGAGCTCCCCGAGCCGGCTCCGCAGCAGGCGGGCGTGCCCATCTGTCCAGCCCTGGCCCTGGTCCGCATCGAGCGGATGAAGTCCCACGATCGTCAACCCGACTCCGGGTTGGCGCGCGATCTCCCCGGCCACGCGGGCGTTCTCGTCGGCGCTGCCGACGAGAACCACGCGCGCCGACATGGCGCCCTTGCGGCGTCGGGCGACGAGCCAGGACCGGCAGGCGCTGCGCGCGGCCAGCAACGTCACGGTCCCCACCGGCAGGCTCAGCAGGAAGTACCCGCGCGAGAGATCGATCCCGCTGAGATAGGCCGCCATCGCGACGAGGCCGAAGAGTTGGACGGAAGCGGCCAGGACGAGTCGATGTTCGGCGACGCCGTGGCCGATGACGCGTGGCAGTCGCGTGCCCCACAGCGTCAGCGCGAGCAGCCACGCGAGGCTGAGCAGGGCCGACACCGTCGTGTAGTCGATCGGGACGGCGCTGACGCCGGTGGGCAGCGGGCCGAGCCACAGCACTTGCGTGCCGAAGACGGCGGCGACCACCACCACGGCGTCGACGACCGTGAGCAACGCGGCGTAGTGGGCCTGCCAGGTTCTTCTTCTTACGGGGCGCGCCCGGGTGAAGGTCTTGGCTAGGGCTGGTGAACTGAGTGAGGAGGTGGCGAGATCCATGGGTACTCCGCTGATCGGGCTCAGTGGCCGGAGATGATGCGCCTCTGGGCTGGAACAGGAGGCGCGGGGTCCGGGCACTCTGCCACTCGGTGGGCGGGGGGAGCATGGACGCCGTTCGGACGACGGAAGGGTGAACGCTCTCGGCGGCTCCATTGCGGCGGCGCGTCCTCGGTCCTTCGCGGCGGCGTCGGGCGCCGCCGCCCGGGGGATCGCCTCGACATTCACCTCGCCGGTATCGCTCGTCACCCTCCTCGTTCGGGCGCCGCTGTTCGCGCGCGTCGAAGATGAGGCATGCATACATGTTCATGTGGGCGTATGCGGACGGACAAGCTGGATGCATGACCGACGTGCCCGATCCCTGGACCGAGTTCGCCCGCGATTTCGGCGCCAGCCTTCGCCATGCGCGGGCCGAGAAAGGCCTCTCCCAGGAGCACGTCGCTCACGCGGCGGGGCTGGCGACGTTCACTTATCGCAAGCTGGAGCGCGGCGAATCCAACCCCGGGACCCCCGCGAACCCACGTCTGCGCACGATCGTATGTCTGGCCGAGGTGCTGGACATCTCTCTCACCGAGCTCTTGCCTCCGCCGCCGGAGGGGGTCGCCCCCGGGCGCTGACGGCGGTGTCGGAGGCTCGTGCTTCACTTCCTCCGTGCCCACCGACGATCGGGTCGTCCACGCGGACGACCCGGAGAAAGAGGTGTCCGGCATGAGTGAGTTCGACGTCCGCCCCCCTGGCCGCGCTCGGCGTTGCGGTTTCGCCTGGTGCACGACTCGGCACGGCGAGACGGCGCATCCCGATGACGAGGCGCATCGCAGTGACGGCGTGGCCTTCTCTGCGCGTGTTCGTGCCGTCGACGAGAGGGGCCCGGGAGTCGACGCCGAAGTGGAAGTGGGTCTGCTGCGGCGCGTGACCGACCAAGACACCTGGCTCGTGATCGAGTCCGCCGGCGGCACCGGTCTGGCGCTGACCCTCGAGGGGGCACGCGAGCTGCGTCGCATGCTCGACGGCGATCCGCAGGTCCGGACGGCGTTGTCGTCGTGACGCGCAGACGAGGTCTCGACCTCGCTGCGTTTCACCCGGGGTCGCCCGGGTGACGTCGCTCGCGGGAGTGTCCGGTGGCGTCCGGTCGGGCGATGGACTGGACCGGTCGGCGTCTTCCCCCGAGCGAAGTGAGGTCTCCGTGATCGCATCCCCGACGTCCGCGCGCGTCATTGTCGTCTGTACCGCGAATGCCATTCGATCACCGTTCGTGGAGCACCTGTTGCGTGCCCGTCTGGAACGGATCGGTGTCGCCCGACTGGACATCGGCAGCGCGGGCTCGGCAGCGCGACCTGGACGAACGGCCGAAACGCGCATCGTCGACATCGGCCGCGCGCACGGACTCGATCTCGGGGAGCACCGCACGCGCCGACTCGGCGAGTCGATGCTGCAGCCCGGAACCACCGTGCTGTGCGCGGCTGCAATTCACCGACGCGTCGTCCTGGACATGCGCCCCGATCTGCTGGATTCGACCTTCACCGTGCGTGAGTTCGCCCGGCTCCTCGAAGTCGACGACGGGCAGGGGAGTCAGGTGGACGACTGGCTCTCTCTCGTGCGGTGGGCGGCGCGGCACCGCACGCGCGCCCGCCCGGGTGCGCCGGCGGACGACGATCTCGTCGACCCGATCGGGCGGGAGCCGGCCGTCTGGACGGAGTTCGAACGTGACGCGGTCGCCGCCGTCGAGGCGATCGCTCGTCGCATCGCCGCGCTGCCGGTCATCGGGACGGGCGTCACGCCCCCCACCACGGTTCCCCGCACTCGGCGAGAGATGCGGGCGCGATCGGCGGCCGGCGCCGTGCCGCGGTGAACGCGGGGCTCATGTCCGATGTCGCGAGGGGTGGTGGCGTTGTAGGAGACGCCCCACAGCGACGGTTCCCGCACCGATCACCCCGCCGACGGTGTTCGCAGCGACGTCGAGCACGCTGGAGGTCCTTCCGGGCAGGAAGAGGCCCTGGGCGATCTCGATCAGCAGCGGTACGGCCCAGACGACGCCGAGGACGATGAACGGTCGACCGGGCAACACCGTCGCCAGGATCATCCCGAACGGGATGAGAAGGACGACGTTCAACGTGGCGTCGATGCCGAAGGGGAACGCCGCCGACGCGTATCGCAGGAGCAACGCGTAGAGGGGGCCCGCGCCGGAGTCGACGTGATGCGGCCACAACACGATTGCCGCCAGCGCGACGAGGTAGCCGAATGTCACAGCCGTGGCCAGGCCGCGAGTTCGACGGGGCACGGCCGTGGTGGGCATGCCTCACGATAGCCCGGACAACGCTCGCGTACGGACACGCCTATGGTGCGCTCAGAGGGTGGCGGCTCCGCTCAGTTCCGCGGGGGCGGGAGCGTCCAGGGCATGGCGCTCTTCGCTATCTGCGCGGGCGATGATCCGGCCGAGGCCGATCCCGGCCGCGAGAGCGGCAAGGACCCAGGTGAGGATGCCGACAGCGATGGCGGCGGTGACGAAGACCATGGGACTTCTCCTTTGGAGTCCGGTGGTGCACAACGGGAGCTGGTCGTCACTGTAGCGCCCTCCCACTCCCGGTGGGGATACTGACGCGCGCAGAACGGATGTGGTAGGTCAGCGTCGGCGGCTGAATGTGCGTCGGACGACGCGGAGCAGCCCGAGGAAGCCGAACAGGCCGATCACCGCGCCCAGGACCGAGAACAGGGTCACCGACCCGCCCAAGACAGGGCCGCCTCCCGCGACGATGAGGACGACGGCGATCACGACCGCGGCGATCGAGACCAGCGTCGAGGCGATCTCGGAGGTGATCCGGGTCAGGATGCCGCTGGCGTCGGTGCCGTCGTCGGACCGCAGGGTGATGCCGATGGACCCCCGTTCGATGCCGGTGAGGAGCGCCTCGAGACGCTGCGGCATCCGTTGCATCCGAGCGAGCGAGATCACCGCGGCGGCTTGGAGATCGGTCGCGGTGCGCGTGAGCGAGAGCGTCCGCCGCAACAGGCTCGGCATGAGTGGGAGGGCGCGACCGACCATGTCGAAGTCCTCGACGATCACGCGCAGGCACCCTTCCAGGGTGGCGAAGCTGCGCAGAGCCGAGGCCAGTTCCCCGGGGAGGGCGATCCGGTGCTGCCGGATGACGTCGACGATGCGGGTGAAGATCGATCCCTGACCGCCGCTGCGCAGATTCTCTGCCGTGAGGACGACCCCGACGTCGTGGCGGAAGGCGTTGAGGTCCACGTCGTCGGGCGCCGCGACGATCAGGAGGAGCGCATCGGTCGCCGCCACGTCGTTCTCGCTGAGCGCTGCCAGCAGGAACGCCGTCATGTGCTGTCGCGTGCTGCGTTCGATGATGCCGACCGCGCCGAAGTCGATCAGGCCCAGGGTTCCGTCGCTCTTGAGCAGCACGTTGCCCGGGTGGAGGTCGGCGTGGAAGACGCCGTACACGAGGATCTGCTCGATGACGGTCGTCATCAGCGCCTCGGCCAGCCGGTCGCGTTCCTCTGCCGACAGTGCCGCCAGTCGGTCGACGGCGTCGCCGAGAGCCACGCCGTCGACGAGTTCCATCGTCAGGACGCGGGGGCTCGAGGCCTCGGGGAATGCGGCGGGCACGGTCACGACTCCGCGGCGCGCGGGCTCAGCGGAATCGATCCGGTCGACGGTGGCTCGGATCATCTCGGTGTTGCGCGCTTCGACGCGGTAGTCCAGCTCTTCCAGGAGCGTCGTCGTGAACCCGCGGGCGACCGATTCGATGCGCAGGTCGCGACCGACCCGGGTTCGCGCCTCCGCGCGGTGGGCGAGACGACCGATGATGTCGGCGTCCGCCTCCACTTGCGCCCGTGCGACGGGACGTTGCACCTTGACCACGACGCGGCTGCCGTCGCGGAGCACCGCCCGGTGCACCTGCGCCACCGAAGCCGCGGCGAGCGGGATCGGGTCGACCTCGGTGAACACCTCGTCTACGGGGCGCCCCAGGTCGGTCTCGATGACCTCGCGGATGGTCTCCCACGGGAGCGTCGTGGCGCTCGTCTGCAGGGAGGCGAGTGCGCTCAGGTAGGGCTCGGGGATGAGGTCCCGGCGCGTGGAGAGCACTTGCCCGAGCTTGACGAAGCTCACGCCGGCGTCATTGATGGTCGCGACGATCGCGCGCGCGCGTTCTTCGGAGGTGCTCAGTTCGCGTTCGACGCGCGTGTGACCGCCGTGGAAGAGCCATCCCACCCCGTGCCGCGACGCGATGGTCAAGATCTGGATGTACCGACGCGTGCGCTTGCGCCGACGCAGGGCCGCGCGGATCACGTCGATCGGATTCGGCAGCGGCCGGGTCGGGAAGATCGCCTCGCTGGCCACGAGTGCCGCGACCCCGATGGCGAAGACCCAGCTGATCGACAGCGCGATGAGCCCGAGCCAGAGCCAGATGTCCTCGTCCCGCGTGGGAACCGCCGACGTGGGCAGCCCGGTCTGCCTCAGCACCCATCCGGCGAAGGGGACCCCGACGAAGAACACGAGCAGGCCGACGACGATGCTCCGCGGCCACCCGACCGGCGTGCCGAGGACCTGCCGAGCGATGAAGCCCACGAGGACCGCGCAGACCACGGCGACGACGGTGATGAGCAGGGTGACGAGCACGGGGTCAGCGTAGCCGTCGATCACGCGATCCGGACGAGACCGCATCCCGGGCACGTCCAGACGTCGGCCGAGCGCTGCCGACGTGGCTCCATCGTGTGCAGGCAACGGGGGCAATGGGGAGCGAACCCGATTGCGATGTCGGCGTCCGGCGGCGCCGCGGGTTCTCGCGGAGGCAGGGGTGGGGGGTCGGGGAGGAGACGCATCGCTGGCCCTTCTGTCGAAGGCATCTTTACATGCGCATGTAAGAATTCGCAGAATTCGTCCACAGACGAACCGCGTCCCGAGGCGCGAATGGCAGGGGCCCCCGCCTCGCGACGCGCAAGGAGAGGGGCGCCCATGCGCCGACCCGATTCCCGAATCCGAGCCGTCTATCGGCGGAACTGGCGCAGTGCCTTCTTGGCCTTCTTCTCCGCCTTCGCGGCGGCCTTGCGTCGACGGCGACGTGAGCGCGGGTCGTCCCACATACGGACCAGCTGATGACCGACCGACTCGCGGGACTTCACTTTCACGCCGCTGGCGCGGGTGCCCAGGACATAAGCGACCAGAACGACGGCGCCCACAATGATGATGCGGTTGCGCATGGCATCCTCTTTCTAGTTCAGGCGCCGCTGGTCGTGCGCGAGCTTGGCGCGCAGACTCGAGTGCACCGAGATGTACGTGCGGAACTGCTGGCCCGTCAGGGTCGCGAGGTTTGTGACGAGCGTGTCGACGTCCTCGGCGATCCGGCGCGGCGACGTGTTCTGTCGCGGCGTGACGCTGACGTGGAGCACCGCCTCTTTGCGCACCTCGTTCGAGGCGACGCGGGAGGCGAGGATCTCGTCGCGCTCGTCGAGCGAGCTCTTCAGAGCGGTCGAGGCGAAGCCGTCCGTGATGGTGATTCGCCCTGCGGCGCCCTCGGCTCCTGTCGACTGGAGGGGAACTCGATGGCGTCCACGCACGGCCCCGACCGCGACGAGGACGAGGAGGAGTGCCACGACCACGAGCGCAGCGACGGCGCCGATGCTGAGCGAGGGCTGGCCGATGTCGTCGGCCCACCCGCGGATGCTGTCGGCTGTGCGTGTCCACACATCTGCGGCACCGGGCACGGCGACGACCACGATCAGGAGGGCTCCCAGCCCGAGCAGGATGAGCGCCACGACGAACAGCAGGATGCGGTTCACGGCGCGATTGGTGCTTCTCATCGCGAGTCCTCCTTCCCGGCGTCACGGGGACGCTCGACGCGGACTATTGTGCGGACCGACGGGGTGAGCCGGTAGGACGCGACCTCGTCTTCGACGATCCGGCGCAGGTGCTCCCGGTCGACGGGGATGCCCATCGGCGGACGGACCGTCACGTCGACGGTGCGGTGAGCAACGCCCACCAGGAGATTCTCCCGGGCGATTCCCGACTCGGTGGCGAGATGCTGGGCCAGCGCCGAGGCCACGACGCCGTTGTCGACGACGACGGCCCGCTCACCCCAGGCCATCTCGTGCTTGGACAGGCGGCCGGGGGCCACCGCGAGGATCACGACGACGAGGCCGATGATCGCGAGGACGACGCCGGTCGCGATCAGCGCTGCGGGCGCGACGGCCGTGGGGAGAGCCGCCAACGCGTCGAACGCCGCGGCAGGGGCGATCAGCAGGGGAGGTCGGCCGAGCGACGCCACCACGATCTCGACCGCGGCGTAGGCCACGGCGAGGATGACCAGCACCACGACGACGAGCATCGCCGCGGTGCGGGGCGAATGCGTCTCACGGCGCACGACGGTGCGGAGGACGGAGTCGGTCATCTCACCCTCCTCCGGCTCGGGGCGGTCGCGCCGCTGATGGTCAGGTCCACGCGCGAGACCTCGCGGCCGAAGAGGCGGGTGAGACGCTCGTGCAGGTCGTGCTGGATGCCGTGAGCGGCTTCCAGCACGGGAGTGGCCGCGAGCACGGCCTCGGTGTCATCGAGGCGGGGGATCGGAAGCGGGGACCGCACGCGCACGGCGACGGTGTCGCGCGAGCCGGCGATCTCGACGCTCACATCCGCGCGGTCGACGCCGATCGATTCGGCGGCCGCCTGCTCCGCCGCCTTCCGGAACACCCGGTCGGCGATGTCGACGCGGCCGCCGAGGCGCACCGCGACCCCGCCCCCCGGAGCGGCCGTGGCCGTCCCGGGAATCACGGTGGTCACGATGTGCTCCGACCCGAGAATGCGTTGGCGATGCTGCGGATGTCGATCTGGCCCGAGACGATGCGGCCGACGACGGCGCCGATCACCATGAAGAGGGCGACCAGGAGGAAGCCCCAGAATCCGAAGATCAGAGCGGCGACGGCCAGGACGAGACCGACGAGCGCGCCGGTGAGAGTCGGGTTCATGACACGCGGGAGGGGGTCGAGTCGTCGTCGTCGTCACCCGGGATGTGGATGTCGTTGACGTCGACGTTGACCTCGACGACCTCGAGGCCGACGAGACGGCTGATGGCGCCGGCGACGCGAGCGCGCACCTGGTCGGCCACCTCCTGGAGGGGAGCCGGGTACTCGACCACGATCGTGAGGTCGGCCGCGGCTTGGGTCTCGCCCACCTCGACCTTCACCCCCTGGGCCAGGTCGGTCGCGTTGATCGCGTCGCGGATCGCGCCGAAGGCGCGGGCTCCGCCGCCACCCAGGGCGTGGACGCCGGAGACCTCACGCGCGGCCATGCCGGCGATCTTGGCCACGACCGCGTCGGCGATGGTGTTCTTGCCCGCAGTCTCGGCGGAGTCCCCGGAACCGGTGTACGCGCGGTCTACGCGCGACCCGTGGGGCGCGGCCGGGGATGCCGTGGGCGTGTCTTCGATAGCCATCGGAGTGTCCTTCCAGTACGTTCTGCTCCGGGCTGGTTCCCGGTGCAGCGATGTTCGCTTACTGAGGAGACGTACCGAGCGGGTGATTCGTCACGGGCGGGACGGACATTCGTGCGGGCCGGCGCGAATGACGAACGCCCCGGCATGCTGCCGGGGCGTTCGCGAATGTGTCAGAGGGGTCAGGGGCGACCCATGCCGTAGTACGTCCAGCCGGCCGCGCGCCACGCGGCGGCATCCAGGCAGTTGCGGCCATCGATCACGACGTGGCCGGAGGTCAGTTCGGCGGCGAGTGCGGGGTCGAGGTCGCGTCGGTATTCGTCCCACTCCGTCACGACGATCACGGCATCCGCTCCGCGCAGAGCCTCGTCGCGATCCTCGACGTACGTCAGCTGCGGGTGGATTCGGCGGGCGTTCTCGATGGCGGCCGGGTCGGTCAGGGTGACATCCGCGCCGAGGCCGTGCAGGCGCACCGCCACGTCGAGCGCGGGGGAGTCGCGGATGTCGTCGCTGTGCGGCTTGAAGGCGGCGCCCAGCACCGTCACCTTCTTCTCGAACACCGCGCCGCCGAGCGCCTGGACGGTCAAGTCGACGGCGCGGTCGCGGCGACGCAGGTTGATCGCGTCGATCTCGCGCAGGAACGCCACCGATTCTCCGCGGCCGAGCTCCTCCGCCCGAGCCGAGAATGCGCGGATGTCCTTGGGGAGGCAGCCGCCACCGAAGCCGATGCCGGCGCCTAGGAAGCGGCGTCCGATGCGCGCGTCGTGACCGATCGCGTCGGCCAGGGTGGTCACGTTGGCTCCGGTGACCTCGGCGATCTCGGCCATCGCGTTGATGAAGCTGATCTTCGTCGCGAGGAACGCGTTGGCCGACACCTTCACGAGCTCGGCGGTGGCGTAGTCGGTGATGATGAAGGGCGTGCCCTTGGCGATCGAGGGGTGGTACACCTCGCGCAGCACGTCCGCGGTGCGCGCGCCCTCTTCGGTCGGCGCGCCGTCGAGGCTCGGGACGCCCGCGACGAGACGGTCGGGGTCGATGGTGTCCTGCACCGCCCAGCCCTCACGGAGGAACTCGGGGTTCCACACGAGGGTCGCTCCGCGCTCGCTCACACGGGGCGCGAGCGACTCGGCGGTGCCGACGGGCACCGTCGACTTGCCCGCGACGATGTCACCCTCGGACAGGTAGGGCAGCAGACCATCCACGGCCGCGTGCACGTAGGTCAGGTCGGCGGCGTATCCGCCGGGCTGCTGGGGCGTGCCCACGCCGATGAAGTGAACCTTCGCACCCTGCGCGGCGGCCATGTCGGTCGTGAAGGACAAGCGGCCCGAGGCGATCCCGTCGGCGAGGATCTCCTGCAGTCCGGGTTCGAAGAAGGGGGCCTCTCCCTTCGAAAGCGAGGCGACCTTCCGTTCGTCGACGTCGATACCGACCACTTCGTGTCCGATCGAGGCCATCGCCGCCGCGTGAACGGCTCCCAGGTACCCACAACCAATTACAGAAAGACGCACGGGTCTCCTCCAGCTTTGTCCAGAGACGGCGCGCGAGTGGCGCACCGTCGACCCGCGCAGGGGCGCGGGGAGTTCACGCGGCCGTCTCGCCCGGCGCCAGGGCGGCGCGGGCGGTCTTGCCGAGGATCACGAAGTCGCCGACGAGCGTCCAGTTCTCGACATACGACAGGTCCAGGCGCACGGACTCTTCCCACGAGAGGGAGGAGCGTCCGCTGACCTGCCAGAGCCCGGTGATGCCGGGCTTGGCAAGGAATCGACGGTGCACGTGGTCAGCGTAGAGGGCGACTTCGGAAGGCAACGGGGGACGGGGGCCGACGAGCGACATCGAACCGCCGATGACGTTGAACAACTGCGGGAGCTCGTCGAGGCTGAACTTGCGCATGATTCGCCCGATGGGGGTGACACGCGGGTCGTTCTTCATCTTGAACAGCACCTCGTTGCCGGCGTCACGCTCCTGTTTCGCCAACTGCTCGAGGAGATCCTCGGCGTTGACCACCATCGAGCGGAACTTGATCATGGTGAATTCGCGCCCGCGGAATCCCACGCGCTTCTGTCGGAAGAACACCGGGCCTTCGCTGGAGAGCCGCACGGCCATCGCGAGGAAGGCCAGCAGAGGGCTGAGGACGATCACACCGGCGATGCTGGCGACGAGGTCCACCGTGCGCTTCAGGAAGATCTGTCCCCGCGAGAACCGGGGGGTCTCGACGTGGATGAGGGGAAGGCCCGCGACCGGACGCGTGTGCAGTCGTGGGCCGGCGATGTCGATGATGCTCGGCGCGAGCACGAGGTGCTGGCGGCCGGCTTCGAGACTCCAGGAGATCTGCTTGACCTTGTCTGCCGGGAGTTCGTCCGCGCTGGTGACGGCGACCGTGTCGGCGCCGGTGACCTGGAGAGCGCGGATGACGTCGCCGACATGTCCCATCACGGGGATGTCGGTGCCCGGGATCGTGTCGGCGACCTTTCCGCTGGGCACGCACGCCCCGACCACTCGGTAGCCGGCGTTGGGGCTGCGGGCGAATTCGTGCGCCAACTGCGTCACAGAGGTGAGCGAGCCCACCAGCAGCACGTTCGCCGAGTACTTCCCGCGGGAGCGTTGCACGACCAGCCACTGGCGCCAGAGCCAGCGCGTCACGATCAGGACCAAGACACCGACGGGCAGACTGATCAGGAGATACCCGCGCGCCACGTCGATCTGCGTCAGGAACGCGATGATGGCGATGGTCCCGAACAGCCGGAAGCTGGAGTCGACGACCCGGATGTACTCCTGCGAGCCGGTGCCCAGGACCCGGTCGCTGCGCGAGTCGATGAAGGAGAGCGCCCACATCCAGGCGACGATCAGAAGGGCGGAGAAGACCCAGTACGACAGGTCGGTGATGCGGCTGTCACGGCTGGCCGCGACAGCGGCGTTCCCCGTGCCGAACCACGCCAGCTGGGTGCCGTAGACGACCCACACCAGGGACGCGAAGTCGGTCAGGATGAGATTACGGCGATACCGCTGGCGCCAGCGGTCGTGCGTCGGGGGCGCGGCCGGGGAAGCGATGTCCGCGGGGGACTGGGAGCGTGTTCTCGTCGTCGGCGAATCGTCGATGCCGGCGACGGCGCTCTGCGACGTCGATGTCGCGTCGACCTGGAGGTCAGACGTCACAGTGCGTAGGCCCCTTTCCCCGAGCGTTCGGATCGTGGTTTCTCCTGCTGAACGATAACAGCCTGAACTCACCCCGTGAATCACCCCTGGATGAACGATTTGTTTCCTGGAGGTTGGCTGGAGTCACCCTGATTTTCCGGGGATCGGACGGTTGTCCACCGAACGGGGGACGCGTTTGCGTGGTGCGACCTTCGGGCTGCGCATCGCGCCGAAGCGCAGATATGCCGCTCCTGTCAAGCAGGGAGTGGGGATGCCGTCCTTGGTGTAAGGCGCCGGTTCGCCTATGCTCGGGGCTCGAATCGCGTGGCATCCGGATGCCGACGCCCCCGACGCCGGAGGAATCACCGATGACACGCGCTGACCGGCGGACTCTGCTCCGGGATCGCTTCGGCGTCGGCGCCCTCGTCGCGATCCTTGCCGTCGTGCTCTTGACCGGCGCGTCCATCGTCGTCTCGGGTGCGCTCGGGTTCTGGCCTGTCGGGGTCGCGGCTCCCGACGGCGTCCTGCCGATCCCGTCTTCGTCATCGACATCCGTGCCGACTTCGACGGCCCCTCCCTCTTCCGCGCCTGCCGCGACGCCGACACCACCGCCCGCCCCGCTCTCGCCGGCGGCGCAGCCGTGCGACGGCGAGACGCTGCTGTCGATCTGGGCGCATCCCGACGACGACATCATCTTCGGCAATCCCACGATCTCCGGTGCGATCGCCGCGGGGCACTGCGTGCGGACCGTGTTCCTCACCGCGGGCGACGCCGGGAAGGGCATCGGATACACCCATTCCCGGGAGCTCGGCATCCTTCGCGCGTACAACCACATGCGCGGCGTCGACGGGCTCTGGGACTCCACCGTCCTCACGCTGGACTCGGGGCTCCGGGTGGACCGACTGACCCCCCAGGGTGACGGGCGGATCTCGGTGATGTTCGTGCGGCTCCCGGACGGCAACATCACCGGTGGCGGGTTCGGCTCCACGGGGTACACGACTCTCAGCGCTCTGCTGGACGGAGGGATCGGCAGTCTCGCGCCGATCGACGGCGGGCCGGCCGTCGACCTCGGCCGGCTCTCCACCGGCCTGAGCGAGCTGGCGACCGCGCTGCAGCCCTCGCAGATCCTCACGCACGTCCCTCGCGGCAGCGCGTACGCCCCCGGCGATCACCCCGACCACTCGGCGGTCGGGACGCTGGTCCGCGACTCGATCGGTCGGGACGCGACGGTGGCCCCCGGCATCCGGTACTTCATCGGATATCCGTCGAGGGACCTGCCGCAGACGCTCGACGGGGCCGTCCTGGATGCCAAGGTCGAGACCTACCGCATCTATACGCAACAGGACGAGGTCGTGCGGTGCGCCGACCGCGACTCTTGTCTGCGCACGCCCAAGTTCGGGGACTGGCTGCGCAGGTCGTATCCGCTGAGCGAGGCCGAGCTCCGCCTGTCCTGACCCCTCCGCCGCGCGAGGATGCCACGGCGACCGGATCGCGCGCCCGTCGCGCGACGGCGACCTCGGCGTGCGGTGCGTCGCTCCCTCAGTGGGCGAAGGTGCCGTGGACGATCGCGCGCCCGAGCGTCGAGAAGGCCAGGCCGAACGAGACGGCGGCGGGGCTGGCGCCCGCATCCACCCCGAGGCTCTCGCTCCCGACGGCGTGCACGACGAAGAAATATCTGTGGGGCTGGTCGCCCTCGGGCGGTGCCGCTCCCATGAAGCCGGCCTCGCCGCCGTCGTTTCGGATGTGGAACGCGCCGGCAGGGAGGTGTCCCGAGGCGAATCCGGCCGGGATCTCCCGCAGATCACCGGGCAGGTCCACGAGGACCCAGTGCCAGAAGCCGCTGGGCGTGGGCGCATCGGGATCGAAGCACGTGATGGTGAACGAGGCCGTGCCCTCGGGGACGTTCGACCACCGGAGATGCGGCGACGTGTTGCCGCGCGCGGCGACCTGGTCGTCCTTCAGAGGCGCCCCGTCGGTGACGTCGTCGCTCACGACGTCGAAGGCGGCGACCGCGGGCAGAAGGGGGTACGGATCGGGGGTCTGGGGGCGGCGCAGATCAACCATGGCAGCACGATAGGACGCCCGGGCGAGGAGGGCAGCGGGCTTGCGTGGACCGGAGGCGAGCGTTAATCGCGGCGCGGCGCGTCCTCGTGCCGCAACGCCAGCAGGGTGCGGGCCACTTCGACGCTCCCCTCTGGGGTAGGCAGTCCGTAGTCGGTCTCGAGAACTCCCCGTAACTCGTCGGCGAGCTGGTCGACGGGAGGATCTTCGGCGATCGCGTCGATCAGTGGAACGAGCAGGTCGTCGTACTCGTCTTCGGGCCAGCCGTCTCCGATCGACCGCACGCCGATCGGGTCCCACTCCCACAGGACGGCGCGCACGCGCAGGGCGAAGGGAGACAGCGACCGCGGCGGCGAAGACGTCTGCATGGCCCCGAGTGTTTCGGCCGAGCCTAGGTGCCGGCTGAGCGCGCGCGATGAGGACGATGGGCGCGGCGGTGTCGTTCGCCCCGCCGGTCGGCCCCCTTTCCCCCGCCGCGCGGTGGGCATGACGCGTGGACTGTCCGGGTATTCGGTGCGGACGCGATAGCGTCGGAAGGTCACGCCGAGCGCCGACGACCCGAAACCGTCGCCCGCTCGGCCCGGGGGGATACGAGACGGAGCCACGGTGCAGGACGACGACCTTGCTGGGGTGGAAGGCGAGCGGGAGAAATCCGCGCGCGACGCCCGCCGCGTCCGTGTGACGCGGCGGGGACTGATCATCGGCGGATTGGCGCTCGCCGGGCTCGGCGGAGGCGCCCTTCTCGTGCGACAGTTGCGTCGCAGCGGCGGTCCGGTGGGCGCGTGGACGCCGCTTCAGCCGATCGCTCCGCCGGCGGCGCCGACGGAACTGTCTCCGGCGTTCGAAGCCCCGGGGATCGATACGGCGATGACGATCTGGGCGCACGCCGATGATGACATCATCTTCGCCAATCCCGGTCTCGCCGACTCGATCGCGGCGGGCGCCACCGTGCGTGCCGTCTACGTCACGGCGGGCGATGCGGGCAAGGGCCTGGAGTACGCGCAAGAGCGGGAAGCGGGGATCCGTGCGGCGTACGACCTCATGCGCGGAGCGACGGGGGAGTGGGACGAGCGCGAGCTCACCCTCCTCAGCGGAGCACGCGTGACGCGTTTCGTGCCGGCCGACGAGCCGCGCCTGTCCATCACGGTCCTGCGTCTGCCCGACGGTGGTCTCGACGCGAAGGGCTTCACCGCCACCGGCCACGCTGGGCTGACGCAGCTCATCAACGGGGACGCGACCGAGCTCGTGCCGATCGACGGTGGTCCGGCGTACAGTCTCCCCCGATTGACGGCGACGCTGGCCGAACTCATGGCCGCCGCCCGCCCGCGGCGGGTGAGCACGAACGTGCCGCACGAGAGCGCCTTCGCGCAGGGCGACCACCCCGACCACTCGTGCGTCGGCTCGCTCGTGCGCGCCTCCACCCCGGCGGTGGGTCTCGAGGCCGAGGCGATGTCGTACTACCTCGGCTATCCGTCGCAGGACCAGCCCGTCAATGTCGCGGGGGACGTGCTGGATGCCAAGGTCGAGGTGTACCGCACCTACGCGGCCGACGACCCCGTCGTGCGATGCGCGGATGCCTCCGCGTGCCTGGCGCAGCCCGGGTTCGGGGAGTGGTTGCGTCGGACGTACCCGAAGTCCGAAGCGGAGTTGCGCCTGTCCTGAGGCAGACTCAGCGCTCGGGTTCGCGCCGCGGAAGCGTCACCGCGAGGCGGAACCCTCCGTCGGGCTCGCCGGTGGCGTCGAGGCGTCCGCCCAGCAGCTCGGCGCGCTCGCGCAGTCCTCTCAGCCCCGCGCCGCCCGACGGCAGGGGGAGTGCGTCGGTGACCGGGGCGTCGTTGTGCACGACCACGTCCACGGTCGTCGTCGTCGTCCGCACGCTCACTCGGACGCGCGCCCCCGGGGCGTGCTTCCGCGCGTTCGTCAGCCCCTCTTGGACGGTCCGGTAGACCGCCCGCTGCAGCGGAGGCGCGAGTTCGCCGCGGACATCGGTGACCAGATCCGCCGGGAGGTCGCTGTCCGAGAGCAGACGCGGCAGATCGTCGAGGGTGGGTTGCGGCTTGTCGCCCGGGGTGGGCGCGCCCTCGGCCCGCAGGACGCCCACCATCTGACGCAGTTCGTCGAGCGTGCGCACGGACAGCGAGCGGATGATCCCGGCCCCGCGCCGTGCGGCGGGATCGGCCGAAGAGACCTGGAGCGCGCCCGCCTGGACGGCGATGAGACTCACCTGGTGGGAGACGACGTCGTGCATCTCGCGGGACAGGCGCGCGCGTTCGCGGCGGAGCACGTCCTGTTCGTCGCGTCGGCGCTCGCCCTCCCGGGCAGCCGAGAGCTCGCCCACCCGCTCGCTGAGCTCGCTACGCGTGCGTACGAGCGCGCCGAGGGCGATCGGAGTGGCCGCGTACAGCAGGGCGTACAGGAGCGAGGGGGCGAGGTAGTCCAGTTCCGGCAACTGCCAGTCAGGGAGAAGGAAGCACACGAAGGTCACCGCGCCCGCGACGATCACGGGGGGAAGGCGTCGCTCGCGCACGGCCACGGAGTACAGGGCGATCGGTGCGGCGATCGTCATGGCATCCACGACGAGGCCGGGCAGCACCAGCGCGAACGCGACCCACGGCAGACGTCGGCGCACGAGCAGGCCCGCGACGGCGATCGCGGCGAGCGTCGACTCGAACGGCGTCCAGGCGGGCAGCAGGACGATGACGTCGATCACGGCGGCAGCTGCCAAGGCCAGGTCGGTGACGACCGCGAACCAGCGGGTGCGGGTGAAGACTCGCAGGCGGTCGCGTGCGTCGGTGGTCACCGCCGGTCGCCGCCTCGCCGGGCGCGCTCCGCGATCAGAGCCGCCTCCAGTCGCGACGACACCGAGAGTTTGGCGAGGATCGCGCTGACGTGATCCTTCACGGTGGCTCCGCTCAGATGCAGGCGTCGTCCGATCTCGGCGTTCGACTCGCCGGTGGGGAGGTGCTCCAGCACGTCGCGCTCTCGGTCGGTCAAGAGCGCCACCCGCTCTACGGCATCCGGATCGGGCGCTCCGACATACCCCTCCACGAGGGTGCGGGACACTTGCGGCGACAGGACGACCCCACCGGCGGCGAGCGAGCGGACCATCGCGGCCAGATGCTCCGGCGGGGTGTCCTTCACCAGGAACCCTGACGCGCCGTCCTGGAGCGCACGAGCGATGTGCTCGTCGGTGTCGAACGTGGTGAGGATGCCGATGACGGGGCGGTCGGGATCGTCGCGGAGCTCGGCCAGCACGTCCAGTCCGCTGCGTCCCGGCATCCGGATGTCCAGGAGGACGACGTCCGGCCGCTCGCGACGGATGGCCTCCACGGCCGCGTCACCGTCGACGGCGGCGACCACCTCGATGTCGTCCGCGGCGCCCAGGATGAGCTCGAACCCCGAGCGCACGAGTGCTTCGTCGTCGACGACCAGGACGCGGATCACGATTGTCACCCTACGTCGGGCGGCGATGGGCCGCCTGTAGGGAAGCGCGAAGGGGGCACCGACTCGCCGGTGCCCCCTTCGCTGCGTCGGTGTCAGTCCTCGGCGACGGTGACCGTGACCTCGATGTTCCCGCGCGTGGCGTTGGAGTAGGGGCACACCTGGTGCGCCTCGTCGGCGAGCTGCTGGGCCAGGTCGTGCTCCACGCCGGGCAGCACCACCTCGAGCAGAACGGCGAGCTGGTAGCCGCCCTGGCCGTTGGGGCCGATCTGCACGCGACCGCCGACCGAGGAGTCCTCGAGCTTCACCTTGTGGCCGCGGGCGACGGCGTGCAGCGCGCTGTGGAAGCACGCGGCGTAGCCGGCGGCGAACAGCTGCTCGGGGTTGGTTCCGTTGCCGGATCCGCCCATCTCCTTCGGGACGGCGACGTCGAGGTCGATCTGGGAGCCGGCGACGACGTGGCCGTTGCGGCCTTCGCCGGTGGAGAGGGCTTCTGCGGTGTAGAGGACGTCCATGGGGTGGTTCCTTTCTGGTGGACGGGGTGGCTGCCGACGCGGGGTCAGACGCTCGGTCGAGGGGCGCCGATCGCGTCCAGCGCTGTCCGCGGGTGGTCGCGCAGATCGCGCATCGCCACGGTCAGTTGCTGGAGCGCCTGGATCAGCTCGTGAGCGCTGTCGGCGTCGGCGATCCCCGATCCGACGGCGATGCAGCGCGGGACGTGGGCGAGCTCGTCGCGCATCTCCCGACCGCGAGGTGTGAGCGAGACCGTCACGACGCGTTCGTCGTCGGCGCGGCGCTCACGCGTGACGTACCCCGCGTTCTCCATGCGCGCGAGCATCGGGGAGAGCGTGCCGGAGTCCAGTTGCAGGGCCTCGCCGAGTCCGCTGACCGTCTGGTCGCCGTCGCTCCACAGCGTCACCAGCGCGAGGTACTGAGGGTAGGTGAGGTCCCACGGGTCGAGCAGGACGCGATACGCCTGCGTGGTCGTGCGGCTGGCGGCGTAGAGGGCGAAGCACACGAGCGAGTCGACGGCGGGCATGACGTAATGGTTGCACGCAATTCAATTGTGCACAACTCAAGACCAGCCGTCACCGGTCCGACCTCGGGACACGGAACGCGCCCGGAGCCATCGACTTTGACGGGATCCGAGCCGGTCAGCCCGCGGAGCGCACGACGACGCCGTCGGAGACGGCTACCGACACCTCTGCTCCGTCGGCGAACTCGACCTTCCAGGCGGGGGCATCGGTGTCGCGATCCACCCCGGCATCGGTCACCCCTCCGCTCGCACTCCGGGCCGCGGCCGCGATGCGGATGCCGTCCGCGAGCGTCGTTCCCGCCGCGTCCAGCGCGGCACGATCCTCGCCCTCCAGGGATCCGTCGTCCCGTCGCTCCGTCACCGTCGGGCCGGCCAGATCCACATCGACCTCGATGTCGCGATCGCCCACGGCCACGTGCACCTGCGCCGTCCCGGAGTCGATCTCGAGCTCGAACGCCCGGCCGCCGGCATCCGACTCCGCCTGCACGACCGCGGCGATCGCCGCCTGGTAGACGACCTGGTCTGGAGTCCCCGCCCCCGGGGATGCCGGGGCACAGGCGGTCACCGCGACCGCGAGGCCGAGGGTCGCGAGGGCGATGGCGGGAACACGGAGGGATGCCATGGCGCGAGGCTATCGACCTCGTGCGAACCGATCCGGGTCGTTGCGTCGGAACTGCGGATGTGCCATTCCTCTCGCCGCGAAGTAGCAATTCGAGCCGAGCCCGTCAACCGCGGGCTCGCGTGCAGGTGCCCGGCGAAACATGAGCTCCATGAGCGAGATCACCGCACACCACGGACTGCTGACCGACATCGACCTCCACGTCGACGACACCGGCGGGGCCGGACGCCCCGTCGTCCTGATCCACGGATGGCCCCTCTCGGGCGAGTCTTGGGCCCACCAGGTGCCGGTGCTCGAAGCCGACGGCTATCGCGTCGTGACGTACGACCGCCGCGGCTTCGGGCACAGCGACAAGCCGCGCACCGGCTACGACTATGACACCTTCGCCGACGATCTCGACGCCGTGCTCGAGACCCTCGACCTGCGCGATGCGACCCTCGTGGGCTTCTCCATGGGCGGCGGGGAAGTGGCCCGCTACCTCACGCGCCACGGCTCCAACCGCGTGCGCAGCGTCGTCTTCGCCTCCGCCGTTCCGCCCTACCTCGCCCAGACGGACGACAACCCGGAAGGGCCGCTCGACAAGGGCACCGCGGACGGGATGGAGAAGGGGCTGAAAGACGACGAGAAGACCTTTTACCACCAGTTCACGACCGACTTCTTCTCGGTCGACGGTGCTCTCGCCGTGTCTTCCGCGGAGCAGGCCCAGGCCGAGCGCCTGGCGAATCAGGCCGACCACCACGCCGCGCTGAAGTCGATGGAGGCCTTCGCGACCACCGATTTCCGCGACGACCTGCAGAACGTCACGGTTCCTGCCTTGATCATCCACGGCGACAGCGACGCGACCGTTCCCTTTGCGGGGTCGGGCAAGCGCACGCACGAGGCGATCCCGGGAAGCGAGCTGCACGTCGTCGCTGGTGCTCCGCACGGCGTCAACGTCAGCCACGCCGACGAGTTCAACCGCGTACTTCGGGAGTTCCTGAAGCGCTGACGCCCCTCGTCCACGTCCTCGACCTCGCCCGCGACTCCGCGGAGGACGTGCCCTCCGACCCCGGCACCTTCTCGGTGCCGGGGTCGGTGTCGTCTTGGCGGGTGAACGCCGGATGCCGAGCGGGTGGGGGGCGATGCGAGCCCGGGACGGTCGCGCCTCGAAACGCGGTGTGAGGGCGTCCGGCGACCATACGGTGCTGCTCATGTCCGACCCGGTCGCCCGTCATCGCCCCCGCACGCCCCCGCGTCGCCGGCACCGCGCATGGCGCGAGGGTGGCTCCAGCGTCGCCCGTTGGGATGCCGAGATGCTCGGCTGGGCCGTGCTGTCCCTCGGCCTGGGGGTGCTGGCCGCGCGGGCCGGCGCGGTGCTCCTGCCGGGCGCGATCGCCGAGGTCGTGACCCAGGCGGTGCTGTGGGCCGCCTTCGCCGTGCCGGTCGTGTGGGCTTTCCGTCGGTCGCGGCCCCGCGGCCTCACACGGTTCCGTGCGGTCGACGTGCTCATCGGCGCGGTCTGGGGCGTCGGCCTGCGGCTGGCGCAGGGCGCGCTCGACGCGGCCGCCGGGGCGCCGGCGTGGCCGTCCGCCGGCACGGGAGGGGTGACGTCGCGACTCGTCGCCGAGTCCGTCGCGGCCACGACGGTCGGCCCCGCCCTCGAGGAACTCTTCTTCCGCGGTGTGGTGCTGGTCTGCACATACACCGCCGTGCGCCGGCTCAGCGGCCACGTGGCGGCCGTGGTCGCCTCCCTCGTGCTGTCGTCGATCCTGTTCGTGGTCGCCCACGCGCTCGTGGCCCCGCTGGGCCCGACGGATGCCGCCGCGCTCGCACTGGTGGGTGCGATCTGCGGGGTGTGCGTCCTGGTCACCGGCCGACTCTGGCCGGTGATCCTCGTGCACGTCGTCTACAACGCCACAGGGATCGCCGTCGTGGTCGTCGGGTCGCTGTACGGGTGAGGGTGGCCGAACGTTTGGCCATGGCATCCGGATGCCGTAAGATTACTCTTTGGTGCCCGCCTCACTGCGAGCAGGTGCCACGAACGTGAGCCCTCCACCGGCCCTGTTGCCCGGTCATCGACCGGAGAACGGACCACCGGAGCGGGATTCACGAACTCCTCCGTTCGAACAAGAAAGCAGCACTACTGTGACGCGCACTTTCACCCCCAAGGCCGCAGAGGTCACGCGCGAGTGGGTCGTTATCGACGCCACCGACGTCGTCCTCGGCCGCCTGGCCTCGCACGCGGCGGTCCTCCTCCGCGGCAAGCACAAGGCGACCTTCGCCAACCACATCGATTCGGGTGACTTCGTCATCGTGATCAACGCCGAGAAGGTGGCGCTCACGGGTCAGAAGCTCCAGAAGAAGATGGCCTACCGCCACTCGGGCTACCCGGGCGGCCTGAAGTCGGTCAACTACGAGGAGCTCCTCGAGAAGAACCCCGTCCGCGCGGTCGAGAAGGCCATCCGCGGCATGCTGCCCAAGAACAGCCTCGGCGCGGCGCAGCTCAAGAAGCTCAAGGTCTACCGCGGCGCCGAGCACCCCCACGGTGCCCAGCAGCCCACCGCGTACACCTTCGACCAGGTCGCCCAGTAAGCGCCGCCGGATAAGGACGAAACAGTGTCGAACATCGACTCCACCACCTTCAGCACCGAGACGCCGGCCGAGCAGTCCGTCGTCGCGGCCGAGCGGCCCGTTCTGTCGGTCCCCGGCGCAGCCGTCGGCCGTCGCAAGCAGGCCATCGCCCGCGTGCGTCTGGTTCCCGGCTCGGGCACGATCACGGTCAACGGCCGCACGATCGAGGACTACTTCCCGAACAAGCTCCACCAGCAGCTCATCAACGACCCGTTCACGGTGCTCGAGCTCGCCGGCGCGTACGACGTGATCGCCCGTATCTCCGGCGGTGGCCCCTCGGGTCAGGCCGGTGCGCTGCGCCTCGGCATCGCCCGTGCGCTCAACGAGATCGACGTCGAGAACAACCGCCCGGGTCTGAAGAAGGCCGGCTTCCTCTCTCGCGACGCTCGCGTCAAGGAGCGCAAGAAGGCCGGTCTCAAGAAGGCCCGCAAGGCGCCTCAGTACTCCAAGCGCTGAGTTCGACGTTCCGGATGCCTCTTTTCGGCACGGACGGGGTGCGGGGGCTGGCCAACGGCCTCCTCACCGCCGAACTCGCGCTGCACCTGGCCCAGGCGACCGCGGTCGTCCTGGGCCAGGGTCGTTCCGCGGAGGCGCGCATCGCCGAAGGGCGTCGCCTCTCGGCTGTCGTCGCACGCGATCCGCGTGTCTCGGGGGAGTTCCTCTCGGCCGCGGTCTCCGCGGGTCTGGCTTCGTCGGGCGTCGACGTGTTCGACGCGGGCGTGATTCCCACCCCGGCAACGGCGTTCCTCATCGCTGACACCGATGCCGACTTCGGCGTCATGGTCTCGGCCTCGCACAACCCCGCCCCGGACAACGGGATCAAGATCTTCGCCCGGGGCGGCACGAAGCTCCCCGACATCGTCGAGGAACGCATCGAGCGCGCTCTCGAGGGGGAGCGCCTGCAGCCCACAGGTGCCGGCGTCGGCCGCATCCGACGCTTCGCCGACGCCGAAGACCGGTACGTCGTGCACCTTCTCGGTTCGCTCCCGCACCGGCTCGACGGCATCCATGTCGTTCTGGACTGCGCCCACGGCGCAGCGGCGGGCGTCTCGCCGGAGACCTTCCGCGATGCCGGAGCGACGGTGACCGTCATCGGTGCCGAGCCGGACGGGCTCAACATCAACGACGGCGTCGGGTCCACGCATCTCGACGTCCTCGCCGAGGCGGTCGTCCGTCTGGGCGCCGACGTGGGGATCGCGCACGACGGCGACGCCGACCGCTGCCTCGCTGTGGACGCGCAGGGCACCATCGTCGACGGCGACCAGATCATGGCGATCCTCGCCGTGGCGATGAAAGAGCGCGGCGCCCTCGCCCACGACACCCTCGTTGCGACGGTGATGAGCAACCTGGGCCTGCATCGTGCGATGGCCGAGTACGGCATCCAGGTGAAGCAGACCGGCGTCGGAGATCGATACGTGCTCGAGGCGATGAACGAGGGCGGCTACTCGCTGGGAGGCGAGCAGTCCGGACACGTCATCATGAGCGACTTCGCCACCACCGGCGACGGGCTGCTGACCGGGCTGCACCTCGTCGCTGAGATGGCGCGGCAGAAGAAGACGATGGCAGAGCTGGCCGCGATCATGACGGTCTACCCGCAGGTGCTCGTCAACGTCCGCGGCGTCGATCGGGACGGGGTCGGGGACGCGGTCGTGCAGGAGGCGGTCGCTGCGGCCACGGCCGAGCTCGGCGATTCCGGCCGGGTGCTGCTGCGCGCCTCGGGCACCGAGCCGCTCGTGCGGGTGATGGTCGAGGCCGCGTCCGAGGACGTCGCTCGCGCCCACGCCGACCGCCTCGCCGGCGTCGTCCGCGAGCGTCTGTCTCTCTGACCCGCGCGCGAGTCGCCAGCTTTGTCGCCTGCCCATCGCCCGAGGCGACGAAAGGTGGCGAATCGCGCTCAGTAGGCGAGGGACTCGATGTACCGCAGAAGGACGCCTTCGCGCAGCGCCCAGGGCGAGACCTCGAGCTCGTCGACGTCCATCGCCTTCATCGCGCGCTCGACGACGACCGCGGCAGCGACGATCTGGAACGTGCGGTCGGCGGTGATCCCGGGGAGCGCCTCGCGCGCGTCGGCGGGGATCCGTGCGAGCCGCGGGATCCAGTCCTTCAGCTCCTTGCGCGGGAGCACCATGCGGTCGATCCCCGACCATCCGGGCACGGGGTATCCGGCGAGCTTCGCGAGCGAGCGGATCGCCTTGGACGAACCGATGACGTGATCCGGCCGCGGGAGAGCGGCGAACCGCTCCGCGACGGGGGCGAGAACGGATGCCGCGTGCCGACGCAGCGCGTCGATCTCGTCCTCGCTCGGTGGATCGTGGGGGAGGAACTGCACGGTCGAGCGGCCGGCGCCCAGCGGCACCGATTCGGCGAGCTCGGGCAGTTCGTCGGCGCCGCCGGCGATCTCGAGCGACCCGCCGCCGATGTCGAACAGCAGGATCTGCCCGGCCGACCACCCGAACCACCGGCGCACGGCGAGGTAGGTGTACCGTGCCTCGGTCTCACCGCCGAGCACCTGGAGAGGCTGGCCGAGCACCTCCTCGATCCGCGCGATCACGTCGTCGCCGTTCGCGGCCTCGCGCACGGCCGAGGTGGCGGTGGCGAGGAGTTCGTCGACACCCTCGGCGCGAGCCGTCTCGCAGGCCTGGGTCACGGCATCCACGAGCCCCCGCACGCCCTCGGCGGAGATCGAGCCGTCGGGCTCGAGGTAGCGCATGAGCCGCAGCACCGAGCGGTGCGAGGTCGTCGCGGTCGGCCGTCCCCCGGCGCGCGCGTTCGCGACCAGCAGGTGGACGGTGTTGGATCCGATGTCGAGTACCCCGAGTCGCACGCTCCGAGCGTAGTGCGAGCCCGCGGGTAGCATGGGCGGGTGTCCGCCGCCGAGACCGCCGCTCCCGCACCGTCGCTGAGCCCGTATCGCCAGATCGACCGCGCCGACTGGGCCCGGATGGCCGGCGGTATCGAGCAGCCGCTCACCGAGACCGAGGTCGTGCAGTTGCGCGGGATCGGGGATCGCCTCGACCTGCGCGAGGTGTCCGAGGTCTATCTGCCGCTGAGCCGGCTCCTCAGCCTCTATGCTCGGGCCACTCGTCGCCTCGGTGCCGACACCAGCGCGTTCCTGGGCGAGTCGGATGTGACGACCCCCTTCGTCATCGGGGTCGCCGGGTCGGTGGCGGTCGGGAAATCGACGATCGCGCGCCTGCTGCGCGAACTCATGAGTCGCTGGCCCGACACCCCGCGGGTGGAACTGGTGACCACCGACGGCTTCCTCTACCCCAACGCCGAACTCGAGCGCCGCGGGATCATGCACCGCAAGGGCTTCCCCGAGTCCTACGACCGGCGCGCGCTCGTGGAGTTCCTCAGCGAAGTGAAGTCGGGCGCCGAAGAGGTGCGCGCCCCGTTCTACTCGCACGTGCGGTACGACATCATGCCGGACGCCCACGTCACCGTGCACCGACCCGACGTCGTCATCGTCGAGGGGCTCAACGTCCTCCAGCCGCCGCCCACGCCGAACGACGTCGCGGTCAGCGACCTGTTCGACTTCTCGATCTACGTCGACGCCGACGCATCGCACATCGAACGCTGGTACGTGGATCGCTTCCTCGCCCTGCGCGACAACGCCTTCACCAACCCCACGTCGTTCTTCCGCGTGTTCGCCGACATCAGCGACGAGGAGGCCGTCGCGCGCGCGCTGGGGTTCTGGCGCGACATCAACCTCCCCAACCTCGAAGAGAACGTGCTGCCCACGCGCCACCGGGCCAAGCTCGTCCTGCAGAAGGGCGCCGACCACACGGTCGAATCGGTGCTGCTGCGCAAGCTCTGAGGCGCGCCCGCGGCATCGGCATCCCCTCAGCCCCGGCCCCGTAGACTCGGAGGCTATGTGCGGAATCATCGGATACGTGGGTCCTCGGCAGAGCCAGGACATCCTGCTGGCGGGGCTGTCGCGGCTGGAGTACCGGGGCTACGACTCCGCGGGCATCGCCGTGATCGACGCCGACGGGGGTCTCGGAATGCGCAAGCGCGCCGGCAAGCTCGCCGTGCTCCGTGACGATCTCGTCGCCACGCCCCTGGCCGACGGCACGACCGGCATCGGGCACACGCGCTGGGCGACGCACGGCGGTCCGACCGACGCCAACGCGCACCCGCACCTGGCCGACGACGACAAGCTCGCCGTCATCCACAACGGCATCATCGAGAATTTCGCCGAGCTCAAGAGCGAGCTCGTGGGCGAGGGCGTGGCCTTCCGCAGCGAGACCGACACCGAGGTCGCCGCGGCGATGATCGGCCGCGAGTACGCCCGCACGGGAGACCTGGTCGCCGCATTCCGCGCCGTGGTGTCGCGCCTCGAGGGCGCGTACACGCTGCTCGCGATGCACGAGGACCACCCGGGCCTCGTCGTGGGTGCCCGTCGCAACTCGCCGCTGGTGATCGGTCTGGGCGAGGGCGAGAACTTCCTCGGCTCCGACGTCGCCGCGTTCGTCGAGCACACTCGCAATGCCCTCGCGATCGGGCAGGACGAGATCGTGGCGATCACGCCCGAGGGCGTCGAGGTCACCGACTTCTCCGGTGCTCCGGTCGACGTCGAGCCCTTCGAGGTCACGTGGGACGCTTCGGCGGCTGAGAAGGGCGGTTGGTCGTCCTTCATGGCCAAGGAGATCTCCGAAGAGCCCGAGGCCGTCGCCAACACCATCCGCGGCCGGGTCCACGAGGGCCGCGTCGAGATCCCCGAGCTCGACGGAATGGACGAGTTCCTCGCCGACATCGATCGCATCCTCGTCATCGCGTGCGGCACGGCGGCGTACGCGGGCATGGTCGGCAAGTACGCGCTCGAGACGTGGACGCGCGTCCCCGTCGATGTCGAGCTCGCGCACGAGTTCCGCTACCGCGACCCGGTGCTCTCCCCGCGCACGCTCGTCGTCTCGATCAGCCAGTCGGGCGAGACGATGGACACCCTCATGGCGGTGAAGTACGCCCGCTCGCGCGGCGCGAAGACGCTGTCGATCTGCAACACGCAGGGCGCGACGATCCCGCGCGAGTCGGATGCCATCGTCTACACGCACGCCGGCCCCGAGGTGGCCGTGGCCTCGACGAAGGCCTTCGTCGCTCAGATCACCGCGCTGTATCTGCTGGCCCTCCACGTCGGCCGCGTCCGCGGAGCGATCGACCCCGTGGTCGCGGTCGAGGCCGTCACGGAACTCGAGTCAGTGCCGGGCAAGATCGCCCGCGTGCTCGAGACCGAGCAGGCGCGGATCGGTCAGCTCGCGCACTGGATGGCCGACACCCGATCGGTGCTGTTCCTCGGCCGGAACGTCGGCTACCCGATCGCCCTCGAGGGGGCGCTCAAGCTCAAGGAGCTCGCGTACATCCACGCCGAGGGCTTCGCCGCGGGTGAACTCAAGCACGGTCCCATCGCCTTGATCGAGCCCGGTCAGCCCGTGTTCGTCGTCGTACCGTCGCCGCGCGGTTCGGGAGAGATGCACAAGAAGGTCGTCTCCAACATCGAGGAGATCCGCGCCCGCGGGGCCCGCGTCATCGCGATCGCCGAAGAGGGCGACGTCGCCGTGCTCCCCGCCGCCGACGAGGTGCTGCGCATTCCGCTCGCGGCGCCGCTGTTCGAGCCGCTCCTCGCGGTCGTCCCGCTGCACATCTTCGCGATGGGCCTCGCCGAGGCGAAGGGCCTGGACGTCGACCAGCCCCGCAACCTCGCGAAGTCGGTGACGGTCGAGTAAGACCACACTCTTCGGGGCCGGATGCCACTGGCATCCGGCCCCTTTTCGCACTCTGCCCTGCACAACTCCTGCGCGGACGGCCGGGATCGTCGCCGTGTGCCGCCCGGGCGCTGATCCCGCAGGAGTTGCGCGGTGCGGCTGGCCGGCGGCATCCCGTCTGCTCTGCGGTGTTGCGCCTGCACAACTCCTGCAGCTTCCCCCGGCAACGCGACGGCGTGGGGTCGCCAGGCGATCACGCAGGAGTTGTGCCCGCTGAAGGCGCGGCCCAATCGGCCCGCGCAATTCCGGCACGGTGCGACTGCGGGCGTCGGGCCACGTCGGCGGGATGCGCCGGCGTCGTGCGGGGTGGGGTGGCGCGACGTTCGGCGCCGTCCTCACGGCAGAATGGACAGGATGCCACGAGGGGAGGGCGCATGATCGTCGGAATCGGCGTCGACCTGGTCGACGTGCCGCGTTTCGAGCAGCAGCTCGCGCGGACGCCGCGCCTGCTCGCCCGGCTCTTCGCTCCCGCCGAGCGTCTGCTCAAGCCCCGGTCGCTGGCCGCCCGCTACGCGGCCAAGGAAGCCCTGATCAAGGCGCTCGGCGGCTCGGACGGTGTGTACTGGACCGACATCGAGGTGACGCCCGAGCCCTCGGGACGCCCGACGTTCACGCTGAGCGGCGAGACCGCCACCACGGTGGCCGCACGCGGAATCACGGCGCTGCACCTGTCGATGTCGCACGACGCGGCTCTGGCGACGGCCTACGTCATCGCCGAGGCCCGCACCGTCGATACGGAACCCGCCCGAGAGGACCGCGCATGAGGATGGCATCCGGAGTTCTCCGCGAGGCGCTGATCGACGTCGATGCGATCGCCGAGAACGTGCGGCACCTGCGCCGACTCACGGGCGTCGAGGTCATCGCGGTCGTGAAGGCCGAGGGGTACGGGCACGGGGCGCACCGCGCGGCCCTCGCTGCCTTGCGCGGGGGCGCGACCCGCATCGGCGTCTCGGACATCGATGAGGCGCTGGCGCTCCGGCGGCGCGGCATCCGTGCCCCGATCTTCGCGTGGCTGCACGCCCCGGGCGCCTCGTTCGTCGAGGCCGTGCGCGACGACATCGAGCTGGGGATCTCCGACATCGATCAACTGCTGCGCGCCGGCGAGGCGGCCCAGGGCGATCGCCCCGCGGCGGTGCATCTGAAGATCGAGACGGGCCTGTCGCGCAACGGGATCGCTCCGGACGCCTGGAGCACGGTGTTCGCGGAGGCCGCACGGCTCGAGCGCATCGGACGCCTGCGCGTGGTGGGCCTCTTCTCGCATCTGTCGAACACGAGCGACGACGACGACCGCGCGGCCCTCGCCCGATTCGAGGAGGGCGTGCTGCTCGCCGCGGCTGCCGGGCTGAACCCCCCGCTGCGGCACATCGCGGCGACCCACGCTGCGATCGCCCTGCCCGAAGCGCGTCTCGACTGCGTGCGCATCGGCATCGGTATCTACGGTGTCTCGCCGTTCGAGGACCGCACGCCCGCCGACCTCGGGTTGCGCCCGGCGATGACGCTGCGCGGCGCCGTGGCTGCGGTTCGTCGCGTGCCGGCGGGAACCGGCGTCTCGTACGGCTACGCGTACCGCACCGAGCGCGATACGACACTCGCCCTGGTTCCCCTCGGCTACGCCGACGGGGTGCCGCGACACGCGTCCGGTCGCGGTCCGGTGTCGATCGACGGCCGCCGATTCACCGTCGCCGGGCGCATCGCCATGGACCAGTTCGTCGTCGACGTCGGTGATCACCCCGTCGCGGTCGGCGACGAGGTCGTGCTGTTCGGTGATCCGACCCTGGGGGTGCCGTCGGCGCGCGAGTGGGCGGATGCCGCCGACACGATCGACTACGAGATCGTCACGCGGATCGGCGCGCGCGTGCCCCGACGGGAGGTCCACGCATGAGCGTCCCCGACGAGATGCTCGGGACGCGCGAGATCGCCGACCCGGCCGACATGGAAGCCCTCGGGCGTGCACTCGGGCGTGCCCTCGAGCCGGGTGACGTGGTCGTGCTCACCGGTCCGCTCGGCGCCGGCAAGACGACCCTGACCCGCGGGATCGGCGAGGGGCTCGGCATCCGGGGTCCGGTCCAGAGCCCGACGTTCGTGATCGCGCGGACGCATCCGTCGCTCGTCGGCGGCGCGCCCCTGGTGCACGTGGATGCCTATCGGCTCGGCGCCGCCGTGGAGCTCGACGACCTCGACATCGACGTGGCGCATTCGGTCGTCATCGTGGAGTGGGGGCGCGGCGTCGCCGAGTACCTCGCCGACGGCTGGTGGGAGATCGAGATCGAGCGGGAGTCCGGTGGATGCGGCGTCGACAACGCGTGCGGCGAGATCGCCCCGCACACCCTCGACCTCGACGCCGATGCGCCGCGGACCGTGACGATCTCGCGCCGATCCTGACCGTGATTCACGTGGGCTGCCGGTCCCGCTCCGGCGCCGCGCGCCGACCGGGCTGTGCCGCCCACACCTCCCGCAGGGCCCGCAGGGTCTCGTACGCCTGCTCGACGTGGGCGAAGTGCCCGCTGTCCGCGAGGACGCGTTCGCGGTAGTCCGTGATCCGTCGGCGGGCCTCGCGCGAGTCGTGACGTCCCGCGAACACGTCGTGGCGACCGCGCACGGCCCGCACCGGCGCCGTGATCCGCCGCCACGCATCATCGTCGTGCGTGCGGGCGGCACGCGCGGCGGCGAGGAAGGCGGCCGGGCGGATCTCGTCGGCCAGCGCATCCGAGACGGAACGGTCGACGCGATCGGGGTGGCGGAACAGCGGGCGGGAGAGAACCCGCAGCAGTCCGGTTCGGCGCAGCCCCCGCAGCAACGGACGCGACAGCGGGCCGAGGCCGCGCAGGATCGCCATGGCCGCCACCATGCCGGCGAAGGCCGGGAGCCGCGCACCGCCCGCGAGTGGGCGGCGGGCGACCGCGCGCACCGCCGCGCCCGTGGGCGAGACCAGGCCCACGGCGACCGTCTGCGCCGGGAACCGGGCGGCGACGTCGAGGGCGACCACGGCGCCCAGCGAGTGCCCCACGATCCGCCACCGGGGGTATCCGAGGGCGCGAGCCGCCGCGGCCACGGCATCGGCGACATCCGGCGGCGACGGCACGGCGCCCCGTGACTCACCCCAGCCGGGAAGGTCGATCGCGATGACGTCGTCGACGGGGATGCCGAGTCGGTCGGCCGCGGTCAGCAGCGGCGTCCACGTCGTCCACGACCCGGCGGCACCGTGCAGCAGGAGGGTGGCCACGGCCCCCTCGGTGCGCCGACCGGCGTGCACGACGACCGGTCCGACGGCCGTGGGCACCACCAGTCGGTGCAGTCCTCGTTCCATACCCCTCATTCGGAGCCGAGGCGTCCCTCGGATGCCTGCGCAACTCCGGCACTTCCGGGGGTCTGAGACCGCCGATCCTCGGGGCTGCCCCTTTTGCCGGAGTTGTGCACCCCGCCGGGCGGTGGCCGGATGCGGGCGCGAGGCAGCCATCCGGCCAGCGGGCGACACCCCTGTCGGACGCCCCGGATACCCTGGAGCCGTGATCCTCGGCATCGACACCTCCCTCGGCACGGCAGTGGCGGCGATCGCGCGCGACGGCGAAGTGCTCGCCGACGAGCAGAGCGCGAACCCCCTCGGGCACGCCGAGGTGATCGGTGACCTCCTGCGTCGAGCCGCCACCGCCGCCCCGGCGCCCTCTCACGTCGCCATCGGCATGGGGCCCGGTCCCTTCACGGGGCTGCGCGTGGGGATTGCGACGGCTCGCGCCTACGCCTTGGGGCGTGGCATCCCCGTCGTCCCCGTGCCGAGCCATGACGGCGTCGCGCTGGGCGTGCTCCTCGCCGACGCGCTCACCGGTGCCGACACCCCGCGCTTCGCGGTCGTCACCGACGCCCGCCGCAGAGAGTTCGCCTACAGCGTCTACGACGGCCTCGACGACGACGGCCTGCCGGTGCGGATCGCGGATGCCGCCCTCAGCCCCCGCGACGACCTCGACGCGCGTCTGGCCGAGGCCGGTGCCGTCCGGTACGACGCGACGAGCGTCTCCGCCGCGATGATCGCGCTCGTCGCGGCACGCGCGCTCGACGCGGGTCGAACCCTCGCCGAGGCCGAGCCGCTGTATTTGCGCAGCCCCGACGTCGTGGCCGCCCACGCCCCGAAGCGGGTGAGCTGATGACGACGCGCGCCGCCACCGCGGCCGACCTCGACGCGATCATGGCGCTCGAGCACGCCTCGTTCCCCACCGACGCGTGGAGCCCCGCGATGATGCGCGAAGAACTCGCGTCGCCGCACGGCTGGTACGTCGTGGTCGAAGAGGCCGGGCGCCTCGTCGGCTACGCGGGTCTGCGTGCCGTGCGCGGTTCACGGGATGCCGACATCCAGACGATCACGATCGCCGAGTCCGCGCGCGGGCGCGGACGGGGTCGGGCGCTGTTGAGCGAGCTCCTCGTCGAGGCCGAGCGTCGCGGCGTGCACGAGGTGTTCCTCGAGGTGCGCGCCGACAACCCGGTCGCTCAGGCGCTGTACGCCTCGGAGGGATTCGCCGAGGTCGGCCGACGCCCGCGGTACTACCAGCCCGACGACGTCGACGCGATCGTCATGCAACTCGATCTCCGCGGCTGGGCCGCGCGCCGCACTCCGGATGACGCGACGACGACCACGACCGGAAAGGGATGGTGCTGATGGACGCGCCCCTCGTGCTGGGCATCGAGACCAGCTGCGACGAGACCGGTATCGGGATCGTCCGCGGCCGGCAGCTCCTCAGCAACACGATCGCCTCGAGCATGGACGAGCACGCCCGCTACGGCGGAGTCGTGCCCGAGGTCGCCGCGCGCGCCCACCTGGAGGCGCTGCAGCCCTCGATCGACGCGGCACTCGCCGAAGCCGGCGTGGCCCTGTCCGACATCGACGCGGTGGCCGTGACGAGCGGCCCCGGGCTCGCCGGCGCGCTCATGGTCGGCGTGGGGGCCGCGAAAGGTCTCGCCGTCGCCCTCGACAAGCCGCTCTATGCCGTGAACCACCTCGTCGGCCACATCGCGGCCGACATCCTCGACGCCGACGCGGGGGAGCTGGAGTACCCGACCGTCGCGCTGCTGGTGAGCGGCGGGCACACCTCCCTGCTGCTCGTGCGCGATCTCACCAGCGACGTCGAACTCCTCGGCGAGACGATGGATGACGCCGCGGGGGAGGCGTTCGACAAGGTCGCGCGCCTGTTGAAGCTGCCGTACCCCGGCGGCCCCGAGATCGATCGCGCCGCCGCCGACGGTGACCCCACCGCCATCCGCTTCCCGCGCGGGCTCTCGCGGGCGTCCGACATGGCCTCCCACCGGTACGACTTCTCGTTCTCGGGCCTGAAGACCGCCGTCGCCCGGTGGGTCGAGCAGCACGAGGCGGCGGGAGAGCCGGTGCCGGTGGCCGATGTGGCCGCGTCGTTCCGCGAGGCCGTCGTCGACGTGCTCGTCACCAAGGCACTGGACGCGTGCGAGCGGTTCGGGGTGCCCCGACTGCTCCTGGGCGGCGGGGTCATCGCCAACAAGCGCTTGCGTGACGTCGCCCTCGAACGCGCAGCCGCCGCAGGCGTCGCCGTGCGCATCCCGCCGCTGCGGCTCTGCACCGACAACGGCGCGATGATCGCCGCGCTCGCCGCCGAGCTCATCGCGTCGGGCTGTCGCCCGTCGACCCTGGCCTTCGGTGCCGACTCCACGCTCCCGGTCACCGAGATCCAGGTCGCCGAGGACCCGGATGCCACGGCCCCCGGCGCGGCGCTCGGACCGACCGCGGTGCGGGTGAGCACGTGAGCGCCCCGACGCCGCCGAGCCGCCGTGCCCGCAAGGCGGCGCAGGACGCGGCATTCGCTCCAGCCGGGGCCGGGGCCGGGGCCGGGGTGGGCGGGCCGACGGCCGCGGAGCAGATCGCCGCGGGCGACGCCTTCGACGACGAGCGCCTCCCGACGGCGCAACTGGAACGGGCCGCCTTCGGCGAGCACGTCCTGCCGTGGAGTCCGCCGGTGCCGACCGCCCCGCCCTCGGTCGCGCCGTGGGCCTTGGCGCTCGCCGTCGCGGCGCTGGTCGCCTCGCTGTTCGCGGGGGTGCTGCTGCCGCTCGGCGTCGTCGCGATCGTCTCCTCGATCATCTCGCTGCGCCGCGCGCACGACAGCCGCCGGGTGGCGGTGTGGGCTCTCGTGCTCGCCGTCGTGTCGGTGGTCTTCAGCGCCGGGTGGCTGTTCTGGGCGCTGCCGCAGCTCTCGACGATCTAGACCCGCAGCGCGGACAGCATGTCGGCGACGATGTCCCGGATGCCGGGGTGCTCGCCGGTGCGTCCGACCCGGAGACCGGTCGCGGGGCCGGGCACGGTGTGGCCGCCGCCGTGGACGACGTGCAGCGTGACGGGCGGTCGACCCTCCTGGCGGTAGCGGATCGTCTCGATCGGGGTGCTCCCGGGTCCGGCGCCGTGGCTCTCGGGGGTCTCGGTGATTCCGTTGCGCTGCGCGAAGTACTCGGCGGTCGCCGTCACCGAGAGCGTCGTCCCGTCGATCGCGAAGAGCTTCCGTGCCCACCACGGCATCCGTCCGCCGTCGAACGGCACGATCGGGTCGGAGGTGCCCGCCACGATCGTCACGGGTACGGGGTGGGCGGTGGACGTCGAGAACCCGGCGAGGAAATTCTCCCGCTCCGGCATGGTGGCCGCGACGACGACGCCACCCGCGAGTAGTCCCTCCGCTTCGTGCAGCAATCGGAGGATCATCTGGCCGCCGTTGGAGAAGCCGACGCCGACGACCGCCGAGGTGTCGATGCCGTGGGTCGCGGCGAGGGAGCGGACGACCTCTCGGGCGAAGGCAATGTCGTCGATCCCGTGCCGCCTGGCGGGGAAGGTGCTCTGCGCGCGGGCGTCGTTCCAATTGCCCCGATATCCGTCGAGGTACGCGATCACCGCGCGTCCCTCGTCGGTGAGCCCGTCCAGGGCGCGGCCGGTGAACCGGCGGTGGCCCTCGCCGTCTTGCCTCGATCCGTGGAAGACCAGCACGAGCGGTCGGTTCGGTGGTCCCTCCGGCGCGCCCGCCACGACGAAGGTCCGGGTGCGCCTCGCCGCCGGGATGTGCTCGCTCATGGTTCCCTCCTGCCGTAGCGCACCGTGGGCCGCGGCGTCAGCGAGCGTATAGATTGACATCGTGTCAAGGTCAAGGGGGAAGCGATGAGGATCGGCGAGGTCAGCGCCCGCAGCGGCGTGAGTGCGCGTTCCCTGCGGTACTACGAGCAGCTGGGCCTGATCGGGTCGGAGCGCGAGCCCAATGGCTACCGTCGCTACGACGACTCCGTCGTCGACCGGGCGATCGTCATCCAGATGCTCTTCGGGATGGATTTTCCCCGCGAGGTCGTGACGTCGGTGCTCGCCTGCACCGGGGAGGCCCCGGCCGCCGCGCACGACGCGCTCGTGGTGCAGCTCGCGCGGGTGCGGGACGACCTGTCGGAGCGCATCCGGACACTGACGGCGACGAGAGACCGGGTCGACGACTTCCTCGCGACCCGCGGAGACGCCGCGGCCCCGGCCTGATCGCGGCCTCGGCGAGCGGGCTCAGTCCACGCGGTCGGCGAGGAGCGCGCGTCTCCGACCCGCGATGCGCGTCAACAGGAGCGTCGCGGAGTCCTCCCCGCGCAGCGCCAGGCGCGTCCGCAGGGTCGCGGGATCGACGTCGACCCCGCGCTTCTTGATCTCCAGTGTTCCGATGCCGCGCTCGCGCAACGCCCGGGCCAGCTTCTTCGTGTCGGTCGGCAGTTCCTCGCGCACGCGGAACGACGACACGAACGGGCTCGTGAGGGCCGCGTCCGAGGTCAGGTACGCGATGCCGGGGGCCAGCATTCCCGCCTCGAGCGAGCGAGCCACCTCGCCGATCAGCCGCGCCCGGATGACGGCACCGTCGGGCTCGTGCACGAAGGCGCCGAGTTCGCGGGGTTCGGCGTCGGGGGCGTCGGCCGGGGCGGTGAGCTCCCACGCGTCGTCGCCGCGGACGACCAGAGCGGCGCGGCGCACGCCCTCGCGGGCGAGGCTCCCCGACCACAGGACCAGCTCGATCGTGGACCCGTCCGCACTGATCCACTGCGCCTCGACGTCGTCCGGGATCAACTCCCGGTCGAACGCCGGTCCGAGCTTCACCCCGCCGGGCCACCGCCGCAGCAGCGAGAACACCCAGTCCAGCGACGGCGACCACTGGTCGGCCGACACGCGCCGCGTTTCGCCGTGCCCCGCCGTGCGCCGCGCGGGGTCGAGCCACACGGCATCCACTCCGTCGAGGTCGGCGTCCTCCGCGCGCCCGTGAGCCACGGTGACGGCGTCGCCGAAGGGCGCGAGGTTGTACGCGGCGATCGCGGCCGTGACCTCGTCGGCGTCGACGGCGTGCACCCGGATGCCGAGCCCGGCGAGGCCCAGAGCATCGCCGCCGATCCCGCAGCCGAGGTCGGCCACCGACGTGACGCCCGCGGCACGGAAGCGTCCCGCGTGCCGCGCGGCGATGGACAGTCGCGTGGCCTGCTCGAGCCCCGCGCGGGTGAACAGCATCCGGTCGGCGAACGGGCCGAACTTCGCCGCCGCGCGCACGCGCAGTCGTGCCTGGCCGACGACGGCGGCGACGAGTTCGGGGGAGTGCCCGGCCGCCCGCAGGCGCGAAACGGCGCGGGCGGCATCGTCGGTGGTGGCGATCGGTCCGACCTCATCGAGCAGAGTCAGGCCACCGGGCGTGAGCAGCGCGGTCAGCTCGGCGATCTCCACCCGGCCAGCCTAAGCGCGGAATGTGTTGGCACTCGCGTTGCATGAGTGCCAGTGCTTCTCTACACTCGAATTAGCACTCTCCCCGCGTGAGTGCTGACAAGTCTTCTGTAACGAGAAAGAAGAGGTAGACCGTGTCGGTTTCCATCAAGCCGCTCGAGGACCGCATCGTCATCAAGCAGGTCGAGGCTGAGCAGACCACGGCGAGTGGTCTCGTCATCCCCGACACCGCCAAGGAGAAGCCGCAGGAGGGCGAAGTCGTCGCCGTCGGCCCCGGCCGCATCGACGACAACGGCAACCGTGTCCCCCTCGACGTCGCCGTCGGCGACCGTGTGCTCTACAGCAAGTACGGCGGCACCGAGGTCAAGTTCGGCGCCGACGAGTACCTCGTGCTCTCGGCTCGCGACGTCCTCGCGGTGGTCGTGCGCTGATCTTTCGCGATCCTCACGGGAACCCCGGATGCCTCGGCATCCGGGGTTCCCGTCTTTGGCAGGGAATGCGCGATGACCGGCGGATCCGCGGCGGGGCGCGGGCTTAGTCTGAGGAAGTGACCCCCGCTTCGCCGCCCGCCTCGGGAGCCGTGCGTGGCGGCCTCTTCGCCCTTGCCGCCTACCTCCTGTGGGGCGTGCTGCCCCTGTACTTCCTCCAGTTGGAGCCGACCGGCCCGTGGGAAGTCGTCGCCTGGCGCATCGCGCTGTCGTTCGTGTTCTGCCTGATCCTGCTCACGGTGCTGCGCGCGTGGCGGCCGTTCCTGGCGATCGTCCGGCAGCCCCGGCTCCTGGCGCTGACGGCGGTGGCCGGTGTGCTCATCTACGTCAACTGGCAGACGTACCTCATCGGTGCGCTGACCGGTCACGTCATCGAGACGAGTCTGGGGTACTTCATCAACCCCATCGTGACCGTGCTCCTCGGCGTGACGGTGTTGCGCGAACGCCTTCGTCTCGTGCCGTGGATCGCGATCGGACTCTCGGTGGTCGCGGTCCTCGTCATCGTGGTCGGGTACGGCAGCTTCCCGTGGATCGCCCTCACCCTGGCTTTCTCCTTCGGTCTCTACGGACTCGTGAAGAAGCAGATCGGACCCTCGGTGGATGCCGTCAGCGGACTGACTCTCGAGTCCTTCTGGCTCCTCCCGGTCGCTGCCGTGCAGCTGGTCGTCGTCGCGGCGACGACGGGTCTGACGATGGGGGCCAACGGTCCGCTGCACACGAGCCTGCTCGCCGCGGCCGGAGTGATCACCGCGATCCCGCTGCTGCTCTTCGCCGCCGGGGCGCGCCGTGCTCCCCTCACCGTCATGGGGCTCATCCAGTTCGTCGCACCGATCATCCAGTTCGTCATCGGCGTGTCCGTCCTGCACGAGCCGATGACGGTCGAGCGGTGGATCGGGTTCTCGCTCGTCTGGCTCGCGCTGATCATGCTGAGCGTCGATTCGCTCGTCGCCGCGCGGCGTCGCCGTCCGCTTGTATCGGATGTCGCCGAGCCCGTCTAGAGGGCGTTATGACGCCGTGACCTCGGCGACGCACATCGTTAACGAACGGCAACACGACGAAAACGTGGAGGCGATTAGGTTTAGGACACCAGACGGCACCCCTGTGTCGTCGAACGTTCATCCATAGCAAGGAGCACTATGAGCGTCTTCACGCGTACGCGTGCCGGCAAGGCCCTGGGCGGTCTCGCCCTGGTCGGTGCCAGCGCGCTCGTCCTCGCCGGTTGCGCCGGTGGTGGCGGCGACGCCGCCGCGCCCAGCGCATCATCCGGCGGAGGCGCCGTGTCCACCGCTGACGGGGTCTTCCACGTCGGCACCATCCTGCCCGCCACCGGAAACCTCGCCTTCCTCGGCCCGCCCGAGGTCGCCGGTGTCAAGCTCGCGATCCAGGACATCGAGGCCACGGGCGACGCGTTCCCGTTCACGACGGAACTCACCGAGCGCGACTCGGGTGACACCACGACCGACATCGCCACCCAGTCGGCGACCGAGCTCGTCGACGCCGGTGCCGACGTCGTCATCGGTGCGGCGTCGTCCGGTGTGTCGTTCACCTTCATCGACCAGCTGGTCAACGCGGGCATCGTCCAGATCTCGCCGGCCAACACGTCGCCCGACTTCACCACCTACGCCGACGACGGGTACTACTGGCGTACCGCTCCCTCGGACGTCCTGCAGGGGCGCGTGCTCGGTAACCTCATGACCGGCGACGGCGCCGCCAACGTGGGGATCATCTACATCAACGACCCCTACGGCATCGGCCTGAAGGACAACGCGACCAAGGCCGTCGAGGCCGCCGGTGGCGAGGTCTCGGTCGCCGTCCCGTACAACCCGGGCGACACCGTCTTTACGTCGCAGGTCGACCAGCTCCTGGCATCCAAGCCGGACGCGATCGCCGTGATCGCGTTCGAGGAGACCTCGTCGATCATCCCGCAGCTGGTCAACACCCAGGGCTACCCGGGATCGAAGGTGTACTTCGTCGACGGCAACCTGTCCAACTCGTACGAGTTCCAGGCGGGCACGCTCCAGGGAGCCAAGGGCACCCTGCCCGGCAACCCGGCCGACACCGAGTTCCAGAGCCGACTCCTCACGGTCGACCCCGCGCTCACCGACTTCAGCTACGCGCCGGAGTCCTACGACGCGGTCATCGTCGCGGCCCTCGCCGCGGCGCAGGCCAAGGACGACTCGGGCACGGCGATCCGCGACAACCTGAAGTCGGTCACCGAGGGTGGCGAGAAGTGCACCACCTTCGCCGACTGCCTCGCGCTGATCAACGAGGGCAAGGACGTCGACTACGACGGTGTCTCGGGCCCGATCACGTTCGACGACAACGGTGACCCGACCGAGGCGTACATCGGCATCTACCAGTACGGTGCCGATAACAAGTACACCCTGCTGAACACGGAGTTCGGTTCGCTCAACGAGTGATCTGACCCGATCGGGAAGGGCCCGGATGCCACGGCATCCGGGCCCTTCTTCCTGCATCCGCCGCGTGAGGGGTCAAGATCTGTCGCCTGGGATCATCCGAAGCGACAAATTTTGACCCCTCACGCGGACGCACACGGCCGCACGCGGCGGCGGTGAACGCCAGCAGCGCGTCGGCGACCGGTTGCGGACGCGCCAGCGACAGGGTGACGTCCCTCCCGTCGAGGCGGGCGACGAGGTCGAACAGCGTGCCGACCTTGTCTTCCGCGATCGCGTGCGGGTCGCACCGACGTGGTGTCACGGCGACGCTCAGCGTCGACGGCGCGTCCCCCGACCTCACCGCTGCGCCGAGCGGCGCTTCGTCCCCGGCGGCGAAGCGCAGAAGCGGCGTGCCGCGCAGGGCCACGAGATCGAGCGCCGATGTCGAGCCGCCGTCGGCCGGAGTGATCGAGATCGTGAGGTCGGCGGTGCCGTCGCCGTGCGGAGCGACCGCCGTCGCCTCGACGTGGGCCACGGCGTCGACCGCATCCTGATCGCACTGCGTGGCGCTGAGGCGCTCCAGGACGTGCAGGGGGTCGTCGGCGGTGATGTCTACGCTTCGGGTGCCGCCGTCAGCCGCGACCTCGAGCATCACGCGGGGGCCGTCGTCTCCGGTGGTGCAGGCCACCGGGGGAAGCGGCAGGGGCAGGTCGACGACGCGGCCGGGGGCGAGCGACGTGGCGCGGCGCGCTGACCAGGCGGCGGGCTCCGACAGTGCGGCGGACGTGAGTGTGGCCGCGACCACGGTGATCGGCTGGTCCGACCCGTTGGCGAGGCGCAGCTGTGCTCGTCCCGGTGCGATGTCTCCGCGCTGCTGGATGACCGAGACGGTCAGCCCGTCCGGAACGAGGGGAGGAGGGTTCGAGGAGCACCCCGCGAGGGCGACACCCACCAGGGTGAGCGTCGCTCCCACGGGACGCGCGCGGATCAGGCCTCGGTCTCCCGTGCGTCGCGCTTGGCGTCCTCGTCGGCGGCCAGGGTTCCGAGGTACAGCTCGATGACGCGGGGGTCGGTGAGCAACTCGCGGCCGGTGCCGGTGTAGGCGTCCTTGCCCTGATCGAGCACGTAGGCCCGGTGGCAGATCTGCAGGCAGCGGCGCGCGTTCTGCTCGACCATGATGATCGTCACGCCCGCGCGATTGATCTCGGCGACCCGGAGGAACGTCTCGTCCTGGCGCACCGGTGAGAGGCCGGCGGAGGGCTCGTCGAGAAGCAGGACCGACGGGTCCATCATGAGCGCGCGACCCATCGCGACCATCTGGCGCTCGCCGCCCGAGAGCGAGCCGGCGCGTTGGCGGCGACGCTTGGCGAGTTCGGGGAACAGGCCGGTCACGAACTCGAAGCGCTCCGAGAAGACCTTGGGGCGTTGGAACAGCCCCATCTGCAGGTTCTCTTCGATCGACAGGCTCGGGAACACGTTGTTGTTCTGGGGGACCATCCCCACGCCCTTGCCGACGAGCTTGTCGGCCTTGAGAGAGGTGATGTCCTCGCCGTTGAGCAGCACGGCTCCACCGCGGATCTTGACTTGACCGAAGATGGCCTTCAGCAGCGTGGACTTTCCCGCGCCGTTGGGGCCGATGATGCCGATGAGGTCGCCCTGGTAGGCGTCGACCGAGCAGCCGTTGAGGATGTTCACCCCGGGCAGGTAGCCGGCGACGAGGTCGTCGGTGCGCAGCACCGCAGTGCGGGTGGCGGTGGCGGTCATCGGAGCTTTCCGTCCTTCTCGTCGGCGGCGATCTCGGCATCTGCCTCGGCCGCGGCCTCGGCCTCGATCGTCGCGAGCTGCGAGGTGGTCATGTCGCCGAGGTCGGTGTCGTGGTGGGCGCCGAGGTAGGCGTCGATGACGGCCTGATCGCTCATCACGGTCTCGGGCGGTCCCTCGGCGACCACCCGGCCTTCGGCCATGACGACCACCCAGTCCGAGATGTGGCGGACCATGTGCATGTCGTGCTCGACGAACAGCACAGTCATGCCTTCGCTCTTGAGGTCGAGGATGTGACCCAGCAGGCTCTGGGTGAGGGCGGGGTTCACGCCGGCCATCGGCTCGTCGAGCATGACGAGCTTCGGGTCGCTCATGAGGGCGCGAGCCATCTCGAGGAGCTTGCGCTGACCGCCCGAGAGCGACGCGGCGAAGTCTTCGCGCTTGGCATCCAGCTTGAACCGGCGCAGCAGATCGTCGGCGCGTTCGGTGTTCACCCTCTCCTGCGAGCGCCAGATCGAGGGGATCATGGCGCGGAAGATGTTCTCGCCCTTCTGCCCGCGCGCCCCGAGCAGCATGTTCTGCAGCACCGACAGGCGACCGAGCGACTTCGTCAGCTGGAAGGTGCGGACCATTCCCTTGCGGGACACCTTGAAGGCGGGGACGCCGGCGAGGTTGGACCCCTCGAAGCTCCAGCGACCGGTGTTGGGCTTGTCGAAGCCGGTGAGCAGGTTGAACAGCGTCGTCTTGCCGGCGCCGTTCGGGCCGATCAGGGCCGTGATCTGTCCGCGGGGGATCTCGAGGTGCTCGACATCGACGGCCTTGAGGCCGCCGAACTGCCGCGTGACACCGTCGGCGACGACGATCGGGTCGACCTTCGCGCAGCCGGGGCCGACCTCGCCCTTCACCAGGGGGTGGGTGACGGTCGTGTCAGACATTGAACGACAGCTCCTTCTTGTTGCCGAAGATGCCCTGCGGCCGGAAGATGACCAGGAGCATCAGCCCGATCCCGACGATGATGAAGCGCACCTGCCCGGCCTGGGTGGTGCTCATGAAGCCCAGGATGCCGACGTCCCGCAGTCCCACGATGATGCCGTTCGACAGCGACAGCAGCACCCAGAACAGTGCGGCGCCCACGATGGGTCCGAGCAGCGTCGCGGCGCCGCCCAGCAGCAGTGCGGTCCAGATGAAGAACGTCAGCGCCGTGCCGTAGTTCCCGGGCTGGACGGCCCGGGGGAGGATGAACACGACGCCGGCGAGCCCGCCCATGACGCCACCGAGCACGAGCGCCTGCATCTTGTAGGAGTACACGTTCTTGCCGAGGCTGCGCACCGCGTCCTCGTCCTCGCGGATGCCCTTCACCACGCGACCCCAGGGGCTACGCATGAGGATCCAGACGAGAAGCGTGGCGAGGATCACGAGACCCCAGCCGAACACGCGCACCCACCAGTCGTTGGCGGAATAGGTCCAGGGGCCGATTCCGTAGGTGCCCTCGGGCAGGGGGTTCAAACCCTGGAAATCGCGGTTGTAGCCGTTGAGGCCCTGCGAGCCGCCGGTGATGCTGGTCAGGCCCACCGTCGAGACGACGTAGCGCACGATCTCCGCCGCGGCGATGGTGACGATCGCGAGGTAGTCGGCGCGCAGACGCAGGGTCGGGATGCCGAGGATGAACGCGAACACCACCGAGGCGGCGATCGCGATGAGGATCGCCAGCCACACCGGGGTGCCCAGCGACAGGGTCGAGATGGCGAAGGCGTAAGCGCCGACGGCCATGAAGCCCGCTTGACCGAAGTTGAGCAGACCCGCGTAGCCGAAGTGGACGCTGAGTCCGATCGCGGCGAGGGCGTAGGCCGCGGTGGTCGGGCTGATGAGCTCGCCCGCGGCGTTGTTGAGAATCGAAAGCCAGTCCATGTCGTTCTTCCTCAGCCGATCCGCTCTTTACGACCGAGCACACCTTGCGGCCGGAACAGCAGCACGCCGATGAGCACGATCAAGGCCACCGCGTACCGGAGGTCCGGGGGGATGACGATGGTGGACAGTTCCGTGATGATGCCGATGATGAGCGATCCGACCAGGGCGCCGAATGCGCTGCCCAGACCACCCAGGGTCACTGCCGCGAACAGCAGGAGCAGGATCGCGAAGCCCATGTCCCACGTGACGCCGCGGTACAGCCCGTAGAGCACGCCCGACAAGCCGGTCAGCGCGCCCGCCAGGACCCAGACGATGCGGATCACGCGATCGACGTTGATGCCGGATGCCGCCGCGAGCGACGCGTTGTCGCTGACGGCGCGCGTGGCCTTGCCGATGCGCGTGCGGGTCAGGAAGTAGGCCACGGCGGCGAGCATGACGACGCTGACGCCCATGCTGATGAGCGAGGTGAGCGTGATCGTCACCGGCCCGATCGTGACGTTTTCGGTGATGCCGGTGTCGATGTTGCGCGTCCCCCCGTCGAAGAAATAGAGGTAGAGGTACCGCAGCACGATCGAGAGGCCGATCGTGACGATCAGTACTTGGACGAGCCCGACGCCGCGTTTACGGAGAGGCTTGAAGAGCACGGCATCCTGGGTCCACCCGAGCGCGGCGGACAGCGCCACGGTGAGCAGGACCGCCAACAGGAGGTTCCATCCCATCGACGTGAACACGTAGAAGATGATCGCGCCGAAGGTGAGCATCTCACCGTGGGCGAAGTTGTTCACGCCCGTCGTGCCGAAGATCAACGAGATGCCGATCGCGGCGAGGGCGAGCAGCAGACCGAAATTCAAGCCGTAGATGAACCTCGAGAACAACGTGTCCCAGATCGAGCCGGTCACGGTCGTGCCCTCGCCGGTCGGGAAGAGCACGTTCACCGTGTTGGTGGTGCCTACCGTCACGTCGCGGCTGACGTTGTCGGGGTCGCGCGGAGCGACGCCGTCGGGCAACGTGTCGACCTGCAGGGTCGCCGTGTACGAGCCGGGCCCGGGGACGGACACCGACCATCGGCCGTCGGAGCGGGTGGTGCCGATCTCCGAGAAACCGGAGCCCTCGACGGCGATCTCGACGCCCTCCACCGGCTCGCCGTCGGCCTGGATGATGCCGCCGATGGTGAATTGCGTCGAGATGTCGCCGGTGCCCGGGGTGGCCGCGGGGGTCGGTGTCGTCTGTGCGCTGGCCGGGGCGGCCAGCAGAAGACTCAGGACAGCGACGGCGCTGGCGAGGAGCGAGACGAGGAGGGCTAGACGGGGAAGGGATCGCGATCGTGTCGCGGTGGGGGAGGAATGACCCACGGAGTCTCCAGTTCGGCAACGCTGACGATGTCGTCGTCAGCTTCGACGATCGACGGTACGAGCGTAATGTGTCGTTCGTGTTTCGGCTCGTCGCCGTTAGCGAACCGTGTCATCGCGGTTGCGTTTGCCGGACAGGCGCGGGGAATGAAACAACCGCCCCCGACGCTTAGAATTCAGAGCGGAGCGCCGTGCGCGCACCGGCCGACGTCGTCCCTTTTCGAACAGGCGCCGCGTGCGCAGGAGGATCCATGGAGCAGCACGACCCCTTCGGTTTCATCGGACTGACGTATGACGACGTCCTCCTTCTCCCAGGGCACACGGACGTCATCCCCAGCGAAGCCGACACGTCGTCGAGACTCACCCGGCGCATCACCGTGGCAACCCCCCTCCTCTCGTCCGCGATGGACACGGTGACCGAGGCGCGCATGGCGATCGCGATCGCCCGTCAGGGGGGGATCGGCATCGTCCACCGCAACCTCTCGATCGAGGACCAGGCCGGCATCGTCGACCAGGTCAAGCGCAGCGAGTCGGGCATGGTCTCGAACCCCATCACCACGACTCCGGATGCCACCGTCGCCGAGGTGGACGCGATGTGCGCGCAGTACCGCATCTCGGGTCTGCCGGTCATCGACCCCGACGGCGTGCTCGTCGGCATCATCACGAACCGCGACATGCGCTTCGTCTCGGGATTCGAGCGTCAGACCACGCTGGTGAAGGACGTCATGACGAAGGACGGTCTCATCACCGGGCCCGTCGGCATCCACGCCAACGACGTCATCGCCACTTTCGCGAAGCACCGCGTCGAGAAGCTCCCCCTCGTCGACGAAGACGGCAAGCTCGCCGGACTCATCACCATCAAGGACTTCGACAAGAGCGAGAAGTACCCCCTCGCCACCAAGGACGAGCAGGGTCGTCTGCGGGTCGGTGCGGCGATCGGTTTCTTCGGTGACGCGTGGCAGCGCGCCGAGGCGCTGCGCGATGCAGGCGTGGACGTGCTCGTCGTCGACACCGCCAACGGTCAGTCGGCGGGCGTCATCGACATCGTCCGCCGTCTCAAGGCCGACGAGTCCTTCGCCCACGTCGACGTCATCGGCGGCAACGTCGCCACGCGCGAGGGTGCTCAGGCGCTCATCGACGCGGGTGTGGATGCCGTGAAGGTCGGCGTCGGCCCGGGCTCGATCTGCACCACCCGCGTGGTCGCGGGCGTCGGCGTGCCCCAGGTCACCGCGATCTACGAGGCCGCGCAGGCCGCGATCCCCGCCGGTGTCCCGGTCATCGCCGACGGTGGCTTGCAGTACTCGGGCGACATCGCCAAGGCCCTCGTCGCCGGAGCCGACACCGTGATGCTCGGCTCGCTCCTGGCGGGCACCGACGAGTCGCCGGGCGAGATCGTCTTCCAGGGCGGCAAGCAGTTCAAGCAGTACCGCGGCATGGGGTCGCTGGGCGCGCTGCAGACCCGGGGCAAGAAGACCTCGTACTCGAAGGACCGCTACTTCCAGGCCGACGTCCCCAGCGACGACAAGCTCATCCCCGAGGGCATCGAGGGTCAGGTCCCTTACCGCGGCCCCGTGGCGGCTGTCGCGTACCAGCTCATCGGTGGCCTCCGCCAGTCCATGTTCTACGTCGGTGCGCGCACCGTCGAAGAGCTGAAGTCCAAGGGCAAGTTCGTGCGCATCACTTCGGCGGGCCTGAAGGAGTCGCACCCGCACGACGTGCAGATCGTCGTCGAGGCACCGAACTACAAGAAGTAGGTCACGTGCGAGGGGCCGGGCAGGCAACTGCCCGGCCCCTCGACGTTCCGCGGGGCGACGCTACGCTGTCCGCATGATCCGGCGCACTCGGCATCCTGAGGCCACCGTCTCGGCGCGACGGGCCGAGGCGTACACGGACGGCGTCTTCGCGATCGCGGCCACGCTGCTCGTGCTCGGACTCACCTCGCAGTCGCTGGGCACCGTGAACTCGGATGCCGATCTCGCCGCGGCGATCGGGGCGCTCCTGCATCCGGTGTTCTCGTTCGTCATCAGCTTCCTCATCCTGTGCATCATGTGGATGACGCACGTGCGGCAGTTCGAGTGGATCGTCCGCATCGACCAGGCCGGACTGTGGATCAACAACATCCGTCTGCTGCTCGTCGTCCTGGTGCCCTTCACCTCCTCGCTCGACACCGATTACTCCGAGTTCCTGCTCGGACGGGTGCTGCTGCCGGTGAACTTCTTCCTCGCGATCCTCCTGGGATGGGTGCAGTGGGCCTGGGCGGTGCGGTCGGGAGCGATCCCCGATCTGTCGCGGGAGGACGCGCGCCGCTTGGGGCGGGCGGGGTTGAGCGCGGTGCTCATCAGCGGCGTCGCGGTCCTGCTCAGCCCGCTCGTGGGCTCGGTCGCCTTCGCGCTGTTCATCTTCGACGGGCTCCTCACCCGGTTGCTGCGCGGGGGCGACGCGCCGGCCGATCCGGTCCGCGGGGCTCCCGGATCGCCGGGGGCGTCGGAGGGCGCGGGTAGGCTGGGGGAGTGACCATGGAGATCGATCTCGGCCGTGCCAAGCGTGCCCGCCGCGCCTACACCTTCGACGACATCGCCGTCGTCCCCTCGCGGCGCACGCGCAACCCGGAAGACGTGTCGACGGCCTGGACCATCGACGCCTTCCCGTTCGAGATCCCGGTGCTCGGCGCCCCGATGGACTCGGTCGTCAGCCCGCGCACCGCGATCGAGCTCGGTCGACTGGGTGGGCTGGGCGTTCTCGACCTCGAGGGCCTGTGGACGCGGTACGACGACCCCGAGCCGCTCCTGGCCGAGATCGCGGGGCTGCCCGACTCCGAGGCGACGCGTCGCATGCAGGAGCTGTACTCCGAGTCGATCAAGCCCGAGCTGGTGCGCGATCGTCTCGCCGAGGTCCGCGCCGCCGGCGTCACGGTGGCCGGCGCCCTCACCCCGCAGCGCACCCACGACCTCTACGAGACGGTAGTTGCGGCCGGCGTCGACCTCTTCGTGATCCGCGGGACGACGGTCTCGGCCGAGCACGTCTCCAGCGTCGCCGAGCCCCTGAACCTCAAGAAGTTCATCTACGACCTCGACGTCCCCGTCATCGTCGGCGGTGCGTCCACGTACACGGCCGCGCTGCACCTCATGCGGACGGGCGCCGCGGGCGTCCTGGTCGGCTTCGGCGGTGGCGCCGCGTCCACGACTCGCGTGACCCTCGGCCTGCACGCGCCGATGGCCACCGCGGTCGCCGACGTCGCCGGAGCGCGACGCGATTATCTTGACGAGTCGGGCGGACGCTACGTCCACGTGATCGCCGACGGCGGCGTGGGCACCTCGGGCGACATCGTGAAGGCTCTGGCCATGGGCGCCGACGCGGTCATGCTCGGCGTCGCTCTTGCTCGCGCGACGGATGCCCCGGGTCGTGGGTTCCACTGGGGCCCCGAGGCCCACCACGCGAAGCTGCCCCGCGGACACCGCGTGGCCGTCGACCGCGTCGGCCCCCTCGAGCAGATCCTCTACGGCCCGGCCCCCGTGGCCGATGGCACCGCGAACCTCATCGGCGCGCTGAAGAAGTCGATGGCCACCACCGGGTACTCCGACCTCAAGGAGTTCCAGCGGGTCGAGGTCGTCGTCGCGCCCTACGGGCACTGATTCCGGTACCCGCGTGACCTCTCCCACCGTCATCGAGCAGGAGCCCCGAGAGGTGTTCCCGCCAACGTTGCGTGAGGTCATGCTGCGACCGCGCTGGCTCGCGCTGCTGGCGTTCTCGCTCGTCGTCGCGGGCGTGCTGGCGTGGCTGGGCCAATGGCAGCTCGGCCGCGCCGTCGACACGGCGCCCGCCGAGCCGGGGCAGACCGAGATCGTTCAGCCCTTGGCCGACGTCGCCCAGCCGGGCGCGTACCTGCCCGAGCCGCTCGTCGGTCAGCGGGTCGAGGCGAGCGGGCGGTGGATCGCTCCCGATTTCCTCGTGGTCTCGTCCCGTTTCAACGACGACGTCGAGGGGTACTGGGTCACCGGGCAGCTCCGCCTCGACGGCACGGCCGTGCCCACCTCGATCGCCATCGCGCTCGGGTGGACTCGCGATGCGTCGGCGGCCGAGCGGGCCGCCCAGACCCTGCGCGCGCAGGCCGAAGCCGACCCCGATGCCGTCGTCGCCGTGACCGGGCGTCTGATCTCCGACGAGGGCCCCGGCCGCCCGCCGGCCGGCGCCGACCCGCAGACCATGACGCGGATGTCGCCGGCGGCATTGCTCGGACGCTGGACCGACATCGACGGGGTGTCCGTGTACCGGCCCTACCTCACCTCGCAGACCGCTCTCGGGCCCCTCGACGCCATCGACTCCCCGGCCCCCGACGAGCGATCGCGGGTGAACTGGCTGAACATCTTCTACGCGGCCGAGTGGGCGGTCTTCGCCGGCTTCGCTCTCTACCTCTGGTACCGCCTCGCCCGCGACGCGTGGGAGAAAGAGGTCGAAGACCTCGAGGATGCCGAGGCGGATGCCGCCGGCACGGCCCCGTCGACATCGGCGTAGAGCGCTCCACGGGTTCACATCGAGGTGGACGGCGGGTAACGCCATCGCGAACGACGTCAGAGGGCGGACGGTCGCCGAACCCAGCCGGAGATGACATTTCGCGCCCGACGTGAACGTTGCTCGAACGTCGTGCGAGAACACCGCCCACGACCAGATCGAACGATGAGCCACCGACACAATCGCTAGGGATCCGCTGACAGCGGGTCATCTCGCCTGCAGTTGCCGGCCTACCCGGGGCCGGCCATGTCGAAGGGGCTTCTGCGTGCTCAAATTCGCTCGTCCGACGGCCATGACCGCGGGGGCTGTCGCCCTCGCGATCGGTCTGTCCAGCTTTGGAGGCGGCGTCGCCGTCGCCGCCGGTGGAGGCCTCGCGCCGCCCGCCATCGACCCCGTGCTCGTGCACACCCCGACCGCGGTTCCCGACCGGGTGATCCTGACCCCGACCGAGACGCCGACGACGAGCCAATCCGTCACCTGGCGCACCTCGAAGGACGTGACGACGCCCCGCGTCGAATGGGCTCTGAGCGGCCCCAGCGTGGTCAGTGGTGCGCAGTCGATGGACGCCACCTCCACGCACCGGCTGGACACCACGCTCGGCTACGAGATCGCGCACCACTCGGCGACGATCTCGGGCCTCGAACCCGACACGACATACGTCTACCGCGTCGGTGACGGCCAGACCTGGAGCGAATGGCTCGAGTTCACCACCGCGAGCGCGAAGCCGGGCGACTTCAGCTTCCTGGTGCAGGGCGACGCGCAGAACGACAACAAGGCCTACACCTCGCGCACCTTCCGGGCCGCGTTCGAATCCCGGCCGTACGCCCGCCTCGTGGTGCACGCCGGAGATCTCATCGACACCGAGACGAGCGACGCGGAGTGGGGAGAGTGGCATGAAGCCGCCGCCTTCTCCAACCAGTACCTCAACGTCGTGGCATCCACCGGAAACCACGAGTACTACCCGGGACCCGACCTGGCGGCGCACTGGGGCGCGCAGTTCGAGTATCCGCTCAACGGCCCCGAGGGGGCGGAGACCCTGAAGGAGACGGTCTACTCCGTCGACTACCAGGGCGTGCGTTTCATCAGCCTCGACTCCACGCAGGCCATGGGTGCGCAGTCGCGTGCGGCGCAGACGGCGTGGCTCGAGTCGCGCCTGGCCGAGAACCCGAACCAGTGGACCGTCGTGACGTTCCACCACCCGATCTTCTCGGTCACGAGCGGACGCGACAACGCGGTGCTGCGCGACGCCTGGCTGCCGCTGTTCGAGAAGTACGACGTCGACCTCGTGGTGCAGGGTCACGACCACGCGTACGGGCGCGGCAACCTCCGCGCCAACGAGCAGAGCCTGCCCGCGGGCGCGGACCCGGCGAAGAGCCACACCGGCCCCGCCTATCTCGTCAGCGTCGCCGGCCCGAAGATGTACGTGCCCGACCCCGCCGAGGCGAACAACTGGACCGCGAACGGTGCCAACCTCCGGGTGACGGGCCGCGACGTGCAGCTCTTCCAGACGGTCGACGTCACCGCCGACGGTCGCATGCACGTCGAAGCGCGCACGGTCGACGGCGCACTGTTCGACGCCTTCACGATCACGAAGGATGCCGGTGGCGCGAAGCTCGTGACCGATGACTCCACGGCGTGGGTCGGTGGACCCGGATCGACCCGTGACGGTGTCGACGGTCCGAGCGTCCCGACGCCGACGCCGACGCCGACGCCGACGCCCACGCCGACCCCGACCGCGACGCCGACGCCGACGCCCACGCCGACCCCGACCGCGACGCCGACGCCGACCGCGACGCCGACCGCGACGCCGACCCCGACCGCGGAGCCGACGACCGAGCCGACGCCGACAGCGACGCCGACCCCGACCGCGGAGCCGACGACGAGCCCCGCGCCCACCCCTGCGCCCGGTGGCGACCCGAAGATCATGGTCGGCGACAACACGGTCGCCCCCGGAGGAGCCCTGTCCGTCTCGGGTACCGGCTTCGTCGCCGGCGAGCGGGTCGCCGTCGAGCTCCACTCGACGCCGGTGACCCTGTCGCTGGTGACCGCCGATGCCACGGGCGCGCTCAATGCGACCGTCACGATCCCGGCCGGCACGGAGCCCGGTGAGCACTCGATCGTGCTGACGGGCCTCGATTCGAAGCGCACCGCATCGATCGGGATCGTCGTGACCCAGCCGGCCGTCGGTGCCGCATCGCTTCCCGCGACGGGAGCCGCACTTCCGGTCACCCTGATGGTTCTCGGCGGCGTCCTCGCCGCGGGCGGCGCCGTCCTCATCCTCCGCTCCGTCCTTCGCAACCGAAAGGCCTCCTGATCATGGCCCGCATCCGTACAGTCGGTCGCGTCCTTGCAGCCGGTGTCGCCTTGGGTGTGATCGCGACCGGCGGCGTCATCGCCACCGCGGCGCCCGCGTCCGCGGCATCCGTCCCCGCCGCCGAGCGCTACGCGCCGTCGATCGTCCCCGATCGCATCACGCTGCTGCCCGCGGCCGATCCCACGACGCAGCAGGTCGTGAAGTGGCGCTCGTCCACCGGCGTCGCGCAGGGAGTCGTGGAGTACCGCAGCCTCACCCCCGCGCCGTACCCGGCGAACGTGCTCTCGGTCGACGCGCAGAGCCGCGTCGAGCAGGCCGCCGATCTCGGGTACACGAACGTCGTCCACACGGCCACCCTGAGCGGGCTGCAGCCCGGCGTGTCGTACATGTATCGCGTCGGTGACGGCACGAACTTCAGCGAATGGCAGGACTTCGACACCGCGGCCGCGTCCGGGGACGACCGGTTCTCGTTCGTCTACCTCGGAGACGTGCAGAACGGGATCCTCGGTGACGCCTCGCGCGTGGTGCGTAACGCGTTCCGTGACCGCCCGAACGCCGACCTCGTCGTGCAGGTCGGCGATCTCGTGAACGACGCGCACTCCGACCAGCAGTGGGGCGAGCTCTATGAGGCCTTCTCGTACGGTCTGGGCACGCAGCAGTTGCTGACCACGCCGGGAAACCACGAGTACGACGGGGTGCTCTCGTCGCAGTTCTCGAGCATGTACACCTACGCCGACAATGGTCCGCAGGGTGAGGGCGGGGTCTACGACAAGCTCGCCGGCACGGTGTACTACGCCGACCACGAGGGCGTTCGCTTCATCTCGCTCAACAGCAACGTCTCCGATGCTGAAGGCCTGCGCGTCCAGGGCGAGTGGCTCGACAAGGTGCTGACGGAGAACACCCAGCGGTGGGCCGTGGTGTACTTCCACCACCCCGTCTACTCGCTCGACGAAGGTCGGAACAACCTCGGCATCCGCCAGGAGTGGGGGCCGATCATCGAGAAGCACAACGTCGACCTCGTGCTCAACGGACACGACCACGCATACGGTCGCGGCAACCTCGTCGCCAACGAGAAGAACCTGCCGGCCGGCGCAGACCCCAGTCGGAGTTCGACGGGCCCGGTGTACGTCTCGTCCAGCGTCGGGTCGAAGTTCTACGATGCGGGCCCGCGCCACTGGAACGAGAACGCCGCGCACCTGCGTCGCCTCGAGACCGGCCTGCAGACGTACCAGATGATCGACATCAACGGCGGCACGCTCCGTTTCGAGTCGCGTACGGCCGACGGCAAGTTCTTCGACGGGTTCACCATCACCAAGGACGGCGACACCAAGCTCGTCGTCGACGGCGTCGAGCCGCAGGTCATCGATCCGGGAACTCCCGTGCCGTGCCTCGGTTGCGAGCCGAACCCCGATCCCGGGCCGACCGATCCGACCGATCCCGAGGTCCCCGTGGGCGACTTCGAGTACGAGCAGACGGCCCTGCTGGACGCCGTCATGCCGAACAGTGTCGGTGGGGATCACACGGCGGCGTTGCCGGCGGGTGTGGCGTATCACCAGGGTCGTGACGTGCTGTACCTGGGCGACCAGAACGGTCGGAAGATCTTCGAGATCGACCCCGACACCGACACGGTGCGGCGCGAGATGACCCTGCCGGAGAACATCCGTGACCTGGGGATCGACGAGGAGCGTCAGCTTCTCTACGTGGGTCAGCAGAACCGGAACTGGGTGGTCGTCTCGATCGCGGATGATACGTTCGGGCAGGTCGTGCGTGGGCCGTACCCGATCATCGAGTCGCAGCGTTCGATCGACGTCGACCCGGTGAACGACTACGTCTACGTCGCCGTTCCCGCTCGCGGTATCGAGGTCTTCAAGGCCTCGACCGGTGTGTCGCTCGGCGTCGTGCGCGGGACGGCGGATGCGTACTACGTCGCGGCCGACCCGGCCACCGGCATGGTCGCCTCGACGAAGTTCCAGGGTGTTGCGGGTACTCCTGACATCCAGGTCTTCGACGCGAAGAAGGGCTTCGCCCAGGTCTGGGAGGGCGAGGTGCGCCCCGGCGCGCGTCAGCTGGACATCGACAGCGAACGGGGGCTGCTCTACGTCGGCTACACCGGCACTTCCTCCGACCGCGGTGGGTTCTCGGTGCACTCGCTGGCCACCGGTGAGAAGTACGCCGACCAGGTGGGTCCGCAGTTCGGCAAGGACGGTTACGGCATCGCGATCGACGAGGAGGACCAGCGGGTCTTCGTCGCCAACCGCGACTTCCGCCTCAACCCGCCCGGAGAAGAACTGGAGCCCCAGGCGGTGACCGTCAGCGCTCGCGCGACGACGGACCCGACGGACCCGACCGATCCGACCGATCCGACGGACCCGACGGACCCGACGGACCCCGAGGTTCCCGGTACTCCGTACGAGCCGAAGGCGCTCACGGTCTTCCCGACCGAGGGCGCGCCGGATGCCGCAGAGATCCGTCCCGTCGGCTCGGCGGTCGACCCCGCCACCGGCTTCGTCTACGTGGCCGACGAGATGCGCCCCGCGCGGGTGCACGTCGTCGACCCGAAGACGGACAAGATCGTCCGCACCCTCACGGCGCCCACGACGGACCCGGCCGAGGACGGTCTGCGCGACATCGCGTTCGACCCGGCCACGGGCCATCTGACGGTCGCGTTCGGTGGGAACTGGGTGGTCATGGACGCCACGACCGGCGACAAGATCGCGGGGCCCTTCGCCTTCAGCGGCGGGGTGCGAGGGATGGACGTCGACTTCGCCGGCGGACGCGTCTTCGGTGGTCTCCGTGGCACGGGCTTCGACGTGCGCAACGCGGTGACGGGCGAGCTCATCACCGCGGTCGAGGGTCCCGCTGACGGTGGACCGTGGCGTACCCACGGTGTCGCGTACGACGAGAAGAACAACCTTGTCTACGTCAGCAACAGCGACACCTCGGGGTCGACCCAGGGCATCCGCGTCTACAACGGCACGGACTACACACTGGTCGACACGCTCGCCATCGACGGCGCGGACTTCCGCTCGATCGATGTCGACTCCGCCACCGGCGCCGTCGTGGTCGGGCACCAGTCGACCACGTTCGAGAACTCGGGCGTCTCGGTCTACCGCGCGGCCGACCTCGGGCTCGTCGAACGGCTGTCGGCCCACACCTACGGCAACAAGGTCTACGGGGTCTCGATCGACCCGAAGAGCCACGCGCTGTACGTGTCGGCACGCGACCGGTTCCCGACCGGGTTCATCCGCGTGACGCTCCCGGCCGAGCTTCCCGCCGCGCCGGCCGAGCCCTGGATCTCTCGTGCCCTGGGCGCCATCCCGACCGAGGGGGCGGCCGACGCGGCCGAGATCCGTCCGGTCGGGTCGGCGGTCGACCCGGCGACCGGGTACGTGTTCGTCGCCGACGAGATGCGTCCGGCACGCGTGCACGTGATCGATCCCGCGACCGACACGGTCGTCCGCACCCTGACCGCGCCGACGGCCGACCCGGTGCAGGACGGTCTGCGGGACATCGCGTTCGATGCGAAGAACGGGCTGCTGTACGTCGCGTTCGGCTCGAACTGGGTGGTCATGGATGCCGAGTCCGGCGCCAAGGTGCGCGGTCCGTTCGCGTTCAGCGGCGGTGTGCGCGGCATGGACGTCGACTTCGGTCGCGGACTCGTCTACGGCGCCACTCGCGGCGGCGGCTTCGATGTCGCGGACGCCGTGACGGGCGAGCTGAAGCAGACCGTCGCCGGACCGTCCGACGGTGGCGCGTGGCGCACGCACGGTGTCGCCTACGACGCGGTCGCCGACCTGCTGTACGTCAGCAACAGCGATGCCGACGGCTCGACCGAGGGCATCCGGGTGTACAAGGGGTCCGACTACTCGCTGGTGCAGCGCCAGCAGGTCGCGGGCGCCGACTTCCGCTCGATCGCGGTGGACGGCAAGAGCGGAACGGTGGTCGTGGGCAACCAGAGCACGACCTTCGATCAGTCCGGGGCGACGGTGTTCTCCGCCGGTGACCTGAGCCTCGTCAAGCGGCTCTCGGCGCACGAGTTCGGCAACAAGGTCTACGGGGTCTCCATCGACACCGAACGCCACCTGCTGTACGTCTCCGCGCGCGACCGGTTCCCCGCGGGCATGATCCAGGTGACGCTGCCGCAGGGCTGAGTCGCCGCATCCGTCGGGCCGCACTCCCTTCGCCGGGAGGGCGGCCCGACGTCGTCGCGGCGGGGATGCCGCGGGGTCGCGACTAGACTGGCATCCATGCCCCGCGCCCCCAAGCTCGCCTCGTTCCCGGCGATCCGCGGAGCCCTGAAGTTCTACCAGATCTGCTCCATCATCACCGGTGTCGGCCTGCTTCTGCTGGTCGCCGAGATGATCGTGAAGTACACGCCCATCCACAAGGAGCTCTTCCTGGGCGGATCCGGCGGCTTCCTGTGGTTCGCGGACGCCATCCCCGGTCCCGGATGCCAGTGGTTCTCGCTGTTCGTCCCCGGCGGCAGCGGGTGTGACATCGTCTCCACCGGCGACGGCCTGAACATCTCGCTCGCGATCCTCGTGGTCCACGGCTGGTTCTACGTCGTGTACCTGTTCTCGTGCTTCCGCGTGTGGAGCCTCATGCGCTGGCCCTTCCGCCGGTTCGTCTTCCTCGCCCTCGGCGGCGTGGTGCCCTTCCTCTCCTTCTTCCTCGAGGTGCGCACCGCCCGCTCCGTGCGCGCCTATCTCGCCCAGCGCGAGGCCGACGAGGCCTCCGCTCCCGTCTCCGCCCCGGAAGGATCCCGGTGACCGAACAGACCGAAACGTCGCAGCGTCCCGTCCTCGTCGTCGACTTCGGCGCCCAGTACGCGCAGCTGATCGCCCGTCGCGTGCGCGAGGCCGGCGTCTACAGCGAGATCGTGCCGCACACGGCCTCGGCCGCAGAGATCGCGGCGAAGAACCCGGTGGGCATCATCCTCTCCGGCGGTCCCTCCTCGGTGTACGAAGAGGGTGCCCCGCGGCTGGACGAGGGCGTCTTCGACCTCGACGTGCCCACGCTCGGCATCTGCTACGGCTTCCAGGTCATGGCGCAGGCGCTCGGCGGCGAGGTCGCGAACACCGGCTTGCGCGAGTACGGCGCGACGGATGCCACGATCGTCACCGAGGGCACCCTGCTGCAGGGCCAGCCCGCCGAGCAGAACGTGTGGATGAGCCACGGCGACCAGGTCTCCCGCGCGCCCGAGGGCTTCGACGTCCTCGCCCGCACCGCGCACACGCCCGTCGCCGCGTTCGCGAACGACACCCGTCGCTTCTACGGGGTGCAGTGGCATCCCGAGGTCAAGCACTCCGACCACGGTCAGAACGTGCTCGAGAACTTCCTGCACAAGGCCGCGGGCCTCCCCGCCGACTGGAACAGCGGCAACGTCATCGCCGAGCAGGTCGCGCGCATCCGCGAGCAGGTCGGCACGGGCCGCGTGCTCTCGGCGCTGTCGGGCGGGGTCGACTCGGCCGTGTCCACCGCGCTCGTGCACGAGGCCGTCGGTGATCAGCTGGTCGCGGTGTTCGTTGACCACGGGCTCCTCCGCAAGGGCGAGCGCGAGCAGGTCGAGAACGACTACGTCGCCTCGACCGGTGTGCGCCTCATCACCGTCGACGCACGCGAGACGTTCCTGAACGCCCTCGCCGGCGTCAGCGACCCCGAAGAGAAGCGCAAGATCATCGGCCGCGAGTTCATCCGCGCGTTCGAGAAGGTGCAGGCCGACCTCGTCGCCGAAGCGAAGGCCGACGGCGAGCTGATCCGCTTCCTCGTCCAGGGCACGCTGTACCCCGACGTCGTGGAGTCCGGCGGCGGCGCAGGCACCGCGAACATCAAGTCGCACCACAACGTCGGCGGCCTTCCCGAAGACCTGCAGTTCGAGCTCGTCGAGCCGCTGCGTACCCTCTTCAAAGACGAGGTGCGCGCGATCGGTCGCGAGTTGGGCCTGCCCGAAGCGATCGTCGGCCGTCAGCCCTTTCCGGGGCCCGGTCTTGGCATCCGCATCGTGGGCGAGGTCACCGCTGACCGTCTCGAGATCCTGCGTGATGCCGACGCGATCGCCCGCGCCGAGCTGACGAAGGCGGGACTGGATGCCGAGATCTGGCAGTGCCCCGTCGTGCTGCTGGCCGACGTGCGCTCGGTCGGGGTCCAGGGCGACGGTCGCACGTACGGTCACCCGATCGTGCTGCGCCCCGTCTCGTCGGAAGACGCGATGACCGCCGACTGGACGCGTCTGCCCTACGACGTGCTGTCGAAGATCAGCAACCGCATCACCAACGAGGTGCGCGAGGTCAACCGCGTGGTGCTCGACGTCACGTCGAAGCCGCCGGGGACCATCGAATGGGAGTGAGCCGGTTCTGACACCGGCTCCCGCGCCGGTGCCGTCGCCCCTCCAGCGGGCGGCGGCATCGGCGCTGTGTCGTCAGGAAGATGAGGGGACGAGAGTGGACTTTCCCGACGCGTGGTATCTCATCCTGTCGAGCCGACTCATCCCCGACCTCGACGGCGGGTACACGATCTCGACGCTCGCGCGGGCGCAGCAGATGGCGGATGCCGGAGCCTCGGCGCTGCTGCTGACCGTCGACCCCGGCACCAGCGAGGCGCACGCCGCGCACCGCGCGGAGTTCGTCGCGCGCGGGGCGGCGACGGCATCCGATGTCTTCCGCAACCTGTTCGACGAGGCCGTGGGGCCCGACGGCGGGGCTGCCGACTGGCTGCGCGCGGCGGCGCGGCGGGGCGCGGCTGACTCGGCGCTGGAGTACCGCAGCGTCGCCGGGGGAGCGGTCGACCTGCCGAACGTCATCGATCCGCACTGGCACCTCACGACGGCGCCGATCGTGATCCGGGATGCCACGGGCGCCGACGTCGGGGTCATCGACGGGTTCGGGGCGCTCTACCGCGCGTGGCTCGCTCACGTCGTCGCGGGGCTCCGCGCCGAGCGCGACGTGCCCGTCGTGGTCGTGTGCGAGTCGCGTCAGCTCGGCGAGCTCATCGTCGAATGGGACGACCCCGACGTGCGGATCGTGCACACCGTGCACACGATCCACCTCGAGCCGCCCTTCACCGCCGACGCTCCGATCAACGCCCTGTGGGAGCGGTGGCTGGCGGTCGCCCCGCGATTCGACGCGGTGCTGTGGCCGACCGCGTGGCAGCGCGACGACGTGCGCGAGCGGTTCGGCGCGGACCGCGTGGACGTCGTGGCCCCGCACGGGGTCCCGACACCCGCCGTCGCGGCCCCCGCGGAAGACGGACCCGTCGTGGTGCTCGGCCGACTCGCGCCGGGGAAGCGCCTGGACCACGCCGTCCGTGCCTTCGCGCGCGTCGCCGTGGCCATCCCGACCGCGCGCCTGGAGTTGTGGGGCGCGGGCGCCGAACGCGACCGCCTCGAAGCGCTGGTCGCGGCGCTCGGCGTCGGCGACGCCGTGACACTGCCCGGGCTGACACTCGACCCCGGTGCCGTCCTCGACTCCGCGTCGGTGTACCTCACGACCTCGGCGTTCGAGGGCCAGGGCCTCGCGCTCGCCGAGGCGCTCGCCCATGGCATCCCCGTCGTGGCCTACGACATCCGGTACGGCCCTCGCGACATGCTCGCCGCAGGCGGCGGCATCCTGGTTCCGGACGGCGACGAGGACGCGCTCACCGACACCCTCACGCGCATCCTCGGCGACGCGGCGCTGCGGCAGCGGCTCGCGGCCGAGGCTCGGCTGGCTGCGGCGTCGCTGAGTCCCGCGCGCGCGATGGACACCCTCGCCGCGGCGGCTGCCGAGGCGCTGTCGCGTCCGACCCGGCGCTAGCCCGGTCGCCGGCCGTGTCGCCAGGTCGGGGCCGCCGGGACACAACGCAGGAAAAGCGCAGCGGGAGGCTCATCGATCCGCGTCCTCGCGGGAGGCGTGGACCGCATCTCCTTCGTTGTGTATCGGGAGGGGCTCAGGGCCGGCCCGCCCAGGGGTCGTAGTCGGCGATCAGTTGCTCCTGCGGCGGACGCTCGGCATCCGGGACGTGCTGCAGGTTCACCCGCACGCGGTACCAGAGCGAACTCGACCCGCGCATGCCGTCGAGCAGGACGTCCGCGGGATGCAGAGCCGACGCGGCCTCCGGATGCCGCGACCTCCAGGTCTCGAGGGCGTCGAGCGCCTCGGGCTTCGTCTTCGTGCGGGCGACCTCGATGAGCGGCATCGTCGATGCACGGCGCCCCGAGCCGTCCGAGCCGCGCGGCGGCTTCTCGGCCGGCCCCATCCGCTCGGCGAGCGCCAGGAGCCCCTCGAGGGACCCGACGGCGTCGTCGATGCCCGCGTGGGGATCGCCGTTCGCCGCGAAACGCTCGGGCACCGTGAGCACGGTGAACTCCTCCGGGCGGCGCTCGCGCACCTCGTCCCACGTCAGCGGCGTCGACACGCGCGCGTCGGGCAGCGGCCGGACCGAATAGGCGGATGCCACGGTGCGGTCCTTCGCGTTCTGGTTGAAGTCGACGAACACGCTCTCTCCGCGCTCCTCCTTCCACCAGCGAGCGGTCGCGAGGCCCGGGGCACGGGTCTCGACCTCACGCGCGAGGGTTTCCGCCGCGAGCCGCACGTCGGGGTATGCCCACTCGGGGGCGATCCGGACGAGGATGTGCAGACCACGCGAGCCCGACGTCTTGGGCCACCCGGCGAGCCCGTGGTCCTCCAGCACGTCGCGGGCGACGAATGCCGTGTCCACGATCTGCGCCCAGTCCACGCCCGGCATCGGGTCGAGGTCGATGCGCAGTTCGTCGGGGTGGTCGAGGTCTTCGGCGCGCACCGGGTGGGGGTTGAGATCGAGGCATCCGAGGTTGACGATCCACGCCAGGCCCGCGGCATCCCGGATGACCGTCTCTTTCGCCGACGTGCCCGAGGCGTACTCCAGGGTCGCCGTGTCGATGAAGTCGGGGTGGTTCTCGGGCACGCGCTTCTGGAAGAACGGCTCTTTGTCGAGTCCTCTGGCGAAGCGCTTGAGCACCATGGGGCGTCCGGCCGCACCGCGCAGTGCTCCGTCGGCGACGGCGAGGTAGTAGCGCACCAGGTCGAGCTTGGTGAGCCCGGGGACGGGGAACACGACTCGATCGGGGCTCGTGACCACGACGTCGTGACCGTAGACGTCGAGGGTCACCGGGGGAGTCTTGGCGGGGCTCATGCCGCGAGGCTAGACCCGCGGCATCCTCTGCGCGGGCCCCTTGCGCGGGCCCGTCCCCCGCGTCGCCGGGCGCTGAACGAACGACGAAGGGCCGCCCCGAGAACGGGACGGCCCTTCGTGGGAAGCGGGTGCGTCAGTTGTTGCCGCGCAGGATCGCGAGGATGCGCAGGATCTCGACGTACAGCCACACGACGGTGACCATGATGCCGAAGGCGCCGACCCAGCCGTAGACGCGCGGGGCGCCGTTGCGGACGCCGCGCTGGATCTGGTCGAAGTCGAGCACCAGCGAGTACGCGGCCATGATGACCACGAAGACGCCGATGATGAGACCCAGCGGGATGCCGAAGATCTCGACGCTGCGGAGACCGAACGCGCCACCGGCGAGCGGCACGTTGAAGAGCATCAGGCCGAGGTTCACGAGGCTGAAGACCAGGTAGCCGACCATCGCGATCATGAAGATCTTGGTGGCGCGGGCCGAGGCGCGGATCTTGCCGCTGGCGAACAGGGCGAGGGTCACGCCGACGACCGAGAGGGTCGCGAGGGTCGCCTGCACGACGATGCCGGGGTAGAGGAACTCGAAGAACGCCGAGATGCCACCGACGAAGAGACCCTCGAACGCTGCGTAGGCGATGAAGACGGGGACGGAGGGCTTCTTCTTGAAGATCGCGACCATCGCCAGCACGAACCCGCCGAGGCCGCCGATGATCATCGGCAGCACGTTGGGGCTGGGGTTGGCGACCGTGACGGTGCTCATCGTCCAGATCCAGCCGACGACGGCGGTGACGATGAGGATCGCGAACAGGCCGATCGTCTTGAAGACGGTGTCTTCGACCGTCATGCGGTCGGTCTGCACCGCGCCCGCGGACGGGGCTGCGTACATGCCCTCGATGTTGGCGGTCTCAGCCGCTGCGGCTGCGGTGTTCGCCGGGGGAGGGCTGTAACGGGTCTGGGCGCCGGCACGAGGGTCCTGGAACGCCGGGGTGTTGAAGGCCGGGTTGTTGAGGGCCACAGGGACTCACACTCCAAATACTGGTGATCACAGCACCGTGCTGTCAGACAACAGTAGCCGAGGAGACCGCGAGAATCCTTGTGTCGACTGGGATTCTGCTATGAGCGAGCGGCGTCGGCGGCGCCTCCTCGCTAGCCTGATCCGGTGCCCGTCCACCGGCCCCTGATCATCGGCCACCGCGGCGCTCCGGGATACCTCCCCGAGCATTCGCGGTCGTCCTACGCCCGAGCGATCTCCGCGGGGGTGGATGCCGTCGAGCCCGACGTCGTGCCGACGCGGGACGGCATCCTCGTCGTCCGGCACGAGAACGAGATCGGTACGACGACGGACGTCTCGGCGCGCGCGGAGTTCGAGGCCCGGCGCCGCACGGCGGTCGTCGACGGCGAGCGGCTGGAGGGATGGTTCACCGAGGACTTCACCTGGGCCGAGCTGCAGACCCTCCGCTGCCGGGAGCGGGTCCCCGCTGTTCGGCCGCGGAGCGCGGCCCACGACGACGAGGACCCGGTGTTGTGCCTGCGCGACGTCCTGGATCTCGCGCGCGCCGGGGGAGTCGGGGTCGTGCTCGAGATCAAGCACGCCGCGTTCTTCGCCCGCGCCGGCTTCGACATGGCCGCGCTCGTCGAGGGCGAGCTGCGGGATGCCGGTTGGTGGGACGATCCCGGTCTGGTCATCGAGTCGTTCGAGCCCCTCGTGCTGGAGCGGTTGCGGGAGCGTGGCATCCCGGCTCCGCTGGTCCAACTCGTCGAGGCGAGCGGGGCGCCGTGGGATCTGCGCGAGCGCGACGGGGCGCGGGCGCCGTCGTACGCGTCGATGCTCACGCCCACGGGGCTGGATGCGCTCGCCGAGTCGGTCGAGGGGATCAGCCCCGACAAGCGGCTGATCCTCGCGCCCGACCGGCTCGGACGCGTGCGCGGGCCCGCGCCCTTCGTCGCCGAGGCGCACGACCGCGGGATGCGGGTCCTCACGTGGACCTGTCGCCCCGAGAACCCGTTCCTGCTGCCCCCGTTCCGGCGTTCCGGCGGGGCGGCGGCGTTCGGAGACTATGAGCGCGAATGGGCCGTGCTGCGCGACGCGCGGCTCGATGGGGTCTTCGTCGACCACCCCGACCTGGGGGTCGAGTTCTTCCGGGCACGGTGATGACCGGCGCAACCCCCGGCCGCGTGCCCGTGCAGCGGACGAGGATGGCGGGATGACGGTGGACGTGACGGTGGTCGGCGGCGGCATCTCGGGACTCGCGTGCGCGCGGGCGGTGCGGGATGCCGGGAAGTCGGTGCACGTGATCGATCGCGGGCGCCGCCCGGGCGGTCGCCTCTCCAGCCGCACCCTCGACGGCCGGGCCGTGGACCTCGGGGCGTCGTACTTCGTCGTCGGAGACGACGAGGGGTTCGCGCGCGTCGTCGACGAGTGGGAGGCGCGCGGACTCGCGCGGCCGTGGACCGACACGTTCTCGGCGATCGACGCCGACGGCACCGTCACCCGGAAGACCGGCCCGATGAGGTGGTCGGCCCCGGCGGGCCTGCGCTCGCTCGCGCTCGACCTGGCCGAGGGACTCGACGTCGAATCGGGTCGCGCGGTGGAGCGCGTCGCGCCGTTCCGCGTCGACGGCGAGGAGGCCGGCGAGGTCGTGCTGGCGATGCCGGAACCGCAGGCCCGCCGCCTCGTCGACGTGCCGCCGGTCGCCGCCCAGGAGTGGGAGGCCGTGATCGCCGTCGTGCTGCGGTGGGACGAACGGCTGTGGCCGGACGACCTGCACGGCGTTTTCGTCAACGGTGATCCCGCCATCGCGTTCGTCGCCGACGACGGCGACCGCCGCGGCGACGGGGCTCCGGTCCTCGTCGTCCACACCACCGCTGCGGCGGCGCAACGGCACCTCGACGACCCGGATAGCGTGATCGCGCCCGTCGTCGCGGCGATGCGCCGCGTGCTGCAGATCCAAGCTGAGCCGGTGGCGACGCATGCGCACCGCTGGACCTTCGCCCGCCCCGCGGGGACGACCGGGGCGCCGTTCTTCCGCTCCCCGGGGCTGTCGCTGTGCGGCGATGCGTGGGGCGAATCGGCGGCCGTGCGCACGGCGTGGGCCTCGGGCGACGCGCTCGGTCGCGTGCTCGCGGCATCCTGAATCCCGGGGGCATGTCGGCATGCCCCCCTAGGGTGGAGGGATGGACGCAGGGGGCGCGGGCATCGAAGCGGTACAGGTCAAACGGGCGTTCGGCGGGGTGACCGCCGTCGCCGACGTGACTTTCTCGGCCGAGCCGGGGCGGGTGACGGGACTCGTCGGACCGAACGGATCCGGCAAGACGACGCTGTTGCTGATGCTGGCGTCGCTGCTGCGGCCGGACCAGGGTGAGATGCGGATCGCGGGCGTCGATCCGGTCGCCGATCCGGCGGGCGCGCGACGACTTCTCGGATGGATGCCGGACTCCCTCGGCGCGTGGCCGAGCCTGACCGCGCGCGAGGTCCTCGTCGCGACGGGGCAGCTCTACGACCTGCCGCGCGCCGCCGCCCGGTCCCGCGCCGATGCGCTGCTCGAACTCGTCGACCTCTCCGCGCTCGCCGCCTCACCCGCCCGGGTGCTCTCGCGCGGGCAGAAGCAGCGCCTGGCGCTGGCGCGGGCGCTCGTGCACGACCCGCGGGTGCTGCTGCTCGACGAGCCCGCGTCGGGTCTCGACCCGCAGGCGCGGATCGCGCTGCGCGTGATGCTCCGGCGTCTCGCGGAGGAGGGCCGCACGATCCTCATCTCCAGCCACGTCCTGTCCGAGCTCGAGGAGGTCGTCGACGACGCCGTGTTCGTGCTCGACGGCCGGACGGTGGGCCGCGATCGTCTCGCCGCCGCGACCACGCGCGTGCGTCCGTGGCGGGTGCGCCTGTCGACCGATGCCTCGCGCGGGACCGAGTCCGATCGAGGCGCTGTCGCCGCAGCCCTCGGCCGTACGGCCGACGATCTCGGTGTCGACCGCCGCGACCTGCTCGTGCCGTTCAGCGACGAGGCAGCCGCCGTCGCGGGTCTGCGGGCCCTGGTCAGCGCCGGCCTCCCGGTCTCCGAGTTCGCGCCCGCGGTCGGCGACCTGGAGCACGCCTTCCTCGATCTCCGAGGAAACACCGCGACCGAGGGGAGCCCCGAATGAACCTGCGTCGCCTCGGCACCGTGATCGGGATCGATCTGCGCCAGCGCGTGCGTTCCGTGGGCTGGTACGTGCTGCTCGGCGTGTTCGCCGTCATCCTGCTGGCACTGCTGCTGCTGTCGTTCTCGGCGTTCTCACTCAGCACGGGCGGCAACGGGTGGTTCTACTCGATCGTCATCATGTTCGTCCTGCTGCTCGTGCTGCTGGTCTCACCGACGCTCAGCGGGAGCGCGGTGAACGGCGATCGGGATGCCGCGACGCTCGCGCCCGTGCAGGTGACGCTCGTCACGACGACCGAGATCGTCCTGGGCAAGTTCCTCGCGGCGTGGATCTCGGGCTTGGCGTTCCTCGTCGTGGCGCTGCCGTTCCTCATCGTCGCGACGTTCGCCGGGTCGTTGAATCCCGCGGTCATCGCCTCGTCCCTCGGCATCCTGGTGATCGAGGTCGGCGTGGTCGCGGCGATCGGGGTCGGGGTGAGCGCGATCGTGGCGCGCCCGGTCTTCTCGGTGGCCACGACCTACCTCATCGTGGCGGCCCTCACCCTGGGAACGCTCATCGCCTTCGGCCTGGGGGGAACGGCGCTGCGGTCGGAGCAGACCACCACGACGCGCGAGATGGACTGGAACGCGGTGCCCGCGGGGTGCGACCCGTACCTCGAGAACGACGTGACAGGGTGCCCGAGCGTGGACGAGATCGGCTGCACGACGTCGACGTACACGAGCGAGGTGCCGCGCTTCGACCGGGTGTGGGGCGTGCTGGCGGCCAACCCATTCGTCATCCTGGCCGATGCGACCCCGCCCACCTACGACAGGTACGGCAACCCGTCGGATCTGTTCTCGCAGATCGCCTCGGGCGTCCGCCTGGCGCAGATCCCGCCCGACCCCGCGCCCGCCTACGACTACTGCGCGGCTACGCCACTGACCGACGAGTCGATGGAGGATCGCATCGCGGGGACCGTTCCGAGCTGGTTCGTCGGTCTGTTCCTGCAGCTGCTGCTCGCGGGCGGACTGCTGGCGTGGGGCATCGCGCGGACGCGCACGCCCGCGCGACGCCTGCCGCCGGGGACGCGTATCGCGTGACGGCGCGGGTGCGTGACGTCACCGACCGCTCGACGGCACGGGGCGCCCGCGGTCAGCGCAGTCGTTCGGCGAGCGCGATCGCGTCGTGAGGGGCGCGCCCGCGCGCATCGTTGTCGAAGTAGACGAACACCTCGCGGGGATTGCCGTGTCGGTCGGTCGCGGAACGCCAGCCGCGGATGCGATCGGCCCATTCGTCGAGCTCGGCAGCGGTGTAGCCGCTCGAGTAGAGCTCCGTCGAGCCGTGCAGCCGGACGTACACGTGATGGGCGGTCACCGCGTCGAAGGCGGGCCACCGGCCGGCGGTGTCGGCGACGACCAGGGCGACACCGTGCTCGCGCAGGAGCTCGGTGGCGCGCGGGTCGCCGAACGTCGATGACCGAGGTTCGACGGCGTACCGCAGGGGAGCGTCCGCGTCGATCTCGAGCCAGGAGCGGCCGTCGAGTCGGGCATCGTGCCCGCGGGCGAGATCGAGCGCCTCACCCGTCGTGCGGGGGAGGCGGCAGAGGAAGCCGCCGAAAACCTCGGGGTCGAACTCCACCCGTTCGGGAAGCTGCCACAGGATCGGTCCCAGTGTCGGGCCGAGCGCGAGGACGCCCGAGGCGAAGAAGTTCGCCAGGGCCGCGTCGATGTTCCGGAGCCTCAGCATGTGCGTCACGTACCGCGACCCCTTCACCGCGAAGACGAAAGTCTCCGGCACCTCCGACCGCCAGCGCCGATAGCTCTCCGGGCGCTGGAGCGAGTAGAAGGAGCCGTTGAGCTCCACACTCGGCATCCGCTCGGCGAGGTACTCGAGCTCGCGCCGCTGCACGAGGCCCGGCGGATAGAAGTCGCCCCGCCACCGCGGGTACCGCCACCCCGACGTCCCGACGTAGGCCGTTGTGGTCAGGCGTGTCCCTCGCTGGCGGGGAAGTCCGGGCCGGTGGGCTGATCGGCGTCGACGTCGTCGCCGGTGTGGTCGTCGAGGTCGACGTCCTCTTCCGACTCGGCGGCGTCTTCGCGAACGTCGTCGGTGACGGCGTCGGTGGGCGCTCCGCTGTCGGCGTGCGCGTCGTCGGAGTGGCGGGTGGGCAGATCCGGAGTACTCATGTCGGCCACGGTGCCCCATCTGGGCGGAGTGGGCGAGCGGCTTGACAGGCTGTCAGTCGGTGGCATCCGGGATCGACAGGTCGACGGCGGGCCAGGCCGGGAGCGGATCCTCGTACCGCACCCACGCCTCGGGCCCGGCGGCGAGCTCGTCGTCGGTCAGGGCGGCGAGGTCGAGCACGTGCCGCAGGCGCGGTGCCGAGAGGTCGAGCCCGGTGAAAGCGATCTCTTGGCCGACGCCCATGCGCCCGTCGTCGGTGCCGATCGGTTCGATCCACATCGCCGACCCGACGTGTTCCCAGCGGGCCAGGATGCCGGGGCGTGAAGCGATCCGGCAGAACCCCGCGGAGCGCACGAGGCGTCCGGCCGCGCCGTCGTCGAGTCTGTCGAGTGCGGTCTGCAAGCGCTGCGGGTGGAAGGGACGCACCTGGTCGTAGCGCAGAGTGCTGACGCGGTTGTCACGCATGTACGGATCGTGCTCGTCGTTGAGGGTGCGCACCCAGCCGGCGCGCTCGAGGATCTCGGTCTCGTCTTCTCGCGGCGCGGCCGCGCCCAGATCGGTGCGCGGGTCGCGGCTGAGCCGCAGCGTCGCCCGAGGATTGAGGTGGGATGCCAGCGCCATCTGCACCGCGAGAGCCGCCGTCGGAACCTGCTCCCAGTTGACCCACACGATGCGGGTCGCGAGTTCGAGTGCGAGAGCTGCCTGACGCGCGCGAGCGCCGACGTCGCCGCGGGTGTCCCCGGCCGGGGCGGATGCCACGAGCGGTGCCCCCTCGAGCAGGTCGCCGATCATGTGACGCGCGTCCACGATGCACACGGCCTCGACCTCGACCCCGCCCCTCTCGGCGATCGCGTGGATCAGGTCGACATCGGTGCCGAGGTCGACCACGGCCCGTTCGCCGGCGGCGCGCGGTCGGGGTCGAGGGAGGGCGTGCGCGGCGCGGAGATCGCGGTAGCGGAGGAGGTGCAACGGGCGACCGAGGGTGGCGGCGATGCGTTCGGCGTAGGCCTGCCTCTCGGGCGCGCACACGCCCATCGTCACGATCGTTCTCTCCACGGCATCCGCCCTTCGTTTGTCGGGAATCGACGGACAGCCTATCTTGTTATTGAGAACGGTTATCAACAGGAGGATGCCATGAAGGTCCGCAACTCGATCACGTCACTGAAGAACCAGCCCGGTGCGCAGGTGGTCCGCCGCCGTGGGCGGGTGTTCGTGATCAACAAGCTGAACCCGCGGTGGAAGGGGCGGCAGGGCTAAGGCGAACGAGAACCGTTCCCGATTGACTGCACACATTGCAATTCGTTTATGTGTGTGGTGATGTGGATGCGTGGACAGGATCGCGGGACTCGAGGACGCCGCCGAGCTGTTCAAGGTTCTCGGCAACGAGTCGCGCCTCGCGCTCGTCTGGCTGTTGAGCCGGGAACCGCTCACGGTGGGCGCCCTCGCCGCTCAGGCCGAGTTGTCGCAGCCCCTCGTGTCGCAGCATCTGCGGACGCTGCGGCAGGCCGGGCTCGTGACGTCGGAGCGGGAGGGCAAAGAGATCCGATACGCCCTCGCCGACCAGCACGTCGCCCACGTCGTGCTCGATGCGATCACCCACGTCCAGGAATCGAACGATCAGGGGAACGAGCAATGAGCACCACCGAGACGCACGCCGAGCACACCGTCGATGAGCACGCCCACGGCGACGACTGCGGTCATCAGAAGATCGAGCACGGCGACCACATCGACTACGTGCACGGCACGCACCACCACGCGCTCCACGGTGACCACTACGACGAGCACGAGTCGAAGGCCGAGCACGGCGTCGACGAGCACCGTCACGGAGACGACTGCGGTCACGAGAAGGTCGCGCACGACGACCACGCGGACTACGTGCACGACGGACACCGTCACGCCCTGCACGCCGACCACTACGACGAGCACTGAGCTGTCGCAGAGCCGTCCCGGGCCCGCCTCTCCGTTCCGGAGGGCGGGCCCTTCGCGTCGAGTCAGGCGGTGTCGAAACGCGCGATCAGGCGTGTGAGGGTCGGGAGACTGCGCGAGGTCGCGGGCTGGCCCGTGAGGCGCTCGATCACGGGAGTCGCGTTCGACTCGCGATCCCGTTCGTTGACGGTCACGACCCAGCCCGCGCCGCTGTCGAGGATCCGGCACCGGCGCCGGGCGGCTTCGTGTTCGGTCTGCGCGTCGAGCATGATGGCGTCTCCGCGGTGGAGGGTGAGCTCGCGCCGCACCGCGTCGCGGGCGTCGCGGTGCGCGGCCACGATGTCTCCAAGCTCGTCGAGCGCGAGCGTGAAGACCTCCCGTTCCACGCCGGTGCGGGCGGCGAGGGCGTCCATCGCGTCGTGAGCGAGCGCCGGGTCGCCGCCGCAGACGACGGTGCCGTTGCTCTGGAAGGGTGCCGGGTCGTGGCATCCGGCATCCACGAAGGCGGCGATGAGGTCGGCGGTGGACACGTGCCCTCGCTGACCCTGGTTGAGGTTCCGGACGAACGCGACGTGGCGCATGTGGGCGAGGGTAGCGCGGTGCGACGCCCGCGAGTCGACGCGACGGCGGGAGTCGAACCCGCCACGCCTTCGGTTATGAGCCGAGGCCCGGGACCGCCCGGATCGCCGCGATGTGTCCCCACGCTAACCGCGGGTCGATCACCGCGCTCCCACGTTGCGGGAAGTAACTCTCCATTTCTCTCCGTGTCACCCGAGGGTCGTGGAACCGGAGGAGTTTCCCCCGGGGCCCTTGCGGTGCGCGGCATCACGGGCGTTGAATCAGCGCAGCAGTGCAGTCGCGATCTGAGGGGGCATCATGACCAGCAACCCATCCGAATACGATCCGGACGGCGGGTACGACCCCGACGGCGGGTACGACCCGGACGGCGGGTACGACCCGGACGGGGGATATGACCCGGACGGTGGCTACGACCCGGACGGGGGCTACGACCCGGACGGGGGCTACGACCCGGACGGGGGCTACGACCCGGACGGGGGCTACGACCCCGACGGCGGATACGTCATCTGACCGGGGGCACCTTCTCGTTCAGGCGAGCGCTCGCCTGAGGACCTCCCGATCGTCGTGAGGCACCTTCACGGTGCCGACGATCTGGGTGGTCTCGTCGCCTTTCCCGGCCACGAGGACGAGATCGCCCGGCCGGGCCATCTGGAGCGCCGCGTGGATGGCATCCACGCGTGACGGGATCTCGAGGGCATCCGGAACTTCTGCGCGGACTTCGGCACGGATGCGATCGGGAGGCTCTCGTCGGGGGTTGTCGTCGGTCAGGATGGCGACGTCGGCGAGTTCGGCGGCGATCGCGCCCATCTGAGAGCGCTTGCCGCGGTCCCGCTCTCCGCCGGCGCCGAACACGAGGATGATCCGACCCGCGGTGCGGGCGCGGACCGAGCGGAGCGCGACGCGGAGGGCGCCCGGATTGTGGGCGGTGTCGACCATCGCCGTCACTCCGTCCTTCTCGGCGATGAGCTGCAGGCGCCCCGGCGGCGGCTCGACGTGCGCGAGCGCGTCCGCGACGGCCGCGGGTTCTCCGCCCGCTCCGATCACGGCCGCTGCCGCGAGGAGCAGATTGGTCACCGCCACGGAATGCACCGTGGGCAGCGAGATCCGGTGCGGCGTTCCCTCGACGCGCAGGACCCCGACGAGACGGCCCTCTTCCTCCCGCACCGCCTCGGTATGCAGATCGCCCCCGTCACCCACGACGATCACCCGGATTCCGCGACGGTCCGCCGCCTCGCGAACCAGGTCTCCCTGCGCGGACTCCGCGGAGATGATCGCGAGCCCGTCCGGGCGCAGATACTCCCGGAAGAGCCGGAGTTTGGCGTTCCAATACCCCTCGACGCTGCGGTGGACGTTGATGTGGTCGCGCTCCAGCCCGGTCGAAACGGCGGTGTCGACGGAGACCCGGTCGAACAACCCGTCGGCCAGAATGCCGACGAACGCCTCGATCGACAGCGCCCGCGCCCCGGCGCGCGCCTGTGCGTCGATCAGTTCGGGCAGGTAGTCGGGGGATCGGCGGACCCGGCTCTCGCGAAGAACCCCGTCGACACCCGTCACCCCGGTCGAGTCGTACCCGGCAGCCCGCCAGCCGATGAGTGTCATCAGCTGCCGCGTCGCGGTCGCGACGCTGGTCTTCCCGTTCGTCCCCGTGACGGCCGAGATGATCGGCCGGCCCGTCGGCGGTTCGATGCGAAACGTCATGGTGCCCCCTCCACGTCGCGTCATCATCTCACCGCGAGGGATGCCGGACACCCCTGCTGTCGAGGATCGCTTGCGTCGAATGGTCGAGGTGCGCCCGCACTGCGCGCACGGGGTCGGCCAGTGCTTCCTCGACGTAGGCGCGATGCTCGGTCGCCAAGGCCCCCGGGGCGTAGGCGGGGCGCACGTGCGTGAGCAGCAGGTGCATCTCGGAATCGAGCCGGCGGTACTCCTCGGCGATGCGCGGGGAGTCGGCGGCATCCACCAGGGCCAGATGCACCCGGGCGTGAGCGTCGAGGGTGGCGGGCCAGTCGCCCGAGGTTTCGGCGGCCGCGAGAGCGTCGAGGGCATCGTCCACGGCAGGGGGACGGATGCCACGGTCGCGCACGATCCGCAGAGCCTCGGTCTCGAGGGCGCACCGTAACTGCTGCAGGGCGACGAGCGCGTCGTCGTCGAGCAGAGAGACGCGCACACCGCGGTAGGGCTCGGCCGTGACGAGACGTTCGGCCGTGAGGCGCGCGAGGGCGGTGCGCGCGGTGTGCCGCGAGACGCCATGCGTCGCGCTGAGCTCCTCTTCGCGCAAGGCGGTGCCCGGAGCGAGGTCGCCCGACAGGATGCCATGACGCAGGGCCGCGGCGACGACGTCGGCCGCGCGGGGGCCGGGTGCATCGCTCGGCCGGCGACCCGCTGCGTCCGTCGCGCGCGCGGCGGCTTCGCTGCTCGGCCGCGGGGATGCAGCATCGGCGGGGACGAACGGCTGCATCGGGGGATCACGCCGGGGCCGTGGCATCCGGAACCTCCTCACGTCGACGCGACGGAGCGGAGACCACGGCGAGGCCCATCGCGATGAGCGCGAGGCCGACCGCGCTCACGGCGCTCAGCTGCTCCTGCAGCACGAGGAGTCCGAGGAGCGTCGCACCGAGAGGCTCGGCGAGCGTCAGCGTCGAGACCGTGACGGCGGTCAGACGCGCGAGTCCCCACCCGAACAGCAGGTACGCGACCGCGGTGGTCACGACGCCGAGCCACAGGGCCAGGCCGAGACCGTTCGGGGTGAGCAGCCACGACGTTCCTGCGGCGAGCAGCACCGGTAGGCTCGCGACGGCGGCGACACCGAACACCGTGCCCATGACGCGCGTGGAGTTCCACCCCCTCTCGAACAGCGCCTTGGCGCACACGGTATAGAGGGCGTACGACATTCCCGCGCCCGCCGAAGCGAGCAGGCCGCCCGGGGCCAGGGCGACCGCGCCGCCGGTGACTCCCGAGACGAGCACGACCCCCGCGAGAGCGATCGCGGTGGCGAGCATCCACCGGCCCGAGGGGAGGCGGCGCGAGCGGATGGCATCCACGATCCCCGTCGCGATCGGCGCGGAACCGAGGGCGACCACGGTGCCGATCGCGACGCCGTTCTCGCGCGTGCCGAGGAAGAAGAGCGGCTGATACGCCAGGACGCCGAGGGCGCCGACGGCGATGAGTACGGCCGTGGATCCCCGCCGCGCAGCCGCCCGGGGCGGCGACGTCGGGCGCCGCCGGGCGAGCGCGAGGAGTCCCAGGATGCCGCCGCCCACCACGATCCGCGCGGCGCCGACGGCCACGGGGGAGGCGTCGACCCCGGCCAGCGCCTGAGCCGTACCGGTCGTGGCGAAGCACAGGGCGGCGGCGAGGACCGCGAGTGCGGGAAGCATGGAGAGATTGTTACACAATCTAGGAAGGTTCACTCCCGCAGCGATCGCACCATGGAGCGCAAGGCCGTGCGGGCGGCGAGCTGTTCGGCATCCGTCATCCCGCCGAGCATTCGGCGCTCGACCCCGCGCACGGCGGCGCTCGCCCGTGCGAGGTCGCTCCGTCCTTGCGCGGTGAGGCGGGTGGGGAGGGCTTTGCCGGAGGGGGCGGTCTCGGCGCGCTCGACGATGCCGTCACGCTCGAGGGTCTGCAGGAGCACGTTCATCGACTGTCGTGTCACGAAAGCACCGCGGGCCAGATCGGAGTTCGACGACCCGGGGCGTTGGGCCAGCTGCTCGAGGCAGGAGTAGTGCGTGATCGTCATCCCGAGGGGGCGCAGGACCTCCTCCATGGCGGTCCTCAGCGCGCTCGACGCCTCTTTCAGCAGGTAGCCGAGCGATGTCTCGAGGTCGATTCCCTCTTGCTTCATGTCAGTAGTCTGACATATGCTGGATGTCAGTTATCTGACACAAGGAGATTCCATGCCCGTCACCGGCCCCGACTTCCTCTCCCTCCAGGTGCGCGACCTCGGCGCCTCGCAGGCCTTCTACGAGCGCTACCTCGGCCTCGTCCGATCGCCCGCGGGTCCGCCGCACGCCGTCGTCTTCACGACGGCGCCGATCGCTTTCGCGCTGCGCGACCTCGTGCCGGGGACCGACATCGACGCGGTCGCACAGCCGGGCCTCGGCGTCGCCCTGTGGCTGCATGCCACCGACGTGCAGGCGATCCACGACGCCCTCGCCGCCGCGGGGCAACGCATCGTGTCCGCGCCCATCGACGGACCTTTCGGCCGCACCTTCACCTTCGCCGACCTCGACGGGTACCACGTGACTCTCCACGACCGCGCGTGAGGTGTCTGCCGCGGGTGCTCCGGGGTGCGGTGCCGCGGGTGCCTCAGCCGCCGCAGAAGCGCACAGGCGCGGGCCGGTAACGTGGGTGCATGGCGACGACGACGGGGCGAGGCATCCTGGCCCTCGGCGTCGCCGCCGCTCTGCTCATCGCCGGGGTGGTGATGGCACTCGTGGTCGATCCGTTCGCCCGGATGCCGCGCAAAGTGGATGCCACGACCGAGTGGATCGCACGAGGGCTCCTGCTCCTCGCCGTGGCGTGGGTCGCGATCGGGATGCTCGCGTCCCGGACCCGCCTGGTGGGGCGGCCGGGCGCCGCCGCGGCGCGCGCCACCTGGATCGCGTCGACGCGCCCGTGGCGTGCGCGCGAGTCGACGCTGGGCGTGTTGCCCCTCGACCGGTGGTTCATGATCATCATCCCCGGTGGCCTGCTCGTCGCCACACGTACGGTGCAGGCGCAGCGCGAGGGACTGAGCAGCGTCGCCTTCGCGGTCGCGGGATGGCTCGTCTTCGCGCTCGTCGTCCGACTGCTGCTCGGCTCGCGCTCGCCATGGCCGATCATCGCCGCCGTGGGCGGAGCGCTCGTGCTGCGGTGCATCGTCGCTCTCGCGGCGATCGGGCTCTCGGGCCCTGACGGTGCGTGGCCCACCCTGTGGGGTGTGTCGTTCGTCCGGATCGCCTATCTCACCGTGGCGTTCGCCCTCGTGGCGTGGGTGTTCGTCGTCGCCGGCTGGTCTCTCGCGCCGCAGCTCGGTCCGCGTCGTGCGGCGGGGATCGCGCTCGGCGGGGTGGGCATGGCCTTGGCGCTGCCCACGGTCGCGGCCGCTGTGTTCGGCACGGGCCCCGCCCTGTCGTCGTGGAACAACCAGGTCGGGGTGCTGCCGTGGCACCTGGCCCGGATCAGCGGTCTGTACGACGGAGCCGTGCCGGCCGAAGCGATCCTGAGCGCAGCGGTCGTCGGCGTGCTCATGACGATCGCGGGCCTCGTGCTCGCCCTGCCGTTGCGGCCGGGCGAGCGACGGCCTCGGAGACTCGCGGCCTGAGGCCGCGGCTTAGCCGGCGAGCGTGCGGTCGAACGGGCCGCCGCGCCGGATGTCGCGCACCTCTTTACCGAGCGGCATGAGCGACACCGGCACGAGCTTGAAGTTCGCGATTCCGAGCGGGATGCCGATGATCGTGATGCACAGCACGAGCCCGGTGATGATGTGCTCGAGGGCGAGCCACCACCCGGCGAGGATCACCCACACGACGTTGCCGAGGAACGACCCCACGCCCGCGGTCGGCTTCGCCACGATCTCGCGGCCGAAGGGCCACAGGGCGTACAGGCCGATGCGGAACGAGGCGACGCCCCACGGAATGGTGACGATCAGGACGCACAGCACGACACCCACCGCCAGGTAGCTGAGGAACAGCCAGAAACCCGACAGCACGAGCCAGAGGACGTTGAGGATGAGGCGCATACGTCGATTCTCTCGCGTTCGGCGAGAGCGGGCCGGATGCCCCCTTTTCTCGGATCCACGACTGTTCACCCGTCGGACACCGGCACGGCCGACCGTGGTCACCCACGCGTGGTCCAGTGGCGGGACCCGATCTCCCGAGGAGTGTCATGTCGACCCTGCGTCGTGCCCTGGCGGCCGTGGCAGCGAGCGCCGTGTGCGCCGCCACCGTCGTCGCTCTGCCGTTCCCGTCCGTGGCAGCCGAGCCCGCGGGCGTCCGGATCAACGAAGTCGAATCCAGCGGGGGAACCCCCGGCGACTGGGTGGAATTCGTCAACACCACGTCGTCGTCGGTGTCGTTGGCCGGGTTCACCTTCAAGGATGACGACGACACGCACGCGTTCGTCTTCGGAGCCGACGCGACGATCCCCGCCGGGGGCGTGTACGTCATCGACGAGAAGGACGGCGTCGGCAACTTCGGATTCGGACTCGGCGGCAAGGACTCCGCGCGCCTGTTCGACCCGAACGGTCAGCTCGTGGACTCGCGCTCCTGGACGGCGCACGCGGCGACCACGTACGGGTTCCAGCCGGGCGGCTCGCCGGACTGGGCGGTCACGGCGGAGCCCACGAAGGGCACGGGCAACGTCTTCGGCGGATCGACGCCCACACCGACTCCGACTCCTAGCGCGACGCCCTCGCCCTCGCCGACCACCGCGCCCGCTGCCGGCGTCGTCGTCAACGAGATCGTCTACGACGCCGTCTCGGGCGTGCCCTCGGACAGCATCGAGCTCTTCAACGCCGGCGTCTCCCCGGTCGACATCGGCGGCTGGAAGGTGAGCGACGACAAACGCAGCGAGGTCGGCACGATTGCCGCCGGAACGGTTCTGACGCCGGGGGCCTTCCTCGTGCTCGTCAAAGACACGGACTTCCCGTTCGGCCTCGGCAAGGGCGACGAGGTCGTGCTCTTCGACAGCACCGGTGCGGTCGTCGACGCCTACGCATACGCCAACACGGCGCCGCTGGCCACGTGGGCTCGCTGCCCCGACGGCACCGGTGCGTGGGCGCCGGCGACCGTCGTCACCCTCGGTGCGGCCAACGTCTGCGCCGCCCCCTCCGTCCCCGGGAGCGTCCGTCTGAACGAGGTCGACTCGCAGCCGGCCGACTGGGTCGAGCTCTACAACCCGGGGTCCACCGCGTTCGACCTCACCGGATACGAGCTCCGAGACAACTCCGACGACCACCGCTGGACGTTCCTCCCCGGCACGATGCTGCCCGCCGGCGGATTCCTCGTCGTCGATGAGGCGACCGAGGGCCTGGTGGGCGGCGTGCGTGCGGCCTTCCGCGACCCGATCGGGATCGGCAGCGCCGACCGCATCCGCCTCTTCGACGCAGCAGGAACGCTCGTCGACGACACGCTGCCCTGGCAGGGACACGCGGCGATCGAGGGGGACGCGGCGGCAGCGACGCTCGCCCGCTGCCCCGATGGGCGGGGGGATTTCGTGCTGGCGCATCCCACGCCCGGTGCGGCCAACGACTGCGTGCTGCCCGACGTCGTGATCAACGAGGTCGAATCCGACGGCGACGCCACGGACTGGGTCGAGATCGTGAACCGGGCGTCCACGCCCCTCGACATCTCGGGCTGGACCCTGCTCGACAACGATCCGATCGGTCACGCCGCGGACGTCAGCCCGGTGGCGGCCGGCACGGTCGTGGCCCCGGGCGGGCGGTTCGTGTTCGACGGTGGCATCCACTTCTCCTTCGGTCTCGGCGGCGCCGATACCGCCACGATCCGCTCGGCCTCGGGCATCACCGTCGCCGAGTACTCGTGGACCGCTCACGCTCAGGGCGTGTACGCGCGCTGCCCCGACGGTGTCGGTGAGCTGCGCGATGTCGCGCTGTCGACGAAGAACGCGTCGAACGCGTGCGGCAACCCGGTGCGCATCAACGAGGTCGAGTCCGACGGCGGATCGCCGGACGACTGGATCGAGTTGGTGAACCCGACCGGTTCGCCCGTGGATGCCGCGGGCCTCGTGCTCAAGGACGACGACGACTCGCACATCTACACCCTCCCCGCCGGCTCCACTCTTTCTGCGCGCGGCCACCTCGTGGTGGAGCGTGCCGACCTCGGCTTCGGGCTCGGCGGCGCGGACTCCGTGCGCTTGTTCGAGGGCGAGACCCTCCTCGATTCCACGACATGGACCGCCCACGCGTCCGCCACCTGGGGTCGGTGCCCTGACTCCACGGGCGTGTTCGGCCCCACCTTCACCTCGACCAAGGGCGCGGCCAACGTGTGCGAGGCCCCCGCGGTGGCGTGGCCGGGTGTGCCGGAGGCCCGCGTGGTCGATACGGCCCCCACGTTCCTGTCCGACAGTTCGGGTCTCGACAGTCAGGTCACGGCCGACGGCACGTTCTTGTGGGCCGTCGACAACGGCACGGGCACGTTCTGGAAGCTCGCGGTCGCGGCGGACGGCTCGGCCACCCCGGTCGCCGGTTGGGAGAACGGCAAGCGTGCGCGTTTCCCGAAGGACGCGGGCAACGCCCGTGCCGCCGGACCCGATGCCGAGGGCATCACCGTCGCCGGAGACGGCTTCGTCTACCTGGCCACCGAGCGCGACAACAGTGCGAAGGGCGTGAACCGCAACACGGTGCTGAAGATCGACCCGAACGCCCCCGGGCCGGACGTCGTCGCGAACCAGGAGTGGGACCTCACCGCCTCTCTCCCCGCGGTGGCGGCGAACACCGGACTCGAGGCGGTCGAGTGGATCGCCGACACCGACCTGCGGACGACACTGATCGATCAGAACACGGGTGCTCTGTATGACCCGGCCCGCTACCCCGGCCACGGCGCGGGGCTCTTCTTCACCGCCCTGGAGGACAACGGGCATGTGTACGCCTTCGCGCTGAACGCCGACGGAACACACGCCCTCGTCGCCGAGATCGCGCCCGGGCTCCCGGCGGCCATGGCACTGGACTGGGATAGCGCACTCGGCGTCCTGTGGGTCATGTGCGATGACGGATGCCACGGCGACGGCGTCCAGGTGACCCTCAACGGCACGGTCACGCCGGATGTCGTCCGCATCTCGCGGCCGGCGGGGCTGCCCGACACCAACAACGAGGGCTTCGCCACGCTGCCGGTGGCTCTGGGTGGCGGGTCGACGCGGCCGGCCTGGTGGTTCGCCGACGGGCTCTCTTCGGGCGCACTGCGAGCGGGCGGGCTGCCTGCGGTCGCCGGGCCCGTCGACCCGACGCCGACCCCGACGCCGACTGCGACGCCGTCCGTGACGCCGACGCCGACCATGACGCCGACGCCGACCGCATCGCCGACGCCGATCACGAGCCCGACGCCGACTGGTGCGCCGACGGCGGGAGGCACCGTTCAGCCGCTGCCCGGTGACCAGCTGACCGGTGCCAACCGCGGGCCTGTCCGCGCCCCCGGCTCCGCGGTCGCCGGCTCGCCGATCTCCGTCGTGGTGGATGCCGATCGCGCCGGTCAGCGCGTGCAGGTGTGGCTGTACTCCACGCCGATGCTTCTGGCCGAGGCCACCGTCGACGCCCAGGGGCGCGTCGCGGTCACCCTCCCGGCGGACGTCACGGGTTCCCACCGCATCGCGGTGTATGCCCTCGACGGCACGCTACTCGGATGGGCTCCGGTGGAGATCAGTGCCTCGTCGGCGACGGCGCCCGGTTCGGCTCTGGCGTCGACCGGTGCGACGATCGCGACCAGCGCTGCGGTGGCCGGTGGCATCCTGCTGCTGGCTGGCTTCGTCGTGATGATCGCGCGTCGTCGTCGCACGGTCGGCTGACCCTCGATCCGTGCGGCGCCGTCCCCCGCGGGCGGCGCCGCAGGGCTGCGTGATCCACCGTGTCGGGGGCCCCGCCTAGACTTGTGGCGCCATGACCGACGCCTCCCTGCCCCTCATCGTCGGCGCTTCCGCGCCGTCGGACGCCCGCCCCGACGCCGACCTGCTCGCCGGTCTGAACGGGCCGCAAAGAGAGGCCGTCACCTACCGCGGACAGGCTCTGCTGATCGTCGCGGGGGCCGGGTCGGGCAAGACGAGCGTGCTGACGCGGCGCATCGCCTCCCTGCTGCGCACGCGCGAGGCCTACCCGAGCCAGATCCTGGCGATCACCTTCACCAACAAGGCCGCGGGCGAGATGCGCGAGCGCGTCCACCAGCTGATCGGGCAGAAGGCCGACGGCATGTGGATCTCGACGTTCCACTCCGCGTGCGTGCGCATCCTCCGGCGCGAGGCGCAGCAGTTCGGCTTCACCAAGGCGTTCACGATCTACGACTCGGGCGACTCGCGCGCCCTCATCAAGCGCCTGGTGAAAGAGCACGAGGGTGATGCGTTCGGTCTCACCCCTGCGGGCACGCAGAGCCGGATCTCGAAGCTCAAGAACGAGCTGGCGGATGCCGAGTCCTACGCGCGGCAGGCCAATACGAGCGACCCCGCAGAGCGCGTGTTCATCGAGATCTTCTCGGCGTACCAGCGCGAGTTGCAGCGCGCGAACGCGTTCGACTTCGACGACCTCATCGCGCAGACCGTCTACCTGTTCCGGGCGTTCCCCCACGTGGCCGACGTGTATCGCAAGAGATTCCGCCACATCCTGGTGGACGAGTACCAGGACACCAACCACGCCCAATACGCCCTCATCCACGAGCTGACCCTGCCGCCCGGCAGCGACGCCGAGCCGATGTCGGCGGGCGGCGGCATGATGATCTTCGAGGCCGAGCCCGCGGCCGAGAGCGGGGCCTCGCTCACCGTCGTCGGTGATTCCGATCAGTCGATCTACGCGTTCCGTGGTGCGGACATCCGCAACATCAGCGAGTTCGAGCGTGACTACCCGGGCGCGAAGGTCGTCCTGCTCGAGCAGAACTACCGGTCGACGCAGAACATCCTGTCGGCGGCGAACGCGGTGATCTCGAACAACTTCGACCGCAAAGACAAGAAGCTCTGGACCGACGTGGGCGCGGGCGACCCGATCATCGGGTTCACCGGCTACTCGCAGCACGACGAGGCGCAGTTCGTGGCCGACGAGATCGAGGCGCTGCACCGCACCGGCGTCGACTACGCGCAGATGGCGGTGTTCTACCGCACGAACTCGCAATCCCGTGCGCTGGAAGAGATCTTCATCCGCTCCGCGGTGCCCTACAAGATCATGGGCGGCACCAAGTTCTACGAGCGCGCCGAGATCAAGGACGCCCTGGCCTACCTCGTCGCCGTGGCCAATCCCGCCGATGAGATGGCGCTGCGCCGCATCCTGAACAAGCCCCGCCGTGGCATCGGTGATGTCACCGAGACGGCGATCGCGCGCTACGCCGCCGACCACGGCATCACCTTCCGCGACGCGCTCGCCAACTCGCCGCAGCTGGGCGTCGGTCCGAAGCTGCAGAAGGCGATCGACCACCTCGACGCGGTACTGAGCGAGGCGACGGCGCTGATGCTCCCGGCATCCGGAGAACTCGCCCCCTCGACCTCCGTCAGCGAAGGGCTCACCCTGCTGCTGAACAAGAGCGGCTACTTCGACGCCCTGCGCGCCAGCCGCGACCCGCAGGACGAGGCGCGCCTCGAGAACCTCGACGAACTCGTCGCCGTCACGCGTGAGTTCGCGCGCAACAACCCCGACGGCACGATCATCGACTTCCTCACCGAGGTCGCCCTCGTCGCCGACGCCGATGACCTCGACGACGCATCGGGCTCGGTCTCGCTCATGACCCTGCACACCGCGAAGGGACTCGAGTACGACGCGGTGTTCCTCACCGGCGTCGAGGAAGACCTGCTGCCGCACCGCATCTCGGCCGGCGAACCCGGCGGACCGCAAGAAGAGCGGCGCCTGTTCTACGTCGGCATCACGCGCGCGCGCAAACGCCTGCACGTGTCGCTCGCGATGACCCGGGCGCAGTTCGGCGAGGTCACCGTCGCGATGCCGAGCCGGTTCCTCCAAGAGATCCCCGCCGACCTCATCGACTGGCGGCAGTCGCCCGGCGACGTCAACGGGCGGGGAGGCACTCAGTCCCGAGCGCTCAACGCTCGCGGCCGTCGTCCCGGGCAGAGCAGTGGGGGCAATCGGTACGGCGACGACCTCGTGCCGCTGCCCAAGCGCGCGCCCGCTGACCCGAGCAAGTTCCCCAACCGCATCCCCGCCAAGGTGCGCGACAACGGCGACATGGAACTGGCCGCCGGCGATCGCATCCGCCACGACGACTTCGGCGAAGGACGCGTGGATGCCATCACCGGCGAGGGTGCGAAAAGGGTCGCCCACGTGCGCTTCGACACCGTCGGGGCCAAGAAGCTGCTGGTGAAGATCGCGCCGATCTCCAAGCTGTGAGGCGCCCGGCGACACGCCGGGCGAGCGCGGGGCACGGATAGGGTCGAACAATGGCACTTTTCTCGCGCCGCAAGAAGACCGATTCCGATGATGCCTCGGCCGATCGTCCCGAGGGCGTGATCGAACCGGGCGAGCAGCCCGTCGCTCCGTCCCGTCCGGATGAGGCCGCGTCGACGGAGACCACGGCCACCCCGGTGCCGAACGTGACGATCTCGACGTCGTCGTTCCGCGGCGTCGGTGCACCGATCGATGCGGCACCCGTCGAGGATTCCACCCCGCCGGTCGCCGCCCGTCCGTCGGCCCGCCCTCCCGGCCCGATGGAGGCTCCGGAAGGCTTCGAGTCCATCCCGGGTCTGCGCGACAACGCGCTCCTGGCCGGCGCCCTCGCCGAGATCAGCGGCCAGCCCGAACCGGCCCAGCTTCTCAACGTCGCACGACAGCTGCTGCAGGGACACGTGTTCCTCCGCGTCAAGGGCGACGCCCGGGCGCTCCTCGCCGAAGGCAAGGACCTGCCGCTCGCGATCGCGACCCGCGGCGACGAGCAGCTTGTTCTCGCGTACAGCAGCGGGCACGCACTGACCAAGAGCGTCGAGGCCGACGGCGACCGCGACACCTCGGCCATGGGGCAGCCCGTCATGGCCCTCCTGAAGCATGTGCTCGCCGGCCCCTACGCCGGTGTCGTGCTCGACCACGCATCCGACGACGCCCGTGCGGTACTGCCCTCGGCCCTGCTCGAGCGGATGGTGTCCGAGGCCGACCCCGACCTGCGGATCAAGACGGCGCTCAGCGAGAAGCGCACCGAGTCCACGGCATCCACCGTCGCCGAGGCGATCCTCGCGGGCGCTCCGCTGTGGATCGCCGTCGCTCAGTCCGAGGACGGCGGCCCCGTGGGCGTCGCCGAGTCGCGCTCCGCGACGGGCGAGCGCTTCCTCGAGGTGTTCTCGCACCCGCTCGAACTACTCGCTCTCGGACGCGGCGATCAGCCGGTGCCGCTGCAGAACGAGCAGCTCGCCAAGGCACTCGTCGGCGACGCCGGTCTCACCGGGCTCCTGGTCGACCCCGCGGGTCCGTGGATCCGCCTCACGCGCGAGCACCTCACCGGCCTCATCGCCCTCGCCGACTGAGTCCGGCCGCGGCTCGTCTGGCCGCGTGGGGCGGGTGTCGGGCGCGGGCGTCGGGCGCGGCGGCGGGTGCCGGGCGTCGCGGGGCGGGCCGAACTCCTGAGTTTTTGTCCTCGCGCCCCGTTCTTGCGCCGTGCAGGGGCCGGACCGGTGGGTTTCTCCGGAGTTCGGCACGTTCTACCGCCCGGTCGGCTCGCGCCGGGTGCAGTCCGGCCCGGAGCAGCACGAGCCCGCGGGGCGACGGGCCGGACGGGTCGGCAGACCCCGCCGGGAACCTCGTGCGCGCGCGGCGCCCCGGGGATCACACCCCGTAGAGCTCGCCGACCGGAACGGTGACGGGCAGCACGTTGCCGGCCGGAGCCAGCGGGCACGCCCACGCGGGGTCGTAGGCGCACGAGGGGTTGTACGCGAAGTTGAAGTCGAGCACGAGGGTGTCCGGCGCGGTACCGGTGCCGAGGTCGGCGCCCTTGATCGTGTCGAGCAGGTAGCGGCCGCCTCCGTAGGTGCCGCCGGGGCGTCCGGCCGAGGCGTCGCGGACGGGCACGAAGAGGCCGCCTCCGTAGGAGGTCAGCCGCCACACGTCGAGGGATCCGGTGTCGGGCAGCTCGACGCGGCCGATGCGTTCGAAGCCGACGTCGCCGTCGGTGCCTGTCGTCGCGACGAAGGAGGCGTCGTCGGCGTCGAGCAGCGTGACCTCGAACCGCCACGCGGCGTCGTACGGCGCGAGCGGCAGCCCCGCGAACCCTTCGCGCTGCTCGGGCAGCAGGGGAGTGGCGGGGTGGTCGGCGAAGAGGGCGTCGCGCTCGATGCGCCACAGCTCGTGGGCCTCTTCCGGGTCGTCCAGCTCGCGGATGGCGGCGTAGAGCGCGAAGACGCGGCGTCGCCAGTCGGCGATGTCGAGGGCAGTGCGGGCGGCGCGGGAGGTCATGCATCGAGCGTAGGCGGGCCGGCAAAGCCGTAGGGCGGGCTGGACACGGCCGTCCCCCGAGTGTGAGGCGCCAGAATCTGTCGCTTCGAGGCCGCGCGCGGCGACAGGTATTGGCACCTCACGCGCAGGGCAACGGGGCAGACACGGCGCGCGCCGACCGTTAGCGTCGGGGCATGGCATCCCCGCGCATCACGCTCACCGTGCCCGGCCCCGACGGCGATCGCGAGATCGGCGTGTCCAACCCCGACCGTGTGCTGTGGCCTGAGGTCGGGATCACCAAACGCGAACTCGCCGAGTACCTGATCGCGGTCGCGGAGCCGTTCCTCGCCGCGAACGGCAACCGGCCCGTGTCGCTCGAGCGGTTCCCCGACGGCGTCGGCGGGGAGAGCTTCTTCTCGAAGAACCCGCCGAAGGGGGCGCCGGCGTTCGTCGAGGCGGTCACCGTGACGTACAACAGCGGTCGGCGGCATCCGCAGCTCGTCCTCACCGAGATCGGGTCGGCGGTGTGGGCGGCGCAGATGAACACGATCGTGTTCCACCCGTGGGCCTCGCTCGCGAGCGACCCCGACCACCCCGTCGAGCTGCGCATCGACCTCGACCCGCAGCCGGGTACGGGCTTCGCCGAGGCCGTGACCGCCGCGCTCGCGCTGCGCGACGTGCTGCACGACGCGGGTCTGGAGCCCTGGATCAAGACGAGCGGCAACCGTGGCCTCCACGTGTTCTGCCCCATTGAGCCGACGCATGAATTCCTCGATGTGCGCCACGCCGTCATCGCCGCGGCCCGGGAGCTGGAACGACGGATGCCGGATGCCGTGACGACCAACTGGTGGAAGGAAGAGCGCGGTCAGCGCATCTTCGTCGACTTCAACCAGGCCAACCGCGACCGCACCATGGCGGGGGCGTACTCGCCGCGGGCGCTTCCGACCGCGACCGTGTCGACCCCGGTCACGTGGGAGGAGCTGCACGACGTCGACCCGCTCGCGTTCACCGTTCGCAGCGTTCCGGAGCGTCTGGCATCCCTCGGCGACCCGTGGGCGGATTTCGCCGCCGCCCCCGGCCGCATCGACACGCTGCTGGAGTGGTGGCAGCGCGACCTCGAGGCCGGTCTCGGCGAGCTGCCGTTCCCGCCCGAGTTCCCCAAGATGCCGGGCGAGCCGCCGCGCGTGCAGCCGTCGCGGGCCAAGAACGCGGCGGAGTAGCGCTGCGCGGGGCTGTGGCGGCGGGGCTGGGCGCCGCGGCCCGGCGTGGGGCGGTGCGCTGAGAACAGGGGATGCCACTCGGCGCAGCGCCTGTTCTCGGCGCGGCGCGTGTTGTGGGAACCGCCGGGGCCGTGACGCGAACGGTGCGGGGGCCGTGGCGGGGCAGCGCCTGTTCTGGGAACCGCCGGCCCGGCGCTCAGTCCAGGACGTCGCCCAGGTCGTACGCGCCGACGGTCTCGAGTTGCTCGAAGGTGCACGAGGTCGCGTCGCGGTCGGGACGCCAGCGCTCGAACTGCACGGTGTGCCGGAAGCGCATGCCCTCGAGCTGGTCGTACCGCACCTCGAGCACGCGCTCGGGGCGCAGCCGGACGAACGACACGTCCTTGGATGCCGCGAATCTCGAGCGGTCGGTCTCGCCGACGACCGCTTCGCCCTCGGCATCCCGCTCGACGAGGGGCGCGAGTTCGTCGATGAGTTCCAGCCGACGCTTGTCGGTCCACGCGGACACCCCGCCGACGCCGTGCAGCCGACCGCCGTCGTCGTAGAGGCCGACGAGCAGTGAGCCCACGCCCTGCCCCGACTTGTGGATGCGGTAGCCGAGCGCCACCACGTCGGCGGTGCGGGCGTGCTTGATCTTGAACATCGTGCGCTTGCCCGGGGCGTAGGGCTGCGCGAGGGGCTTGGCGACGACGCCGTCCAGGCCCGCTCCCTCGAACTCGGCGAGCCAGCGGCGGGCGAGGTCGGGGTCGTCAGTGGTGCGGGTGACGTGCACGGGGTGGGGGACCGCGCGGAGCAGGTCGACGAGCTGCGCGCGACGCTCGGCGAAGGGCTCGCTCTGCAGGTCACGGTCGCCGCGCGCGAGCAGGTCGAACGCGATGAACATCGCCGGCGTCTCTTCGGACAGCAGCGCCACGCGCGAGGCTGCCGGGTGGATGCGTTGCGAGAGGGCCTCCCAGTCGAGGCGCTGCCGGCCCGGCTCGCCACGGGCCACGACCACCTCGCCGTCGAGGAGGCACGGCCCGGGCAGGAGCCGGGCGAACGCGTCGACCAGTTCGGGGAAGTACCGCGTCAACGGCTTTGCGCCGCGACTGCCGATCTCGACATCGGTTCCGTCCCACGACACCAGCGCGCGGAAGCCGTCCCACTTCGGTTCGTACGACAGCCCGCCCGACACCTTGCCGGGCTCGGGAACCTCGGGCACGGCCTTCGCCAGCATCGGGGCGGGGACGTCGTACGGCATCGGCTCAGCCTTCGCTCTCGCTCCCGGCCAGCGGCACGGGGTTGCGGCGCTTCTTGCGGCGCGCCCACTCGGCGGGCTCGTCGGGACCGTTCCAGACGGTGACGATGCCCCACGCCACGGCGGTGAGGGGCACGGCCAGCAGCGTGCCCAGGATCCCGCCGATCGCGGTTCCGCCGGCGAGGACGATCAGGACGACGAACGAATGCAGCTTCATGGACCGGCCCATGAGCACCGGCTGGAGGAAGTTGCCCTCGAGCTGGTTCACCAGGACGACGATGCCGACCACGATGAGCGCGACGACCCAGCCGTTCGTGACGAGCGCGACCAGAGCGGCCAGGATGCCGGCGGTCACGGCGCCCACGATCGGGATGAATGCCAGCAGGAAGACGAGCACCGCGAGCGGCAGCGCGAGAGGGATCTGCAGGATCGCGAGACCGATGCCGATGCCGATCGCGTCGACGGCGGCGACGGATGCCGTGCCGCGGACGTAGGAGCCCAGCACCGTCACGGTCTTGTCGCCGATGCGGCGAGCCCGGTCGTAGTGGCTGCCCCGGAACGGGCGCAGGACGAACTCCCACATGCGCGGGCCGTCCTTGAGGAAGAAGAACAGGATCACGACCAGGAGCACGAAACCGGTGACGAACGACGCGACGGCGCTGACGCCGGCCAGTGCTCCGCTGCCGAACTGCGCGCTCGTCACGAAGTCGGTGATGGCCTTCACGGCCCCGTCGATCTGGTCGGGCGAGATCGCGAACGGAAGCGTGTGGTACCAGTCCTGTGCCTGCTGGAACCCCGACACGGCCTGCGTGCTCAGCTCGTCCCACTGACCGATGACCGCGTTGACGACGAGCCAGCCGAGCGCCCCGAGCACGGCGACGACCGCGAGCAGGGTGAGAAGCGTCGCGAGTACCGCGGGTACGCCCTTACGGCGCATCCACATCGTCACCGGTCCGAAAGCGGAGGCGAAGATGAGCGCCAGGATCAGGGGGATGATGACAAGCGTCAGCTGCTGGATGCCCCAGATGAGGCCGGCGACCAGCAGCACAACGACGATGATCTGCACCGCGCGCACGGCGAGGCGCCCGAACCCGTCGGCCCACAGGCTGCGCGGAGGCGCCTCGACGGCGGCAGCGACGGTGTTCGCGAGGTCGTGGGACGCGGGATGGCGAGAGAACAGGCCCATGTTCCGAAGGTAGCGGGCGCCACCGACATGGCCCGTGCGGCTTGCGCGGTTCCCCGGTGCGCATTAGGTGCCCCGGGGAACCGGCATCCGGGATCAGACGAAGGCGCTCATGCCGGTGATGTCGCGGCCCAGGAGGAGTGCCTGCACGCTCTCGGTGCCCTCGTACGTGTGGATCGCCTCGATGTCGGCCATGTGCTGCATGACACCGTTCTCGAGCAGGATGCCGTTGCCCCCGAGCAGGTCGCGGGCGATCGCCGCGACGCGGCGCGCGGCGCGGGTGTTGTGGTACTTCGCCAGCGACGCCTGCGTGGGGCGCAGGCCGCCCGAGGTCTCGAGGTCGGCGAGACGTCGGCAGTACAGCTGCATCGCGGTGAGCTCGTCGAGCATCTGGGCGAGGCGTTCCTGCACCATCTGGAACTTCGCGAGCGGCTTTCCGAACTGCATGCGCTCGGTGGCATATGTCCGCGCCGCCTCGTAGCAGGCGGTCGCGTGCCCGAGCGCCGACCACGCGACGCCCGACCGCGTGGCGAACAGCACGGCCGACGCGTCCTTGAAGGTGTGAGTCCCCGGGAGCACGGCATCCGGGGCAAGACGCACCCCGTCGAGGGCGATGTGAGCCTGATGGATGCCGCGGAGCGACACCTTCCCCGTGATCACGGTGCCCGTGTACCCCGGGGTGTCCTGCTCCACCAGGAAGCAGCGCACCTTGTCGTGGTCGTCGTCGCCCTCGGCATCCACGCGCGCCCAGACGAACGTGATGCCACCGGAGGCGCCGTTGCCGATCCACTTCTTGGTTCCCGAGAGCGTCCAGCCCTCGGCCGTGCGGGTCGCGGTGGTCTCGAGCGAGACGGAGTCGGAGCCGTGGTCGGGCTCCGTCAGGGCGAAGGCGCCGAGCACCGTGCCGTCGGCGAGGGGCTTGAGCCAGCGCGCCTGTTGCTCGGGGGAGCCGAACATCGCGAGCGTGCGCAGGGCGAGACCGCCCTGAACGGCGAGGGCGGTGGCGAGCGAGCCGTCTCCGCGCGAGACCTCCATATTGACCAGGCCGGCCGCCAGCGGCGAGGACGCCGGGAGGTCGGGGTGCTCGATGCCGTCCGTGAACAGCTCGAGCTCGCCCATGCGCCGCAGCAGCTCGACGGGGTACGTCGCGGCATCCCACTCGGCCTGCATGCGGGTGCCGACCTCGTCGACGAAGAGCTTCGCGTTGTCCCACGCGACGCGGTCGGCGTCGGGGATGTCGGCGAAGACGGCGTAGTAGTCGGTGTCGCGGCGACCGAGCAGGTCGTACGAGGCGATGCGCTCGCCGGGGAGCGTGCGGGGCTGGGCGTCGGTGCTCATGTACTCAGTATCGCGCATGGTGGGACCGGGTGTCATGCGGTCATGGAGTGCTGATTCGCCTTCATTCGGCAGAACCCTTGCATTCTCATACATCATTCATATGATGTTTAACGTGCAGCCGCACACCCCGTTCACAAGGCCGTGATCGAAACCGCGAGTCGCGCGTCCGGGACATCCCCTTCCTCGACAGGACCCCCCGTGAAGACAAGCCACCTCCGTGGCGGCGCACTGGCGGTGATCGGAGCCCTCGCGGCCTCCCTCGCCCTCGCCAGTCCCGCCGTCGCCGCTCAACCTCGAACCCTCCACGTCTCGCCGGACGGCTCGGGTTCCGTCTGCTCTCCAGGCAAGCCCTGCGACCTGCCGACGGCGAAGGACCGCGTCCGCGACCTCGTCGCCGACGGCCCCTCCGACGTCGTCGTCGAGCTCGCCGATGGGGAGTATCGGATCGACGAGCCGCTGCAGTTCCGCCCCGAAGACGCCGGCGGCGACGGCGGTTCCGTGCGGTGGGCCGCCGCCGCCGGCGCCCACCCCGTGATCTCGGGCGCCGACCGGGTGTCGGGCTGGCGCGTGCACGACGGCGACGCCGGCATCTGGGTGGCCGACACCCCGCAAGGTGTCGACACCCGCCAGCTCTACGTCAACGGCGTCTACGCCCAGCGCGCGCAGCGCCAGGTCGCCGGCGCCGATCTCGCGCTCGACGAGTCCGGGATCACGCTGAAGAACCCCGACCTCGCGTTCCTCAACGACGTCCCGCAGCCCGACCGCATCGAGTTCGAGGCGAAGGGCGACTTCACCTACCGGTATTCGCCGGTGGCGAGCATCGCGAACTCGAAGCTGACGATGGTCCAGCCGGCGTGGGAGAACAACACCTGGGGATGGGACACCCCGCAGTTCGCCCTCCTGGGCGGCTCCACCTATTGGCTCTCGAACTCCCTGGCGTTCATCGACCAGATGAACGAGTGGTACATCGATCCCGATGGCGGGAAGCTCTACTACAAGCCGGGTGAGGGCGTGGACCCCAACGACCTCGACGTCGAACTCCCGCGGGTCGAGGTGCTCCTGAGCGTCGGCGGCACGTACGACCAGCCCCTGAAGAACCTCGCGTTCCAGGGCATCACGTTCACGGGTACGTCGTGGCTCGGGCCGAGCACCGACGGGTACGCGACGCAGCAGAACGGCTCCTACATCAAGGGCCATTACGACTACCGACCGGCCGACGCCTTCACCAGCTGCTCGCGCGGATGCGAGCAGTTCGAACGCGCGCGGACCGGCTGGTACCAGCAGCCGGCCGCGGTGCAGGTGTCCGCGGCATCCGGTGTCCGGTTCGAGGACAACCTGTTCGTCGGGCTCGGGTCGTCGGCGCTCGGCATCGGCAACGACACCAACGCCGCGCTGAGCGGCGTGGGTCTCGGTGCGCAGAACATCCAGGTGATCGGCAACCGCTTCACCGAGGTGGGCGGCCACGGCGTGTTCGTGGGCGGCAACCGTCCCGAGGCGCACCACCCCGACGACGCGCGGATGATCAACCGCGACATCACGGTCGAGCAGAACACCGTGACGCGCGCGGCCGTGGAGTACAAGGACAACTCCGGCATCCTCAGCACGTACGTGACCAACGCGCGCATCCAGAACAACGAGGTCGCCAACGTCGCCTACGACGGCATCGACACCGGTTACGGCTGGGGCATGAACGACGCCGGCGGTTCGGGGGAGTACACCCAGCGCGGGTACTACAACTGGAACACCCGCTACGAGACGCCCACGACGCTGAAGGACAACCTCGTCGCCGGCAACCTCGTGCACAACACGAAGTCGCAGTTCGCTGACGGCGGTTCGATCTACAACCTGTCGGCCAGCCCCGGATCGGTGACGGAGCGGAACTACCTCTACAACGTCTCCGGCGTCGGGCTGTACCTGGACGAGGGCACGCGCTCGACGATCTACCGGCAGAACGTGCTCCAGGGCACGAACCCGTGGGTGTTCACCAACGCCTACAACGCCACGAACACGAGCGACAACCTCATCACGCAGAACTGGTACAACTCCGGCGGCACCCAGACGCCGAATCTCGAGGCGAACCGCAACCGGCTCGTCGACAACGTGCAGGTGTCCGGACTGAACTGGCCGGATGCCGCGCGCCAGGTCATCTGCCAGGCCGGGGTCGCTCCCGAGCGGCGGACCGCACTCAATGCCACTCTGTTCACCGAGGACGCCGCGTGCGGTGACACGGGCGAGCAGGTGGGGGCGCCGTTCACGACCACGGCGGCGTCGGCGAACAGCTCGCACTTCGCCCAGGCGGACGGTCATTTCGCCATCCGTGCCCAGGGTGCGGACGTGTGGGGCGGCGGCGGTCAGCGCGACGACGCGTACGGCTCCATCTTCCAGAAGGATGCTGTGAACGCGGCGTCCAGCGTGTCCGCGCGCGTCGACACCGTCGGCGACGCGAACGCCTGGGCGAAGTCGGGCGTGATGATCCGCAACGACATCGATCAGCCGGGGGCGTCCGCGGGGTATGCGGTCGTGGCCGTCACTCCGCGCAACGGCGTCGTCTTCCACTGGGATGCCAACGGCGACGGCTTCGTCGAGAGCTCGGCCGCGGCGAACGTGAACACGTTCCGCCCAGTGTGGGTGAAGCTCGACCGCAGCGGTGACCGGGTGAGCGCCTGGTACTCGTTCGACGGGACCAATTACGCGCAGATCGGCTCGACGGTCACCCTGACGGGGGCAGCCGCGGTCCAGGATGCCGGGATCTTCTCGTCCTCGCACGATGCGGGCCGCTCGGCTCTCAACGTGTTCAGCGACCTGCGCATCGACCGCGACGACGTGAAGCCGACGGCGACCCTCGTCACGCCGACCGCGGCGGGTCCGTCCCGCACGCTCGACCTCCGGATCGACGCGACCGACGACCGCGGTCTGTCCCAGATCGTGGCCAACGTCTATCAGGGCGGCGCGCTCGTGCGCAGCACGCAGACGGCGGTCGACGGCGCGCGGACGGCGACGCACACGGCGTCGGTGTCGCTGCCGGACGGGCAGTACCAGCTGAAGTACAACGCGCACGACCGTGCGGGCAACGTCTCGGCGACCGGGACGTTCGCGTTCACGATCGACGCCACCGCGCCCACGGTGACCGTGAAGGACGGCAAGAACTTCACCGTCGCCACCGGGGAGTCGTACGACCGGGTGAGCTTCAAGCTCTACGACGCCGGCCGCATCGACCGGGTCGAGCTCAACGGCGTCGTGAAGGATCTGGCGGACGCACCCTGGTCCGACGTGAACTTCGTAACGCCCGGCGTCTTCGGCGCGGTCCGCGGAGAGAACACGCTCGTCGTGTTCGACGTCGCCGGCAACAGTCAGTCGACGGTGTTCAAGCTGAACTGACGAACGACGGTGCCCCCTCGTTCCGCGGAGCGAGGGGGCACGGTCGTGTCCGACGGCGAGTCAGCGCACGACGGGGTCGCCGTCTCCCGCCGCGAGGAGCTCCAACTGGCGGCGGTGCGGCAGGCTCTCCCAGTCGCCGCGGCCGAGGCAGGCGAACGCGCCCGCCGCCACCGCCGTGTCGATGCGGCTCTCGAGAGGGGCGCCGCGCAGGGTGTCCGCGAGGTATCCCGCCACGAAGGCGTCGCCCGCGCCGACCGTGTCGACGGGGTGGATCGGCCACGCCGGTCGGTGCAGCAGCCGTCCCTCGGCAAGGACCGTCGCCCCCTCGGCGCCGCGCTTGAGCGCCACCGTCGACGGACCCAGGGCCGCAATGGCATCCACGAGCTCGTCGTCGGGCATCTCACCGACGATGAGCGCCGCCTCCTCGCGACCGGCGAACACCATGTCGGACTGCGTCGCGAGCCGCCGGTAGACCGCGGACGCATCTCGTCCGCGCCAGAGCGAAGGCCGATGGTTGACGTCGAACGACACCGTCGCGCCGGCCGAGCGTGCGGCTGACATCGCCGCGTCGACGGCGGCGGACGCGGATGCCGACAGCGCGGGGGTGATCCCGGTCACGTGCAGGACCGACGCGGGCGTGAGCACCGCGAGGTCGAGGTCGTCGGGGTGCAGTCGGCTACCGGCACTGCCCGCACGCCAGTACTGCACGCCGACCCGCCCCGGGGCGATCTCGGTCTTCATCATCGAGCCGGTGGATGCCTCGGCATCGACGGTGACGCGGAGCTCGACGCCCTCGGCGCGCAGTTCCCTGCGGATCCGCCGCCCCGCGACGTCGTCACCCACGCGTCCCATCCACACCGCACGGCCGCCGAGGCGTGCGATGCCGACGGCCACGTTGCTCTCGGCGCCGCCGAAGGACAGGCGATAGTCGGTGGCGTTCTCGCCCTCGGTCGGGTCGGCCGGGCGGAACAGCGCCATGGTCTCGCCGAACGTGACGACCGCGGCGGTCACGTCGCCGCCCGCAGCTGCATCGCCGCCCGGGCGCGCTCGGCGACGCGCGACAGGTCTCCCGCCTCGATCTCGGCGCGCGGGGCGAGCCAACTCCCGCTCACCGACGGCACCGCGGGGTGCGCGAGGTAGTCGGCCGCGTTGTGCGGACCGACGCCGCCGCTCGGCACGAAGCCCGTGTCGGCGAAGACCGCCGACAGGGCGTCGATGGCGGCCCGACCCCCGAGAAGGTCGGCGGGGAAGAGCTTCACCGCTCGAACTCCCTCGCGCCGGGCACGCTGCACCTCCGTGGCCGAGGCCACGCCGGGCAGCACATCAAGACCACGCGTGCGCGCACGGTCCACGACATCGGGGTCGAACCCGGGGCTGACGATGAACGCCGCGCCCGCATCGGCGACGCGGCCCACCTGCGCGACCTCGAGGACCGTGCCGGCCCCCACGACGAATCCCGGCGGCGCGTTCGCGATCATCGCGGCGAGCACTTCCAGGGCGCGCGGTGTGCGCAGCGTGATCTCGGCGCAGTCGACACCCCCGTCGTGGAGGGCGTGCGCGAGGTCGGCCGCGATGTCGGGGCGGTCGCACACGATCACCGGAACGATCGGGAACGGGCGCAGCCACTCGCTCATCGGCCGAGCCAGCCGCCGTCGACGGGCAGCACGATGCCGTTCACGTAGTCCGATGCCGCAGATGCCAGGAACACTGTCGCACCGGCGAGATCCGAGCCCTCCCCCCAGCGTCCCGCGGGGATGCGCTCGAGGATGCTGCGCGATCGATCGGGGTCGCCGCGCAGAGGCGCGGTGTTGTCGGTGGCGATGTACCCGGGGGCGATCGCGTTGACGTTGACGCCCCTGGCGGCCCATTCGTTCGACAGAGCTTTAGTCAGCCCCGCGATGCCCGACTTCGCTGCGGCGTATCCGGGCACGTTGATCCCGCCCTGGAAGCTCAGCAGTGAAGCGGTGAAGACGACCTTCCCCGAGCCGCGCTCCAGCATGCCGGCCGCGACGGCCTGCGTCAGCAGGAACGGACTGGTGAGGTCGACCTCGAGGACGCGGTCCCATAGGGCGGTCGGGTGCTCGACCGCGGGGGCGCGCTCGATGGTGCCGGCGTTGTTGACGAGGATGTCGACCCGATGGTCGCGCAGGTCGTCGATGAGCGCCAGCACGGCGGTTCGGTCAGAGAAGTCGCACGCGAACGACGTGAACCCCCGCCCATGGTCGCGCACGGCGATCGCAATGGTGCTGTCGGGCTCGGCATCCCTGGTGCTGACCGCGACGATGTCGGCGCCTGCTTCTGCCAGGGCGGATGCCATGGCCAGGCCGATCCCGCGGTTCGCCCCTGTGACGAGGGCGGTGCGACCGGTGAGGTCGAACAGACCGGCGCTCACTGCTCGCCCCCGACCGCGACGAGCAGCTTCAGGGCCTGACCCGCCTCGAGCGCGGCGAACGCGTCACCGGTCTTCTCCAGGGGAACCACGTCGGTGATCAGGGTGTCCGTCGGGATCGCGCCGCCCGCGAGCAATTCGACGGCGGTCTCGAAGTCGCGGCGCTGGTAGACGCGCGCACCGAGGAATCGCAGCTCGCGCCAGAAGACGCGCTGCAGGTCGATCTCGCGAGGCTGCGGGTGGATGGCGACCACGACGATGGTGCCGCGGACCTTCGCCAACGCGGTCATCCCGCGGACAGCTGCGGCGGCACCCGAGACCTCGAACACGACGTCGGCGCCAGCACCGCCCGTCCATTCCTCCACCCAGGCCGCCTGATCGGTCGCGAGAGGGTCGAGCGTGCGGAAGCCGAGGTTCTCGATCGTGCCTCGGCGCCCGGCATCCGGCTCGATGACGACGACATCCGCCCCCGTGTGCCGGGCGACGCTCGCGATGAGGACGCCGATGGGGCCGCCCCCGATGACGACCGCGGTGTCTCCGGCGGACAGCTCCGAGCGGCGCACGTCGTGGACGGCGACGGCGACCGGCTCCACGAGAGCTCCCTCGCGCAGGTCGAGGTCCTCGGGCAGACGAACCACGGTGGATGCCGGGACGTTCCACAGCTCCTGCAACGCGCCGGGGGAGTCGATGCCGATGAAGTCGAGGTTCTGGCAGATGTGCTCGTTGCCCGCGAGGCACGCGGGGCACGTGCCGTCCCAGTCCAGCGGCATCACGGTGACGCGGTCTCCCGGCATCCATTCGTCCACCTCGTCGCCGACGGCGGTGATGACTCCGCTCATCTCGTGGCCGAAGACGAGGGGTCGCTGGACGCGGGCATCCATGTCACCGTGGAAGACGTGCAGGTCGGTGCCGCAGAGGCCGGCGTACGCCACGCGGATCTGCACCTGCCCCGCGGTAGGAGCCTCCGGCGGGATGTCCACAGGGTCGACGGTTCGAGCCGAGATGTAGTGAAGTGCGCGCACGACGGGTCCTCTCCGGTGAGAGCGGATGAGGTCGACATCCGCCCCTTCACCATACGGGGTTTTCCTCATAGGTCACATGTATGATCTAATGAAAGCGCGCCGCATCGCGGTGAGTCGTCAACGACGTCGACCATGTGAGGACTGGAAATGGCAACACAGCACCGTCGCTTCATCCGTTTCGCCCGATTCGGGGCCTTGGCCCTGGCGGGGGTGACCGCTGTCGCTCTGAGCGCCTGCAGCCCCGGCTCCGGTAGCGGAGACACTTCGCTGGGCTTCCCGCAGGCCGAGCAGGAGGCCGGCAGCCCGATCACGGTGTGGGTGGATGCCACCCGCGAACCGATCATCGACGCCTTCAAGAAGGCGCACCCCGACATCCAGATCAACGCCGAGACCTACGACGGCAACGCCAGCGGTTCGGCGAGCCTCCAGACACGCATCGCGCTGTTCGACCAGGCCGGTGAGGGCTGGCCCGACGTGGTGTTCTCGACGCAGAACAACGACGCGTCCTGGGCTTCGAAGGAATCCAACGGCCAGCAGGCGTTCGCCGCCCCCGTCAACAAGGGCTGGTTCGACGACGACTTCCTCGCCGGGTTCACCCCCGGATCGCTCGATCCCCTGACGATCGACGGAACCACCTACGGGCTGCGCAACGACCTCGCGCAGGTCGTGTTCTGGTACGACCAGGCCCTCTTCGACCAGTTCGGCTACGAAGTGCCCACCACCTGGGAAGAGTATGAGCATCTGAGCGACCGTGTGGCCCTGGAGCACCCCGGCTACCTCCTCGGCTCGGTCGGAGACGGCTTCCTCGGGTCGTACGTCTACTACTGGGGTGCGCAGGCGCCGATCTTCCAGCTCGACGGCAACGACTTCACGTCCGACTTCGGTGCCGAGAACTCGAAGAAGATGACCGACCTGCTCGACCACATGGTGGCGAACAAGACGCTGTCGACGGCTTCGGTGTTCGGCTCGGACTTCATCCAGCAGGCGCAGGGCAAGGTTCTCGGCATGCCGGGGCCCGTGTGGTTCACGGGTGCGCTGTTCCAGAACCCGGACAGCCTCAACGTCCCCGCCGGTCAGCTCGGCGCCGGCACCCCGCTGCACTGGGAGGGTGAGGACGTCGGCACCGGCAACGTCGGCGGTGGAACGTGGCTCGCATCGAGCCACTCGAAGAACCTGGATGCCGTCAAGACCTTCATGGAGTTCGCCGCCAGCTCCGACGAGTACCAGGTCGACCTCGCGCCCGGATACCCGGCGTACGCCGAGGCCGGCGAGAAGTGGATCGCCAAGCAGGCCGCGGACGGCTACTTCGTCGGCGACTTCGAGAAGAATGTGATCGACGCCGGTGGTCAGGTGTGGAGCGGATGGGGCTTCCCGAGCTTCAGCGCCGAGACCGCGTACAGCAAGGTTGTTCTGCCGGCACTCGGCGCGGGCAAGTCCATCGGTGACGTCACCGGTGACTGGCAGGCCGAGATCCTGAACGAAGCCCAGGTGCAGGGCTACACCGTCACTCGCTGACCCCGCTCGATCCCACGAAAGGCCAGGCCATCGTCACTTCCACGATGACGCCCCTCTCCGCCGGCGCCGAAACGCGCCGGCGGGGAGGCGAGCAACGGCGTCGAAACCCGAACCGTTCCCAGTCGGCGATGGCCTATGCCTTCAGCTCGGGGTACGGCATCCTGTTGCTGTTGTTCGGCCTCGGCCCGGCCCTGTACGCGGTGTATCTCGCGTTCACCAAGGCGGGGAGCTTCGCGGGCGTAGACAACTTCGTCCGCGTCTTCGGCGACTACCGCTTCTGGCCCGCGGTCCAGCACGTCTCGGCGTACCTGGTGATCTGGCTGATTTTCCAGATCGTGTTCGTCGTGCTGCTTGCGCTGATCGTGCACAACTTCGCGTCGCGGTGGCTCTCCACGTCAGTGCGGTTCGTCTACTACATCCCGGGAGCGCTCGCGGGCGCGTCCAGCGTTCTGCTGTGGCTGTTCCTGCTCGATCCCAGCGTGAGCCCGGTGTCCGGCATCCTGCGGGGTCTCGGCTTCGACTCCTTCGTGGCCACCGTCTCGCTGGACAACCTGCCCGTCATCTTCACGATCGTCTCGTTCTGGACGGGCGCGGGGCAGTGGATCGTCATCATGTACGGCGCGCTGAACAACATCAGCCCCGAGATCATGGAGGCGTCGCGGATCGACGGCGCCGGCCCGGTGCAGACCGCGTGGTACATCCAGCTGCCCCTGCTGCGGAAGTGGATCTCGTACATGGTCGTCATGTCGATCGCCGCGGGTAGTCAGCTCTTCGTCGAGCCTCGCGTGCTCTCCCAGGCGAGCAAGGGCGTCGTCCCGCAGGACTACTCGCTCAACCAGCTCGCCTACCTCTACGCCTTCCGGCAGAACGACTTCAACGGTTCCGCCGCGATCTCCCTCATCCTTCTGGCCGTCGCCCTGATCCTGGCTGCCTTCTTTGTCTTCCGAGGAGGACTCTTTGAGCGCGACTGAAACCGCGACCCTGCTGCGCGCCGACGAGCGGGCCCTCGCCGCCCGCGCGCGTCGCCGGCGGATGACGCCCGGCGAGTGGCTCGGCCGAGCCCTCGTCGTCGTGATCGCCCTGTTCTTCGTCGTGTTCTTCCTGCTGCCCCTGGTGTGGCTGCTGCTGGCCCCGACGAAGACCCCGCGCGAGCTGCTGCTGAACGGCCCGTTCGACTTCGGGGCGTTCTCGACGCTGGCCGACAACTGGAACGCCCTCATGGCCTTCCAGAACGGAATCGTCTGGACGTGGCTCGGCAACGCCGCGCTCTACACCGGCGGCGCGCTCATCCTGACGTTGCTCGTGACCATCCCTGCCGGGTATGCCCTCGCGATGATCGACTTCCGGCTGCGTCGCACGCTGCTGGCGGTGACCCTCGTGGTGATGCTCATCCCGAGCACCGCCCTCGTGCTGCCGACCTTCCTCGAGCTGAGCGCCGTGCGGCTCATCGGCAATCCGCTCGCCGTGATCCTGCCCTTCTCGTTCTTCCCCTTCGGCGTGTACCTGACGTACATCTACTTCTCGACGAGCATTTCGAAGGACCTCCTGGATGCCGCTCGCATCGACGGCGCGGGGGAGTGGCGGGTCTTCTGGCGCGTCGCCATGCCGTTGGCGACCCCGGTCATCGCGCTCGTCGGCTTCTTCAACGTCGTGGGCAACTGGAACAACTACTTCCTGCCGTTCGTCATGGTGCCGGGCCGCCGCGCCCCGATCCAGGTCGGCCTGGCCGAACTGCTCTCGAACGTGCCGCTGTTCAACCCGACGTCGGCGGGATCGGTGACCATCGAGCTTCCTGTGCTCGCGCTGGCGACCCTGGTCTCGGTCCTCCCCGTGCTGCTGATCTTCCTGTTCTCGCAGAGGTTCCTCGTCACCGGCATGACCGCCGGCGGGACGAAGGAGTGAGCGTGCTCCGCGTGGGCATGGTGTGCCGCATGGTGCCCGAGAAGCGCGAGGAGTATCTCGCGCTTCACCGCGCCGTGTGGCCGGGCGTCGAGCAGACGCTGCGCGAGGGGAACATCCGCAACTTCACGATCTTCGTCCGCGGCGACGTGCTGTTCGGCTACTACGAATACGTGGGCGAGGACCTCGCCGCCGATGACGCCAAGATGGCGGCCGACCCCATGACGCAGGAGTGGTGGGCCCGCACCGGGCCGTGCCAGGTGCCGTTCGACGACGACGGGTCGGAGCCGAACTGGCAGATCATGACCGAGGCCTGGCACCTGGACTGACCGGGATGCCGACCCCGGCCGGTGTCCGCGCATGCCGCACGTGCGCGGTCGACCTCAGCGTTCGCGCGCGGTGGGGAAGCGGCGGCGCTGCCAGGCGTCGAGGATGTGCGCCCGCATCGCCGCCTCGGCCGCGGCGGGATCGCCCGCCGCGATCGCGTCGTGCACGCGCCGGTGCTCCTCGAGCGTGATGTGGAACGCGTCGGTGGACTGGTTGCCGACGAAGCGCGCGGATTGGCGCGCGCGCGAGAACAGGATCTTCGTGATGCTGCTGGCCAGCTCGTTGCCGGACAGCGTCATGACGAGGAAGTGGAAGTCGAGGTCGGCGTCCGGGAAGACCTCTGGGTCTTCGACCGATTCCTCCATACGCGCCAGGGATGCCGTGATCTGGGCGATCTGCTCGGGCGTGCCGTGCTGGGCTGTCGCCGCCGACATGGATCCTTCGAGCGCGGCGCGGATCACCGAGATCTCGTCGAGCACGCCGAGCGACGAGTCGTTCTCGAGCAGGACGGCGAGCACCACCGGATCGAGGACGTTCCACGAGGTCTTCGGCTGCACGGTCGTGCCGCGGCCGGGGGCGACGCTGATGAGCCCCTTCTCCTCGACCCGCTTGACGGATTCGCGGATGACCGTCCGGCTGACGGCGAAGTGCTGGGCCAGCTTCTCTTCGGGTGGCAGCGTGTCGCCCGGGGGCACGTCGCCCTTGACGATGGCCTCCACCAGGTCGTGCACCACGGCGACCCCGAGCCGGGCGGTCGGCGTGCGCGGCGTCGAGCTGCGCAGGGCCGACCCGATGCCGGTGGGCACGGTCTCCTCGCTCATGCGGCCAGCCTAGTCGCGCGTCATCTCGGCGTCGGGCCGTTCGTGCCGATCGGCTTCGGGCACCAGTCGGAGCCCCGCGCGGTCGGGGCGCACGTGCGGGCCCGCGCCCACGAGCCAGCTCGCGCCCCGGTCGCCGCCGTCGGCGATGAGCGCTTCGTCGACGCTTACGCCGTGCCCGGGAGTGTCGCCGAGGACGATCCCGCCGTCGGCGAAGTGCTGGTCGATGTGCAGGCCGAACGGCGCCCCGAGGTCCTGCACCTCGGCGCTGAGGTGGTTCGGTACGGCGATGGCGGCGTGGGCGACGGCCTGGTTGGCGGTCACGCCGACGGGGCTGATCGGAAGGTCGCGGCCGTGGGCGAGGATGGCGACGCGAAGGAAATGCGTCACGCCCCAGGTGCACCCCACCTGCACGACGTCGACGCCCCCGGCATCCATGATCGGACGGAACTGCTCGAGGCCCGTCAGGTTCTCGCCCGTGGCGACGGCGGCGCGGATGCTCCGGGAAAGGCGCGCGTGCCCCTCGGCGTCCCACCGTCGCAGGGGCTCCTCGACCCAGGTCAGGTCGATGTCGCGCTCGAGTTCGCTGACGTAGCGGACCGCCTGCTTGAGGTTCCACGACTCGTTGGCGTCGAACATCACGGCCGGTCGCCGGGAGTTGCGGCCCATGGCATCGCGCACGATGTGCAGGCGGCGACGGTCGGCGTCGAGGTCGCGTCCACCCTTGAGCTTGCCGCTGCTGAAGCCGAGGTCGGCCATCTGGGCGTAGAACGCGGCGAGTTCCTCGTCGGACAGGGCGATGTCGAGGCCCGAGGCGTACCCGGTGACGAAGCGGTCGCGGGCGCCGAGCAGTCGCCAGAGGGGCTCGCCGGCGGCCTTGGCCTTGATGTCCCACAGCGCCATGTCGAACGCCCCGATGCTGCCGAAGGTCGCGCCGGCGTGACCGGCCTTGAAGACGCGGGCGAGCATGCGGTCGTAGAGGGCGGTGACCGCGCGAGGGTCCTGGCCTTCGATGGCGGGGAAGAGGCGCGCGAGGTCGGCGACGTGTCCCGTGCCGACACCGGTGATGCCCGCGTCGGTGTCGACGAGGACCACGGCTTCTTCGGTGATGCCCGACGCGATGTGTCCGTTCACGTCGCCGATGGGGCGTCCCCATTCGCGGAACGTGCGGAGCACGCGGTAACCGGTGACCTTCATATCGCCCTTGACTTCCTGCTGGGGGACTCGGAGCGAGCCCACAAAGAACATACATCATATGTTACTGTTCGATCGGAGCGACCGACAGGCCGGGCTCCGCACGGAGGTGAAGATGCAGACGCGATCAACGGCGAGGACGCCGGCCCTGACCGAAATCGGCTTCGGCGGGGCGCAGATCGGGAATCTCTCGCGCGAGGTCGACGACGCCACGGCGCGCGGTGCCGTCGATGCGGCGTGGGATGCCGGCATCCGGTACTTCGACACGGCGCCGCACTACGGACTCGGACTGTCGGAGCGTCGTCTCGGGGTGGCGCTGCGCGACCGTCCTCGTGACGAGTATGTGCTGTCGACGAAGGTCGGCCGCCTGCTCATCGACTCACCCGACACCGCCGACCGTCAGGATGACGACGGGTTCGCCGTCCCGGCCACGGTCGTCCGGCGATGGGACTTCTCGCGCGACGGCATCCTGCGCTCGGTCGAGGAAAGTCTGACGCGCCTCGGGCTGGACCGCATCGACATCGCGTACCTGCACGATCCCGACGAGCACTGGGATGCCGCCTCGACCACCGGTGTCGGCGCGCTCATCGAGCTGCGCGACCAGGGCGTCGTGTCGGCCATCGGCGCGGGCATGAACCAGGCGGCGATGCTCGCCGACTTCGTCGAGCGGTGCGATGTCGACATCGTGATGGTGGCCGGCCGGTACACGCTGCTCGACGACGCGGCGGCGGATCGGCTGCTGCCCCTCGCGGCCGAACGCGGCGTCGGCGTGGTGGCGGCGGCCGTGTACAACTCGGGGCTGCTCAGCGTTCCCCGCCCCGCGCCCGGCGCGAGCTACGACTACACGAGCGCCCCCGACGAGCTGATCGAGCGTGCACACCGGATCGCCGACATCTGCGAGCGCTACGGCGTGGATCTGCCGTCCGCCGCGCTGGGATACCCCCTGCGTCGCCCGGAAGTGGTCTCGGTCGTCGTGGGCGTGCGGTCTCAGGCGCAGGCCGAGTCGACGCTGCAGCGCTACCTCGCCACGGCGCCCGAGGATATGTGGCGAGAGCTTTCCGCGGCGGGACTCGTCGCGGCATGACGCGTGCGCGGCGGGCGCACGCGACGACCCGACGGAAGGACGCTGACGCATGAGATTCGCGCGACGAGGAGTCGACGGCTCCGAACGGCTGATCGTCGAGTTCGACGGCGAGGGGTACATCGTCCCCGCCGAGCTCGGTGACCTGAACGGCCGGTTCCTCGAGGACGGCGGGCTCGAACGCCTGGCGGGGATGGATGCCTCGACCTTCACCCCGTACGACCTCACCGGCGACGAGCGGTGGGCGGCGCCGATCGCGACGCCCGGCAAGGTGGTGTGCGTGGGGCTGAACTACCGAGACCATGCGGCCGAGACCGGCGCCGCCATCCCGGCGGAACCGGTGGTGTTCATGAAGGATCCCGCGACCGTCGTGGGGCCGTTCGACGACGTCCTCATCCCGCGCGCCTCGGTGAAGACCGACTGGGAGGTCGAGCTCGGCGTGGTCATCGGCCGCACCGCTCGCTACCTCGACTCGGTCGAGAGCGCCGCCGATTGCATCGCCGGGTACGTCCTGTCGCACGACGTGAGCGAGCGCGAGTTCCAGCTCGAGCGCGGCGGCCAGTGGGACAAGGGCAAGAGCTGCGAGACGTTCAACCCGTGCGGACCCTGGTTCGTGCCGGCATCCGGGATCGGGGATCCGCAGGCGCTGCGGCTCTGGGCGAGCGTCAACGGCGAGATGCGCCAGGAGGGCACGACCGCCGACATGGTCTTCTCGGTCCACGAGATCGTGCGGTACCTGTCGCAGTTCATGGTTCTGCGGCCGGGTGACCTGATCAACACCGGAACCCCGGCCGGGGTCGCGCTCGGGATGCCGACTCCCGAATATCTCCGCGAGGGCGACGTCGTGGAGCTCGGGATCGACGGCCTCGGCACCGCCCGTCAGCGGATGGTGCAGGCGTGACCTCGCCGTTCGCGGGACTGGTCGCCGTCGTCACGGGCGGGGGCTCGGGTATCGGTCTGGCGACGGCGCTTCTGCTGCGGGATCGGGGTGTCTCCGTGTGGTGTCTCGACGCGGCCAAGGGTGAGACCGCCGAGGGCACCCGCCGCCTGACGTGCGATGTGCGCGACGGGGCATCGGTGGCCGCGGCGCTCGCCGAGGTCGGCGCGGCGGAGGGTCGCATCGACGTCCTCGTCAACAACGCCGGGATCAGCGCCGTCGGCACCGTCGAGGCGTTCGATGAAGACGAGTGGGCGCGCGTGCTCGACGTCAACGTGGTGGGGATGGCGCGCGTGACCGCGGCGTCTCTGCCGTGGCTGCGGCGGTCGGATCACGCGGCGATCGTCAACGTGTGCTCGATCGCGGCGCTCAACGGCCTACCCGATCGCGCGCTCTATTCGGCATCCAAGGGTGCCGTCTACGCGCTCACCCTCGCGATGGCCACCGATCACGTGGGCGAGGGCATCCGCGTCAACGCGGTCAGCCCCGGCACCGTCGAGACGCCCTTCGTCACGCGGATGCTGGAGGGTTTCGCCGACCCGGTCGCGGAGCGGCGCGCCCTCGAGGCTCGCCAGGCCACTCGGCGGTTGGTGCAGCCCGAGGAGGTCGCCCGCGCGATCGCCTACCTCTGCGACCCGGATGCCACGTCGACGACCGGCACCATACTCGACGTGGACGGCGGCGTGACCCGCCTCCGCGTGAGGGCAGGGACCGCATGATCGACGCGCACGTGCACCTGTGGGACCCTTCGGTGCTGACGTACGAGTGGCTCGAGGGTTCGGAGCTGCGGCGCCCGATGCTGCCCGCGGAGTACGACCGCGGGGGAGTGTGGGTCGACGGCGCGGTGTTCGTGCAGGCCGCCGACGGGCCGTCCGATCCCGTGGCCGAAGCGCGGTGGGTCAATGGGCTCGACTGGCCCGAGCTGGTGGCGATCGTCGCGGATGCCGACCTTGGCGCTTCGACCGGCGCCGTGTACCACCACCTGGCCGCGCTCGCCGCGATCCCGCGCGTGACCGGTGTGCGGCATCTGCTCCAGGACCGGGCGGTCGACGCCTTCCCCGCGCTCGCGCCCGGGCTCGCGGCGCTCGCCGCCCGCGGTGGCACGTTTGACGCGTGCATCCGTCACCCGCAGCTGCCCGCGCTGATCGAGCTGCTGCGCGGAGTGCCCGAGCTGACGGTCGTCGTCGACCACGTCGCCAAGCCACCCATGGGCGAGGGCATCGACAGTGCGGCGGGGGCGGCATGGGCTCGATCTCTTGCCGCCCTGGCCGAGCGGCCGCGGACGTTCGTGAAGCTTTCCGGACTGACGGGCGAAGCACAGGACACCGCCGAGGTCGAGCGCCACGCGCCCGCCTTCCTTACGCACGCCGTCGACGTCTTCGGCCCGGAGCGGTCGATGATCGCGAGCGACTGGCCCGTGAGTTCGCACTTCGGCGCGGGGGGTTCGTTTGCGGACTGGGTGGACCTCGTCCGTGCGGCCGTCCCGGCCGAGGGGTGGGACGAGGTCGCCGAGGGCGCGGCGCGGCGGGCGTATCTTCCAGGCGGGGCTCCTGCCCTCGCGCGCGACGCGTAGGTCGCCGCCGATGCCGGGTGGCGTGTCAGCGCTCTCCGCCTACTGCGGCAGGTTCGCCCGCAGGCGCCGCGTGACCTCGGCCGCCGGCATCCGGCGGGGGAAGGCGGCGACGATGAGGTCGTCGCCCGCGGCGTCGTCGCCGTCGGGGTGCACGCCGTACCGGCGCAGCACGTCGTCGAGTGCACGACGGAGAGTGGATGCCGGCACCCGCGCGCCCCGCATGAGGCGGCGCAGCACGTGGTTGTGCACGGCGGTGACGAGGGCGGCGAAGCCGACGGCATCCAGGGGGTCGAGGCCGGGGAGCGTCTCGCGGAGGTACTCGTCGAAGAGGCGTTCGTAGCGGAACACCGTGACGATCTCGCGATCGCGCAGCACGGGCACCTCGCGCACGATCGCGTAGCGGCGACGCGCGAGTTCGGGGTCGGCGGCGAAGTGGCGGAACACCCGCATCGACGCGTCGCACACCGCGGCCCAGGGGTCGTCGTGCTGCTGAGCCAGAAAGGCGCGCGTCTCGTCGAGCAGCACCTCGTGGTCGGCGAAGACCACATCTTCTTTGCCGCCGAACTGCCGGAAGAACGTCGACCTCGACACCCCCGCGGCCTGCGCGATCTGCTCCACCGAGGTCTGGTCGTACCCGCGCTCGGCGAACAGTGCGATCGCGGCGGCCACGACGGCGGTGCGGCCGGGAGGGGCGGGGGCGTCGGTCATGTGGGGAAGCCTACGGGCGTGGATGCCGACGAACGTTCCGCCACAGCGTCGACTGGGTCAGGGCCTTGTCTCTTACCGGTATCGAACGACTGCTTCCCGGATCGAATCCGCGTGCTGGTAGATCTCGTCCAGCTCCTCGATCGGATGCCGCGTCTCTGTCTTCTGCGCGTCCAGCAGCCCAAGGTACTTCTGGCGACCGTTGAAGTGCAGTCTCGCGATCGGCTTGCGATTGTTGTCGTCGAGGAGCACGGCGAAGTAGCTCTTGGCGTCGCGGTGGGTGATCCGCTGCGGTTTCGTCTCGCCGCACGCAATCGCCTTGACGATCTGGTAACCCTCGAGTTCCTCGAGGGTCGTCTCGATCTCGGTGTCCCGCTGGAGGTCGTCTTCGGCGACACTTTCGCTGGTCACTGCCGCCGGGGCATTCGACACGATCGGAACCGCCACGCCGGCGCCGAGAGCTGTCTTCAACCGATCGTTCACGCTTTCCGTGAGGAACTGGCGCGAAGCCTTCCTCACGAGAGCGGTGAATTGCTCGCGTACTTTCGCGGTGTAGGACCCCTCGTATACGCGTTGCGTGAAGAACTTGATCCACTCGTCGCTTGGCTCGCGGAACTGCCCGGCGATCTCGCGCTTCAGGGCTCCGACATACTTCAGTTCCTCGGCGGCGCTGATGATGGACTCGAGATCGAAGCTGTCCTTGCTGAGCTTCTGAACCTCGGGAATCAGTGTGTCGTCGATGTCGAGGAGGTCGAGCACGAGGAACGGCTTGGCGTCCATCTTGTTCGGCGCGTCGAGATCGGTGAAGAACTGCCAGACGACTCCGTTGGTGAGAGCCGCGATCCGGGCGTTGGTCGTGGAGAAGTACCGGAAGAGCTGAGACGCGTGCTCGATCTTGGGTGCGCCGGTCGATGCCTTGCACTCGATGAGGATCTGCACCTCGCCGTCGCGCATGATCGCGTAGTCGACTTTCTCGCCCTTCTTGATGCCGACGTCGGCGGTGAATTCCGGCACCACCTCGAGAGGGTCGAAGACGTCGTATCCCAAGATCGTCGAGATGAAGGGCATGACGAAGGCGTTCTTCGTCGCTTCCTCCGTGCCGATTGCCGAGGCTTGATTGCTCACCTTTGTTGCGAGTGCTGCAATGCGGTCGTGAAACTCCATCGGTCCCCCCACGGTGACGAATATGTGGTGACCATAGCGGAATCACAGCAAGAGCGCGTGGGGCGGCGCGCCATTGCCCCCTCCTTCACACCACGCGCCGGAACCGCGGCCCCTCGTACCCGTCCCGCTCAACGTTCCCCAAGAACATCTCCACCGGCCGTACCCAATACGAGTAGTCGTCGTAGAGCTGGCGGTACGAAACGAAGACCTCCTCTGTCTCAGAGTGCCTGGCCGTCCCGAACACCTCATAACGCTGGCCCTTGAAGTGCTCATAGATGCCGGGTTTGATTTCCACTCGGCTCGCCCCCTCCGCAATCGTCGAACGACGCATCGTGCGTGTATCTCGGGTGCCGAGTATGGCAGTCGGCCGCGGGGCAGGTGACGACCGCGACGCAAGAGGCACCTCCCCCCCCTGAAGATCGCAGGACCCGCCGGTGCACGTTCACTACGGTGAAGACGTGGACCCCGAGGCGCTCATCGACCCGCGGCGCGACCGCCGCTCGGCCGGTTCGTCGACGTGGACGGGCGGCGACTCTGGGTCGATTCGCGGGAGGGCCCCGTCCCCTGCGTGGTCTTCCTCCCCGGCTCGGGCGATGTCGGTCTCGATCTGTGGCGCGCCTACGATCGCATCGCGCCATTGCGAGCGGGCGTCATCTACGACCGGGGCGGCACGGGGTGGAGCGAAGACATGATCGTCCGCGTTTCCGAGGCGCACGTGCGCGACGGGCTCGAGGAAGAGTTCCTCGCTCGCCTGCGCGATCTCGTCTCGTCGTTCCCCGACCGGTACGAGGGGCTGGTCCGTCACGCGGTGCTGGTCGACCTCGCCGATCCGCGCCGCGTGCAGTACGTCAGCGAGTGGGCCGACGAAGCGGCGCTCGTCGCGTTCGCGGGGGAGGGCTGGCGCACCGACGCGGTGACGTTCCCCGATGAGGACGCCTACCTCACCGGGCCCCTCGTCCTCCGCCACCACGAGTCGATCGAGATCGACACCTCCGGCGGCTGAGCCGACTCACGCCGCGAACCGGATGACGCCCGCGATGATGAGCGTCACCGCCGTCGTCCACAGGGCGATCGCCGCGGCCTGCCACGCGATGACCCGCACCGGGGGAACACCGGTAGAGGTGAGGGCCGCGGCGGTGAACTGCGTCGGCAGCAGTAAGGGGCCGAGAAGGCTCACGCCCGCGGTGCCGTAGCGGTGGTAGGCCCGCTCGAACTTCTGACGCCGCGGCGAGAGCGGCTCGGCCGGGCCGCCGCGGCGCGCGGTGACGGCGGTGCGCACCCGCGAGGTCGCGAGCACGACGATCGCGACACACAGCAGGTTGCCGACCGCCCCGGCGATCGCGGCGACGACGGGATGGATGCCACCGATGATGCCGATCGCGGCAGCTCCCTCGCCCTCGATGAACGGCACCGCACCGGCGAGTGCCACGATGAGCGGTTGCACGAGGCCGGGCACGTCGGCGACGAGGCCCTGGAAGCCGAGGATGAGGTCGGACAGGGGGTTGGACATGGCTGCTCCGGGTGATCGGTCCGCGGCGGGTTCCGCGGTCATTCCATCTGATCCGTGAGCACACCGCTCGCGGCAGTGTCGCGGTGTCATCGGCATCCCGGAGGAAGCGACGCCCCACCCATGACGAATGTCACGGTCGTACAGTGGCCGGGGTGAGCACCCCCGCCGCCGTGACGTCCTACGCCCGCGATGTGAGCGCGACCTGGTGGTACACGGCCGGGTCGATCCTGATGTTCCACGTACTCGGAATCGTGGTCTGGTCGGTGCCGATCCTGCTGCGCCCGACCCTGCTGCCCGAGCCGCTCGCGATCACGCTGTTCTTCGTCGGCTCGGCGGGCTCTCTCGCTGCCGCCGTCGCCCTTCTCGTGCGCTATCGGCGCGAACCGATCGACGGCGACGAGGCCCCGGTTCGCCGGTCGTGGCCCCTTCTTCTGGCCGGTGCGGCCAGTGCGGCGTTGATGGCGCTGAGCGTGGGTTCGCTGATCCTCGGCACGTGCCTCGCGGCCTATGTCCTGTGCCTGGTGCGGTGGCGCGGTGGCATCCGTCTGCGTCTGGTGACCCTGCTGGTGATCGTTATCCTCGCGGTCTGGTTCGTGGATGCCACGCGCCTCGCGCCCGAGGCCTCCGGCTCGTCGGTGTTCGGGCTCGTGCTGTTCGTCGCGATGCTGCCCGCTCTGGCGGCGACGTCGCTGTGGTGGTGGGACATCGTTCGGGAGCTGGACCGAGCCCGCCGTGCGGAGGGACGCCTCGCTGCGGCGCAGGAACGGCTTCGCCTTGCAAGCGACCTGCACGACCTGCAGGGCCACCACCTGCAGGTGATCGCGCTGCAGCTCGAGCTCGCCGAGAAGATGATGGGGCGCGACCCCGACGCCGCGGTGGAGCAGGTGCGGGCCGCGCGCGCGAGTGTCGACGACGCCCGTCGCGGAACCCGCGACCTCGCGACGCGGTTCCGGGGTGTGCCGCTGCCCGATGAGCTCGCCAACGCCGCCGACCTGCTTCGCGCCGCAGGCCTCACCGTCGAGCTGCGGGTCGACGCCGAGGCCGATCGCGCGCCGGCGGACGTGCTCGGTCCCGTCGTCCGCGAGTCCACGACCAATGTGCTCAAACACGGCAGGGGAGTCTCGGCATCCCTCTCCCTCGCCCGCCACCGCGGGGACTGGGTGCTCGTGGTCGAGAACGACTTGCGCTCGCCCGAGTCGCCCCCGGGCGAAGGAGCGGGCGTAGCGGGGATGGCCGAGCGCGTGGGTGCTGTCGGGGGATCGATGGATGCCGGACGGGTCGGCGAGCTCTTCCGCGTCACGGTCCGCGTGCCCGAGGGGGTGTCCGCATGATCCGCGTTCTCATCGCCGACGACGAGGACATGATCCGCACGGCCCTCGCCGCACTGCTCCGGCTGGAGGACGACCTCGAGGTCGTGGCGGAGTGCCGCGACGGCGAAACCGCGCTCGCCGAGGCCGAGCGGCTCCGGCCCGACGTCTGTCTCCTCGACCTCGAGATGCCCGGGATGGATGGCATCGACACGGCGGCGCGGATCTTGCGTCGCGTTCCGTCGCGCTGCGTGATCGTCACGCGGCACGCGCGGCCCGGGGTGCTGCGCCGCGCGCTCGGCGCCGGAGTGAACGGCTTCCTTCCGAAGTCCCGACCCGCGGATGACGTCGCCGCGGTCATTCGCGAGGTCGCCGCCGGGCGCCGATACGTCGACCCCGAGATCGCGGCTGACGCGCTGAGCGAAGAGCGCAGCCCGCTCACCGACCGGGAGCTCGACGTTCTCCGGGCGGGCGCGCGCGGAGAGACGGTCGTCGAGATCGCGGCATCCCTCCACCTCTCGAGCGGGACCGTGCGCAACCACGTCTCGTCGGTGCTCGGCAAGCTGGGGCTGGCGAGCCGCCAGCAGGCGACGATCCACGCGCGGGAGCGCGGCTGGATCTAGCGGCTCACGCCTCGTGCACGACCGCCGTCAACTCCGGCAGCAACTCCCGCGCGAGGAACCCGATGCCGACCCGCTCGGTGAGTCGGTCGCCGGCGCGGGCGTGCGTCCACCCGCCCCACACGGCGGCGCGTTCCGGCTCCATGCCCAGCGCCGCGAATCCGGTGATCGCGCCCGACAGTACGTCGCCGCTGCCGGCGGTGCCGAGGCCCGAGCTGCCGGGCTCCGCCTGCCACGTGCGTCCGTCCGGGTGCGCCACTGTGCCGAAGCAGTGCACGACGGCCTCGTAGCGTTCGGCGATCTCCCGAATGTCGGCGGCGCGGTCATCGCTGAGGTCGCGTTCGAGCAGCAGCGCGGCCTCCTCCTCATTGGCGTTGAGGATCAGCTCCGCGGGCAGGATGCCGCGTTCGACCGACCCCAGGATGCCGAGCGCGAACGCATCCAGCACGAGTCGGTCGATGTCGGCCTCGGCGATGGCGTGCAGGGCCGCGCGGGTGGCATCCGGATCGTCGAATCCGGGGCCGAGGAGCACGGCATCCGCGGATTCGAGGGTGGCGCGGAGGGCATCGTCGACGGACGCGGAGCCGGTGGGAAGCGAGTGGATGCCGGCCTCGGGCATCGCGGGCCCCAGGTAGGGCGCGATCTCGGCAGGGACGGCGAGGGCGGTGCGTCCGGCGCCGACGCGCAGCGTCGCCTCGGCAGACAGGAGCACGGCACCGGGGGAGCGCGGCGATCCGCCGACGACGACCACCTGGCCGCGAGATTTCTTCGAACCCCCGGGGTCGGGTAGCCCCCACTCGCGCAGCAACGCCAGCGTGACCCCTTCAGGAGCGGGGGACATCGTCGCCTCCCGAGTGCACGGTGATGTCGGCGCCCTCGGCCGCGAGGTGGTCGACAGACGAGAACGTCACGAGCATCCAGCCGTCGTCGGTGCGCACGAGCTCGGTGACCGAGGCGTTGCGCACCGTGTGACTGGCGCTGAAGGCGAGCAGTTCGGCCTCGGTCATCCGCAACAGCACGTACAGCACGAGCATGATCACGGCGTCGTGCGCGACGACCACGACGGTGCCAGGCGACGCGTCGAGCCGCTCGCCGAGGAACGACCGAAGCCGCAGCGTGACGTCGGCCCATGACTCCCCGCCCGGGGGCCGGTGGGAGAACTTGCCGAGGTGGCGCCGACGGGCCGCTTCTTCCGGATGCAGCTCCTGCACTCCGCGGGTGGTCAAGAGATCCAGGATGCCGAGCTCGCGGTCGCGCAGCCGTTCGTCGATGACCGTGGGAACCGACGCCGGCCGGTCGCCGAGCGCGAGCGACAGCGTCTGCCGCGCACGAAGGTAGGGCGACACCCAGTACTCGTCGACGGGGGCGTCGAGGTCGGCGAACCAGGCGCTGAGCGCCGTCGCCTGTTCCACGCCCACGGGCGAGAGCTCCACGTCGCTGTCGCGCGTGTCGAGCGCGATCACCGGGGAGCCCTCGCGCTCGGCCCTCGAGGCCGCGACGTTCCCTTCGCTTTCGCCGTGCCGGATGAGCCACAGTCGATTCACTGCCATTTCCCCACGGTAGGTCGCTCCGGCGAACAGACGCGCGGGCGTTGACAGCGACGGGGCATCGAGGGCAGCGCACGCGCGCTGTCCGGCGATCCGCGCGTCTGCCAGGCTTGCGAAGCGAGCGGAGGAGCCCCATGACGGCCAAGATCGACTTCAAGAACTCTCTCGACAGTTATCAGGCCAGGGTCGGCGAGTTCAGGGTCGTGGAGATTCCCGACCTGCGATATCTGATGATCGACGGGCACGGTGACCCCAACACCGCGCCGGCCTACGCGCAGGCCTTGCAGGCGCTGTACCCGGTCGCGTACAAGCTGAAGTTCGCGAGCAAGCGCGAACTCGGCCGCGACTACGTGGTGCCTCCGCTGGAGGGCCTGTGGTGGGCGGACGATATGGATGCCTTCACCGTGGTGAGAGACAAGTCGCGGTGGGACTGGACGATGATGCTCCTGGTTCCCGACTGGATCGACGAGGCGATGTTCCAGTCCGCCGTCGAGATCGTGCGCGCCGCAGGATCCGCCGATCGGCTGGAAGAAGTGCGGATGGAGACCCTTGCCGAAGGACTGTGCGTGCAGACGCTGCACGTCGGTTCCTTCGATGAGGAGGCAGACGTGCTGGATGAGATGCACCACGCCTTCATCCCCGGTCAGGGGCTCAGCCTGAGCGGGAAGCACCACGAGATCTACCTGAGCGACGTCCGCCGAACCTCTCCCGACAAGCTCCGTACCATCCTCCGCCAACCCGTTTGTCGAACTCCGGCGTAGCCGACGAGCGGAGCAGCCGCGCGTGATCTCCGGTGTGAGCCGGGCGGCATCCTGCCATCATCGAGCCATGGCCGACGACCTCGCCCCGACCGACCTCGCCCACCTCCGTCGCGCGATCGAGCTGTCGATCCTCGCGCGCGACCACGGCAACCACCCATTCGGCGCGGTGCTCGTCAGCGCCGACGGCCGCGTGCTCGAGGCCGAGAACACCGTGCTCACCGACCGTGACGTGACGGCGCACGCGGAGACGAACCTCGTCCGCCTCGCCTGGAGAACCCTGGATGCCACCGATCTGCCGGCATCCACTCTCTACACGTCGTGCGAACCGTGCGCGATGTGCGCGGGGGCGATGTTCTGGGCGGGCATCGGGCGCATGGTCTACGCCCTCTCGGGCCGGGGACTCATCGCGCTCGCCGAGACGGAGGACGGTGGCCGCGAACTCGACCTGCCGTCGCGCGACGTGTTCGCGCGCGGTGTGCCGGTGGTCGAGGTATGGGGGCCGCACCTCGAGGAGGAGGCCGCCGAGCCGCACCGGGGGTTCTGGGGATGATGCCTGACGGCGCGGACCAGCCGAACCGTGTTGAGCGGACCTAGCGATCGAGGACGGCGGCGACCGCCTCGATCTCGACGAGCTGGTTCTCGTAACCGAGGACGGTGACGCCGAGCAGGGTGCTCGGAGCGTCGTGCTCACCGAAGGCATCCCGAACCATTCGCCATGCCGCCACGAGATCTTCCCGTCGCGATGATGCGACGAGCACCCGGGTGCTGAGGACATCCCTCAGCTCGGCCCCGGCTTCAGCGAGCGCGATCGCCATGTTCTCCACGCACTTCGCGGCTTGCACCGCGACGTCGCCCACGCCCACCACGGATCCCTCGAGATCGAGCGGACATGACCCCGCGAGGAACACGAGCCGCGCGTCGGCCGGTGCGGTTGCGGCGTACGCGTACTCGGCGCGATCGCTCAGCGAAGCGGAGCGGATGAGGGTCACGGCTCGGGGCATGGGCGCCATCCGGGAACCGTAGCGGAGTCGTCGCCCACCGCGGTAGGCAGACCGTCGAGAGCTTGGCATCCATCTCCCGAACCCCCTCCGTTCGAAGGTGCAACCGTCCGGGCTGTTCAGCCGGGTCTAGTAGTGTGGACCCTCGGCGAGATCTCTCGATATCAAGAGATCTGAGCCTCCTCCCACCACCGATCGCCCAGCGAAGGATCATCCGTGGATCTCTACGAGTACCAGGCCCGAGACCTGTTCGAAAAGTACGAGGTGCCGGTGCTCGCCGGCATCATCGCCGACACCCCTGAGGAGGCGAAGGCGGCCGCAGAGAAGCTCGGCGGTGTCGTCGTCGTCAAGGCTCAGGTCAAGACCGGAGGCCGCGGCAAAGCCGGCGGTGTGAAGGTCGCGAAGAACCCCGACGAGGCCTTCGAGGCGGCGCAAGCCATCCTCGGTCTCGACATCAAGGGCCACGTCGTCAAGCGCGTCATGGTCGCCGCGGGCGCCAAGATCGCCAAGGAGTTCTACTTCTCGGTGCTGCTCGACCGCGCCAACCGCTCCTACCTCTCGCTGTCCAGCGTCGAGGGCGGCATGGAGATCGAAGAGCTGGCGGTCGAGCGTCCCGACGCTCTCGCCCGCATCGAGGTCGACCCGCTCGAGGGGATCACCCCCGAGAAGGCCCTCGAGATCGCCAAGGCCGCGAAGTTCGACGACGAGCTGGCGCCCAAGGTCGCCGACGTCTTCGTCAAGCTCTTCAACGTCTACAAGGGCGAGGACGCCACCCTTGTCGAGGTGAACCCCCTCATCCAGTCCGAGGACGGCGACATCATCGCCCTCGACGGCAAGGTCTCGCTCGACGAGAACGCCGGTTTCCGTCACCCCGAGCACGAAGAGCTCGAAGACAAGGATGCCGCCGACCCCCTCGAGGCCAAGGCCAAGCAGCACGACCTCAACTACGTCAAGCTCGACGGCCAGGTCGGCATCATCGGCAACGGCGCGGGTCTGGTCATGTCGACCCTCGACGTCGTCGCCTACGCAGGTGAGAACCACGGAGGGGTCAAGCCCGCCAACTTCCTCGACATCGGCGGTGGCGCCTCGGCCACGGTCATGGCCGCCGGCCTCGACGTCATCCTCGGCGACGAGCAGGTCAAGAGCGTTTTCGTCAACGTCTTCGGTGGCATCACCTCGTGCGTCGCCGTGGCCGAGGGCATCGTCAAGGCCCTCGAGATCCTCGGCGACGCCGCCACCAAGCCGCTCGTGGTCCGTCTCGACGGCAACCAGGTCGAAGAGGGTCGCGCGATCCTCGCCGCCGCCAACCACCCGCTCGTGACCCTCGCCGCCGGTATGGACGAGGGCGCCGACAAGGCCGCCGAACTGGCCAACGCGTAAGGGATAGAACAGATGTCGATCTACCTCAACAAGGACTCCAAGGTCATCGTCCAGGGCATCACCGGCGGCGAAGGCACCAAGCACACCGCGCTCATGCTCAAGGCCGGCACCCAGGTCGTCGGCGGTGTGAACGCCCGCAAGGCCGGCACCACGGTCACGCACACGGATGCCGCCGGCAACGACGTCGAGCTTCCCGTCTACGCCTCGGTCGAAGAGGCCATGCGCGAGACCGGCGCTGACGTGTCGATCGCGTTCGTGCCCCCGGCCTTCACGAAGGACGCGATGGTCGAAGCCATCGACGCCGAGATCCCGCTGCTCGTCGTGATCACCGAGGGCGTGCCCGTCGGCGACAGTGCCGAGGCGTGGGCGTACGCGAAGTCGAAGGGCGAGAAGACCCGCATCATCGGCCCGAACTGCCCCGGCATCATCACACCTGGCGAGGCGCTCGTGGGCATCACGCCCGCGAACATCACCGGCAAGGGCCCCATCGGCCTCGTGTCGAAGTCGGGCACCCTGACCTACCAGATGATGTTCGAGCTGCGCGACCTGGGCTTCTCGACCGCCATCGGCATCGGCGGCGACCCCATCATCGGCACGACGCACATCGACGCGCTCGCCGCGTTCGAGGCCGACCCCGAGACCAAGGCGATCGTCATGATCGGCGAGATCGGCGGTGACGCCGAGGAGCGTGCGGCCGACTTCATCAAGGCCAACGTCACCAAGCCGGTCGTCGGCTACGTCGCGGGCTTCACCGCCCCCGAGGGCAAGACGATGGGCCACGCCGGCGCCATCGTCTCCGGTTCGGCGGGCACCGCCCAGGCGAAGAAGGAGGCCCTCGAGGCCGCCGGCGTCAAGGTCGGCAAGACGCCGTCCGAGACCGCCGCGCTCATGCGCGAGATCATCGAGGCGCTGTAACCCCGCCTATGTGAAGGGCCCGGATGCCATGGCATCCGGGCCCTTTTCCGTTCCTCCCGCCGGCGATCACCACGTCCACCACGCCGATGCGCCACGGGTGACCTGCCCGTCAGGGGAGAAGGATGAGCTTCCCCGTCGATCCGCCCGCCTGGCCCAATTCGTGAGCCCGGGCGGCTTCCGTCAGGCCGAACGTCTGCGCGACGACGACGCGGATGTCGCCCCTCCCGGCGAGCTCCGCGAGCTTGGCGCGCATGGACAGTCGGTAGGCGGTCCCCGCATCTTGACCGGGACCGTAGCCCAAGAGCGCGATCCCCTTTCCCGCGCGCCGGTCAGACCCCGTGATCGAGGCGATGCGTGCCGGATCGGAGACCAGGGCGAGCGACACGTCAAGAGCTTCATCGGTGCCGACCGTGTCGATCGCTGCGTCCACCCCCCGCGGAGCCGCCGCTCGTACACGATCGGCCAGGCCCTCACCGTAGACGACGGGGATCGCTCCGAGCTCACGCAGCAGATCGTGATTGCGCTCGGCAGCCGTCGCAACGACGGCTGCGCCGTGCACGCGCGCCAACTGCACGGCCATGAGGCCGACCCCTCCGGCGCCGCCGTGGATCAGGACGGTGTCGCCCGGTCGGACGCCCGCGGCGTGCAGAGCGTGCGCTGCCGTCAGCCCGGCCAGCATCAATCCGCCCGCCTCGGCCCACCCGAGCGACGCCGGCTTGGGGATCAGCGAGGAGAACGGCACGACGACGGTGTCGGAATAGGCACCGGTCACCGGATAGACGATCACCTCGTCGCCGACGGCGACGTTCTCGACGCCCACGCCGACCGCGCTGACGACGCCCGCGCAGTCCATACCCAGGGTGGGTAGTGGGTCCGCCAGACCGGCGCCGTCCTTCTCGTCGTCGTCGACCTCGTGGAACGCGCCGCCGTACAGCTTCCAGTCGAGAGGATTCACGCCCGCGGCGCGGACCTGGACGACCACGTCGCCCGGACCGGGCTCCGGCACGTCGATGTCACGGACGGTGAGAACGTCGGGGCCGCCGAATGCTCTCGGACGCACGGTTCGGGCCATCAGAACTCCTCGGAGGGGCGGCGCCCGGCGTGGTGCCGAGCGGAGGGAAGCTGTCGGGTCGATCAGCCTGATCTCCATCGTGGTCGCGCGCACGGGCATCGGGAAGCGCAATCTCTGCAATGCTGCTTTGCGCCTGACACAATTCCCTGTGATGGCCGAACAACTCGATCTCAACCTCCTCCGCGTCCTCGACGCCGTGCTCGACACCGACAGTGTGTCGCGCGCCGCCGATCGCCTGCACCTCTCGGTCCCCGCGACCAGTCGCGCGCTGGGGCGCCTTCGACGGGCCATGAACGACCCGATCCTCGTGCGCGCGGGGAGATCGATGGTTCCGACGCCCTTCGCCCAGCGCGTGGCCGCACGGGTGAAGGCGATCCTCGACGACGCCGACCGTCTCCGCTCGGAGACGCACTCCGACCCCGCCACGTGGCGCCGCACGTTCGCGATCCGCATCAACGATGCACTGTCGCCCGTCCTCGCCCCTCGCTTGGCGCGACTCGTCGCAGCCCATGCCCCGCACGTGCAGTTGAGATTCGTCGCCCAGGAGTCGAAGAACGCCGACCTTCTCCGCAACGGCACTCTGGACCTCGACGTGGGAGTGGCCGACCCCGCACCGCCGGACGTGAGGTCCTCGGTCCTCTTCACGGACGTCTTCGTCGCGGTCGTCGCGGCGGCATCCGACCTGGGGAGGAAGTCGGCCCTGACGCTCGACGATCTCTGCGCCGTCCCGCATGTCTCGGCGTCGCGCCGAGGGCTCGACCGCGGCCCGCTCGACGACGCCCTGGAGAGGATCGGCCGCTCGCGCCGGGTCACCGCCGTCGTCCCGACCTACGCCGTCGGGGCGCTCATGGCTCTCGAGGACGACGCGCTCTGCCTCGTTCCCTCGCGGCTCGCGTCGCACCTGCGCGAGCGGGGTGTGCCGTTGCGCGCACACGAGGTGCCGGTTCCCCTGCCCCGCGCAACCGTTGAGCAGCGCTGGCATCTTCGCGTCGACAACGACCCCGCTGTCCGATGGCTGCGATCGGCGCTCGTGACGGCATCCTCCGTGGCGCAACCCGACGCACCGTGATGGCGCGGAGAGGAGTCGAAGCACTTTCCCCGGTCGCGATGCTCAGCCGAGCAGGGACTCCACGGGGCCCCGGGCGAAGAACACGACGAAGCCGGCGGCGACGATCCACAGCAGCGGACTGACGCGGCGCGCGCGGCCCGACAGCGCCTGGATGACGACCCAGCTGACGAAGCCCGCGCCGATGCCGTTGGCGATCGAGTAGGTCAGCGGCATGATCGTCACCGTCAGGAACACCGGGATCAGCACCGACAGGTCGCTGAGGTCGACGTGGCGGATCTGGCCCATCATCAGCGCACCCACGATCACGAGCGCGGCCGCGGCGATCTCGGTGGGCACGACGCTGGTCAGCGGCGTGAAGAACATCGCCAGCAAGAAGAGTGCTCCGGTCACGACGTTCGCGAGGCCCGTCCGGGCGCCCTCGCCGATACCCGAGCCCGACTCGATGAACACGGTGTTCGACGACGAGGAGGTCGCGCCGCCGGCGACGGCGCCGATGCCCTCGATCACCAGCGCCGAGCGCAGGCGCGGGAAGGTGCCATCGGGGGCAGCGAGGCCCGCCTCGCGGGAGAGACCGGTCATCGTGCCCATGGCGTCGAAGAAGTTCGTGAAGACGAGCGTGAAGACCAGCATGAGGGCCGCGAGGACACCGATACGGCCGAATGAGCCGAAGAGGTCGACCTGGCCGACGAGCGACAGGTCGGGCAGGCCGACCCACTTCGCCGGCACCGTCGGGACGCTGAGGCCCCAGCCGCCGGGGTTCTCGGCCGAGCGCGCGCCGAGCCGCGCGATGGCCTCGACGATCACGGCGATGACGGTGCCGCTGAGCAGCCCGATGAGGAGGGCCGCCTTGACCTTGCGCACCATCAGCACGGCGGTGATGAGGAGGGTCAGCACGAACAGCGCCGTCGGGATGGTCGCGATCGATCCCTGCACGCCGAGGCCCACCGGGGGCGACGAGAGGCCCGTGGCGGTGACCAGCCCGCTGTCGACGAAGCCGATGAAGGCGATGAACAGGCCGATGCCGACGGTGATGGCCGTCTTGAGAGCCAGCGGCACGGCCTCGAAGATCATGCGGCGCAGACCCGTGACCGCCAGGAGCACGATGATGAGTCCGTTGATCACGACGAGGCCCATCGCCTCGGGCCACGTGACCCCGCCGACGATGCCGACGGCGAGGAACGAGTTGATGCCCAGGCCCGCGGCGAACGCGAACGGCAGTCGGGTGACGAGGCCGAACAGCATCGTCATGACACCGGCGGTGAGGGCGGTGACCGCGGCCACCTGCGGGAAGCCCAGGGCGTTTCCGGCGACGTCAGGGGTCCCCGACAGGATGATCGGGTTCAGGATGACGATGTACGCCATCGTCACGAACGTCACCACGCCGCCGCGCACCTCCGCGCCGACAGAGGACCCTCGCGCGGTGATCTCGAAGAAGCGGTCGAGCGCGTTCTTCGGTGCGGGGGCGGTGGTGGTCTCGGGAGCGGGCGTGCTCATGGGGGCTCCAGGAAAATGGGAGAGGCGGTGCCGGGGAGGGGGGAGCGGGCCTATCGTGGAGGACATGCCGCTCTCAGGAGAGTATCTGCCCAGCACCAGCGAATGGGCCCGTACGCAGGCCGAGACCTTCGAGGCCACGGGTGGCCAGGAGGCCGCGGAACTGCGGGGCGTTCCCATCATCGTCCTCACCACCGTCGGAGCAAAAACGGGGGGCCTGCGCAAGACGGCTCTCATGCGCGTCGAACACGACGGTCGCTACCTCGTCGTGGCATCCAAGGGTGGGGCTCCCGAGCACCCCGCGTGGTTCTACAACCTCGTGAAGAACCCGCGCGTCGCGCTGCAGGACGGCGACGACAAGCGCGAGTACGACGCGCACCAGGCCGAGGGCGCCGAGCGCGACGAGTGGTGGGCCCGTGCGGTGGCGGTGTGGCCGGACTACGACGAGTATCAGCGCAAGACCGAGCGCCGCATCGAGATCTTCGTCCTCGAGCCCGTCGACTGACGAGCACGCCCGGATGCCGCCGCGCCTGAGCGGCGCTGTCGGGGGCCGCGGGTAGGGTCTGAGTCGCTCATGCATCGTCTACTCGTCGCCCTCCTTGTCGCCCTCGACGCCGTGCTGGTGGCCGCGGGGGGTATCGCCGTGGTGCTCGCGCCCCTGACGCTTCTGTGGGTGTTCGGCGTAGGCGATCCCGATTGGGGCGCCCTGTGGCCCGCGTCGGCCGCAGTGTGGCACCTGGGCCATCTCGTGCCCGTCTCCGTAACGTTGCCCGACACCTATCTCGCGGCCACGGGCATCGATCCCGCGCTCGCGACCTTCACGCTCTCGCTCGCACCGCTCGCGTTCGCGGTCTTCACCGGTCTGTTCGCGGCCCGCTCCGGCTCGCGCGCGGCAGAAGCGGGCGCCGCGATCACCGGCTGGCTGTCCGGCTCGCTGGTCTTCGCCGCGCTCTCGACGCTCGTCGCGCTGACGGCGAATGCCGAGCTCGTGGCATCCGAGATCTGGCCGGCGATCCTGCTGCCGTCGTCGATCTTCTTCGCCTCGTCGTTCGTCGGCGCCGTCGTCGGATCGTGGCGGGTGGGCGATGACGGCCCCGTCGACGCGCTGCGGGACCGGCTCGCGCGTCTCCCGCGGGCCTGGGCCGAAGTGCCTGTCTTGGCGGTGCGCGGCCTCGCCCTGACCACTCTCGGACTCGTCAGCGTGGGGGCCGTGGTGTTCGTCGCGGGGCTCGTCGCGGGCTCCGGCCAGGTGATCGGGCTCTTCCAAGCCAGCAACGCCGACGCCGTCGGCGCGACCGTGATCGCGCTGGGGCAACTCGTCTACCTCCCCACGCTCGTGCTGTGGGCGCTCGCGTTCACCGCCGGACCCGGCTTCGCGATCGGCACCGACACCGCGGTCACCCCGGCCGCGACGCAGGTCGGCGCGCTCCCCGGCATCCCGGTGCTGGGCGCCGTGCCCGATTCGACCTCGCCGTGGTTGCTGCTGCTCGTGCTGCTGCCCGTCGGGGTGGGTGCGCTGACCGGGTGGGTCCTGAGAGGCCGGATGCCGTCGGCCACCGGCCCCGAGCCGATCGGACCGCGCCTTACCCTCGCGGTCGTCGTCGCCGCGCTCACGGGCGGGGTCGGGGCGCTGGTCGCGCTCGTCTCGTCGGGCGCGATGGGGCCGGCGCGTCTCGCCGACACGGGACCGCAGCCGGGTCCCCTCGCCCTGGCGCTCGGCCTCGAGGTGCTCGTCGGCCTGGCGATCCTGCTGCTGAGCCCGCGCGTCGGTGGCCGGACGGCGCCCGTCTCCGAGGCGCGCGAGCACGTCCCGGCGTTCTCGTTCCCGACGCGCGAGCACGTGCCCTTCGATCGCGCCGAGCACGCGACCGGACCGACCCCCACGGCCCCCGGCCCTGGCGTCGGGATCGCGACCGACGTGTGGCCGAGTGCCTACCGGGATCCGGATGCCGCGGAGGCGGGGCCCGCGCCGGACGCCACCGCCACGGCGAGCGATGACGACGTCCGCGCGCGCATCCGGGCCGCGTGGGGCGACGCCGCGCCGGATCAGCGCTGACCTGTCGGCGCGCCGTCGGCGACGCGGTCACGTCCGCGGAGACGGGCCGATCCGCGCGCTCGAACGCACCTGCGTAGACTGGCCTCCGTGCTCACGGTCGCCGTCCTCATCTCCGGCACCGGCTCCAATCTCCGCGCCCTGCTCGAGGCGGCCGCCGCCCCCGACTTTCCGGCGCGCGTGGTCGCGGTCGGTGCCGATCGCGAGGCCGACGGCTTCGCGCACGCCGAGCACTTCGGCATCCCGACCTTCCTCGTCCCGTTCGATGCCTTCGCGTCGCGCGCCGAGTGGGGAGCGGAACTGGGGGCGCAGTTGCGCGTGTGGCAGCCCGACCTCGTCGTGCTGAGCGGAATGATGCGCCTGCTCCCCGCCGACCTCGTCGCCGAGTGGGAGCCCCGCATCATCAACACCCACCCGGCGTACCTGCCCGAGTTCCCCGGCGCGCACGGGGTGCGCGACGCCCTGCGGTCCGGTGTCTCGCAGACCGGGGCGAGCGTCATCGTCGTGGACTCCGGCGTCGACACCGGTCCGATCCTCGCGCAGGAACGCATCCCCGTGCTCCCCGACGACGACGAAGCGGCACTGCACGAGCGCATCAAGCCCGTCGAACGGCGCCTGCTCATCGACGTGGTCCGTCGCATCGCCGAGGGCGACCTCGACCTCGCCGTCGCGGCATCCCGAACCCCCTGATCCCGCGGGCGTCCGCACGCCCGCGTCCTTGAACCCCGACACGAGACACAGGAGCCGCAGCCATGGCCGGACCCCGCCACGACCCCGCCGACTACCGTCCCCGTGACGTCGTCCCGATCCGCCGAGCGCTGGTGTCGGTCAGCGACAAGAACGGCCTGCTGCAGCTCGCCGAGGCCCTCGCCGGTGCGGGCGTCGAGATCGTCTCGACCGGCTCGACCGCGGCGACGATCCGTGACGCCGGCCACGACGTCACCGACGTCTCGACCGTGACCGGGTTCCCCGAATCGCTCGACGGGCGCGTGAAGACGCTCCACCCGAGCGTCCACGCGGGTCTCCTCGCCGATCTGCGTCTGGCCAGTCACGAAGCGCAGCTCGATGAGCTCGGCATCCTCCCCTTCGAGCTCGTGGTGGTGAACCTCTACCCGTTCGTGGAGACCGTGGCATCCGGGGCCGAGGGCGACGACGTCGTGGAGCAGATCGATATCGGCGGCCCCGCGATGGTCCGCGCGTCGGCGAAGAACCACGCGAACGTCGCCATCGTCGTCTCGCCCGAGTCCTACCCCGCGATCATCGACGCGGTGCAGCGCGACGGCGGCACCTCGCTCGTGCAGCGGCGCGAACTCGCCGCCCGCGCCTTCGCGCACACCGCGGCGTACGACACCGCAGTGTCGACGTGGTTCGCCGAGGGCACGCTCGGTGACGACATCGACCTGCCCGCGCACCTCACCATCCAGGCCGAGCGCCTGTCGACGCTGCGGTACGGCGAGAACTCGCACCAGCGCGCCGCGATCTATACCCGCGTCGGCGGTCACGGGATCGCGCAGGCGACGCAGCTGCAGGGCAAGGAGATGTCGTACAACAACTACGTCGACGCCGATGCCGCCCTGCGCGCGGCGTTCGACATGGTCAAGCCCGCCGTCGCGATCATCAAGCACGCCAACCCGTGCGGCATCGCCGTCGCCGCACCGAACGCCCTCGACCCGATCGCCTCGGCCCACCTGCGCGCGCACGAGTGCGACCCGGTGTCGGCGTTCGGCGGCGTGATCGCGGCGAACCGCACCGTGACGCTGAAGATGGCCGAGAACCTCCGCGATATCTTCACCGAGGTCATCATCGCGCCCGACTTCGAGCCCGAAGCGCTCGAAGTGTTCAAGCTCAAGAAGAACCTGCGCGTGCTGCAGCTGCCCGCCGACTGGCGGCAGGAGCCGATGGACGTGCGCCTGGTGTCGGGCGGGCTGCTGCTGCAGGATGCCGACCGGTTCCCCGACGACATCGAGTCGGTCGCGAAGAACTGGGAGCTCGTCTCGGGCGAGCGGCCCGCCGACGAGGACATGACGAACCTGATCTTCGCGTGGAAGGCCTGCCGCGCGGTGAAGTCGAACGCGATCGTCCTGGCGAAGGGCTCGGCGACGGTCGGTATCGGCATGGGCCAGGTGAACCGCGTCGACTCGTGTCGCCTGGCGGTCGAGCGCGCGGGCGACCGTGCCGCCGGCTCCATCGCGGCATCCGATGCTTTCTTCCCGTTCGCCGACGGGCCGCAGGTGCTCATCGACGCCGGCATCTCGGCGATCATCCAGCCCGGCGGGTCGGTGCGCGACGGCGAGGTCGTCGACGCCGCCCGCGCCGCCGGCGTGACGATGTTCTTCACCGGCGAGCGGCACTTCTTCCACTGAGCGCCCGCGGCCGCTGCCGCCTTGCGCCGCTGCCTCCCGCTGTCGATAAACGCCCTGTCGAGCGAGACACACCCTGTTGCGTGGTGTCTCACTCGGCAGGGCGTTTATCGCGGGGGCGCGTGGGGGTGGGGGCGGGGCGCTACGCGCTGAGGGCGATGAGCTTGGCGATCGTGTTGGCGTTGCGGGCGGTCGCGACGACACCGAGGTGTTTCTCGAACCAGCCCGCCTGCAGCTTCGAGCCGCCGATCCCCTCGGGGTAGCGCACGAAGACTTCGCGGCCATCGAGGACCGCCTCTTCGGGGATGCCGGCCGGCAGACGCACCGCGGCGACGGCGGGGACGGAGTCGAGGAACACCGTCTGGACCCACCGTCCCTCGGCCGCGTCGGCGAAGGGGTTGCGGGCGTGCGCGTCGGCGAGTTCGGCGTGAGAGCGCACCACGACGGGCAGATCGTGGCCGAAGGCCCCGAGCACGGCCGCCCGGACGACCCCGGCGACGGCCTCGGGGGAGCGTCCCGCGTCGTCGAGCACGATGTTCCCGGCCACCTGGAGCGTCTCGACCTCGCCGAGCCCCGCGGATGCCAGCACCTCGCGGAGACGGGCCATCTTCAGCGCCGTGGGGCCACCCACGCCGCGGAGGAGTGCGATCGTCCGGGCCACGACGCAAATCTACGCCGGTGGACCCGCCGGTCGGGCGGAAAGGCGCCGGCACGTGGGGCCGCGGTGAAAGACCGCACCCCGCCCTGGTGGTCAGGGCGGGGTGCGGCAAAGAGGGTGCGGTCAGGCCGCGGCGACGAGTTGCACGCGGTGCGCGCTCTCGTGCTCGTGCCAGGTGGCGGCGTCGAGCACCAGACCCGACGACATCGCGGCCTGGTCGGCGAGCTGACGGAGGTACCCGCCGGACAGGCGCTGGGCGTCCACGCTCGAGTACAGGAATCGCAGGGGGATGGACGGCTGGATCCACAGCGTGGTGCGGGCGTGCGAGGCCGCGGCATCCGTCCACGTGATGGTGAACGACTCGCTGCGACGCAGCTTGGTCGAGAAGACGACCTGAAGGTACTGCAGCAGTCGATCGTCGATGTCCATCGGCTGCGGGTCGGAACCGTAGAAGAGCTTTCCCATGATGACTCCTGGCGTGTGTGAATGGCTCAAAGAACGAGGGGGAGGACGACCCCGACCGCGATCGAGACCGTCACGGCAGCCGCGACGACGACGGGCGTCGGCGCGGGCGTGAGCGGGCGACCGGCAGCCGGGATGAACGTGGATCTCCGCACGGGTGCGGTTCGGATCCCGGTGAAAAGACTGTGGGCCATCGCGGTTCCCCCCTTCGTCCACGGTGCGCCGGGCTGTCAACCCCGGTGAAGATCAACCTACCATGTAATTAACTCAGTTAGTAAACACGGTTGAGGTTCACTGCGGTGAACAGTCACTGAAGGTGATTGTCAGGTTCGGAACCTTAGGGGGTTAGGTATAGTGCTTCGGGGCAGGAGCTACGTAGGGAGCGGTTCAATGACGGAGAAATCGGGTGATTCGTCGCCGTTGATGGCAGCGCTCGCCTTCTACGTCCGGGAACGAGACACGGCCGCCGCTCAGGCGCGCAAGCAGCTCGGTGTCAACGAGCTCGATGCCAAGGCCCTCGCCTACGTCGGGGCTCACCCCGGCGTTCGGCCATCGGAGTTGGCGGGGCACCTCGGTGTGACCTCGGCTGGGATCACGACGATGGTGGAACGGCTCGTGCGTCGCGGCATCCTGCGCCGAGAGTTCGACGCGGCGGACCGTCGAGTGAACCACATCCATCTGGTCGTGGACCTCGAAAAGGAGCCGTGGTCTCAGCTGGCCCGCTTCGACACGGCCTGCCGGCAGATCATCGGCCACCTCGACCCACAGGTCGAGGCCAACCTCGCGGACTTCCTCACTCACACCACTGCAGCCGCGCGGGACCAAGCCCGACGCATCGACCCGCAGGCCGCCGACGAATCCGAGTCTTCGGTCGCGTAGCTAGTCCTGGGCGTGCGCGTTCAGGTGGGCCATGTGGTCGATCGACTTCGCCTGCAGGAAAGCGCAGAGAGCGGCGGTGTTCGCCAGTTCCTCGCACAGGTCGTACAGGGCCTCGGGTGAGAGTTCGGTCACCTCGGGCTGTGCCTCTATCGTGACCCGCCAGTCCGGTGCCCCGGTCTCCATGGGCTGGATGTACACCGAGGTCGTGGCGTTTCGCAGGGGGAAGATCACCAGGCCGCTGTCGCGACCGTCAACGGCTTCCTGATCAGCGACGTACGCGGTGCCGATCCGGCCGGGCTCTTTCGCGTCGAATTCATCCAGCCATACCTGCAACGTGTCTTTGCTGCGAAACGGCACCTTGCCTACCCCCACGGTTCACGGTGAAGGCGGGCTCCACCGCATGAATCGTACGACAGATTGGACTCGGTCCATCAGTTGCGACTTCGCGGCGAAGCGGTGTCGTCGCGGCGCCGCGAGCGCGCGTGGTCACGCGCTCTCGCGGCCGAGCGTCTCGAGGAGACGCAGCCAGACCTCGCTGACCGTCGGGTACGAGGGAACCGCGTGCCACAGTCGCTTGATCGGCACCTCGCCCACGACCGCGATCGTGGCCGAATGCAACAGTTCGGCGACGTCGGGGCCGACGAAGGTCGCGCCCACGAGCACTCCCCGGTCGAGGTCGACGATCGCGCGGGCGCGGCCCACGTAGGCGTCGGACTGCTCGCTGGCGCCCGCGACGTGCGCGAGGTCGTAGTCGAGCACCTTCACGTTCAGGCCACGCTCTTCTGCCCGCTTCGCCGTCGCTCCGACCGAGGCCACCTCGGGGTCGGTGAAGGTCACTTGCGGAACGGCGTCGTGGTCGGCGGTCGCGACGTGGGCTCCCCACGGGCTGTCGTCGACCTCGCCGCCCTGCGCTCGGGCGGCGATGACGTCGCCGGCGGCGCGCGCCTGGTACTTGCCCTGGTGTGTGAGGAGTGCACGATGGTTGACGTCGCCGACGGCGTAGAGCCAGTCGAACCCCCGCACGAGCAGGGTGTCGTCCACGTCGAGCCACGAGCCGGCATCGAGCCCGACGGTGTCGAGGCCGAGGTCGTCGGTGCGGGGAACGCGGCCCGTGGCGACGAGGACCTCGTCGGCGGTGACGGACGTGCCGTCGGACAGCTCGAGAACGCGGCGCCCGTCGTCGTCGCGGCGTGCGGCCGTGGCATCCACCCCCGTCTTGACCGTGACTCCCCGCTCGCGCAAGGAATCCGCGACGAGCTCGCCGGCGAACGGCTCGGTGCCGCCGAGCAGTCCCGAGCGCGCGATGATCGTGACCTCGGCGCCCAGGCTGGAGAAAGCGGTGGCCATCTCGGCCCCGACGACACCACCGCCGAGAATCGCGAGCGAGCGGGGGATCTGCTGCACCGCGGTGGCCTCGCGACTCGTCCACGGCGCGATGTCGGCCAGGCGCGGGATGCCGGGAAGAAGCGCGGCCGAGCCGGTGCACACCGCGACGGCATGCCGAGCGACGAGGTCGGTGGTCGTGCCGTCGTCGGCGGTGACGCGCACGGTCTTCTCGCCGGTGAGCCGACCGTGGCCGCGCACGAGGTCGATCCCGGCACCCTGCAGCCACTCGACCTGTCCGGAGTCGTTCCAGTCGCTTGTCATGGAGTCGCGGCGACGGAGCACGGCCGCGACGTCGAGGTCGCCGGTGATGGCCTGCTTCGCGCCGTCGATGTTGCGCGCGGCCTGCAGGGCGGCACCGCTGCGCAGCAGAGCCTTCGACGGCATGCACGCCCAGTACGAGCACTCGCCCCCGACCAGCTCGGACTCGATGATGACGGCCGTGAGTCCGGCTTGCACGGCACGGTCGGCGACGTTCTCGCCCACGGGGCCGGCGCCGATGACGATGAGGTCGTATTCGCGTTCGCTCATGTCCCTCACGCTAGCGAGGGGTGACGACATGGGGGAGGGGTTGCGGGGCGTCCCCGCCGGGGCCCCAAACCCAGAAGGCTCGTCGTGGCCCCGGGGCCACCTACGGCGCCCCGGGGCCACGGAGTGCCCGTCGAGGGTTGACGGCGTCCCTGAACCGGTTTAGGCTCGACCCACTGAACCGGTTTAGATCGCCGGATGCCACGACGAGGTGAAGCATGACGAACGAGACGCGACCCACGATCGCCGATGTCGCGCGGCGCGCCGGGGTCAGCAAGGGGCTGGTGTCCTTCGCGCTGAACGGTCGCGCGGGCGTCTCGCCCGACACTCGCGCGCGCATCCTCTCCGTCGCTGCCGAGATGGGATGGAGCCCGAGCCTCCGAGCCCGCTCGCTGAGCGTGGGACGTGCGTTCGCGTGCGGCCTCGTCATCGGCCGCAGCCCCGACGTGATCGCCGCCGACCCCTTCTTCCCGTCGTTCATCGCGGGCGTCGAGGACGAGTTCTCGGTGTCCGGCCAAGTGCTGGTGCTCGCGGCCGCCACCCCCGGCCGCCATGAAGAGCAGACCTACCGCGGACTCGCCGCGGACCGTCGCGTCGACGGCGTCATCCTCTCCGACCTGCGTGCCGACGACCCCCGCATCGCCCTCGTCGCGAGCCTCGGTATCGCCGCCGTGACCCTTGGTGTGCCCGATGTCGACAGTCCCTTCACCTCGGTGTCGGTGGACGACGGCGCGGGGATCCGTCTCGCGGTCGACCACCTCGCCGACCTCGGGCACACCGAGATCGCCCACGTCGCCGGGCCCTCCGCCATGCTGCACGGCCGTCACCGCGCAGCGGCGTTCGAAGCCGCGGCGCGGGCGCGTGGCATCCGGGCCCGTGTCGTCGAGACGGACTTCAGCGCCGCCGACGGGGCGCGGGCCACCACGGCCCTGCTCGATGCCGAGGTCCCGCCGACGGCGATCGTCTACTCGAACGACAACATGGCTGTCGCGGGGCTCGGCACGGCGCAGCGCCGCGGCCTGTCGGTGCCCCGCGACCTCTCGATCACCGGGTTCGACGACACCGAACTCGGCCGGCACCTGTTCCCCGCCCTCACGAGCGTCTCCACCGACGCTCGCGGCTGGGGGAGCGCGGCCGCGCGAGCGCTGCTGCAGGCCATCGGCGGGGCGGAGCCCGAAGCGCTCGTCCTCGCCGACCCGGTCCTGTGCGTGCGCGACTCCACGGCACCGCCGACACGAAGCTGACACCCCGCGGGCCCCCGCCCGCCCCCACAAGGAGGAAGACATGCGACGACGCATTCTCGCCACAGCAGTAGCCGCCACCGGCATCCTCGCCCTCTCCGCGTGCAGCGGAGGCGGCGGTGGTGCCTCGGGAATGGATGCCAAGGGCCCGATCACGATCTGGTATTCCAACAACGCCGCAGAGATCGCGTGGGGCCAGCAGATGGTCGAGGCCTGGAACGCCGACCACCCCGACGAGCAGATCACGGCGCAGGAGATCCCCGCGGGGTCCTCCAGCGAAGAGGTCATCGGTGCGGCGATCACCGCGGGCAACGCCCCGTGTCTGGTGTTCAACACCTCGCCCGCGGCCGTGCCCGGCTTCCAGCGCCAAGGCGGCCTCGTGAACTTGTCGGACTTCCCCGACGGCGAGCAGTACATCACCGAGCGCAGCGGCGACCTCGCCGACCAGTACCGCTCGGACGACGGCGGCTTCTACCAGCTGCCGTGGAAGAGCAACCCGGTGATGATCTTCTACAACAAGGACCTGTTCGCGAAGGCCGGTCTCGACCCCGAGAAGCCGCAGCTGTCGACGTACGACGAGTTCCTCGCGACCTCGCAGAAGCTGAAGGCCGCGGGCGTCTCGGACTACGCCATCAACCCGGCGCCCACGAGCGAGTTCTTCCAGTCGTGGTTCGACTTCTACCCGCTGTACGCCGCGCAGACCGGGGGCAAGCAGCTCGTCGAGGACGGCAAGGCCACCTTCAACGACGCCGACGGTGAGGCCGTCGCGAACTTCTGGCGCACGATCTACACCGACAAGCTCGCCGGCAACGAGCAGTACCAGGGCGACGCGTTCGCCGACGGCAAGGCCGCGATGGCCATCGTCGGACCGTGGGCCGTGTCGGTCTACAAGGACAAGGTCAACTGGGGCGCCGTGCCCGTGCCGACAGAGAAGGGCACCGCGGCCGACCAGACGTGGACCTTCAGCGACGCGAAGAACGTCGGTCTCTTCACCGCGTGCCAGAACAAGGGCACCGCCTGGGAGGTGCTGAAGTTCGCCACCAGCCAGGAGCAGGACGGGAAGTGGCTCGAAGAGACCGGTCAGATGCCGCTCCGCACCGACCTGACCACCACGTACGCCGACTACTTCAGCGCCAACCCGGCATACCAGCAGTTCGGTGACCAGGCCGCGCGCACCGTCGAGGTGCCCAACGTCACCAGCTCGGTCGAGATCTGGCAGGCGTTCCGCGACGAGTACTCCAAGTCGGTCATCTTCGGCGAAGAGGACGTGAACACCTTCCTCTCCAACGCCCAGACGCAGATCGACCAGCTCGCGGCGGGGAAGTGACATGACCGCCGATCTCACCCGCACGCCCGGTCGGACCGGGGGCGACCCCGGCCGGTCCGGTCGTGCGGGTGGAGTGGGGGATGCCGGGAAGAAGCGGCGCCGCCTCCTCGGGGCGCAGCCGCTCGGCATCCTGTTCTCCGCTCCGTACCTGATCTTCATCGGGGTCGTCTTCGCCTACCCGATCGTGTTCGCGGTGTGGATGTCGTTCCACGACTACTTCTTCACCGCCCCGGGCGCGAACGTCGACCGGCCGTTCGTCGGCCTCGACAACTACGTCACGGCGCTGAGCGACCCGGCCGTCTGGCGGTCGTTCGGCAACGTCGGGATCTTCCTGCTCATCAACGTCCCGTTGACGGTCGTGCTGTCGATCGTGCTGGCCACGGCGCTGGACCGGGTGGTGCGAGCCCGCGCGTTCTTCCGCGTCGCGTTCTACGTGCCCTACGTCACGGCATCCGTCGCCGTCGTCGCGGTGTGGCTGTTCCTGTTCTCGAACTCGGGGCTGATCAACAACGCGCTCGGCCCGCTCGCGCCGAGCCCGTCGTGGCTGGTCAACTCGGCGCTGGCGATGCCGACGATCGCGCTGTTCGTGACGTGGAAGGGGCTCGGGTTCTACATCCTGCTGTACCTCGCGGCGCTCCAGAACGTGCAGCACGAGCTGTACGAATCGGTCGCGGTGGACGGCGGCGGACGCCTCCGGCAGTTCTTCTCGGTGACCGTGCCGGGCGTGCGTCCGGCGACGTTCCTCGTGGTGCTGCTGGCCACGATCACCGGCGCGAACCTCTTCACCGAACCGTACCTGCTCACCAACGGCGGCGGCCCCAACGGGGCGTCGACATCGCCCGTGCTCCTCATCTACCAGAAGGGCATCGAGCAGCAGAACCCCGACGTGGCCGCGGCCATCGGGGTGGTGCTGATCATCTTCGTGCTGATCATCGCGGCGCTCCAGCGCCGGTTCGTGGGGAGGGAGGAATCATGAGGACGAGAGTCGTGACCTACGGCGTGCTGACGCTCGGCGCCCTGGCGTTCCTGTTCCCCTTCTACTACATGGTCGTCGGCTCGCTACAGACGAACCCCGACACCTCGATCGCGGGGGCTTTCCCGCACCCGTCGAACCTGACGCTCGAGAACTACACGGCGATCGACGGGCGCATCAACCTGCTGAAGGGCCTCGTGAACTCGGGGATCTTCACCGGGGGCGTGATCCTCGGCACCGTCGTGTTCGGGGTGCTCGCCGGGTACGCGCTCGCGGTGCTGAAGTGGCGCGGCCGGTCGGCGACCTTCGCGCTCGTGCTGCTGGTGCAGGTGATCCCGTTCCAGCTGCTGATGATCCCGCTGTACGTCATGATCGCCCGCGACTACGGCCTGAGCGACAGCTACCTCGGCATGATCCTGCCGTTCTTCATCAACTCCACGGCCGTCGTCATCTTCCGGCAGTACTTCCTGCAGCTCCCCAAGGAACTGTTCGACGCCGCCCGCATCGACGGGGCGAACGAGTTCCGGCTGCTGTGGAGCGTCGCGCTGCCGCTCGTGCGTCCGGCGCTGCTGACCGCGGTGCTGCTGACCTTCATCGGTCCGTGGAACGAGTTCCTGTGGCCCTTCCTCATCACGAAGGATGCCGCCATGCAGCCGCTCGCGGTGTCGCTGGCGAACTTCATCTCCACCATCGCGGCATCCACGACCAACCCCTTCGGCGCGATGATGGCCGGCGCCGTCGTGCTCGCCGCCCCCGCGGTGGCGCTGTTCCTGATCTTCCAGCGCTACTTCACCTCCAACGACCTCGGATCCGGAGTGAAAGGATGACAATGACCCCCGCATCCCCCGTCCCTTACCGCCTCACACGCCTCGGTGTGGTGATGACCCCCGAACCCGGGAACACCGACGAAGCGGAGGGCGTGCTCAACCCGGCCTCGGGTCGCGGCCCGGACGGCGAGCTGTACCTGCTGCCGCGCCTGGTCGCCGAGGGCAACGTGTCGCGCGTGGGCCTCGCCCGCGTCGTCGTCGAGGACGGTGTGCCCGTCGCCGTCGAACGCGAGGGCGTGGTGCTCCAGCCCGACCGCGGCTGGGAGCGCGGCGCCGACAACGCCGGAACCGAAGACCCGCGCACGACATGGGTCGAGGCGCTCGGCCTGCACGTCATGACCTACGTCGCCTACGGGCCGTTGGGTCCGCGGACCGCGATCGCGGTGTCGGACGACCTGCGCGACTGGCGGCGGCTCGGACCCGTGCTGTTCCGCTACCAGGACGACCTCGACATGGACCTCAACCTGTTCCACAACAAGGACACCGTGTTCTTCCCCGAGCCGGTGACCGCGCCCGACGGCACCGAGGCCTTCGCGGTGCTCCACCGCCCGATGTGGGACCTCGGCGAGACCAAGCCCGGTCAGGGCGTGCGGCTGCCGGCCGGCATCGAGGATGCGCGGCAGTCCATCTGGATCAGCTACGTGCCCGTGGCATCCGTTCGGGAAGACCTGTCGAACCTCGCGCTGTGGGAGCAGCACCGGTTCGTCGCGGGGCCGGAGTTCCCGTTCGAAGAGGTCAAGATCGGGGGCGGTCCGCCGCCGCTGCGCATCCCGGAGGGGTGGCTCGTGCTGCACCACGGCGTGACCGGCGTGATCGACAGCGCGTTCTCGCAGCAGCAGAAGGTCAACTATGCCGCCGGTGCCCTCATCCTGGATGCCGACGACCCCAGCCGCGTGATCGCGCGCACGCCCGAGCCGCTCCTGGCTCCCGAGACCGACGACGAGCGCAGCGGAATCGTGCCCAACGTCGTCTTCCCGACCGCGATCGAGGAGATCGACGGCCGACACTTCGTGTTCTACGGCATGGCGGACTCGAAGATCGGCGTCGCCCTGCTCGAACGCACTGACTGAAGCCCCGCGTCGCGTCCGACGCCGGGAGGCTCGGGCGCGGCGCGGTCACAACTCCTGCAGGATCGCCGCCGCATCCGCCGTTCGGCGGCCCCGAGGTGGTTCTGCAGGAGTTGTGCCCCCACCCCCCCCACGGAAGGATCCCCCCATGAACGCACGATGGAGTGCGCGCGGCCTCGCCCTGCTCGGCGCGGTCGCCCTCGCGGTGCCGTTGACGGCGGCGGCCTCGGCTCCGGCTCCGGCCACCGCCGCGGCACCGGCCGCGATGACCGAGGCACCGGCCACCGCCGCGGCGCCGCTGACCAACCTCGACCACCTCGACTTCCTGCTCGGCGAGCCCACCCCGCCCGCCGACGTCGCCGGCCACACCACCTACCGTCTCGCCGAAGAGCCCACGCTCCTCGCGCCGTGGACCTACGCCGACGCGCGCGACGGCGGCACGTTCGAACGCGTCGGCGGCGGCCCGCTCGACCCCGCGACCGGCGACTGGGGGCAGGGCGCGTACAACGCCGACGACACCACCCGCGCCGCCGTGGTCTACCTCCGCCACTGGCAGCAGACGGGCGACGACGGCAGCCGGCACAAGGCGTACGAGCTGCTGCGCACGGTCGCCTACCACCAGACGACCGAGGGACCGGATGCCGGGAACGTCGTGCTGTGGATGCAACCCGACGGCGACCTGAACCCCTCGGCAGAGCCGATCGAACTGCCCGACCCCTCGGACTCCGGCCCCAGCTACTGGCTTGCTCGCACCGTGTGGGCGCTCGGCGAGGGGTACGCGGCGTTCGTCGACGACGACCCCGACTTCGCTGCATTCTTGAAGGAACGTCTCGCCCTGTCGCGTGGTGCGATCGAGCGCGACGTTCTCTCGCGCTACGGCCAGTACGTCGAGTCCGATGGCAAGAGAGTTCCCGCGTGGCTCATCGTCGACGGGGCGGATGCCTCGGCCGAGGCCGTCCTCGGACTGACCGCCGCCGTCCGGGCCGGGGACGACTCCTCGACCACCGCGGCGCGTCAGCTCGCCGAGGGCGTGGCCGCTATGGCATCCGGATCCTCCCGCGAGTGGCCCTACGGCGCGGTGCTGCCGTGGGCGCAGTCGCCGGCCATGTGGCACGCGTGGGGTTCGCAGATGCCCGCGGCGCTCGCCGTGGCCGCCGACGTGCTGGATGACCCCGCCCTGGCAGATCCCGCGATCGCCGACGCGACGGGGTTCACGACGACCCTGCTCACGGCCGGTGGGCCCGACAACGGCTGGTTCCCGAGCCCCACCGACCGGGTCCAGATCGCATATGGCGCCGACTCGCGGGTGCAGTCGCTCGTCGCTCTCGCCGACACGACAGGCTCGTCGGCGTTCGCCGAACTGGCCGGGATGCAGGCTGCGTGGTTCTTCGGCGCCAACCACGCCGGCGCACAGATGTACGACCCCGCGACGGGCGTGACCTTCGACGGTCTGCAGCCCGACGGCACGGTCAACCGCAACAGCGGGGCCGAGTCGACGATGCACGGCCTGCTCACCGCACTCGCGCTCGACGCCCACCCCGACATCGCCGCACGGGCGACGGCGCTGACGTCGGTCGCGGACCGCGTCGGACTGTCGTTCGTCGAAGCCGAGGATGCCACGGCCACCGATGGCACGGTGTCGACGCCGGCGTCGTGGACGGGGGAGTCCAGTTGGTCGGGCGATGCCCTCACCCTGCGCCCGGGGCAGAGCGCCACGTGGGACATCGGTCCCTCGGACTCCCGTCGCTGGGTCGAACCGGTCGTGTTCTCGCAGCCGGGGGAGACGTCTCTCTCGCGCTGGCGCGGGAACGGCGCGCTGAAGGCCACCGGTCCCGCCCAGGGCATTTCGCCCACGGCGGGAGCTCTGCTGCCGCACGCCCTGCGGGTGCCGGTCCCGGAACGGCGCCGCACGGTCGACGTCACCGCGCTGCGCGGCGACCTCGTGCTCGACGGGCTGATCGTTCGGCCGTGGGTGTCGCGCCTGGTGCTGGCGGGCGGTGACAGTCGTAGCGAGCTCGTGCACTCCAGCGCCCCGTCCGCGCAGCGGACGACCGTCTCGGGCGGCGGAACGGTGCGGGTGTACGACGCCCGCGGAGCGCTGCTGCGCACGATCGCGTTCGACGACGAGACGACGGTGGTGCTGCCCGCGGGCGGCTTCGCGATCGCCGAGCGCTGAGCCCCGCGGCCGCGGGCTCGCGCGAGCCGGGTTCGGGGCGCGATTCTCCGTTCGGGGCGGGGGATTCCGCGCCCCGAACGGAAGAACGCGCCCCGAATCGGGGTCGGCTGCGGCTCAGCGGCTGGCGTGCACGGCGCGAACCGGCGTGGGGCGCACCGCGCCGGCATCCTCGTGTCCGATTTCCGCCGGACAGTGTCGGAGGTCGGTGGCAGGGTGGATGCCATGACGATCACCGCGACAGAGGCCCGGGGCTTCGACGAGCGTTACCGGGTGATCCAGTCGCGCGACCGCCGCTTCGACGGGCAGTTCGTGACCGCCGTGCGTTCGACGGGCATCTACTGCCGGCCCAGCTGCCCCGCGCGCACGCCGAAAGAGGCGAACGTGACGTTCTACGCCACGTCCGCGGCGGCGCACGAGGCCGGGTACCGCGCCTGCAAGAGGTGCCTTCCCGAGGCCGCCCCGGGGTCGCCGGCGTGGGACGTCCGCGGCGACGTCGCGGCGCGGGCGATGCGCCTCATCTCCGACGGCGTCGTCGACCGCGAGGGCGTTCCCGGACTCGCGCGGCGCCTGGGCTACTCGGCGCGTCACCTCGGTCGGCTGCTCACCGCCGAACTTGGTGCCGGACCGCTCGCCCTGGCCCGGGCGCAGCGCGCCCACACCGCTCGCGCGCTGCTGGTGGGCACCGACCTGTCGTCGACCGACGTGGCCTTCTCGTCGGGGTTCTCCAGCGTCCGGCAGTTCACCGAGACGATCGGCGAGGTGTTCGGCATGTCGCCCACCGCCCTCCGCGCACGTCGGACGCGGGCCGCCGGGGTGGTCCCGGTCGGCGAGATCGACCTGGCGCTGCCCGTCCGCGGGCCGATCGACACGGTCGGGCTGTTCGGCTGGATGCGGGCGCACGCCGTCCCCGGCGTCGAGATCGGCGGAGACACGTCGTTCGCCCGGGTCGTGCGGCTCCCGGGCGGACCGGCGTGGTTCGAGGTGCGTCGCGGCGCCGATTCGCGGCTGCGTCTGCGCGCCCGGCTGACCGCCCCCGCCGACCTCGGCACGCTCATCGCGCGCGTCCGCCGCCTGTTCGACCTCGACGCCGATCCGCTCGCGATCGACGAGGCACTGGTACGGCACCCCGAGCTCGCGCCCGCCGTCGCCGCGATCCCGGGCGTGCGGGTGCCCGGCGCCATGGATGCCGGGGAGATGCTGCTGCGGGCGATGATCGGTCAGCAGATCAGCGTCGCCTCGGCCCGCACGATGCAGGGCCGCCTCTCGGCCGAGCTGGGAGAGACCACCGAGATCGGTGGCTCGCCGATGACGCTGTTTCCTGAGCCCGCCGTGATCGCGGAAAGCGGCATCGACGTGCTGCGCGGGCCCGAGGCCCGTCGCCGGGCGATCGTCGCGACCGCCGCGGCACTCGCCGACGGCTCGCTCGCCCTGGGTCCCGGCGACGACGGCGCGGAACAGCGCGCCCGTCTCCTCGCGCTGCGGGGGATCGGCCCGTGGACCGCCGACTACGTGCGCATGCGCGTGCTGGGTGACCCCGACGTCCTGTTGCCGGGTGACGTCGCCGCGCGCGCGGGTGCCGCAGCCCTCGGCCTTCCGTCCGACGCCGCCGGATTCACGGCGTGGTCGGATCGGCTCGCTCCGTGGCGCAGCTACGCGATGGCGCACTACTGGTACGCCGCGCCCGTCACCCAGGCGTGGCGCGCGACCGACACAGTCCCGTCTCCCACCGAAAGCGAGCCCGCCCCGTGAGCACCGTGACCGCCGCGACCCTGCAGTTCCTCGACACCCCCGACGGCGCCTTCGCGATCCTCGCCGACGACGCCGACCGCGTGCTGGTCGCGGGCTGGACCGACGACAGGGATGCCATGCTCGCGCGCCTGCGACCCGCCCACCGCCCGGTGACCGTCGTCACGGGCGAGACCCGCGCCGCAGACGCCGTCCGCGCCTACTACGACGGCGACCTCGCCGCGATCGACGGCGTCGAGGTCGCGCAGTTCGGCACGCCCCTGCAGCAGCGGGGGTGGGCCGCCCTGCGCGGTATCCGTCCCGGGCAGCCGCTCACCTACACCGGGTTCGCGACCGCCCTGGGCTCTCCCACGGCGGTGCGGGCGGCGGCATCCATCTGCGCCCGGAACGCGCCCGCGCTGTTCGTGCCGTGCCACCGGGTTCTGCGCGGCGACGGGACGATGGGCGGGTTCGCGTGGGGCGTCGAGGTCAAGCGCCGGTTGCTCGAACGCGAAGCCGCGGGGTGACCCCTCGGGCATCGGAGCCCGCGGCAGCGGACGGCGCCCGTGCCCTCGGATCCAGTCTTGCCTCCAGGGATCCCTCAGGCATATCCTGAAAAGCTGCCGCGTCCCCCGGTGGCTGTGTACCGATCGAGGAGGATGCCATGGACCAGATCGACGCCCCCGTCGTGCGTGCCGCTTTCTCCGCCGTCGCCCGCCCGTAGCGCTCCGACCGCTCGCGCGTCGCACGCCCGGCGGACCTCCGCCGGTTCCCCCCTGGCATCCCCTTTCCCGCGCCCACTCCGGCGCGTCGCTTCGACCCCACGAGGATCATGACCACCGCACCGTCCCGCCCGCATCTCTCGACACCCCGCTCGCTCGCGCGGCTGCTTCCCATCGCCCGGCCCGTGCTCCCGCGCCTCGCACTCGGTGCCGTGAGCGCCTTGGGCGCGAGCGTCCTCGCCCTGGCGATCCCGCTCGTCCTCGAGCAATTGGTCGCCGGTCCCATCGGCTCGGGCGATCCCGGTCAGTTGGCCTGGGGCGCCCTCCTCATCCTCGGGCTGGGGCTGGCCGAGGCCGGCATGGTGTGGTTGCGCCGCTGGTTCGTGCTCGCCCCCGCGACCAAGGTCGAGTACGACCTCCGCCAATCGTTCTACTCGCGGCTGCAGCGTCTGCCCGTCGCCTTCCACGACCGGTGGCAGTCGGGGCAGTTGCTCTCGCGCATGATGCAGGACATCAGCATGCTGCGCCGTTGGCTGGCGTTCGGCCTGATCCTCCTGATCGTCAACGTCCTGACGATCCTCATCGGCGCCGTCCTGCTCTTCCGCTGGCACTGGCTCCTGGGCACGCTCTTCCTGATCGCGTCGGCGCCGCTGTGGTACGCCGGCTACCGCTTCGAGAAGCGCTACGGCGCGCTCGCCCGGCAGAGCCAGGACCAGGCGGGCGACCTGGCCACCTCGGTGGAAGAGAGCGTCCACGGCATCCGCGTCCTCAAGGCCTTCGGTCGTGGGAAGCACGCGCTGCAGAAGTTCACACGGCAGGCGGAGTCGCTGCGCGAGACCGAGCTCGGGAAGGCCCGTGCGATCGGGTGGATCTGGTTCTGGCTCGTGCTGCTGCCCGACATCGCGTTCGCGGTGTGCCTGGGGGCCGGCATCGTGCTGACCCAGCTCGGAGAGCTGCAGATCCCCGAGCTCGTGGCGTTCTTCGCCATGGCCACGGTGCTGCGGTGGCCGATGGAGTCGATCGGCTTCCTGTTCTCGTTCCTGCTGGACGCGCGCACCGCGACCGACCGCATCTTCGAGGTGTTCGACGAGCACAACACCATCGTCGACCCCGCAGAGCCCCGCACGATCGCCGCACCCCGCGGGGAACTCGTGCTCGAGGGGGTCCACTTCCGGTACCAGGATGCCGCGGATTCCGAGCCCGATCTGCTGGACGGGGTCGACCTGAGCCTGCGTCCGGGGGAGACGATGGCGCTCGTGGGGCTGACCGGTTCCGGGAAGACCACTCTCACCACGCTCCCCGGACGCCTGTACGACGTCACGGGCGGGCGCGTGCTGCTCGACGGCGTCGACGTCCGCGAGCTGCGTCTGTCCGAACTCCGTCGGCACGTCGGCATGGCGTTCGAGGACGCGACGCTGTTCTCGCAGACGGTGCGCGAGAACGTGCTGCTCGGCCGGGAAGAACTCCCGCCGGGGTCGCCCGAAGCCGAGGCCGTCCTGCGCGAGGCCCTCGGGGTGGCGCAAGCGCACTTCGTCCACGACCTGCCCGACGGGGTGGACACCGTCATCGGCGAAGAGGGGTTGAGCCTGTCCGGCGGTCAGCGGCAGCGTCTCGCTCTCGCCCGGGCGGTCGCGGCCCGGCCCGCGGTGCTCGTGCTCGACGACCCGTTGTCGGCTCTCGACGTTGACACCGAGGCCCTCGTCGAGGACGCGCTGCGTGAGGTGCTGAGCGAGACCACGGCCCTCGTCGTGGCGCACCGGCCCTCGACCGTGACGCTCGCCGACCGTGTCGCACTGCTGCAGGACGGGCGTATCGCCGCCGTCGGCACGCACTCGGATCTGCTGCGCGAGAGCGACGCGTACCGTCACGTCATCTCGAGCCTCGAAGAGGCCGAGGCCGAGCGCGAGGCGCAAACCGGGGCGATCCCGGTCATCCGATCCGACAGCGGCCGAACCGCCGCGGCCGATGACACCACCTCCGAGAAGGAGCCCACCCGATGAGCGCCACCACCGTCTCCGGGACCAGCGGCGAGGATCGCTCGGACTACACGCGTGACGAGAGTCGCGCGATCCGCCAACGATCCCTGCGTCTGCTGGGCTCGCTCGTGTCGCCGCTGCGCTGGCAGCTCGTGCTCGCCGCCGCCGTGCTCGTCGTCTCGACGGCGTTGCGCGTCGCCGGTCCGGCGCTGATCGCGTTCGGCATCGACAACGCCCTGCCCGCCGTCATCCAGAACAACGACTGGATGCCGACCATCCTCGTCGTCGCGATCTATCTCACGGCCGGCATCGGCGGCGCGGTGCTGATCGGCTGGTACGTCGTGGTCGCGGCGCGCCTCACGCAGGCCGTCATGCTCGACCTGCGAAAGCGCATCTTCCTGCACACCCAGCGCCTGAGCCTGGAGTTCCACGAGTCGTACACGTCGGGCCGCATCATCTCGCGCCAGACGAGCGACCTCGACACGATCCGCGAGCTGTTGGACGGGGGACTGAACGAGCTCGTCTCGGGCGTGCTGTACGGCCTGTTCACCCTCGTCGCGCTGTTCCTCATCGACTGGCAGTCCGGCCTCGTCCTCACCGTCATGGGCCTTCCGCTGTTCCTGCTGATGCGCTGGTTCTACGGGCGGTCGCAGGTGATCTACCGCGAGTCGCGGGTGGTCAGCGCGCAGGTGATCGTGAAGTTCGTCGAGAGCATGACCGGCATCCGCGCCGTGAAGGCCTTCCGCAAGGAGCCGCGCAACGACGAGGAGTTCGGCGAGCTCGCGGGCCAGTACCGCGACGTGAACATGCGCTCGATCCGCCTCTTCGGTACCTTCGAGCCGGCCCTGATGGCCGTGGCATCCGTCTCGGTGGCCCTCGTGCTCCTGTGGGGCGGCGGTCGCGTGATCGGCGGAGCGCTCGAGATCGGTGTGCTCGCGGCGGCCGTGCTGTACGTCCGCAACTTCTTCGCCCCGCTGCAAGAGGTCGCGTTCTTCCTCAACTCGTACCAGTCGGCCACGGCGGCGCTCGAGAAGGTCTCCGGCGTGCTCGAGGAGGAACCCACGGTCCCCGACCCGGTCGACCCCGTCGACCTGTGGAGCGCCCGCGGGCACGTTCGCTTCGACGAGGTCACGTTCGGGTACTCGGAGGAGCGCGTCATCCTGCCGCACTTCTCGCTCGACATCCCCGCGGGACAGACGATCGCCCTCGTCGGCACCACGGGCGCCGGCAAGACGACGCTCGCGAAGCTCATCTCGCGCTTCTACGACCCCACGAAGGGGGCCGTCACGCTTGACGACGTCGACCTGCGGCGGCTGCACCCCAAGGACCTGCGGCGCGCGATCGTCATGGTGACGCAGGAGGCGTACCTGTTCAGCGGGACCGTGGCCGACAACATCGCGCTGGGCAAGCCCGACGCGACGATGGACGAGATCCGTGCCGCTGCCCGGGCGGTGGGGGCCGAGGGGTTCATCGAGAAGCTGCCCGACGGCTACGACACCGACGTGAACAAGCGCGGCGGACGCGTGTCGGCGGGGCAGCGGCAGCTGATCTCGTTCGCTCGGGCCTTCCTCGCCGATCCCGCGGTGCTGATCCTCGACGAGGCGACGGCGTCGCTGGACATCCCCAGCGAGCGCCTCATCCAGGACGCGCTGCAGACGCTGCTGGCCGACCGCACGGCGATCATCATCGCCCACCGGCTGTCGACGGTCGCCATCGCCGACCGTGTGCTCGTGATGGAGCACGGTCGCATCATCGAGGATGACGCCCCGGACGCGCTCATCGCCGGGACCGGCAAGTTCGCGCAGCTGCACGCCTCGTGGCGGGAGTCGCTCGTCTGACGGATCGGAGGACGGATGCCACGGCCCCGGTGCCGTGGCATCCGTTCGCTTGTCGTGCCGAACCTGACGTGTTCGCGGCGCGGGGTGAGCGCCTCTTCCGGGTCGGGTGATTCGGCCCCCGCGTGCCTCGCCGCGTCTCGGCGGCATGTATACATTTCTTCTCGACCCCGTTTCGACGGAGGGTCCCCGCGCTCCGGAAGTGCGCGGGGCAGTGGCGAGGGGATGTATCCGGTGACCGGAGGGGCAGTCGATGCGCGCGATGCGCGCATGGTCGTGGAGTGGATCACGGGCCGGCACGAGTCGTTCCGGCAGGCGGTGTTCTGCGCTCCCGACGCGCCCACCGCTCCGGCAGCGGCAGCCCTCGGCCGCGATGACGTGTTGTTCGTCCCGGCCGACGCGCCCGTCGACACGGTGGCTCATGTCGTCCGCTACAGCGGTGCCTTCGATGAGGTCGGCGACACCCTGCACGTGGCCGGACACACCGTCGAACTCCAGCACTACGCGGCCGCCGCCTACGTCGAGCTCATCGGTCCCACCGCCGTCCGGTTCCTCGACGCCGACGGGTGGAGCGCTTTCCTCGACGACGCCGAGCTCGCCCGTGACGCGGGCGTCTTCACGGCGCCTCTGATCGACGGGCGGCTGCGTCTCGCCGATGCCGCCGTCCTCGACGCCCCCTTCGCCGAGGCGGCCCCGGTCTCGCTCCACGTGCACGGCGACGGCCGCGTGACCGCGGGGGCGCAGGGCGGCGTCGTCGGCCCCGTCGGCACGGCGCTGACGACGCCGGTGCCGCGGTGGACGGCTGTCGCGGGCATCACGGTGCCCGAGCGCGTGGCGGACGACCTCGCGACGCGGCCCTGGCTCGGGCGTTATCGGCACGCCGCCGAGGTGGTCGCGGCGCTGGGACTCGAGCCCGGGGCGGCGTCGATCGACGGATTCGGCTGGTCGGTGCTCGACACAGCCGGCAGGACGCAGCCCCATCCCGACGATCCGTTCCTCGTGACCACGCCCGCAGGACTCCTTCTCGTCGACGTGCGCACGCGTCGTCGACAGCGTGTTCCCGCGGCCACGGCGACGGTCGTGGCGGCGGTGCAGACCTCGCCCGACGTCGCCCGCGCGGCCGAGCGCGTCGCACACGACCTGGGCGTCTCCCTCGGCTCCGCGCGGCGACTCTGCGCCGAGGCGACAGACCTCCTCGGCGTGCGCACGGGCGTCCCGCTGCCCGGCGCTGTCGTCGGGGGAGGGGCATGAGCCCCGTCTGGCCGGCGCTCTCGCCCGCGGACACAGTCGTCGACGCCGGCCGGATCGCCGTGTCCGCATCCGGGCACCGCATCCGTTACGCCGACGGATCGGTCCGGCTGTGCGCAACGAGCGGCCTGTGGAACGTGCCCCTCGGGTATGGGCATGAGGGCATCGCCGAGGCGGTCGCGGCTGCCCTTCGCGACGCGTCCTACCTGTCGCTCTTCCGCGGCGTCCATCGTCCGGCGCAAGAGGCCGCCGATGCCCTGCTCGGTCTCGCCGGCCGCGACGCCTACGAGCGCGTGATCTTCTCCACCGCCGGAGGCGCAGCGAACGATGCCGCGATGAAGCTCGTCCGACAGCATCACCTCGAGCGGGGTGAGCGGGCGCGCACGCTCGTCGTGGGTCTGCGCGGCAGCTACCACGGCACGATGTACGGCAGCCACGCCCTGAGCGGCGACGCGCTCGGTCAGGGCGCGTACGCCCTCGACCGGCGTGCGGTGCGGCACGTCGACCACGCCGACGGCGGGGCGGAGCTGACGGCACTGCTGCGCCGCGAGGGAGCGCGGGTCGCCGCGGTGGTGATCGAGCCGCTCCTGGGCAGCGGTGCCCATCCGGTGGACCGGGCGTTCATCGACGCGGTGCTCGACCTCCGCGACGCGCACGGTTTCCTGCTCGTGGCCGACGAGGTCGCCACGGGGTTCGGGCGCACCGGAGCGCTGTTCGCCTCGGGAGAGTGGTCGCGCCCGCCCGATGTCCTGGTGCTCTCGAAGGCGCTGACCAACGGCGCACTCGGCGCCGCCGCGCTGCTGGTGGGCCCCCGCATCGTGGCCGGCTTCCGCGACCACGGCGCGACGTTCGTGCACGGGGAGACGCAGGCCGGCACACCGGCCGTCGCGGCCGCGATTCGCACCGTCGTCGAGGAGGTCCGCCGCACCGACGTGCGCGCCACCGTCGGCCGGCTGGGCGAGCGGCTGCGCGCGCTCGCCGACGGACTGGTGCGCGACGGGCTCGCGGTCGGGGTGCGCGGACGCGGAGCCTTCCTCGCCGTGGCCCTGGCCGACCACGGTGCGTCGCGACCGCCGGCCACATCGGCGTGGTCGTCCGTTTCGTCGGGAGCGACTCCGCGACTGCCCGCCGAACGCGTGGCAGACGTCGTCGCCGCGATCGGCGACGCGGGCGCGGTCGTGCATCCGGGGGTCGACGGCATCCAGCTCATCCCCGCGTACGGGTTCGACGACGGCGATCTCGCCGAGCTGGACACGGCGATCCGTGCGGGACTCTCGCGCGTGTCGGAGGGCGCCCCGTGACCGCAGCGATCCGGCGACGGCGGTCGACCCTCGTCGCGGGCTCGGCGATCACGCCGGCGGCCTGCGCCGCGATCACGTCAGGCCGCCGCGCGGCGGTCGTGGTCGACGAGCGGATCGCACACCTCGCGCAGGATCTCGAGTCCATCGACACGGTCATCGCGGTCGAACCCGCAGAACTGGATGCCACGGCGGTCGCCCACCTGAGCGAACGCGTGCGCGCCGCTCGGGCGGGGGTCGTCGTCGCGATCGGCGGCGGAACCACGATCGACGCGGTGAACGTCGCCGCGATCGGCGTCTCCGCTCCCCGAACGCTCGACTGGGCGCTCGCCCGCGCCGACGGCGCCCCGGTCGTGAGGATCCCCGAGGGGGATGCCGCGGGCATCGACGTCGTGGCCGTGCCGACGACCGTCGGTACATCGGCGGAGTCCAATGCGGTCGCGATCGTCCGCACGGCCGGAGGGCAGTGCCTCCTGCTCGGCGAGGTGCTGCGGCCGCGGTACGCCGTCCTGGACGACGTGAACTACCGCTCGCTCGATGCCCGCGACGTGCGGGCCGGCTGCCTCGAGGCCCTCCTGCGTCTCGCCGGCGCGAGCACCGCGGCCCGGGCACATCCGCGCGCGACGGCGCACGCGGTGACCCTGGCACGCGCCCTGGTCGGGCTCGGTCACGGCCCGCTCTCGGACGCCGCGCGCCTGCGGATCGCCCGATGCAGCGCGGCCACGCAGCGCAGCGCCGCGCTTCGCGGACGCGCGCCCTTCAGCCCCCGCCACTGGTACCTCGCCAACGAGGTGTCCTTCGTCGCCCGAACGACGAAGATGCGGGCGACGGCGTCGGTCGTCTCCCGCGTGTGGCAGCGCATCGAGGACGGCGACTCCCGCTGGGGATCGCTCGGGCCGCTGGAGGCGTTCTGGCGCGAGGTGGTCCGCGACACGCGGCTCCCGCTCGCTCCGGCGGCCGGCATCGACGCCCTCGTCGCGCGCTGGGGACTGCCGCTCGCGCCGCGCCCGAGCGAGGACGCCCTGGCGTCGATCGCCGGACGGGTGGAGCGGCGGTGGGCACGTCGGGGGCCGGCGCTCCGCGGGATCACGGCCCCCGACGTGCGTGACGTCCTCGATCGAGCGCGATGGGACCCGAACCCGTCCGCCGAGGCGTCACGCCTCCTGCCCCCGCTCGCCCCCGAGAGCAGAGGGAGGAGGTGATGACAATGACGTCTTCCACGCCTTCGCCGCAGCTGAGGTTCGACGAGCTCGACGCCCTCGAGACCCCCAGCTGGGAGAGCTTCTACAAGGGCGTCCTGGGCGGTCTGGCCGTGGTCGGCATCGGTGTCGCGATCGCCACGTGACGCTCAGCCGCTCGTCCGACACGACCCCGAGGAGGTGACATGCACATGACGCCCACGCTGGAGTTCGTCGAGCTCGACTCGATGGACGCCCCCGACGACGGATGGGACTGGTTCCGCGGCTTCAGCTACGGAGTGGCCCTGGGGTTCCTCGCCCTTTCCGCCACCTGAACCCGCTCACGGATGCCGCGCCCGCGGCATCCGGTCCTTGTCGGCACCCGAGGAGGTGACACATGACCAACGATCTCGCTCTGCGCTTCGACGAGCTCGACGAGCTCGACGCCCCGATGGAGTGGTGGGAGCACGCCAGCTACATCATCGCCATCGCCGCCGCGACGGTCGCCATCGCCACCTGATCGCCGCCGTCGAGGGGGAGACGCCCCGTACGTGTCCCCCTCGACGGTTCCGCAGCCCACCGCCCCCGGAACGAGGATCCATGACCGCTCCGCTCACCCTGTCCGTGCACCGACTCCTGGACGACGCCGGTCGTCGCGCCGAGCCCCGCGACGTGTACGCGGGCGACGGCGCGCGTTTCTACGACGAGCTCGTCGGTCCCGACAGGTCCGAGATCGGGGAGGTCCTCGCCGTGGCGCGTCGCAGCGGACCCGCGGTGCTCGACCTCGCGGCCGGAAGCGGCCGGGTCACGCTCCCGCTCCTGCGCGTCGGGAAGTCCGTCACCGCCCTCGACCTGTCGCCCTCCATGCTGCAGCGGCTGAGCGATGCTCTGCCGCCGGGTGCCCGCTGCGACCTCGTCGTCGCGGACATGCGCGCCTTCGACCTCGGCCGCGAGTTCGACCTCGTGGTGATCGCGGCCACCTCGATCACCCTGCTCGACCGCGACGATCGCCGGCGCCTGTTCCGCGCCGTCCGACGCCACCTCGCGCCGACCGGCACCCTGCTGCTGTCGGTCGCGGGGGATGAGGCACTGCGCGCTCTGCGCACATCGGGCGATCGCGAGATCTCGGTCGCATCCGGCGACCGCGTGACCCGCTACCTGCAGTCGCAGCAGGTCGAACCCGACGGTTCCCGCCGGGTGGTCAACTGGATGCCACTCCCGCTGCCCGCGCCCCCAGAGCCCGTGCCCGTGCTGACCACCCGTCTGCAGCTGCTCGATGCTGCGACCGTCGCGGCCGAGTTGGAGCAGAACGGATTCCGCCCGCCCGCGACGATCCCCGTGCGCAGCCCCGGGGTCGCCGACGGCGAGGGCATGCTCCTCCTGCGCACGGGGGTCGACCACGGAGGTGCCCATGACGCGTGAGGCGCGGACCCCCGAGGTCGCCGCGAGTCCGCGGGTGTCGGCATCCGTCCGTCTCGAACCCGGAGCAGACACGGACCGCTGGCTCGTCACGGTCGACGGCGTGCCGGTCTCGCGCGTGTCGACCCCGGTCGCGCAGACGCTGCGCGCGATGGACGGGTCGACCAGCGTCGACGAGCTGCGTCGACGCTTCGCCCCCGCGCACTCCGCGGCGGAGTTCGCCGACCTCCTGGACCGATTCCGGCGCGCCGGTCTGCTCCACGGATCCGAGCGGCGGACGGCCGGGCGTGTGACCTATCGCCCGCCGCTGACGATCCAGTTCGCGACCCTGCGCGCCCCCCAACTCTTCGCCGTGTTGCATCGCGTGCTTCGTCCGGCCCTGGTGGGGTGGATGCGGTGGCCGATCGCGGCGGTCATGCTCCTCGGCGGGATCGCGCTGGTCGTGCAGTCCGGCGAGGCGATGACGGCCCTCGCCTCTCCGCTTCCGCTGACCGACGTGCTCGTGGTCGCTCTCGTCCTGGTGTGCGCGACTTTCGCCCACGAGGTGGCGCACGGAGTGAGCCTCGCGCACGCGGGCGCACGGCCCCGCCGCGCCGGCGTGATGCTCCTGTACCTGGGTCCGGCGTTCTTCGTCGATGTCACGGATGCCTGGCGGCTGCCCTCCCGGGCGTCCCGTGTCGTGATCGCCCTCGCCGGCCCCGCGGTGCACGCCGTGCTCGCCGGAGCCGCGTCGCTGTGCGCGCTCGCGGCCGTTGACGCCGACACGCGCCGGACGCTGCTCCTGCTCGCGTGCGCGTGCGCGACCGTCGTCGTGGTCAACCTCGTGCCGTTCGTCCGGTTCGACGGCTACATCGCGCTGATGAGCGCGATCGACGAGCCGAACCTTCGCGCGCGCACGATGGCCGACGCCGGGGCGGCCGCCCGGCGGGTGCTCTTCGGCGCCGAGCGCGAACCGCGGGCACTGGCGCGGTGGTGGAGCGTGCCGTTCGGCGTGCTCAGCGTCCTCGTCCCCACCGCGCTGGTGTGGTTCGCCCTCGAGCGCGCCGTGGGTGCCCTGTCGGGGGCGGGCCCGGTGGGCGCACTCCTCGTCCTGGTGCTGCAGGTCGCGATCCTCCTCGCGGTCGGCGTTCCGGTGGTGCGGTGGCTCGCGGCCGGCGCACGCAAGGGGCGGGGGCGCGTGCGGTTCCTCCTGGTCGGGGCGACCCTCGTTGCCGCGATCATCGGGGCGGCCGGGGTGATCCCTGTCGCGGACGTGCGCTCCGCGGGCTTCGCCGTCGATGGTGCGCGCACGCTCCTGGTCGTGCCCGCCGACTCGGCCGCAACCGTCCCGCTCGACGACGGCACCCCGGTCGTGCTCTCCACCCGGGGCATCCTCGGCGACGCGCCCGTGGCCTCGGGGATCGCGCATCCGGAGCATCCGCGATCGCACGCGGCGCCGATCTCGGCTTTCGCCCCCGTGGAGGTCTCCGGTGTCGAGGTCGATGCCGTCGCCGTCGGAGTGATCGACCTGCCCGTCGACGCGGTGATCCCGGCGGGCGGACGCGCGGTCGTGCACCTCGGCACGCGCTCTCTGCTCTCGCACGTGTGGTCCACCCACGTGGCCGATCCCGTCTCGGCACTTCTCGCCTCGCTGTTCCCCTCGCTCGACGACCCTCAGGAAGACCGGACATGACCGACAACGCCATCGAGGTGCGCCACCTCACCAAGACCTACGGTTCGCGCACGGCCGTCGACGACGTCTCGTTCGCGGTGCGCCGCGGCAGCATCGTCGGGCTGCTCGGACCGAACGGGGCGGGCAAGTCCACGACGCTCCGCGCCGTCGTCGGTCTGTCCGCACCGACCGACGGAGCGGCCCTCATCGACGGTGTGCCTTTCGCTCGTCTCGCCCAGCCGTCGGCGCACGTCGGTGTGCAGATGGACGGATTCGGCTTCGAGGTCGGCATCACCGCCCGACGCCACCTCGAGATCGCGCGCCTCGCCGTCGGCGCGCCGCGTCGTCGCGTCGACGAGGTGCTCGACGAGGTCGGGCTCACGAACGATGCCCGCCGGCGGGTGAAGTCGTTCTCCACCGGGATGGTCCAGCGGCTCGGACTCGCCGCGGCGCTCATCGGCGCGCCTCGCACGCTGGTGCTCGACGAGCCCTCCAACGGCCTCGACCCCGACGGCATCCGTTGGCTGCGCCGGTACCTCCGCGCGTTCGCTGCGGACGGCGGCTCGGTCCTCGTCTCGAGTCACCAGCTCGCCGAGCTCGAGCACACGGTCGACGAAGTCGTCATCCTGAACCGGAAGGTGCTGTACTCCGGAGCGCTCGCCGATCTCGTACGCGGAGACGGCGACTCCCTCGAGGACCGCTACTTCGACCTCGTCGAAGGGACCCGGGCGTGATCGGGGCGATTCGGGCCGAGATCCTGCGCGCCCGCAGCGGGGCCAATACGCTGGCGGTCCTCCTGCTGGCGGGGTTCATCCCCGTCATCATCCTCACCAGCGACGACACCCTGGGCCGCATGACGAGCCTGGATGCCGCGCACGCGGCGCCGCTGCTCTTCGCTCCGGTGGCGTGGACGTTCGTCGTGGCGGCGTTCGCGGGCGCCTTCGGCGTCACCCGCGAGTTCTACTACGGATCGATGGGCAGATCCATCGTGCAGGTCGGATTCACGCGGGCGTTCCTCGGCAAGGGGGTCGCGGCGGTCGTCGTCGGCCTCGTGCTCACCGCCGGGCTGGTCGCGGTGTGGTGCGGCGTCGTGGCCGTTGTGCTGGCGGTGAACGGGCGGGCTTTCGCGGTGCCCGCGGCGGCGTTCTCGACGGTGCTCGGGGCGTTCCCGGCGGCGCTCCTCGGGGCGGTGATGGGCGCGTCGATCGGCTGGATCGTCGGCAACTACTACGTCGCGGCGGCGATCGTGCTGGCCGGTCCGATCGCCTTCGAACTCGCGCTGCTGGGCACCGCGCCCGATGTCGCGCGGTTCCTGCCGGGACTGTCGCTCGCGGCCCTGGCCTCGCCGCAGAACCACCCCGGTCTGCTCGCGCCGGGTGCCGGCCTGGCGGTGGCCCTGGCCTGGACCTTCGCCCTGACGGTGTGCGCATGGGTCGTCGGACGTCGGAGGTTCACGTGACCGGTGCCGCACTGCCCACCGCATCGTTTCCGGTGCGGATGGGGCGCGCACTCGCCGCGCAGGGCCGGAGCTTCGCGGCGGACCTGCCACTCGCCGGGGTCTGCGCGGCGGCGCTGGTGCTGTCGGCCTCGATCGCGGCCGGCATCCCCGGCGACGCCGCCGGCGCCCCCGACGACGCGAAGGCGCTGGTGGTGGGGCCGCTGTCGACCGTGATCGGTGTGTACGCCGCCGTGATGGCCGCGATCTACGGCTCGTTCCGCTACACGATCGACCGCCGCACGGGAGTCGTGGCGCAGCGTGCCACGCTGCAGCCTCGCCGCTGGGCCCTCACCGGGCGGGTCCCGTTCATCGCGCTCGGGGGCGCGCTCGTGGCCGCGACCGCGGTGCTCGGCGGGCGACTCGCGCTGGCACCCGCCTTCGGTCTCGTCGGGCTCGACGCCCCCGCCGTCCTCGCCGTCCTCGGCGTGGGAGGAGCCTCGGCCGTATGGGGACTCGGCGTGGGGCTCCTGGTCCAGGCGCATCTCCCGGCGTTGTTCGTCGCGCCGTTCTCGCTCAGTATCGCGTTGATGGGGGCGCCCCTGTGGCCCGACATCGTGGCCTGGTTGCCGCTCCCCGCGATGCTGCGCGCCGTCGGCCTCGACCTCGCCGCGCTGGGCATCGGTGATTCCGTCGGTCCGACGCCGGAGGTCGCGGTCGCGGTCGCTGCGGCCTGGGTCGCGGCTGTACTGACGGCGGGCGCGTGGTCGTTCGTGCGCCGCGATCTCCGCTGACGCCGTACCCGCGGCTCACCGCCGCGTCAGATGTGGACGCGGCCGATGGTCTCGCCGTACTCCGTCTCTCCGACGGGCTCGAAGCCCGCGCGGAGGAAGAACGCCTCGGGGCCGCCGACGCCCGGTTCGTAGATGACGTCGACGTGGTCCATGCCGCGGGAGCGTGCCTCGTCCAGCAGGGCCCGGAGGGCGTAGCGACCGACGCCGCGTCCCTGTTCGTCGGCGTCGACGTTGATGCGCCACAGCACCGAGCGGAAGTGCTCCTCGTGCGCCTCGGGGTCGAAGTTCGCGCTGACGAACCCCACGACCTCGTCTCCGTCGAGCACGACACGCTGCCACGACGTCTGCGGATCCATGACCGTCGCGGCGATGCCGTAGCTCACCGGAGCGAGGAACTGCTCCTGTCCGGGCTTCAGCGACAGCGTGTTCACCGCCACGATCGTGGAGGCGGAGAGTTCGACGAGACGAAGGTCGGCCATGCGCCCAGGCTATCCGCCCCGCCGATCCGCGCAACATTTCGGATGCCATCGCCCGGCCGACGATTAGATGAACGCCGTTCGCGGACGGCGTTCATCGGGGCCCGAGCGCCGCCCCGGGCGCCGCGGGGACACCCCCAACTATCTCGACATCAAGAGACTTTGCCGCGGTGCGATAGGCTGAAGAGCAACCCTGGCCGCCTCTACGGAGAGATTCGACGTGCCCGATTCCACCATCATCTACACGTACACCGACGAGGCGCCGGCGCTTGCGACCGCGTCCTTCCTGCCCATCGTGCAGGCTGTCACGACCCAGGCGGGCGTCGACGTCGAGACCCGCGACATCTCGCTCGCCGGACGCATCCTCGCGGCGTTCCCCCAGCGCCTCACCCCCGAGCAGCACGTGGGCGACGCGCTCGCCGAGCTCGGCGGCCTGGCGACGCTCCCCGAGGCCAACATCATCAAGCTGCCGAACATCTCGGCATCCATCCCGCAGCTGAAGGCTGCGATCGCCGAGCTGCAGTCGCAGGGCTACGACATCCCCGACTACCCCGAAGACGCCTCGAGCATCGACGACAAAGACGTGCGGGCCCGCTACGACCGCATCAAGGGCTCCGCGGTCAACCCGGTGCTGCGCGAGGGCAACAGCGACCGGCGTGCCCCGCTCGCGGTGAAGAACTACGCCAAGAAGCACCCGCACCGCAACAAGCCGTTCGCCGAGGGCTCGAAGACCCGCGTCGCGACGATGGACCACGACGACTTCAAGAGCAACGAGAAGTCGTGGGTCGCCGCTCACGACGACGTGCTCACGATCCGCCACACGGCGGCCGACGGCACCGTGACGGTCCTGAAGGACTCGCTGAAGGTCCTCCCGCGCGAGATCATCGACGCCACGTTCCTCTCGGCCGCCGCGCTCGACGCGTTCCTCGCCGAGACGGTCGCTCAGGCCAAGGCCGACGACGTGCTGTACTCGGTGCACCTCAAGGCCACGATGATGAAGGTCAGCGACCCGATCATCTTCGGCCACGTCGTCAAGGCGTACTTCGCCGACGTGTTCGCGCAGTACGGCGAGAAGCTCGCCGCGGCGGGCCTGAACCCCAACAACGGTCTGGGTGGCATCCTGTCGGGTCTGTCGTCGGTCGAGGGCGGCGATGAGATCGCCGCAGCGTTCGAGAAGGCCGTCGACGAGGCCGCGCGCCTGTCGTACGTCAACTCCGACAAGGGCATCACGAACCTGCACGTTCCGTCCGACGTCATCGTGGATGCCTCGATGCCGGCGCTCGTGCGCAACGGCGGCAAGCTCTGGGGCGCCGACGGGGGAGAGGCAGACACCCTCGCGGTCATCCCCGACTCCTCGTACGCGGGGGTGTACCAGGCCGTGATCGACGACGTCATCGCCAACGGTCCGCTGAACCCGGCGACGATCGGCACCGTGCCCAACGTCGGACTCATGGCCCAGGCGGCCGAGGAGTACGGCAGCCACGACAAGACGTTCGAGATCGCTGCCGACGGCCGCGTCGAGATCGTCGACGGTGATGGCAACGTCGTCATCGAGCACGACGTGCAGGCGGGCGACATCTGGCGCGCGACGCAGACCAAGTACGTCGCGATCGTCGATTGGGTGGGTCTGGCCGTGCGCCGCGCCCGCGCCACGAACGTCCCCGCCGTGTTCTGGCTCGATGTCAACCGCGCCCACGACGCGCAGATCATCGCCAAGGTCTACCAGGCGCTCGCGACGATCGACACGCACGGTCTCGAGATCCTGATCCTCCCGCCCGCCGAGGCGACCCGCTACACGCTGGCGCGTCTGCGCCACGGCCTGGACACCATCTCGGTGACCGGCAACGTGTTGCGCGACTACCTCACCGACCTGTTCCCGATCCTCGAGGTCGGCACGAGCGCCAAGATGCTCTCGATCGTTCCGCTGCTCGCCGGCGGCGGTCTGTTCGAGACCGGAGCGGGCGGCTCGGCGCCGAAGCACGTGCAGCAGCTCCTCGAAGAGAACTACCTGCGCTGGGATTCGCTCGGCGAGTTCTTCGCCCTCGCGGCCTCGCTCGAGCACTACGCCGGCTTCACCGGCAACGCCCGCGCGCAGGTGCTCGCCGACACCCTGGATGCCGCGACCGGCACGTTCCTCGAGAACGACAAGTCGCCCGGCCGTGCGCTCGGCACGATCGACAACCGCGGCAGCCACTTCTACCTCGCCCTGTACTGGGCGCAGGAGCTGGCGCGGCAGACGACGGATGCCGAGCTCGCCTCCGTCTTCGCCCCCGTCGCCGAGGCCCTCGCCGCGAACGAAGACACGATCGTCGCAGAGCTGAACGCGGTCCAGGGCCACGCGGCCGAGATCGGCGGGTACTACCGTCCCGACACCGCGCTGGTCGAGAAGGTCATGCGTCCCTCCGCGACGCTGAACGGCATCATCGACGCCCTGCGCTGAGACGGAACCCGAGAGGGGCGGATGCCAGCGGCATCCGCCCCTCTTCCGTTCCCGCCGCGCCCGCATGACTCCGGCAGTATCGGCGGTGGTGGCGGTGGCGGTGGCGGTGGCGGTGGTGGTGGCGATGGCGGTGGCTAGCTGTTGCGGTGGCTGGCTGTTGCGGTGACGCCCGCATAACTCCGGCAACGCTGCGGGCGGCAGGGGCTGGGCGGCCGAAACGAAACGGAATGCAGGAGTTCTGCGTGCCGCTGCCCCGTTCCCTCGCGGAGCTTCCCGCCCGCCGCCCGCCGCCCGCCCCGCCATTCCCACGGCGCTGTGCGGCCGTCGGGCCCCTGCATAACTCCGGCGGAACGCTGTCCCGGCGGCGGCCCGAGGGCCGCGGCGGTTCGCGATGCAGGAGTTGTGCAGGGGCGCTCCGCCTCGCCGGGCTAGTGGCGACGGCTACTCCGACGCCGTGTCGACGTCCGCGGCTGCGGCCCAGTTGCTGCATAGCTCCGGCGGAACGCTGTCCCGACGGCGGTCCGAGGGCCGCGGCGGCGCGCGATGCAGGAGTTGTGCAGGGGCGCTCCGCGTCGCGGGGCCTGTGGCGACGGCTTCTCCGACGCCGTGTCGACGTCCGCGGCTGCGGCCCAGTTGCTGCACAGCTCCGGCGGAACGCTGTCCCGACGGCGGTCCGAGGGCCGCGGCGGTTCGCGATGCAGGAGTTGTGCAGGGGCGCTCCGCCTCGCCGGGCTAGTGGCGACGGCTACTCCGACGCCGTGTCGACGTCCGCGGCTGCGGCCCAGTTGCTGCATAGCTCCGGCGGAACGCTGTCCCGACGGCGGTCCGAGGGCCGCGGCGGCGCGCGATGCAGGAGTTGTGCAGGGGCGCTCCGCGTCGCGGGGCCTGTGGCGACGGCTTCTCCGACGCCGTGTCGACGTCCGCGGCTGCGGCCCGGCTGCGGCACAACTCCGGCACAACTCCGGCACGAGCCGGCGGTCGCACGTGCGGCGCGGGGCAGCGCCCGCACGCTGCAGGAGTTGTGCACCGGGTGCCTGCGCGGCGCGGAACGAAGAAGGGGCCGGATGCCGTGGCATCCGACCCCTGTCCGCGGGTGGGGCTCAGTAGTGGACCGAGACCTCGGTGCCGCGGTAGGCCCAGTCGTAGAGCTCCTTGGCCTGCGGGATCGTCATGTTGATGCAGCCGTGGCTCATCGGCGTCCCGAAGTTGTTGTGCCAGTAGGTGCCGTGGAAGCCCTCGTCGCCGTTGAAGTAGGCGACCCAGGGGACGTCCTTCGTGCAGTAGTCGTAGCCGGGGACGCAGCCCATGTCCTGCATGCTGGTCTTCCAGCCGATGCGGAAGTTGCCGGTGTGCGTGGCGTGGTCGCCGGCGCCCGACGAGATCGTGTAGGTGCGGTACACCTGACCGTTCTGCCACAGCGTCGTGGTCTGCGTGCTGAGGTTGACGTCGATCCGGCGCTCGGTCTTGGTGGTCTCGAAGGGCGTCTCGGCGACGGTGAGGGCGTACTTGCCGTTGCCGTCGGCCAGCTGAGCGGCGAACGCCGCGGCGATGCCGGCGGTGTCGCCGAGCGCGCGGCCGGTCTGCCCCTCGGTGATCGTGTGGATCACTTCGCCGCCCGAGTCCACGATGACGTCGGCGTTGACGGCGCCGCGATCGACCTGGCCCGGCAGGCCGTCCACGGCCTTCTGGATCTCGGCCTCATCGGCGGCGATGGTGAAAGCGCCGTGGCCGTCGGAGGTGACGGTGAGCCACGAAGCGGCGGCCGCGCGGTCGACGGGAACGGTGCGCTCGTCGCCGACGTAGAAGCCGGCCGAATCCAGGATGCCGTTGAGCGTGGCGACGGCGGCGTCGGCTTCTTGCGTGCTGACGGGCGCGTCGACCGGAACGAATCCGGCCTGCACCGTGGTGCGGACGGTGCCGGCGTCGAAGGCGGACTGCAGCGCCGCGGTCACGGCGGAGACGTCGATGCCCTCGCCGGCCTCGGCGGGCGTGGTGACGTACGACTGCGAGCCGGCGTCGAACGCGACGGTGGCGTCGACCGGGGCGCGATACGTGCCGGGGGCGCGTTCGCGCAGGACCGCCGCCGCTTCGGCGGGATCGACGTGGATCTGCACGCCCGTGCCGGCGGGGAACCAGGACGCGGGCTTCCACATCGGGTTCTCGGCGAAGGCCTTCTCGGCGATGGCGGTGGCGTCGACCGTCGCACCGAGCTCGGCGCCGGTGACGGTCACCTCGCCCGCGGGGCTCTCGATCGTGACCTCGGTCGTTGCCAGGTGCGCGGAGATCGCCTGTGCGGCGCCGCCGGCGGTGAGCCCGCCGATCTGCACGCCGGCCACCGAGGCGCCGGGAGCGATGAGGACCAGTGAGGCCGCGATGAGGGCGACCGCGGTCGCGCCCGCGGGGATGCCGATCCACAGGCCCGAGCGGTTCTTCCGCTTGGCGGGCTCGGGCGGAGCCCAGGCGTAGGTGACGCCGTCGGTGCCGTTCGCGCCGTCGGTCATGTGAGAACCCCCCGAAAAGTCAGTCTTTCCATGGTATGTGGGCACTCTGGGCCTCGGCGGTGAGGTTTGTCACGTTCTGGTCACGCTGCCGCGGCTCGGATCACGGCGCGAAGACCTTGCCCGGATTCAGGATGCCGAGCGGGTCGAAGACCCGCGCGATGTCGCGCTGCAACCGCCATTGGTCGTCGCCGAGCTCATCGGCGAGCCACTGGCGCTTGAGCACGCCGATGCCGTGCTCGCCGGTGAGCGTGCCGCCCAGGGCGAGCGCGGCGCGGAACAGCTCTTCGGCGGCATCCCAGACCACGGGGGGAACGTCGGCCCCCTCGAACACGAAGTTCGGGTGCAGGTTCCCGTCACCCGCGTGCGCGACGGTGGGGATCACGAGACCGAACTCCCGCTCGATGCGCCCGATCTCGTCGAACATCGCCGGGAGGGCGCTGCGCGGGACGGACACGTCTTCGATGAGCGTCGTCCCGAGCGTCTCCATGGCGGGGTGCAGGGCCCGCCGCACCGCCAGGAGCTTCTCGCCCTCGGCGTCGTCCGCGGCGACGGCGACACGGCCGCCGGCCGCCTGGAGCACCGCGGCGATCGCTCGCGCTTCGTCGGCGGCGACGGGTCCATCGGTCTGGATGGTCAGCTGCGACGACCCGGCCGGCGCCGCGGGCAGTGACAGCAGTCGGTGGACGGCCGCGAGGCTCGTGGCATCCATCAGCTCCATGATGGCGGGCTGGATGCCGGATGCGGTGACCGTGGCCGAGGCCACCGCGGCCGCGCGCACGTCGTCGAACAGGGCGGTCAGCGTCACCCGCTCCCCGGCGACGAGCCGACGGAGCTTGAGGGTCGCGCCGACGACGACGCCGAGGATCCCTTCGGATCCGATGACGAGCGAGGTGAGGTCGAGGCCCGTCACTCCCTTCACGCTGCGGTGGCCGAGGTGCATCAGGCGGCCGTCCGCGAGGACGAGGTCGACGCCGAGCACCGCGTCGCGCACGACGCCGTACTTCGCGCACAGCAGCCCGCCCGCACCGGTGGCGATGTTGCCGCCCACCGTCGAGATCGCGCGACTGGCCGGGTCCGGCGCCCACCACACCCCGTGCGGTTCGAGTCGGGCGTTGAGATCGGCATTCAGGATGCCGGGCTCGACCACCGCGAGCAGGTCGTCGGGCCCCACCTCGAGCACGCGGTCCATTCCGCGCAGCGACAGCGCGATCTCACCGCCGCCGGCGTTCGCCCCGCCCGCCAGGCCCGTGCCCGCTCCGCGCGGGACGACCGCGGTGCGCGTGGCCGTCGCGATCCGCAGGACGGCCTGGACGTCGGCGACCGACGCCGCGTGGACGACCGCGACCGGCAGCCCGTCGGAGGCGTGACCGGACTTGTCGGCGCGCACGGCGTCGAGCGCCGCGGGGGAGACGTCGACCCGGTCGCCGAGCTCGGCCCGGAGCCGCGCGAGGACGTCGTCGGTCATGCCAGGCGTCGCCGGCCGTTGAGAGCGCCGAAGGTCACGGCGACGATCGCGAAGATCAGCCCGATCCACGCCTGCCCCATGCTCCACCAGGCGATGGTGGCGGCGGCGTAGACGAAGAGCTCGACGATCGCGCGGACGAACGGGTGCACGGGGAGCACGGCCCGGGGCGAGACGAACAGCGCCCACACCACGATCGCCAGGGCCGGAGCGCCGAGGCCCGCGACGATGTTCCAGGGCAGCGGCCACGCGGTGAAGCCCCAGATCGCGAGAGTGACGAAGGCGGCGACGCCGCACAGGACGCTGCCGATCTCGACCGCCGTCGGACGCGGGCGCATGCCGGGGGCCAGGGGCGCCTGCGCGCGGACGTTGGGGGTATCGGTCACCCCGCCATTTTACGCGGGCGGCGGGCCGCGGCATCCGGAATACCTCGCGGACGAGCCACTCGCCCGGGCGCGTCGCGCGCGAACCCGGTAGTGTGATCGTCGTCGCGACTGGCGTTGAGGTGGGACACCACCGGGGAGCGACCGCTTGACGGTATTCGACCGCACGCCTGGGTCGATGCGGTATCTCCGCGGACTCGCCCGAGCCCGCGGCATCCGAAGCCATCGTCAAGGAGATCGCATGACCGATCCGTACTTCAACGCCCCCCTCTCGGAGGTCGACCCCGAGATCGCCCAGGTTCTCGAGCGCGAGCTCGACCGCCAGCGCGGCTATCTCGAGATGATCGCGTCCGAGAACTTCGTGCCCGTCTCGGTGCTGCAGTCGCAGGGTTCCGTCCTGACCAACAAGTACGCCGAGGGCTACCCGGGTCGCCGGTACTACGGCGGCTGCGAAGAGGTCGACGTCGCCGAAGAGCTCGCGATCGAGCGGGCGAAGGCGCTGTTCGGCGCCGGGTTCGCGAACGTGCAGCCGCACTCCGGTGCCACCGCGAACGCCGCGGTGCTGCACGCGATCGCCCGCCCCGGCGACACCCTGCTCGGCCTGTCGCTCGACCAGGGCGGCCACCTGACGCACGGCATGAAGATCAACTTCTCGGGCCGTCTGTACGACATCGTCGCTTACGGTGTCGACCCCGAGACCTCGCTCATCGACATGGACGAGGTGCGCCGTCTCGCCCTCGAGCACAAGCCGAAGGTCATCATCGCCGGCTGGTCGGCGTACCCCCGTCAGCTCGACTTCGCCGCGTTCCGCGCGATCGCCGACGAGGTGGGCGCGTACCTGTGGGTCGACATGGCGCACTTCGCCGGTCTCGTCGCGGCGGGCGTGCACCCGTCGCCGATCCCGCACGCGCACGTCGTCTCGACCACCGTGCACAAGACGATCGGCGGCCCCCGCTCGGGCCTCATCCTCACCAACGACGCCGACCTGGCCAAGAAGATCAACACCGCGGTCTTCCCGGGCCAGCAGGGCGGTCCGCTCATGCACGTGATCGCCGCCAAGGCGACGGCGTTCAAGCTCGCGATGACGCCGGAGTTCACGGAACGTCAGGAGCGCACGCTGCGCGGCGCGTCGATCATCGCCGATCGCCTCACGCAGGACGACGTCAAGAGCGCCGGCATCGCCGTGCGCTCGGGCGGCACGGACGTGCACCTCGTGCTCGTCGACCTGCGGGATGCCGAGATCGACGGCAAGCAGGCCGAAGACCTGCTGCACGAGATCCACATCACGGTCAACCGCAACGCCGTCCCCAACGACCCGCGTCCGCCGATGGTGACCTCGGGCCTGCGCATCGGCACGCCGGCGCTCGCGACCCGCGGCTTCGGTGACGCCGAGTTCACCGAGGTGGCCGACATCATCGCGCTCGCCCTGCAGCCCGGTGCCGACCTCGAGGCGCTCCGAGCCCGCGTGGCCGTGCTCACCGCGGCCTTCCCGCTGTACCCCGGCCTGCACCAGTAAGCCCCGGCCGGGGCGGGCGTCGCACGCATGCGGCGGTCCGCCCCGGCATCCGGTGCTCGAGGACCCGCGATAAACGCTGCCGCGAGTGAGACACGGCGTGGGGCGGCGTGTTTCGCTCGTCGGAGCGTTCATCGGGCCCACGGGCCACCCGGTCACCTACCGATCACACAGAACGAGGGATGCCATGACGGCGACGAGACTCGACGGCAAGGCCGCAGCTGCGGCGATCAAGACCGAGCTGGCCGAGCGGGTCGCGGCACTGCGTGCGCGCGGCGTCGTCCCGGGCATCGCGACGGTGTTGGTGGGGGCCGACCCGGCATCGCAGCTGTACGTCGGCATGAAGCACCGCGAGTCCGAGGCCATCGGCATGAACTCGATCCAGATCGAGCTCCCCGCCGAGTCCACGCAAGAGGAGGTCGAGGCGGTCATCGACGGGCTCAACGCCGACCCCGCGTGCCACGGGTACATCGTCCAGCTGCCGCTGCCGAAGCACATCGACACCGACGCGATCCTCGAGCGCATCGATCCGGCGAAGGATGCCGACGGCCTGCACCCCACCAACCTCGGGCGTCTCGTGCTCAACGTCAACGCGCCGATCACCACGCCCCTGCCGTGCACCCCGCGCGGGGTCATCGAACTCCTCGTGCGCAACGGCTACGACCTGAAGGGCAAAGAGGTCGTCGTCGTCGGTCGCGGCGTGACGATCGGCCGCTCGATCGGGCTGCTGCTCACCCGCCGCGAGATCAACGCGACCGTGACGCTCACCCACACCGGTACCGCGGACCTCGCGAAGCATTTGCGCGAGGCCGACGTGATCGTCGCCGCGGCCGGAGTGAAGCACATCGTGCGCGCCGAGGACGTCAAGCCCGGCGCCGCCGTCCTCGATGTCGGCGTCACCCGCGAGACCGACCCCGAGACCGGCAAGAGCCGCGTGTTCGGCGACGTGCACCCCGACGTCGCCGAGGTCGCCGGCTTCCTCTCGCCCAACCCCGGCGGGGTGGGGCCGATGACGGTCGCCCTCCTCATGACGAACGTCGTCGAGGCCGCGGAGCGCGCGACCGGGATCTGACCCGCCCCGCGCCCGCTCGGCGGCCGCCGAGCCGCGCGGCGAGTGAACCGCGCGCGCACGCGGCCTGAACGCCCGGGGACCCGACACGCCGACGGATGCGCCGCGCCCCGGGACGTGACATCGTCTTCTCATGACTGCATCCGTCCTGAACGACCTCCTCCGCCGCGTCACCGACAGCGGCTTGCTCGACGAGCCGACGATCGATGACGACACCGTCGTGGGTCTCGCGCACCTGGATGCCGCCGGTGTCGAGGTCGAGGTCGACCTCGACCCCGAGATCGAGGACGTCGACGACCCCGACATCGACGCGATCATGACGTCGCTGTCGGACATCCTGGCCATCAGCGAGGACCGGTGGCGCGCGATCGTCGACGAGGTCGTCAGCGATATCGAGGACGCCCTGGGCGACGAGGAGATCGGCTCCGACGTCGACCTGCGCACCGACCTCGAGGCCGTGGGCGTCGGTGTCTTCGCGGACGCGGTCATCGTGGTCTTCGCGGGCGCGACGTCGTTCCCCGACGCCCTCGTGCACGTGCAGCTGACCCCCGAGCTCGAGGTCGAGGACATCGAGATCGTCGGCGACGACGACGAGGACGAAGACGGCGACGACGAGGACTGATCGGACGCCACCGCGCGACACGAACGGCCGGGACGCACGCTCGAGTGCCCCGGCTGTTCGTCGTCGTCGGTAGCTCTCGCGCTCCCGCTCTCCGCCGCGACGTGCGCGGCTGGTCCCTCGACGCCGGTGTCTGGTGCGTGGGTGTGACGGTGGGGCGGGAGGATTCTGCATCCGTGCCCGAGGACCTACCGTCGGTGGCACACGGCGCGCAGAGAAGCGCTCCGTGAGAGAGCATCCACAGGAGGACGCATGACGAACATCGGCGTCGTCGGCGCCGGAACGGCGGGCCTGCATCTGGGCCTTCTGCTGCGGCAGCACGACATCCCCGTCACCATCTACACCGACCGCACCGCCGATCAGGTGGCCGAGGGGCGACTGCCCAACAGCGTCGCCCACCACGCGGTCACGATCGAACGCGAACGCGAATTGGGCGTCGACCACTGGCCGGTGGAGGAGTTCGGCTACTTCTGCCACCACCACTGGGTGGGCGGCGCCGAGCTGTTCTTCCGCGGCAACTTCCAGAGTCCCTCGCGCGCGGTGGACTACCGGATCTACCAGCCGACGCTCATGGGCGACTTCGAGGACCGCGGAGGGCGGATCGAGATCCGCTCCGTCGAGGCCGAGGATCTCGACGCGCTGAGCGAGAAGCACGACGCCCTCGTGGTGGCCTCGGGCAAGAAGTCCCTCGGCGACTTCTTCGGCATCAACGAGGCCAAGACCCCGTATGCCGGGCCCCAGCGCCGCCTGATGGTCGGGCTCTGGCACGGCGTCGCGAACGAGGACACCAAGAGCGTGACGCTCAGCATCGCGCCCGGGCACGGGGAGCTGCTCGACATCCCCCTTTACAGCTTCGCCGGGCACACCCACGCCCTGCTGTTCGAGAACGTCATCGGCGGAGACACCGAGGTGCTCGCCGACGCGCGCTACGACGACGACCCCGAGGCGTTCCGCCGCCTCGTCCTCGAGAAGATGCGGCAGTATCACCCGACGGTCGCCGCGCGGATCGACGAATCCACCTTCACGCTCGCCCGACCGCAGGACCTCCTGCAGGGCGCGGTGCGCCCCGTGCTGCGCAACGACTACCGCGTCCTCGACAACGGCACCGTGGTCATCGCGGCCGGCGACGTGCACTCCGTGCTCGACCCCGTCATCGGGCAGGGCGGGAACTCGGCCTCGTACTCGGGGTACACCGTCGGCCAGGAGATCCTCGAGGATCTCGGGTTCGGTGCCGACCTCGGCCGCCGCGCGGCGGAGCGGCGTCGCGAACGCGTCGAGAAGGTCAGCGACTGGACGAACCTCATGGTCCAGGTGCCCCCGGCACCGCACATGATCGACCTGCTGGGGGCGATGAGCCAGTCACCGACCCTGGCGGATGAGTTCACGCAGAACTTCAACGATCCGATCGCCCAGTGGGACGACGTCCTCGGGTCGCCCGAGACGGCCGCCGCGGCGATCGCTCGCACGGCGACCCGCGACGCGAGCGAGGAGCCCGCCCATGCATAAGCTGCTCGTGCTCTACCCCGAGCCGGTGGACCGGGTCGCTTTCGAAGAGCATTACCGCGCGGTGCATCTGCCGCTGTGCGAGAAGCTCCCCGGTGTGCGGGAAATCTCCTTCACGCTGGCGGTCGATCCGGGGCCCGCTCCCTCGCCGTACTTCGCGGTGTTCGAGGCCGCCTTCGACTCCGCGGAGGACCTCGGTGCCGCTCTCGCCTCCCCCGAGGGGGAGGCGGTCCAGGCCGATGTGCCGAACTACGCCACCAATGGCGCGGTCGTGATGACCTTCGCCGCGGAGCAACTCGTCCGAGTGTGAGTGCGCGCGCCGGGGCGGGGACGACTGTCCCGCCCCGGCGCGTTGCTGTTCGCACGGCACGGCGCGTTGCTGTGCGCACGGCGCGTCGCTGCCCGCCCGGGCGTCGCTCGCGGGCGCCGCGGCCTCTCGGCGCGCGTGTCGCATCGGCTCAGCCGACCAGGGCGACCCGGTACTCGCTCGGCGAGACGCCCACCTGGGCGCGGAACAGCTTGCTGAAGTGCGACGGGTCGGTGAAGCCCCACGCCGCCGCCACCGCCGCCACCCCCTCGCGGGCGTGCCGCGGGTCGCGGAGATCGCGGCGCACGTGGTCGAGCCGGCGGTCGCGCACCCAGTGCGACACCGTCGTCCCCCGTCGCTGGAACAGCGTGTGCAGGTGGCGCGTCGAGATGTACGCGGCCGCGGCGATCCGCTCCGGGCCCAGATCCGGCTCGTGCAGGTGCGCGTTGATGAACGTGTCGATGCGGAACATCAGCTCCGCGTGGGGGTCCGACCACGGGGCGTCGCGCAACTCCTGCCCGACCATCGTGGCGATCAGGTCCATCGTGTTGTGCGTCACCTGCACGCCCGTGGCCTCGTCGAGCGTCGGCAGCGCGCTGGCCAGACCCGCGAGGAAGTGCCCGACTGCGCGAGCGAACCCCTGGTCGCCGGGGATCCGCACCGCGGTGAGGCCCCGCAGGATCGTCGCGTCGATGTTGATCATGCGGTGCGGGAACATCACGACCACGGCCGCGAGGTCGTCGGCGAAGGCGAGGGTGTATGGGCGGCTGGTGTCGTAGAGCACGATGTCGCCGGGAGAGAGCAGCGCCGTCCGATCGTCCTGTGTCAGGACGCCGGTGCCGCTGAGCTGCAGCGTCAGTTTGACGTACGACTCCGCGGACGCGTCGACGAGGTCCTGCGAACGGGTCACCGAGTGCCCGCTCGCGCGGACGGTGGAGAACAGGATGCCGTCGCTGACCCGCCCCTCCATATGGGCACTGAACGGCGTCCCCCGGGGGGAATCCACCGTCAGGGGAACGAACGAGCGCGAGGCGATCGCCTGCCACTGCTCCTTGCCCAGGGCGTGCTCGCGGATCAAGCCGGGCGCGACCGGGGACGGCGTCGGGGATTGCATCGCCACTCACCTCACATCGATGTGATCGAGCGAGCCTCCATCGGCTCGGACATCCACAGCGTACGTCGCCCCGGGCATCGCGCGCCCGGCGGCGGCGATGATCGCGGCGCTGAGGGCCAAGCCCCGCACGCGGATTCACCAGACGATGACGCCGCGTGCGGCGCACGATGGACCCAGCCGGTCAGAGAGGACCCCGCCCATGATGATGAGTTCCCTCGGGACGTTTCCGCCCGAGTCGACACTGTTCCGCCCGACCGCGCACTTCTTCCGCGGCGGGCTCGGTCGGTTCGCGACGGGTGTGGCCGTGGTCACCTTCGACACGGTGGATGCCGCGGGAGACCCGCTTCGGCACGGCATCACCGTCAACTCCTTCACGTCGGTGTCGATGGACCCGCCGCTCGTGCTCGTCTCGATCCAGCGCACGGTGCGCACGCACGAGATGCTGCACGACACCCTCTTCACGATCAACATCCTCGGCGCCGAGCAGCAGGGTCTGGCGCTGACCTTCGCGGGTCGACCGCAGGTCGAGCCGGTGTGGGAGGACGGGCACCGGGCTCCGCGGCTCGCGGGGCGTGCTGAGCTGGTTCGAGTGCGAGCCGTGGGCGGAGTACGACGGCGGCGACCACACGCTCTTCGTCGGGAAGGTCGCCGATTTCGGCTACCGCGCCGGCGATGCCCTGGGCTTCGTCAACGGCCAGTTCACGACCGTGCACGAGGCTCCCCGGGGCCACGAGCTGCTGTTCTGATCCGGCTGCGCTGCTTCTCCCCGCTTCCCGGCTTCGCCGTTCGAAAGGTCACCCCATGCCCGCACGCCCCGGTTCCGACTACCTCGCCCGCCTGAACGCCCGGCACCTCGAGGTCCACGTCGACGGCGAGGTGGTCACGTCGCGCGTCGCCGAGCACCCGGCGTTCGCGCCGGTCGCGCGCGCCTACGCCCGTCTCGCGGATCTGTCGCACGACCCGGCTCACCGGGAGGAGGTCACCTTCGTGGGAGACGGCGGCGAGGTCGAGCCGGTCGCCCACCTGGTGCCGCGCTCCGCCGACGACCTGGCCCGCCGGCGCCGGGGGATGCAGGTGTGGGCGGGGGAGAGCGCGGGATTCCTCGGGCGCACGGGCGACTACCTGTCGTCGGCGCTCGCCGCCTTCGCGGGGTCGTCCGCGTTCTTCGCGCGGGCCGGGGACGCCTACGCCGCGCGCGTCGCGGCGTATGCCGAACGCGTGCGGAGCGAGGATCTCGTGCTCTCGCACACGCTCCTCCCGCCGCAGGTCAACCGCGCGGTGCCCGCCGTCCGCCAGGGCGATGGAGCCCTCGCGGCGCGCGTGGTCGAGGAGCGCGCCGACGGGATCGTCGTGCGCGGCGCGCGGATGCTCGCGACCTCGGCACCGGTCGCCGACGAACTGCTCGTGCTCCCCTCGACCGTGCTGCGCAACGCGCCCGAGGACGCCGCCTACAGCTTCGCCTTCGCGATCCCCACCGACGCCCCCGGCCTGCGGTTGCACTGCCGCACGCCCCTGCACCGCGGCGGTCCCGCCTTCGATGAGCCGCTCGCGGCCCGGTTCGACGAGATGGATGCCGTCGCCGTCTTCGACGACGTCTTCGTCCCGGCCGAGCGCGTGTTCGTGCTGGGGCGCCCCGATCTGTGCAACGCGCTGTACACCGAGACCGGCGCCGGCGCTCTCATGACGCACCAGGTCGTCACGCGCACGCTGGTCAAGACCGAGTTCTTCCTGGGCCTCGCCTCGTCGATGGCGGAGGCGATCGGCATCCAGGGGTTCCCCCACATCCAGCAGCAGCTGGCGGAGCTCATCACCTACGTCGAGATCGAGCGGGCCATGCTCCGGGCGGCCGAGGTCGACGGCGAGGCGAACGAGTTCGGCGTCTTCCTTCCCCGCTGGGCGACGTTGAATGCGGCGCGCAACTGGTACCCCACCCACGTCTCGCCACGGCTGACGGAGATCATCCGCACCCTGGGGGCGTCGGGACTCATGGCGACCCCGAGCGCCGCGGACTTCCCGCTCGACGCCCACGGCGACCTCGAGCAGTACCTGCAATCGGCCACGCTCGGCGCGCGCGAGCGCACGGCGCTGTTCCGTCTCGCGGCCGACGCCGCCGTGTCCGGGTTCGCGGGTCGGCAGTCGCTGTACGAGTACTTCTTCTTCGGCGACCCGGTGCGCATGGCCTCCGCGCTCGTCGGGTCGTACGACTTCACCGACGCGCGGGCGCGGGTGCGTGGCATCCTGGATCGCTCGGAGTGATCCGGTCCCCGTTCGTGCTCATGCGCGGATCGTGAAGTCCTCGAGCGGCGTGCCCGCCTCGTAGGGCCCGAAGAACAGGTCGGCGCCGTCGGCGGTGAGCGCGACCCCCGTGCCGGTCGAGCCGTCGAACGCGGCGACCGTGGCGAAGGGCAGTCGCGCCGCGCCGTCGTCGGGGTCGGCGATCTCCAGCATCCAGGTGTCTCCTCGGGTCACGAGTGCCGGGTCGGCCAGGATGACGCGCATCATGCCGCCGTGCCCGGTCAGGGTCACGCTGCCGGAGAAGACGCGCCCGTCGCCCGGGAAGACGAAGCCGGCGTCCCCCTCGTGTACGCCCCCGGCCGTTGCCACCGTGCCGTCGCTCATGCCGCGCACGTATCCCAGGAGCGAGCGCTTCACGGCCCACACCAGCGCGCTCACGCCGACGTCCAACTGATCGAGCGGGCGAACGAGATGAGGGCCCGCACACGATCGGGGGGATCGATCGTGGCCGACCAGATCACGTCGATGCCGACGGGGTCCACGGGCGGCGAGATCTCTTTCATGGCGACAGGGTAGCCCTCGTAGCTCGCCGGGTTCGCGGGCCGCTGCACGAGGATGCCGTAGCCCAGCCCTCTCCCGACGAGTGTGCGCACCGCCTCGTAGCTGGCGGTGCGGTGACGGATGCGCGGAGTGAGCCCGCGCGCTTCGAACAACGACAGCGTGTGGGCCGAGGACGGAGGAGCGTCGAGCAGGATGAGGTCGCGCGGGGCGACGTCTTCGAGGCGCACGGTCTCGGCTTGCGCGAGCGGGTCGTCGGCGGCCAGCAGCACGTGCGCGGGCAGCGCGAAGAGGCGCTCGCGGCGGGGGTGACCGGGAACGAGGGTGTCGTAGACGAACGCGACGTCGACCTCGCCCGATTCGATCCGCCCCTCGAGCTGGTCGTGCGTCGCCTCGCGGATGTGCAGGTCGACCCGGGGGTGGGCCTCGCCGAAGTCGTGCAGCAGCGGGGGCAGGACGGTGGGGGCGAGGGTGGGGTAGCAGCCGATCGTGATGGGTCCGACGAGCTCTCCGGGCTCCCCGCGCAGACCGATCATGAGCTCCCGGGATGCCGCGAGCAGCGGCCGCGCGCGGTCGACCACGTGGACGCCCGCGCTGGTGAGCGACACCCCGTGCGCGCGTCGGCGCACCGTGAGCGGTGCACCGACGATCCGATCGAGGTCGGCGAGGGCATCGGAGAGGGTGGAGGGCGAGACGCGGAGCTCCGCGGCTGCGGCGGCGATCGTGCCGGCGTCGGCGACGGCGGTGAGGTAGCCGAGCTGGCGCAGTGTGAAGTCGGGGACGGCGAGCATCGTGAGCCCTTACATCGGAAATATCGAGGAAGTAGACCGGAAAAAGCCGCTTTTGCCGGTGTATGGCTCGAAGGATACTCGAACTGTTCGCCGCCGAACACCGACACGAGGAAGTGCACCGTGAGCCGACCCGCCCCCATCGCCGACTGGGTGACGATCCCCGACCTCTACCGCGACCCCTTCCCGATCTACGACCGTCTGCGGGCCGAGGGCGGCGTGCACTGGGTGCCGAGCGTCGGGCGCTACCTCATCACGAGCTACGACGCCGTGCACACGACCGAGTTCGACCAGGAGACGTTCTCGGCGAACGAGGAGGGGTCGCTGCAGATCCGTGCGATGGGGCACTCGATGCTGCGCCGGGACGATCCCGAGCACTACCCGGAGCGCAAGGCCTGGCAGCCGGTGCTGCGCCCGGGCGTGGTCAAGCGCACCTGGACGAGCGTGTTCGAGCGCAACGCCGACCGCTACCTCGACGAGATGATCGCCAAGGGCCCGGGCGCCGACATCGTCTGGGACTTCGCCGCCCCGTACGCCGCAGAGAACCTGCGCGAGATCCTGGGTTTCCACAACGTGCACCAGGAGGACCTGCAGCGCTGGTCGCAGACGCTCATCGACGCCACCGGCAACTACGCCGACGATCCCGAGGTGTGGGCGAAGGGCAAGCGGTCGTTCGACGAGGTCGACGCGGCCCTCGACGAGATGCTCGCGTGGCACGCGAAGAACCCCGACCACTCGCTCATCTCGACGCTGCTGCGCATCCCCGACTACGAGATGCCGATCGAGAAGATCCGCGCGAACGTCAAGATGACGATCGGCGGCGGACTCAACGAGCCCCGCGATGCCCTCGGCGTCGCCGCATGGGCGCTGCTCGAGCACCCGGATCAGCGTCGGGCGGTCGAGGCCGACCCCTCGCTGTGGCCGGCGGTCTTCGACGAGGCCATCCGCTGGATCGCACCCATCGGCCTGTACTCGCGTCAGGTCACGACCGACACCGTTCTGGCCGGGGTGCAGCTCCCCGCCGGGGCGAAGCTCGGTATCTGCATCCTCTCGGCCAACCGCGACGAGAACATCTGGCCGGATACCGCGAAGTTCGACATCCGTCGCGAGGTCACGCCTCACCTCGCCTTCAGCAAGGGCGTGCACGTGTGCCTGGGCGCCTGGGTCGCCAAGGCCGAGGTGGCCACGGTCGGTCTGCCGCGGCTGTTCGAGCGCTTGCGAGGCCTCGACCTGCATCCGGAGCGTCCCGCCGTGATCGGCGGATGGGTCTTCCGCGGGATGCTCGAGCTCCCGGTCACGTGGGACGCGGCGACGGCCGCCGTCCACGCCCCCGAGACCCTCCGCCCCGCGGCGACCGCTCCCCGTGTCGCGATCGTCGGGTCGGGCCCGGCCGGCTGCTTCACCGCGCAAGCCGTGCGCCGCTCCTTCCCCGGGGCCGAGATCGACGTGTTCGACCGCCTGCCCGTGCCGTACGGTCTCGTGCGCTACGGCGTGGCCGCCGACCACCAGGGCACGAAGTCGGTGGCGCGGCAGTTCGACCGCCTCTTCACCGACGAGGGCGTGCGGTTCCACGGCGGTGTCACCGTCGGCGAGCACGTTTCGCTCGATGAGCTGCGCGCAGCGTTCGATGCCGTGGTGCTCGCCTCGGGGCTGTCGACGGACGCGCACCTGGCGGTGCCCGGCGGCGATCTCCCGGGAATCGTGGGTGCCGGAGCGCTGACCCGGCTGCTCAACGGCCACCCCGATCACCACCGGGATCACGTGTCACTCGGCCGCCGGGTGGTCGTCGTCGGCCACGGCAACGTCGCCCTCGATGTCGTGCGGCTGATCTCGCGGACGAGCGCGGACCTCGAGGGCAGTGACGTCGACGACGCCGTGCACGAGGGTCTGGCCGGGGATGTCCGCGTCGTGCACGTCGTCGGACGTTCCGCACCGCAGAACGCGAAATTCGATCCCGTCATGGTGCGCGAGCTCGCCGGCCTCGCGGGCGTCGGGCACACGGTGCACGGCACCGACCTCGCCGCCGTCCCCGAGGGCAAGGATGCGCGCGTCGACGCCGTCCGCGCGCTGGAGGCCGCAGTCGACGGGAACGCGCGGGTGCAGGTGCACTGGTGGTTCGGGCTCGCTCCGGAGGCGATCGAGGGGACGACGGCGGCGGAGACGGTGGTCTTCCGCGGCGTCTCCGGAGAGGTGCGTCTCGATGCCGATGCCGTGGTGACCGCCGTGGGGTTCTCCGCCGATGCCTCGACGCTCGTCGAGCCCGGCGCGCACCCCGACGGGCGGGTCGAGCCTGGGCTGTATGTGGCGGGATGGTTGCGGCGGGGGCCGCGCGGCACGATCCCCGACCAGCGCTCCGACTCCCGCGCCCTCGCCCGCGCGCTCGCCGACGATCTCGCCTCGGGCGCGATCACCGCAGCAGCGGAGGGCGTCGACGCCCTCGACCTGCCCGCCCGCGTCGACTTCGACGGGTGGCGACGCATCGACGTGCGCGAGACGCTCAGCGCCGCCCCCGGCCGCGTCCGCGCGAAGCTGCGCACGCTCGATGACCTGCGTGCGGCCGCGGCCGACCTGTCGATCATGCTCCCGACCGTCGACGCGGCCCGCACCGACGCGGGTGGGGGAGAGGGGTGCGGACCCGTCACGATCCTCTTCGGCACCGAGTCGGGCAACGCCGAGCTGGTGGCCGAAGACCTTGCACGCCACCTCGGCGACCGCGCCGACACGAGGGTCATCGACCTCGGCGACCTGGAGCCCGTCGACCTCGACCCCGAGCGCCTGCACCTGATCGTCTGCTCGACGTACGGTGACGGCGAACTCCCCACCAACGTCCGGGGGCTGCGCGAGCGGCTGCTGTCGGAGCGGCCGGAGCTCGCCGGCATCCGGTATGCGGTGTTCGGTCTCGGCGATCGCAGCTACAGCAAGACGTATTCGCGCGGCAGTGAGATGATCGACGAGGCGCTCGCCGCATGCGGGGCGACGCGGGTCGGCGAGTACGGACGCCACGACGCCGGCGGGCCGCTGGATGCCGCCGAGGTCGCGCGCGAGTGGGCTGACGGCGTGCTCGCCGAACTCGCGGCCCGAGAACTCGTGGCCCGCTGATCCGGGATCGGGCGGCCGGCGGGGATCAGTAGCTGGCGCGCTCGGCGTCGTCGCCCCCGGTGGACCAGCGGGCCGCGAGGGCCTCCGATCCGCGGGCGAGGAGCGCGACGTCGGCTCCGACGAGGACGAAGGACGCCCCGGCATCCAGGTACGCCTGTGCCGTGGCGGGGTCGAAGGCGTTCACGCCCACCGGCTTCCCGGCCGCGCGGACGGCCTCGAAGGCGCGGAGCGCGGCGGCCACGACGTCGGGGTGCGTCTGCTGGCCGAGCAGACCCAGGGATGCCGCCAGGTCGCTCGGGCCGACGAAGACACCGTCGATGCCGTCCACCGCGGCGATCTCACCCGCGGCGTCCACGCCATCGGGCGTTTCGACCTGGACGAAGAGCGAGACGTGGTCATCGGCCCGGGCGAGGTAGTCGTCGACGCGGTTCCACCTGGCCGATCGGGCGAGCGCGGACCCCACGCCCCGGACGCCTCGCGGCGGGTAGCGCACCGCGGAGACGAGGTCGCGGGCCTGAGCGGCCGATGACACCATCGGCACGAGGATGTTCTGGGCGCCGAGGTCGAGCACCTGCTTCAGGGTCACCGCGTCGCCGATGGGCACGCGCACCACCGGCGTCGCCGGGTAGGCGGCGATCGCCTGCAGCTGCGTGAGAACGGAGGTGAGTCCGTTGGGTGAGTGCTCCATGTCGACGAGGACCCAGTCGGTCCCGGAACCGGCGACGATCTCGGCCACCAGCGGGCTGCCCGAGCACACCCAGATCCCCGCCAGCGGACGGGGTGACGCGGCCAGGCGCTCGCGGAAGGTCGGGCTCAGACGAAGCGGCATGCGATCGTTCCCATCGGTCCGTAGTCGCACAGCACGCTATCGCCCCGCGACACCCACATCGGCCGGGTGAAGGAACCGGCCAGGATGATCTCGCCCGCTTCGAGACGAGCACCGTGCTGCGCGAACTTGTTCGCGAGCCAGGCCACTCCCGTGGCGGGGTGGCCGAGCACGCCGGCCGCCACGCCGGTCTCCTCGATCTCCCCGTTGCGCGAGAGCACGCCCGGCACCCAGCGGAGGTCGATCTCGTCGGGGCGCTTGTGCACGTCGCCGAGGACCATCGCCCCGTAGGCGGCGTTGTCGCTGATCGTGTCGACGATCGTGCGGCCCTCCAGCTCGATGTGCGAGTTCAATACCTCGAGCGCCGGGACGGCGTAGTCGATCGCCGCGAGGGCGTCGTCGAGCGTGCAGTCGGGGCCCTCGAGCGGCGTCTTGAGCACGAAGGCCAGTTCCACTTCGATGCGGACGTTGGAGAAGTGGTCCACGGGGATCTCGTCGCCCGAGCGGTACACCGTGTCGTCGAACATGACGCCGTAGTCCGGCTCGGTGATCCCCGTCGCCTGCTGCATCGCTTTCGAGGTGAGTCCGATCTTGCGTCCGACGAGCGTCCGACCGGCGGCGAGCTGCGTATCGCGCCACATGCCCTGGATGGCATACGAGTCCTCGACCGTGGCATCCGGGTACCGCGCGGTGATGCGCGGAATCACGGAGTGCGCGCGGTCGGCCTCGGCGAGCTCCCTCGCGATCGCGCCGATCTGTGCGTCGCTGAGCATCACGTCCCTTTCTGTTTCTGTCAGCGCGTGAGGGGTCAAGAAGTGTCGCTTCAGGACGTCTGCGGCGACAGATACTGACCCCTCACGCGCGTGAAGAGGGGGTTAGAGCTGGTGGCCCAGCTTGAATTCGGGGGAGGGGGTCTCCTCGGGGGCGCGGGTGTAGCTGAAGCCGTCGGCGCCGATCGTCACGGCCATCTCGCTCGAATCCGTGCGGGCGCGGACGGGCTGCGGGGTGCCGTCGAGGTCGAGCACGAGCGAGGCCTCGGTGTACCACGACGGCACGACGGGGTTGCCCCACCAGTCGCGGCGCTGGTTGTCGTGCACGTCCCACGTGATGACCGGGTTGTCGGGGTCGCCGGTGTAGTAGTCCTGCGTGTAGATCTCGACGCGGTGGCCGTCCGGGTCGCGCAGGTAGAGGTAGAACGCGTTCGAGACGCCGTGGCGGCCCGGGCCCCGCTCGATGGCATCCGACCGTCGAAGCGCGCCGAGCTTGTCGCAGATGGCGAGGATGTTGTGCTTCTCGTGCGTGGCGAAGGCGACGTGGTGCATGCGCGGGCCGTCGCCACCGGTCATGGCGGTGTCGTGCACGGTGGGCTTGCGGCGCATCCAGGCGGCGTAGACGGTGCCCTCGTCATCCTGGATGTCCTCGGTGACGCGGAAACCGAGCGACTGCATGAAGTTCACCGCCCGCGGAACGTCGGGCGTGACCTGGTTGAAGTGATCCAGGCGCACGAGCTCCCCGGGCGTGTGCAGGTCGTAGCGCCACGACAGGCGCTCGACGTGCTCGGTGGCGAAGAAGAACTCGTACGGGAACCCGAGCGGGTCCTCGACCCGCACCGAGTCGCCGATGCCCTTCGTGAAGCCGCCGGGGCGCCGCTCGACGCGGCATCCGAGCTCTTCGTAGAAGGCGACGGCCTTGTCGAGGTCTTCCGCGCTGCGCACGCGGTACGAGAACGCGGCGACGGCGGCGACGGAGCCCTGGCGCAGCACCAGGTTGTGGTGGATGAACTCTTCGGTGGAGCGCAGGTAGATCGCGTCGCCGTCTTCCTCGGTGACGTAGAGCCCCAGCACGTCGACGTAGAACTCCCGGGATGCCGCGAGGTCGGTGACCACGAGCTCCATGTACGCGCACCGCAGGATGTCGGGCGCGGGGGAGGACGGCGTGGGGATCGGATTCTCGGCCCGGATCGGGGCCTCCTGCGAGACGAAGAAGCCCGAGGAGGTGCGGGTCATCTGGTTGCGGTCGGTCATCTCAGGCTCCCTTGCCGAAAGTCGGGTTGTGGGTGGGGCCGAGCGTGATGTGCACGGCCTGCTGGTCGGTGTAGAAGTCGATCGAGCGGTAGCCGCCCTCGTGGCCGAGGCCCGAGGCCTTCACTCCGCCGAACGGGGTGCGCAGGTCCCGCACGTTGTTGCTGTTGAGCCACACCATGCCCGCCTCGACGTTCTGCGCGAAGGTATGGGCGCGCTTCAGGTCGTTCGTCCACACGTAGGCGGCGAGGCCGTACCTCGTGTTGTTGGCCAGGGCCAGAGCCTCGTCGTCGGTGTCGAACGGGGTGATCGCCACGACCGGCCCGAAGATCTCCTCCTGGAAGATGCGCGCGTCGGGGGCGACGTCGGCGAAGACCGTCGGGCGCACGAAGTTGCCCTCGGCGAATCCCTCGGGGCGGCCACCGCCGGCGACGAGGCGCCCCTCGGTCTTGCCGAGCTCGACGTACGACATGACCTTGTCGTAGTGCTCGGGGTGCACGAGCGCGCCCACCTCGGTGTCGGGGTCGTCGGGGTAGCCGACCTTCACGCGCTCGGCCTGTGCGGCGTAGCGCTCGACGAAGGAGTCGTAGACGTCGCGCTGCACGAGGATGCGGCTGCCCGCGGTGCAGCGCTCGCCGTTGAGGGAGAACACCCCGAAGATGGTCGCGTCGATCGCGGCATCCAGGTCGGCATCGGCGAAGACGATCGCCGGGCTCTTGCCGCCGAGCTCCATCGACAGGCCCTTCAGGAAGGGCGCGGCGTTGGCGAAGATCAGCTGCCCCGTGCGGCTCTCGCCGGTGAACGAGATCAGCGGGACGTCGGGGTGCTTCACGAGCGCGTCGCCGGCGTCCTCGCCGAGACCGTTGACGAGGTTGAACACGCCCTCGGGGAGCCCCGCCTCTTCGAAGATGCCGGCCCACAGGGATGCCGACAGCGGTGTGAACTCGGCGGGCTTGAGCACGACGGTGTTGCCGGTGGCGAGGGCCGGGCCGAGCTTCCACGACTCGAGCATGAAGGGCGTGTTCCACGGCGTGATGAGCCCGGCGACGCCGATCGGCTTGCGGTTGACGTAGTTGAGCTGGCGTCCGGGAACCTTGAACGCGTCGTCGGTCTGGGCGACGATCAGGTCGGCGAAGAAGCGGAAGTTCTCGGCGGCCCGACGGGCCTGGCCGAGGGCCTGCGTGATCGGCAGACCCGAGTCGAACGACTCGAGCTCCGCGAGGCGCTCGTCGCGCGACTCGACGAGGTCGGCGATGCGGTGCAGCACGCGGGAACGCTCGCGGGGGAGCATGCGCGGCCACGGGCCGTCCGTGAAGGCCCGGCGTGCGGCGGCGACGGCGAGGTCGATGTCGGCCTTCTTGCCGGCCGCGGCCCGCAGGTAGGTCTGGTTGGTGACCGGGTCCAGCACGTCGAACGTGTCACCGTCGACCGAGTCGACGAACGCGCCGCCGATGTAGTGCTGGATGTGGTCCGGCAGATCGGCCGGGATGCGGCGCGTCGCGGTCTGCGTGTCGCTCATGGGATTGCTTCTCCTGTGTCAGACCGCCGGGAGGCCCAGGACCTCGTCGGGGTGTTCGTGGATGAGGTAGGCGTCGAGGGTGGCGGCGCGGTGGCGTCGCGAGGCCTTCTCGATCTCGCCGAGAGGTGCCGAGGACTCGATCAGCCGGAGGATGTTCTCGTGCTCGCGCACGCTCTCGGCGGCGCGGCCGGGCACGAAGCTGAAGGTCGAATCGCGGAGGTGCCCGAGGCGTGCCCACTCGGCCTGCACGAGTTCGAGCATGCGCGGGTTCGCGCAGCGTTCGAACAGCGTCGCGTGGAACTCCTGGTTCAGCGCGGTGAAGGCGCGCGGGTCGAAGTGGTCGAGCGTCTCGATCATGCGCTCGTTGATGGAGCGGGCGCGTCGGACGTCGTCGGCGGTCAGTGCGCGGGCGGAGAGCGCGGTCGCCGTGCCCTCGAGGATGCTGAGCGCCTGCATGCTGTGGCGGTACTGCGAATCGTCGACCATCGAGACCCGTGCCCCGATGTTGCGCTCGAAGGTCACGAGGCCCTCGGCCTCGAGTTGCCGGATCGCCTCGCGGACGGGTACGACGCTCATGTCGAGCTCGCCGGCGATCGATCCGAGCACGAGTCGATACCCCGGGGTGAACTCCTGGCGCGCGATGCGTTCCTTGATCCAGTGGTACGCCTGCTGCGACTTGCTGAGCGTCACGTCCGTGCCGCTCATGAGCGCTGCTCCTCGTACCGTGCGCGCCACTGGGCGTTCATCGGGAACAGGCCGTCCACGGGATGTCCCGCCGCCACTTGCTCCGCGATCCAGGCGTCCTCTTCTTCCTGAGCCAGGGCCGCATCGACGACCTCCTCGACGAGAGCGGGCGGGATGACGATGACGCCGTCGCGGTCGCCGACGATGACGTCGCCCGGCTGGACGGTGGTACCGCCGCATCCGATCGTCACATCGGTGTCCCACGGGACGTGGCGCCGGCCGAGTACCGCCGGGTGTGCGCCGCGCGAGAAGACGGGGAGGCCGACGGCCGCCACGGCGTCGTAATCGCGCACGCCCCCGTCCGTGACGATTCCGGCGGCGCCGCGGGCTTTCGCTCGCAGGGCCAGGATGTCGCCGAGCGTGCCCGACCCCGTTTCGCCGCGCGCCTCGATCACGATGACCTCGCCCTCGCCGACGTCGTCGAACGCGCGCTTCTGCGCGTTGTACCCGCCGCCGTGCGAGGCGAAGAGGTCTTCGCGGTGGGGGACGAAGCGGAGCGTACGGGCGAGCCCCACGAGCGTGGTGCCCGGGTGCATCGCACCCACACCGTCGATCGTGACGTCGTTCAGTCCGCGCTTGCGCAACTGCCCCGACAAGCCCGCGACGGGCACCCGTGCGAGCTTCTCGCGCAGATCGTCGGTCAGCCGGAACGGTTCGGGGGTGGGGGGAAGGCCCGCGCTCTCGCGCGAGCCCCAGGCCTCGGCGCGCTGGTGGTCGTCGACCGACGGCAGCGAGCCGAGCGCGTCGTCGAACGGGGCGTCGCCCTGCACCACGGTGGTGACGAGGCGCCCCGAACTGGGCGTCCCGGGCGCGTCGGGGGCGTCGACCTCGACCTCGACCACGGCACCCGGCAGCACCACGCTCGACCCCGCCGGCGTGCCCGTGAGGATGACATCGCCGGGTTCGAGGGTGAAGTGCTGCGAGAGGTCGGCGACGATCTGCGGCAGGGGGAAGAGGAGGTCTTCGGTCGTGTCGTCCTGCGCCAGCTGACCGTCGACCCAGACGCGCACGCGCAAACCCGTGGGCGACACGGTCTGAGCGGGAATGAGACGCGGTCCCACCGGCGTGTAGCCGTCGCGCCCCTTGGAACGCACGTTGGAGCCTTTGTCGTTGGCGCGCAGGTCGTAGACCCCGAAATCGTTCGCCGCGGTGACCGCGGCCACGTGCGCCCACGCCTGGTCGATCGACACTCGGCGCGCGGTGGCGCCGATGACGAGGGCGATCTCTCCCTCGAAAGCGAGAAGCTCGGTTCCGGCCGGTCGCTCGATCGTGGACCCCGTGGATGCCAGAGAGCTGGACGGCTTGAAGAAGTACGAGGGGTTCGCCGGTCGGCGTCCGCGCTGATCTGCGCGCGAGGGGTAGGACAGGTGCACCGCGATGACCTTGCCCGGACGCGCGGGGAGGGCCGCGAAACGGGGGTCGCCGGCATCCGACATGCTCATGCGGCTCCTTTGCTCGTTGTGTCGTATCTGAAATCGTATATGATCCTTCACGGCGGATCAACACCGCTGCGGCGCAGACCGCACCCACCGACAGAGCAGTCGCAGGAGGCCACCGATGACTTCACCACGCCCATCCGTTCCCGAGGGGTTCACCCCGACCGGAACGATCTCGACACCCACCGATCGACGCCGCGTGGTCTTCGCGACCGTCGTGGGCACCACGGTCGAGTGGTACGACTTCTTCATCTACGCGCAAGCGGCGGGCCTCGTTTTCGCCGCCGTCTTCTTCGAGCCCGCAGGCCCGGGCATCGCGCTGATCCTGTCGTTCCTGACGGTGGGGCTCAGCTTCCTGTTCCGCCCGCTCGGCGCCTTCCTGGCCGGACACTTCGGCGACAAGTACGGCCGCCGCGTCGTGCTCATGGTCACCCTGATCCTCATGGGCGTGTCGACCACCCTCGTGGGTCTGCTCCCGACCTACGCGGCCATCGGCATCGCCGCTCCGATCCTGCTGATCTTCCTGCGCATCCTGCAGGGCATCTCGGCCGGTGGCGAGTGGGGCGGCGCGGTGCTCATGGCCGTCGAGCACGCTCCGAAGAACCGGCGCGGACTCTTCGGTGCCTCGCCCCAGATCGGCGTGCCGATCGGCCTCCTGCTGGCATCCGGGATGATGGCGATCATGGCGCTCATCGCTCCGGGCGACGCCTTCATCGAATGGGGATGGCGCGTGCCGTTCCTCTTCAGCGTCGTGCTGATCTTCGTCGGGTACTACATCCGCAGGCGCGTCGAGGAGAGCCCGGTCTTCGTCGAACTGGCCGAGCGCCGAGAAGAGACCAAGACCCCCATCGTGCAGCTGTTCCGCAAGCACTGGGCGCTCGTGATCATCGCCGCGTTCGTCTTCGCGGGCAACAACGCGGCCGGGTACATGTCCACCGGGGGCTACATCCAGAACTACGCGACGAACCCCGCGGGCCCGCTCGGGCTCGATCGCGGTCCCGTGCTGTGGGCGGTTGCCGGAGCATCCGTGGGCTGGCTGATCTTCACGTGGCTCTCGGGCTGGCTGAGCGACATCATCGGCCGGCGCACCACCTACATCATCGGCTGGATCGCTCTCGCGATCGGTGCCGTCGCGCTGTTCCCGCTCGTGAACACCGGTGAGATCGGGCTGCTCTTCCTGGGTCTCCTCATCCTGACGGTGGGCCTCGGTTTCACCTACGGCCCGCAGGCCGCGCTGTACGCGGAGCTGTTCCCCGCATCGGTGCGTTTCTCGGGGGTGTCGATCTCGTACGCGATCGGCGCGATCCTCGGCGGCGCGTTCGCCCCGACGATCGCCACCGCGCTCGTGCAGGCCACAGGCACCACGTGGTCGGTCGCGATCTACCTCGTCGGCATGGCCGGGCTCGGCCTCATCGCGACGCTGCTGCTGCGGGACCGCCGTGGCATCCCGCTCGGACCGGACAACGAGGCCCAGCAGGCGGTGTCGCCGATCTACGGGGTATCGAGGTCCTGACCCTCCCGCCCGCGCGCAGCGGCGGAGATCGTCACCGGCACGCCGGGTGGGAGGGTGCCCACCCGGCGTGCCGCTGCACGTCTCCGCCGTCGTGCTCACCGCGTGATGACCTTCGGGGCGGCGACGGCCTTCAGACCTTCCTTCCCGAACTCCATCCCGTAGCCCGACCCCTTCACCCCGCCGAACGGCACGAGCGGGTTGAGGGTGCCGTGCTGGTTGATCCACACGGTGCCCGCCTGCAGGCGCTCGGCCACCGCGAGGGCGTCGTCGACGTCGGAGCTCCAGACCGAGGCGCCGAGCCCCTGGTCCGTCGCGTTCGCCCGGGCGATGGCGTCGTCGAGGTCGGTGTAGCGCAGCACCGGGATGACGGGGCCGAACTGCTCCTCGCTCACCAGCGCCGCGTCGTCGTCGATGTCGGCGACGACCGTGGTGCGGTAGAAGTGGGCCCCGAGGTCGGGGGCGGCGCTCCCACCCGTGACGATGCGCGCGCCGCGCTCGCGCGCGTCGTCGACCAGGCGCGACACGATCGCGAACTGCTGCGCGGTCGACAGCGGACCGAGGGCGCTGCCCTCGTCGGTGCCCGGTCCCATCGGGGTCGCCTCGGCGAGCTCGGCGAGCGCGCCGACGACGTCCTCGTAGAGCGAGTCGTGCACGTAGAGGCGCTTGAGCGCGGCACATGTCTGGCCGGTGTTGATGAAGATGCCCCAGAACAGACCCTGGGCGATCGCGGCGACATCCGTGCCCGGAAGCACGATGCCGGCGTCGTTGCCGCCGAGCTCCAGCGTGAGGCGCGCCAGGTTGTGCGCCGAGCCCTCGATGATGCGCCGGCCGGTGGCCGTCGAACCGGTGAACATGATCTTGTCGAGGTCGGGGTGCGATGCGATCGCCTCGCCGACGTCGCGGCCGCCGGCGACCACGGTGAGCACGTCCTCGGGCAGGTGCCGGTTCATGAGCGCCGCCACGGCCAGCACGCTCAGCGGGGTGTATTCGCTGGGCTTCGCCACGACCGTGTTGCCCATGCGCAGCGACGGGGCGATCTGCCAGATCGCGATGAGTGCGGGCCAGTTCCACGGTCCGATCGCGCCCACGACCCCGAGCGGGGCGTAGTGCAGCTCGGAGCGCGTGCCCTCGGCCTCGAACAGCACCTCGGGCTCGAGCACGGTGTCGGCCGCCTGGCGGATCCACACCGCGCAGCCCGCGGCCTCGAAGCGGGCACCCGGTCCGTTGAGCGGCTTCCCCTGTTCGCGCGCGATGATCTGCGCGAGCTCTTCGGCGTGCGCGTCGATCTCGTCGGCAGCCCGATGCAGGATGGCCGAGCGCTCGGCGTGCGTGAGTGCCGCCCACGCCGGTTGGGCTGCGCGGGCCGCACTCACCGCCCGCGCGAGATCGGCCGCCGTGTGCATCGGCGCGTAGCCGATGGTCTCCCCGCTGGCGGCGTCGGGGATCGCGCGGCCGACCGCTTCGTCGACCGTGATCTCGGCGAGCAACGTCGCCGTGTGCGTCTGTGTCATCTGATCCTCCCTGAGCAGATCCATGCGCTCAGTCAACCCGCGCGAGCCGTGGGGCTCTCGGGCTGTGGCGCACGCCACGTGTCGTGGAGCGAACAGTCCGCGTCGGGAGGATCAGTCCGCGAGCGCCGCGGCATCCAGGTGCAGAAGGCGGTGATCGCGCGGGCCGTGCCCGTACGTCGATTTGAACAGCTTGCTGAAGTGACTGGGGTCGATGAACCCCCGGGCCTGCGCGATCTGCACGATCGATCGCGAGGTCTGCGCCGCGTCTTCGAGATCGAGTCGACAGCGCTCGAGGCGCCGCGACCGGATGTAGCCCGAGACGGTCTCGCCCTCGTCCTGGAAGAGGTATTGCAGCTGGCGAGCCGAGATGAAGTGCGCTCGGGCGATCGTGTCGGTGTTCAGACCGGGGTCGTCGAGATGCGCGTCGATGTAGTGCGCGACGGCGTCGAGCGTGACGCGCCAGGGCTCGCGTGCGGTCGAGCTCTGCAGTTCGGCCGAGAGCAGCGCGGTGATGAGGTCGAAGGCGCTACGGATGATGCGCGCGCCGTTGACGCCCTCGAGCTGGTCGAGGTCTTCGGCGAGGTGCTGCATGAACGGGCAGATGACGCGCCCGACGCCGGTGTCGCCGCGCAGGCGCACCGCGGTGACGGTGGGCACGAGGTTGGCCGAGAGCCCGAGCATGCTGTGCGGGAACATCATCACGAGCGAGCGCATCTCACCGGCGTACTCGAGCGTGTACGGGCGCGCCGTGTCGTAGATGGCGACGTCGCCGGGGGAGAGGTGGGCGCTGCGACCGTCTTGCATCACGAGCCCGGTTCCGGTCAGTTGCATGCTGAGCTTCAGGTGGTGCGGGTCGTCGCCGCGGATCGACGCCGGCGAGCGGTGCACCCGATGCGAGGATGCCGCGATGTCGGTGACGCACGTACCGTCGACGACCCGGGTCCGCAGGCTCCCGGAGAACCCGTCGGGGTCGATGGTCGACAGGGCGAGGGGGACGAATCGGTTGCCGACGAGGCGGACCCATTCGTCGAAGCTCACACCGTGGTGGTTCTGCATGTCGCGCGCCGTCGGGACCGGGTGCTCCATCGCCTGCCTCCTTGCAGTGACGTCGAAACGTGGACCCAGCCTAAACGCGCCCGCGGCTGCGCGCCCGAGACCCCGGCCGGTGTGCGCCGACCGCCATGGCGCTTGCGCCGTGGGCCATGTGGCCGCGGCATCCGGCCCGACACACTGGTCCGACGGGACACCGGTCCCGCACGAATCCATGCGAGGGAGCATCAGGTGATCCGCGACGATCTGTACGACATCGGTCTGCGCCAGCGGCGCGACATGTTCGGGCCCGAGGGGGCGGAGGGACAGGTCGAGAACACGACCGACCTCAACGACAAGATCCAGGACTTCGTCACCCGGTACTGCTTCGGTGACATCTGGCAACGCGACGGTCTGTCGCTCACCGACCGCAGCAAGGTGACCCTCGCGATGCTCATCGCGCAGGGCAAGGCGCACGAACTGCGCATCCATACGCGCGGCGCACTCGCCAACGGCGTGCCGGTGCTCGAACTGCGCGAGGTCATCGTGCACTCGATGCTGTACTGCGGCATCCCCGCCGCCGTCGAGGGACTTCGCGCGCTCGAGGAGGTGCTCGCCGAGAAGGGCCTGCCGTCCAGCGTCGACGGCGAGGCGGAGAAGGCCGGGGTGCCGGCATGAGCGGAGGGACGAGCCCCGTGGCCGGCGTGCGCACCGTCGGATTCATCGGTCTGGGCACCATGGGCGACCCCATGGTCACGAACATCGCGTCGTCCGGCGCGTTCGAGCGCGTGCTCGTGCACGACGTCGACGTCGAGCGCGCGGCAGCGCTGGCTGCCCGCATCGGCGCCGAGGCCGCGGCCGACATCACCCACCTCTCCGCCTGCGAGGTCGTGGTGCTCATGCTGCCCACGAGCGCGATCGTGCGCGCGGTGCTGGTCGACGACGACGGTGCCCCGCGCATCCCGTCTCCGCGCGGCACCGTGTACGTGGACATGAGTTCGTCCGACCCGACCGAGACGGTCGAGACCGGACGCCTGTTGGCTGCGGCGGGCCTGCACCTCGTCGATGCCCCGGTGTCGGGGGCACGCGAGCGCGCGATCGCGGGCACGCTCGCGATCATGATGGGCGCGGACGACGAGGATGCCGCAAGGCGGGCCGTTCCCGTCGTGGACACGATGAGCGCCCGCATCTTCCGCACCGGTGGTCTGGGCACCGGGCATGCGATGAAGGCGCTGAACAACTTCGTGGCCGCGGCGGCGTACACCGCGTCGACGGAGGCGCTGACGGCGGGTGCCCGATTCGGGCTGGACCCCGCGGTGATGGTCGACATCTTCAACGCCTCGACCGGGCAGAGCTTCGTGACCACGCACGTCCTTCCCGACCACATCGTCGACGGCCGATTCGCCTCGGGCTTCGCGCTGCCGCTCATGACGAAAGACGTGCGGATCGCGCAGAAGGTGCAGCGGGCGACGGGGCATGACGCACCCGTGTGCGATGCCGTGGCCGGCGCGCTCGGCGATGCGCTCGACGCCCTCGGCAACGTCGACCACACCCGCGCGTACGAGTTCTGGAATGAGCGCTGAGATGACCGTCGCCGCTTCCGCGCCGATGCGGACTTCGCGCTTCGATCGGTATCTGCGGGGCCAGAGCGCCGTGCTCGGCGTGATCGCGGCGAGCGCTCTCGTCGTGCTGATGCTGGCCACGGTCATCGACGTCATCGTGCGCTTCTTCGCCCGGGCGAGCGTGCCGGGAATGATCGAGGTCGCCGAGTCCGCCCTGGTCGCCTCGGTGTTCCTGGGCCTGGCATGGACGTCGATGCAGGGCGGGCACGTCGCGGTGTCCATCGTCACCGACCGCCTCAGGCCGGTTCTCGCGCGTGCGGTGTCGGTCGTGGTGTGGGTCCTGAACGCGGGCCTGCTGGCGTGGATGACGTATGCGTCGGTGATGCGCGCGCTGCAGGCGACCGCGTTGAACGAAACGCGATTCGGTCTCGTCCAGTGGCCGGTCTGGCCGCTGCGCTGGGTGATCGCGGTCGGACTCGGGCTGTGGCTCGTCGTTGCGATCGCGAACGTCGTGCGCACCATCCGAGGACGTGGGGCCTACGGCGAAGACGCCGAGCCCACGGTCGACGCGTGAGCGCCGGCCGGAAAGACAAGGAGTGAATCCATGCTGGTGACGATCATCGTGCTCGCGGTCGTGGCACTGCTCATCCTGCTGCTGATGGCCCGGATGCCGGTGGCTCTCTCGCTCGCTCTGTCGGGGGCCCTGGGGCTCGGGGTGCTGCAGGGGACCACGTACGCGACGAATGTGCTCGGCTCGGTGCCGTTCTCGGCCACCGCGAGCTTCTCGCTCACGATCATCCCGATGTTCATCCTGATGGGGATGCTGGCGATGCGCGCACGGATCGCCGAGCACGTGTTCGCGATCGCCAACCACTTCGTGAGCCGGTTCCCCGGGGGACTGGGCGTCGCGACCGTCATGGCGTGCGCGGGGTTCTCGGCCGTCTCGGGATCGAGCATCGGGACGGCGGCGACCATGTCCAAGCTCTCCGTCGGAGAGATGCGCGCCTACGGCTATCCGGCGGCGCTCGCGACGGGCATCGTCGCCATCGCGGGCACGCTCGGCGTCATCATCCCGCCGAGCACGTTCCTCGTGCTGTACGCGATCATGACGGGAGAGTCCGTCGCGCAGATGCTGGCGGCGGGCATCGTCCCGGGCCTGTTGACGGCGGTGGGCTACATCGCGTACATCCTCATCCTCGGCCATCGCCAGATCGTGCGGAGCGACGTCGGGCTCGAAGACGTCGTCGTCGAGGCGCGCACCGCAGCGGCGGCCGCCGCGCGCGGCGGCGCCGCGACGGAGGCGCCCGTGCACTCGGCTTCGATCGACGCCGCGTTGCACGCCGCACCGAACACCGGTGCGGTGCGTCAGTCCTACGGGCTGACCGCGCGCACGCTCCCGTGGCGCGGGCTCGTCCGCCTCGGCCTGATCTTCCTGATCATCCTCGGGGGGATGTTCTCGGGGGTGTTCACCTCGACCGAGTCGGCCGCCATCGCCGCGTTCGTGGCATTGCTGATCCTGCTGTGGGAGTTCCGCCGCTCGGGCGTCGCCGCCCTGTGGAGCAACGTCAAGGGCGCGCTGCTCGACACTGCGCAGACGACGTCGATGGTCTTCATGATCCTCGTCGGCTCGAGCGTCTTCTCGACCTTCCTCATCGCGGCGCACGTTCCCGACACGATCACGACCTGGATCGCCGGTCTCGAGATCCCCCCGCTGCTGACGATCGGGCTCCTGCTGCTGCTCCTCCTGCCGCTGGGCACGGCGCTGGATGAGATCTCAGTGCTGATCATCACGATCCCGATCATCTATCCGGTCGCGATGGAGCTGGGCTTCGACGGCATCTGGCTGGGCCTCATGATCGTCAAGCTCACCGCGATCGGAATGGTGACCCCACCGGTCGGTATGACCTGTTTCGTGGTCTCGGGAGCGACCGGCGTGCCGACCGAGACCGTGTTCCGCGGGGTCCTGCCTCTGCTCTCGATGGACGTCGTCGTCTCGGCCGTGCTGTTCTTCGTGCCCGCGATCGTGCTCTGGCTCCCCTCCCTCGTCGCGCAGTCGGCCGGGTGAACCGGACGTGCGCCGATGACCCGGCAGTGTGCGGCTGCAGCCATGGGGATGCCGCCGCCCGCCGCCCAGACTGAACCCACCCGCGATCCGCTCCTCGGTGGAGCGGACCGACAGAAAGGACGATGATGTTCTCACAGCACTCCCGCCCCCGCTCGCGGCGGGCTCTCGCACTCGCCGGGGGTCTCGCGGCGACGGCGCTCGCGATCACCGGTTGCGCCGGCATCCAGAACTCCACCGGCGGCGGTGACGCCGGGAGCGAGAGCGTGACCTTCACCCTCGCCACCGGCGCGCAGGCCGGAACGCCGAACGCTGCGGTGCAGGACTGGTTCCTCGACCGTGTCGAAGAGGTCACGGAGGGACGCATCAGCTTCGAGCGCACCGCCACCGAGGCTCTCTGCAAGGCCGCCGAGGTCGCTGACTGCGTGCGCGACGGTCGCGCGCAGATCGGTGTCACGGTGCCCGACTACACGCCGCAGTACTTTCCCTCGACCAGCATGGTCAGCATCCCGTTCCTCAGCCAGAACTCGCAGGCGATCATGCAGTCGATCTACGACCTGCACACGAGCTACGCGCCGGCGATGGCGGTGATCGACGGCAACAACCTGCATCACGTCGCCACGTGGCCGGTGGGCCGGTTCCTGCTCGGCAGCAAAGCACCGCTCGAGGATGCCGGGCAGTTCGCCGGCCTGCAGATGCGCGCCTCGGGCCCGATCATCCAGCAGGTGCTCAGCGGCGCCGGTGCCAACATCGTCGCGATCACCGCACCCGAGACCTACGAGGCGGTCGAAAGGGGCGTCGTCTCCTCGATCGGCGGCGCCATCGACTTCCCCGTGAACTACAAGATCATGGAGTTGCTGCCGTACTGGAGCGACCCGGGTGTCGGCCAGTACTCGACGTTCGGCATGTGGGTGTCCAAGGATGCGTACGATGCCCTTCCCGACGACCTGCGTCAGCAGTTCGACAGCGTCGTCGAAGAGCTCAACGGCGGTGAGGGGATCGCGGCGTTCAACAAGACCGCGGCCGGTCAGTGCCAGGAGATGCTCGAGGCGCCGACGGTCAAGAACCTGACGGCGTGGGACGAGTCGGCCACCCGCGCGTGGGAAGAGTCCGTCGGCGACACCGGTGCCCAGAAGTGGATCGAGCTGGCCACCGGCCAGGGGCTCGACGACGCCAAGGGCGTGCTGGAGCAGTACATCACCGGCCTCGAGACCTACGCCGACGCCGACTACGACGACGCGACGAGCGACTGCGTGGCGGCGTTCGCCGACCGCTGACCTTCACCCGCGCGCTGCCGGGTCCGGGACTTTTTCGCCCGGGCCCGGCAGCGCCTCTCGAGAGGATGCCGTGATGCACAAGATCGTGGTGCTGTACCCGCCCCCCACCGACCGCGCGCACTTCGCGCGGTACTACCGCGAGACCCACCTTCCCCTGGCCGCGCGACTGCCGGGAGCCGTCGAGATGGGCTATGCGCTCGACCTCGATGCCCAGGGCGGCCCGTATTACGCGATGTTCGAGGCGACCTTCGCCTCGCCCGAGTCCGCCGACGCCGCGATGGCCTCTCCCGAAGGTCTCGCGGTGCAGGCCGACGTGTCGCACTACGCGAGCGGTGGCGCGATCGTGATGGGAGTGCCCCTGGTCGCGGTGAGAGCCGCGGCTGCCCGGCCGCCGCTCGACTGACCGCGGGTCAGGAGTTCACCCGGATGATCTCTTGTTGGTACGGGGCGATGATGTCGCCGCTGATGCGCAGGTCGAGCAGCAGGAAGGGGCGCTCGTCCGGATCCCGCGCGGTCCAGCGGGCGAGCGCCTCGAGGTCGGCGATGTCGCGCACGACCACCCCTTCGGCACCGAATCCGCGGGCGACCGCGGCGAAGTCGACTTCGGGGATCAGCATCGGCTCACGGGCCAGTCCCTTCAGTCCGTAGAGGTTGACTTCGGCGCCGTACGCAGCGTCGTTCCACACGACGGCGAGCCCACGACCACGCGCGACACGCACCGCCGACTCGAGGTCGGCGATGGCCATGAGCCCGCCGCCGTCCCCGGTGGTGAGGACGATCGTCGACTCGGGCCGGGCGGCGGCGGCGCCGGGCACGCTCGGGAACCCCAGCCCGATCGACTGGTACGCCGTGCCGACCATCATCACGCGGTCGGGCGATGCCACCGGCCAGTACATGTTCGACCAGCCGAGGAAGTGACCGCCGTCCGAAACCACGACACGGTCCTCCGGGAGCAGCTCGCCGACCCGCACGGCTACCGTGCGGGGGTCGAGGCGGCCGTCGGGGGCGACCCCGTCACCCGTTTCGCGAACGCGCAGTGCCGCGACGTCCACGCTCTCCCGCCAGCCCGATGACCGCGCGCTCCGCGCGGCGAGGCGCGCCACGATCGCGGCGGCGGCTTCGGCGGCGTCGGCGCGCACGAAGCCTCCGACTTGCGGGTGCGTGGCCGAGGCGGCCGTGTCGATCTGGAACACGCGCGTGCGCGGATCGAACAGCTCGCCGAAGCGCATCGTGAACTGGTTCAGGCCGGCGCCGAACACGACCGCGACGTCGGCTTCGCGCACGAGCCGCATCGCCCGCTCGGCGCCGAAGCCTCCGGTGACGCCGAGGTCGTAGCGCTGGTCGGGGAAGATCCCGCGGCCGAGAGCCGTCGAGGCAGTGATCGCCCCGGTCGCCTCGGCCAGCGCTCCCAGCGTCTGCCCGGCGTCGGCGAGCCAGGCGCCGCGCCCCGCGAGCAGGAACGGGTGCTCGGCGTCGGCGAGCGCGTCGGCGACACGGTCGAGCGCCGCCGTGGTGAAGGGGATGGCGGGTGCCGCCGGGGCGGTCGGCGTCAGCGGGGTCGGGGAGGGAACCTCGCCCGCCTCGCGGGCCGCGACGTCGTAGGGGATGGCGAGGATCGCCGGACGGCGGTAGGTGAGGGCGTGCTCGAGAGCGATCGCGGTCGTGGCCGCGGCATCCCGGTCGCCCACCGTGTAGGTCCGCACGCCCACGGCGGAGCCGAGCGCGATCTGGTCGACGCCCCACGGGCGCGGGCCCGAGGTCGGCTCGTCACCGACGACGAGCACGAGCGGAATGCGGGCCTGCGCCGCCTCGGCCAGCGCGGTGAGCGTGTTCGTGAACCCGGCTCCGTATGTCGCGGTCGCCGCCGCGATGCGTCCGCTCGCACGGTGGTAGGCGTCGGCGGCCACCACGCCGCCCGCCTCATGGCGGAGGGCGGTGAACGTGGCGCCGGTGCGATGCAGCTCATCGATGAAGTATGCGTTGCCGTTTCCCATCACGCCGAAGACGTGATCGACGTGGGCGGCGAGGGTGCGGGCGACGTGTGCGGACACGGAGGGCATGGCGAAGCCTTTCGAGACGGTACGGGTGCGGAAGCCGTATGTGTCTCGCGCACTCGGTCATCGAGCGGCTGTGTGCCCCTTTTTCGAGCACCGGCGGGGGTGGCGCGCGCCGGACGGCATGAGTATGCCACACCCGCGTCTCCGCAGTCTCTTGCGGAGGCGGACTGCGCCTATCCCCGCCGGGTCCGGGGGCTCCTCACAGCGCAGCGCGGATCGCCTCGGCGGCCGAGGCCAGTCGCGCGGCGATCGCGGCGTCATCCAGCTCCGTCGACACGTGCACGGCGGCGACCGCGGCAGGTGGTCGTCCCTGCACGGCGAGCGGCACGGCCACGGCCCGCAGCGACGGGATGACCTCGTCGTGGCTCGTCGCCCAGCCGCGTTCGACGGCCTCGGCGACCTCGGCGGCGAGGCGTGCGTCCACGTCGTCGGGCCAGAGCCGCGGGGGCAGCTGCGCGAGCACCGCGCGACCCGGCGCCCCTCGGGTGATCGGATGCCGTGCGCCCGGGCGCTGCGCGACGGCGGTGACCGCGTGCCGCGGCTCGACGCTCGCGAGCGTCACGCACTCGTCGTGGTCGAGGACGACCAGGAAGCACGTCATCCCGAGGTCGTTGGCCGCGGCGGTCAGCTCGGGGAGCGCCTCGGACTGCAGGTCGGCGGCGACCCCCGCGGCCAGTGCGGGCAGGCCCGTCCCCAAGCGCACCGCTCCCGTGGCATCCCGCGAGGCCAGGCCGTGGTCTTCGAGCGTGCGCAGCAAGCGGTAGGCGACGGAGCGATGCAGGCCCACCCGCCCCGCCAGGTCGTCGATCGACAGCGCCGCGCGGGCGGCGGCGAGTTCTTCGAGCAGCCGGATGCCACGGCTCAGGGTCTGCGAGGCAGGGGCGGCATCTTGCCGTGCGGGCATGGAGCAGCTAGCCTCTCGTTCGATAGAAGAACGTTGCGTTCGAATATAGAACACCGCGTCGCCGCGGTGCAACCCGACATCGACGTCAGGAGAAACGATGCAGTTCCATCACCACGGGTACGTCTCGGGCGATCCGCGCGTGCAGCCCGCCGCGGGGACCGGTGTCGACCGCCCCGTCGACCTCCCCGACGAGGTCGACGTCCTCATCGTCGGCTCCGGCCCGGCCGGAATGCTGCTGGCCGCACAGATGTCCCAGTTCCCGCAGGTGACGACGCGCCTCATCGAGAAGCGCGCGGGGCGCCTCGTGCTCGGCCAGGCCGATGGCATCCAACCCCGTAGCGTCGAGACGTTCCAGGCCTTCGGGTTCGCCGACCGTATCACCGCCGAGGCCTACAACATCGGCTGGATGAACTTCTGGGCCCCCGACCCCGAGGCGCCCGAGCGCATCGTCCGCACCACCCGCACCGAGGACTACGCGCTCAAGATCAGCGAGTTCCCGCACCTCATCGTCAACCAGGCGCGGGTGCTGGACTACTTCGCCGAGGCGGCCGCGAACGGCCCCGCGCGGATCGTGCCCGACTACGGCGTCGAGTTCGTCGACCTCACCGTGCGCCACGAGGGGGAATACCCCGCCGAGGTGCGGGTGCGGGATGCCGCGGGCGAGCGCATCGTCCGTGCCAAGTACGTCGCCGGGTGCGACGGCGCTCGCAGCGGCGTGCGGCAGGCGATCGGGCGCACGCACGTCGGCGCGGCATCGCAGCACGCGTGGGGTGTCATGGACGTGCTCGTCGAGACCGACTTCCCCGATTGGCGGATCAAGTGCGCGATCACCGCCGCCGCCGGCAACATCCTGCACATCCCGCGCGAGGGCGGTTACCTCAGCCGCATGTACATCGATCTCGGAGAGGTCGCCGCGGACGACGACCACCGGGTGCGGCAGACCCCGATCGAGGACATCATCCGCCGGGCGAACGAGATCCTGCACCCCTACGCGATCGATGTGAAGCAGGTCGCCTGGCACAGCGTCTACGAGGTGGGTCACCGGGTGACCGACCGCTTCGACGACGACGAGGAGAACCCCCGGGTCTTCCTCACCGGCGACGCCTGCCACACGCACAGCGCGAAGGCCGGGCAGGGCATGAACGTCTCGATGCAGGACGGCTTCAACCTCGGCTGGAAGCTCGGCCACGTGCTCACCGGCCTCGCGCCGGCCGACCTGCTGCGGACCTACTCCTCCGAGCGTCAGCCGGTCGCGCAGCAGCTCATCGACTTCGACCGCGAGTGGTCCTCGCTCATGGCGCGCAAGCCCGGCGAGATCACCGACCCCGACGAACTGTCGACGTACTATCTCGCCACCGCCGAGTTCCCCTCCGGTTTCATGACGCAGTACGGTCCGTCCCCGATCGTCGGGGCGGACGCGGCGCAGGAGCTGGCATCCGGGTTCCCCGTCGGCAAGCGATTCCACAGCGTCGAGGTCGTCCGCGTGTGCGACGGCAACCCCGTTCACCTGGGGCACCACGCCCGTGCCGACGGGCGTTGGCGTCTCTACGCCTTCGCGGACGCCGACGGCACGGCGCTGCGCGCGTGGGCCGAGGCCGCGCGGGCGATCGTCGAGCGGTTCACTCCGGCCGGTGCGGATCTCGACGCCGTGTTCGACGCGAAGGCGGTGTTCCCCGGTCGCTGGGAGGACGTCGTCGACGTGCCCGAGCTCTTCCGCCCGCGATCGGGGCCGCTCGGGCTCACCGATCTCGAGAAGGTGTTCGCGGCTTCGCCCTCGGCGTGGACGACCGCCGACATCTTCGCCGAGCGCGGAATCGCCGCCGACGGAGCCGTCGTGGTGGTGCGCCCCGACCAGTACGTCGCGCACGTGCTGCCGCTGACCGACCCCGCCGGTCTGGAGCGCTTCCTCGCCGGCGCGATGGCTGCCCCGGTGGGTGCGGCCGCGCGCTGACCCGTCGTCGGGGCCCCGGGATGTCCGCGCCGTCCGCGATAAACGCTCTGCCGAGCGAGACACGGCGGGGCGCGGCGTGTCTCACTCGCGGCGGCGTTTATCGGCGACAGGGTCGCGTCGCCGCGGCCGAGGCGCGCTGGCCGTGACGGCGATCATGCCGAACCCCTTGTACGCAACGTATATCGGCGCGCGCCGGTGTGCTGAGAAGAATGGGCGGGGACACCCCGCATCGATCCAGGAGGATTCATGACCGATTCGCGCGAGAGCGAGCTGCTGGCATCCGTACCCACCGGCCTGCTGATCAACGGGGAGTGGCGCGCCGCCACGGGCGGCACGACCGTCTCCGTCAAGGACCCCTCGACGGGTGACGTCATCCACGAGATCGCCGACGCGACCGTCGACGACGGCGTCGCGGCGATGGATGCCGCGGCCGACGCGTTCCCGTCGTGGGCGGCGACGCCGGCGCGGGAGCGGGCCGAGATCCTCCGTCGCGCGTTCGACCTGCTGCAGGAGCGCAAGGAGGACGTCGCGCTGCTGATGACCCTCGAGATGGGCAAGCCCCTCGCCGAGGCGCGCGGCGAGGTCGGCTATGGCGGCGAGTTCCTGCGGTGGTTCAGCGAGGTCACCGCCCACACCCAGGGCCGCTACGGCGCGAACCCCGAGGGCACCGGACGCATGATCGTCACGCAGCACCCCGTCGGCCCCTGCTACCTCATCACCCCGTGGAACTTCCCGCTCGCCATGGCGACGCGCAAGATCGCTCCGGCGCTCGCCGCGGGCTGCACCGTGGTGATCAAGCCCGCGACCCTGACGCCGCTCACGACCCTGTTCTTCGCGCAGATCCTGCAGGACGCGGGCGTGCCGGCGGGCGTCGTCAACGTCGTCACCACGACGAACACCGGGCCCGTGTCGGAGCGCATCATCTCCGACCCGCGCCTGCGCAAGCTGTCCTTCACGGGCTCGACCCCGGTCGGGGTGAAGCTGCTGCAGCAGGCCGCTCCGGGAGTTCTCCGCACCTCGATGGAGCTCGGCGGCAACGCGCCCTTCGTCGTCTTCGAGGATGCCGACCTCGACAAGGCCGTCGAAGGGGCCATGCTGGCGAAGTTCCGCAACATCGGTCAGGCGTGCACCGCGGCCAACCGCTTCATCGTGCAGCGGTCGGTCGTCGAGGAGTTCACGCGCCGCGTCACCGAGCGCGTGCAGGCGATGAAGATCGGCCGCGGCACCGAGGAGGGCGTGCAGATCGGACCCCTCATCGACGACCGCGCGGTCGACAAGGCCAAGACCCTCGTCGGCGACGCCGTCGAGCGCGGCGCCACGGTCACCACGGGCGGCTCGCCCGTCGACGGCCCCGGCACCTTCTTCGAGCCCACCGTCGTCTCGGACGTCCAGCCGGGCAGCGACATCCTCCGCGAGGAGATCTTCGGACCCGTGCTCGCGATCGTCCCCTTCGACACCGAGGACGACGCGGTGCGCATCGCCAACGACACCGAGTACGGCCTGGTCTCGTACGTCTTCACCGAGTCGCTCGCGCGCGGTCAGCGCATGATCGAGCGCCTCGAGACCGGGATGATGGGCCTCAACGTCGGCGTGGTCTCCAACGCTGCCGCCCCGTTCGGCGGCTGGAAGCAGTCGGGCCTCGGCCGCGAGGGCGGCGACGAGGGCATCCACGAGTACCTGCAGACGAAGTACACCCTCACGGCGAACCCCTACGCCTGATCACCCCCGGATACCACGACCCCGCGCTCCTCGGAGCGTCAGGGTCGTGGCATCCGGCTTTTCCCGCCGCGCACAACTCCTGCGTTTCCGCCCCCGCCGGGCGCCCGGCGAGGGGAGCCCGGTGTTCTGCAGGAGTTGTGCGGCCGGCTCCGCGCCGCGGGCCCCGCGCTCCTCGGAGTGTCGGGTCGTGGTATCCGTCGCGCACAACTCCTGCAGCCGGGTCGATCGGTGGCCTTTCTCGGCGCTGACGGGCTGCGGTGCCGGAGTTGTGTCTGCCCGCCGCGGATACGACGCCGGTTGCGGCGGTGACCGAGTCGCGCTGGGCGGCCCCGGGATGCCACGCGCACAACTCCTGCAGCCGGGTCGATCGGTGGCCTTTCTCGGTGCTGATTGGCTGCGGTGCCGGAGTTGTGTCTGCCCGCCGCGGATACGACGCCGGTCGCGGTCGCTCCCGAGTCACGCCGCGCGGCCCGGGATGCCACGCGCACAACTCCTGCGTCGCCTCGCCGCGGGCGGCCGGGATGCCAGGATTCTCCGCATCCTGCAGGAGTTGTGCCGCGCGAGACCGGGGTCAGTCGCCCGCGTGGCGGTCGAGGAACGCGAAGACCTCGGCGTCGTCGACGCCCGGGAACATGCCGCGGGGGAGCGGCGAGAACATGTGGCGGTGGACCCGGGCGCTCGGCCACGCCTTTCCCTGCCACCGCACCGCCGCCTCGGAGTCGGGGCGTCGGCAGCAGGATTCGTCGGGGCAGCGGGACACCCCGCGCGTCGAGGTCTCGCGGCCGCGGAACCACCGAGCGTCGTCGAAGGGAACGCCCACGGTGATCGAGAAGTCGCCGTCGGACGTGGTGCCGGTCTGCGTGGAGCACCAGAACGTCCCGGCCGGGGTGTCGGTGTACTGGTAGTGCTCGGTCGTGCGGTTGTGCTCGGTGAAGGCCGCGCGCGCCGAGAACTTCTTGCACACGATCTGGCCCTCGACCGAGCCGGTGACGTCGGTCGGCAGCGGCAGGTCGTCGTTCTCGTACACGCGGGCGATCGCACCGTCGCCGTCGACGCGCAGGAAGTGCAGCCGGATGCCGAGATGCGTCGTCATGAGGTTGGTCATGCGCATCGCGGCGGCCTCGTGCGTCACGCCGAACGCGTCGCGGAAGTCCTCCACCGCGAGGTTGCGGTCCTTCTTGGCTTGAGCGAGGAACGCGACCGAGCTCGTCTCGGGCATGAGGCAGCACGCGGCGTAGTAGTTGATCTCGAGGCGCTGCTGCAGGAAGTCGGCGTAGTCGGTGGGCGGGCGATGCCCGAGCAGACGGTGCGCCATCGCTTGCAGCGCCATCGACCGCAGGCCGTGTCCGCCGGGGATGGATGCCGGGGGCAGGTAGATGCGTCCGTTCTCGAGGTCGGTCACCGAGCGCGCCGAGTGGGGGAGGTCCGCGACGTAAATGAGTTCGAAGCCCAGCTGCTCGGCCATGATGCTCACCGTGCGGTGCGTCAGCGCCCCAGTGCCGTGGCCCGCGGCCTTGAGCTGCTTCTCGGCGAGCCTCTCGATCTCGGGGAGGTGGTTGTCGATGCCGCGCATGCGCACGCGCAGCTCGGTGTTGGCGCGGCGCGCTTCCTCGGGGCTCGCGATCGTCTCGCGCTCGCGACGCTGCAGCTCCCGATGCAGCCCCAGGACCGCCTCGATCGTGTCGTCGCTCGTCCCCTTGGTCACCTTGATCGGCGCGATGCCGAGCTGGCGGAAGAACGGGCTGGACTGCGCCCGCTCGAGCTCGATCTCCAGCGCCGCACGGCGATTGGGCGGCTCGGTCGACAGAAGCTCGGTGACCTCTGTCTCGGTCGCCCGCGCGATCTCCTGCAGCAGGGACAGCTTGGGCTCGCGCTTGCCGTTCTCGATGAGACTCAGTTGGCTGCCGGCGACACCGACCAGGGCTCCGAGCTCGTCGAGCGTGTAGCCGCGGGCCAGGCGATGATGACGGATGCGATGCCCGAGCGTGGTCAGTTCGAGTGACGAGGCCATTCCTTGACGATAGCGAAAGATCATCGATTCTTGTGCCGCGATGGAGATGAAAGTCGCAGCGACAAGCCGCACAGTGGAGGAAGACCACCGAATTCGCTCTCAATCGAGGAGATCGACATGGCACTCGCCGACATTTTCCCGGGCCGCTCCGCCGATCGCTCCGCCGCGGCCTCGGTTCGCCCGACCCACGCCGGCCACGGCACCCGTCCGTCGATCGAGGGCCCGGGCCTGGCCGCACTCGTCGCCTGGGTCGACCAGGTCGCCGCCCTCACGCAGCCCGATCGCATCCACTGGGTCGACGGGTCGGCGGCCGAGAACGACGCACTGCTGCGCGAGATGGTCGACGAGGGCAAGCTCATCAAGCTCAACCCCGAGTGGCGACCCGGCTCGTACCTGGCGCGCTCGCACCCGAGCGACGTCGCCCGGCTAGAGTCGCGCACCTACATCGCGTCCGAGCGCGAAGAGGATGCCGGCCCCACCAACAACTGGATCGCTCCGGCCGAGATCCGCGAGACGCTCGAGGGCGTCTTCGCCGGGTCCATGCGCGGGCGCACGATGTACGTCGTGCCCTTCTCGATGGGCACCGTCGGCGGACCGCTCAGCCACATCGGCGTCCAGATCACCGACAGCGCCTACGCCGTGGCATCCATCGGCATCATGACCCGGGTGGGTACGGCGGTGCTCGAGCAGATCGCCGCGGGTGCTCCGTGGGTGAAGACCGTGCACTCGGTCGGTGCGCCGCTGGCCCCGGGGCAGGCGGATGTCGCCTGGCCGTGCAACGACGAGAAGTACATCGTGCACTTCCCCGACACGCTCGAGGTGTGGTCGTACGGCTCGGGGTACGGCGGCAACGCGATCCTGGCCAAGAAGTGCTTCGCCCTGCGCATCGCCTCGGTCATCGGCCGCGACGAGGGCTGGCTCGCCGAGCACATGCTGCTCATCCGCGTCATCGACCCGAAGGGCAAGGCGTACCACGTGGCGGCGGCGTTCCCGTCGGCCTGCGGCAAGACGAACCTCGCGATGCTGCGCCCGAGCATTCCCGGGTGGCGTGTCGAGACCCTCGGCGACGACATCACGTGGATCCGTCCCGGTGAGGACGGGCGCTTGTGGGCGATCAACCCCGAAGCCGGCTTCTTCGGTGTCGCCCCCGGAACCGGTGAGTCGACCAACGTCACCGCGGTCGAGACGCTGTGGGGCAACACGATCTTCACCAACGTCGCGCTCCGCCCCGACGGAGACGTGTGGTGGGAGGGGCTCACGGACGAGGCGCCCCCGCAGCTCGTCGACTGGGAGGGCAACGACTGGACCCCCGCCTCGGGCCGGCCGGCCGCGCACCCCAACTCGCGCTTCACCGTGGCCGCCGCGCAGTGCCCTCAGATCGCGCAGGACTGGGAGACTCCCGAGGGCGTGCCGCTGGACGTCATCCTGTTCGGCGGGCGTCGCGCCACGAACGTGCCGCTGGTTCTCGAGGCCACGGACTGGTCGCACGGCGTCTTCCTCGGCTCGACGGTGTCGAGTGAGAAGACCGCGGCGCAGGAGGGCACCGTCGGTGAGCTGCGCCGTGACCCCTTCGCGATGCTCCCGTTCTGCGGGTACAACATGGGCGACTACTTCGCCCATTGGCTGAAGGTCGGCGAGAAGCTCCGCTTCGACCGCGCACCGCGGATCTTCCAGGTCAACTGGTTCCGCAAGGGCGACGACGGCCGCTTCCTCTGGCCCGGGTTCGGCGACAACGCGCGCGTGATCGACTGGATCATCCGCCGGGTGGACGGCCAGGTCGATGCCGTCGACACCCCCATCGGCCGCCTGCCCCGGACGCAGGACCTCGACCTGTCGGGCCTGGACCTGCCGGCCGCCGACCTCGAGGAGCTGTTCGCCATCGACACGGCGTCGTGGCTGGCCGAGGCCGACCTGACCGAGGAGTTCTTCGACACCTTCGGGAGCCACCTTCCGGCCGCCCTGCGTGCCGAGCTCGCCGCGCTCCGCTACCGCCTGCAGCGCGCGTAGCCCCACCGACTCGACGCCCCTCCCTGCTCTTGGCGCGCGGGAGGGGCGTCGTCCTGTCTGCGGGCGGGCGGCGGTGCGGGCCGTGGCGGGGGCGCAGAATCCGCGAGACTGCACCGGCCTGACATCTCCATTGCACGCTGCGGGGGAGATGTCAGGCGAATGCAGTCTCGGCACCCGCCCCGCGGGAAGCGGGCCCCGCCGCGCCCAGCGGCGCCCCGCCCCGCGCTCACACCAACAGCTGGTGCTTCGCGAGGTCGCGGTAGAGGGGGACGGATGCCACGAGCTCGCTGTGCGTGCCCTGGCCGACGACGCGGCCGTTCTCGAGCACCACGATGAGATCGCTGTCGACGACGGTCGACAGGCGGTGCGCGATCACGAGGAGCGTGCGGTCGGTCGCGACGGCGTCGATCGCCTCGCGCATGCGCTGTTCGTTGACGCCGTCCAGCGACGACGTCGACTCGTCCAGCAGCAGCACCGGGGGAGCGGCCAGCAGCGCTCGCGCGATCGCGAGGCGCTGACGCTCGCCGCCCGAGAGCATGACACCGTCCTCGCCGACCGGGGCGTCGACGCCGAGTGGATCGCGCTCGAGCACATCGCCGAGATTGACCGCGCGCAGCACCCGCTCGCATTCGGCATCGGATGCCGCGGGCGAAGCGAGGCGCAGGTTGTCGGCGATCGTGCCGGCCAGGGTGGGGGCGTCCTGCTCGACGTAGCCGAATCGCGCGCGCAGGTCCGCGCGCGGGAGGTCGCGCGCGTCGACGCCGTCGATGAGGATCGCCCCGCCCGTGGGGTCGTAGAAGCGTTCCACGAGCGACAGCACCGTGCTCTTGCCGGCGCCGGAGGGGCCGACCAGCGCGACTCGGGATCCGCGCGGCACGGTGAACGACACCCCCCGCAGCACCTCTCGCTCGGTCTCCTCGGCTTCCGTCACGGTCTCGTCGGCGGCGCGGTCGAGGTGCGCCTGCGCGAGCACCGAGCGCGCCTCCTTCGCCGCGGCCTCGCGCGCCTGGACGACATTGTCGGGGTAACGGAACCGGACGTCGCGGAACTCGATGGCAGCGGCATCCGTCCGCGGTTCGACGGCACCCGGCCGGTCCCCGTCCTCCTCGAGCGGGAGGTCGAGCACCTCCTGGATGCGGCCGAGCGCTCCCAGCGCCTGGTTCACGGACGTGATCGCCCCGATCGCCGAGGCGAGCGGCTGCACCAGCAGGAACAGGAAGATCACGAACGTCACGAGCGCCGCGACGTCGATGGCCCCGGATGCCACGCGGAAACCGCCCACGCCCAGCACCACGAGCAGCGAGACCTGCAGGGCGATCCCCGCGACGGGCACGATGAGCGCCGACACCTTCGCGATCCGGACGCCCGCGTCGTAGGCCGCGGTCGCGGTGGCGGTGACCGTCTCGACCTCGCGCTCGGTCGCCCCCGACGCGCGGATCGTGCGGATCGAGCCGACCGCCCGCTCGACACCCGAGGCGAGCTCGCCGACCTTGGCCTGCTGCACAGCCGAGGCCGTGCGGATGCGCGTGCTCAGCACCACCACGGTCGCGATCGAGACCCCGAGCACGAGCACGATCAACCCGAGCAGCAGCGGGTCGATGAACGCCATCGCCACGATCGCCCCGACGAGGATGAGCGCGTTGCCGACGGCATCCGCGAGTCCCTGCGTGAGCACGGCGTACAGCAGGGTCGTGTCGGTCCCGACGCGGGATACGAGGTCGCCCGTGCGGCGCGCGTCGAACTCGCTGATCGGCAGGCGCAGGATCCGGGAGATCAGCCGCCGGCGGCTGGAGTAGACCACCGCGGTACCGGTGCGCTGGAGCAGGTAGTGCTGGTAGCCCGAGATGAGCGACGACAGCACGACGAACCCGACCAGCATCCAGACGAGGAGCCCGAGCGGCACCGAATTCTGCACGCGAGAGATCACTTCGCCGACCAGGAGCGGTTGCACCAGCGTCGCAGCCGCGCCCAGCACGCTCAGTACCGCGACGACGATGAGCGTGCGGCGGTGCTCGAGGAGGAACGGCAGCAACTGACGGAAGGACGCGCGCGGGCCTTCGGGTGCACGGCGGCCGCGGCGGCCGCGAGCGGGAGAGGACACAGACATGCTCACCTCGTTCTGTGAGGGGGATCAGATTCGACCGTACTTCTTGTGGGCGGCCTGTTTGGACACGCCCAGTGCGCTGGCGATCGAGACCCAGGAGTGTCCGCGCAGACGGGCGCGCCGCACTTGGGCTTCTTCGACGCGGGCGATCTCCTGCCGCACCGCCTGGAGGCGGCGGAGTTCGGCCAGCGGTTCGTCGTCGCCGGTTCCATCGACGGCGGTGCGGGTCGTGTCGTTCATGTCGTCAATTTACGTTGACGAACGGGCATTCGTCAACGTGAATTGACGCCCCGCGCCCCGGGAACGACGGATGCCACGAGGCCGAGGCCCCGTGGCATCCGATCATCCGCTGGTCCGGGTCACGGAGCGGTCGCCGCGGCGGCGAGGTTGTCGTCGTAGTCGACGTCCTTGGTCTCGGGGGAGAGGGCCACCGCGATGAGGGTGAGCACACCCATCACGGACAGGTACGCCCCGACGAGCCACGGGTTCCCGCCGCCCGCGGCCCACAGCGCCACGGCGACGATCGGGGCGAGGGCGGCGCCGAGGATCGACGAGACGTTGTACGAGATCGCCGAGCCGGTGTAGCGCGTGTTCGTCGGGAACAGCTCGGGCAGCACCGCGCCCATGGGTCCGAACGTCGTGCCCATCAGCAGGAACCCGATGATGAGGAACGCCTGCACGTACACGCGCGTGAGGTTCGCGTCGGTCTGCGGCAGCAGGAAGAACGCGAAGGTCAGGCCGAACAGGATGATCGCGATCGTCACGCCGATCAGCAGACGCTTGCGACCGAAACGGTCGGCGAGCGGGCCGGAGAGCAGGGTGAAGACGCCGAAGAACACCACGCCGATGATCTGCATGATGACGAAGTCCGTGTACCCGAATCCGAGGCCGGGAACGTAGGCGGCGGGATCGAACGGGGTGCCGGCCTTCTCGGCCGCGGCGGCGGCACTCTCGAGCGTCGGCTTGGTGCCGTACGACAGCGTGAAGCTCGTCATGAGGTAGAACAGCACGTACGTCGCCAGCATGATGAACGTGCCGAGGATCAGCTGCACCCAGTTGCGGCGGATGACCTCGCCGAGCGGGAACTTGCGGATGACGCCGCTCTTCTCGGCCTTCGCGAACGACTCGCTCTCGACGAGCTTGAGGCGCACCCACAGGCCGACGATGACCATGACCGCCGAGAACAGGAACGGCACGCGCCAGCCCCACGCGAGGAACTCTTCCGAACGCTGGGCGGTGCCGTCGGGGTGGGGCAGGGCGAAGTTGATGGTGAGGAAGATGCCGTTGGCGATGATGAAGCCGATCGGAGCGCCGAGCTGCGGGAACGTGCCGTACCACGCGCGCTTGCCCGTCGGGGCGTTCTCGGTCGCGACGAGCGCCGCGCCCGACCATTCGCCGCCGAGCGCGAAGCCCTGCGCGAGACGCATGATCAGCAGGAGGACGGCCGCCCACACGCCGATCTCGTTGTAGGTCGGGAGGCAGCCGATGAGGAACGTCGCGATCCCCATCGTGAGAAGGGATGCCACGAGCGTGGCCTTGCGCCCGAACCGGTCGCCGAAGTGGCCGAAGACGACGGCGCCGAGCGGACGCGCGACCATCGCCGCGCCGAACACGCTGAACGACAGCAGGAGCGAGGTCGTCTCGTTGCCGGTGGGGAAGAAGAGGATGGGGAAGACGAGCACCGCCGCGGTGGCGTACGCGTAGAAGTCGTAGAACTCGATCGTCGTGCCGATGAGGCTCGCGGTGATGACACGCGAGCGGGGGTTGGCCGGGGCCGACGACGAGCGGACGGTGGGAGAGGAGGAGATCATGACTGCCTGACGAGAGATCGAGCGATCGCGTCCGTCGTGAGGGCGCAACGGTGGCGCGGGATCGGAGGCGGAGGTGTGCGCATCCGGGCGCGCGGCGGGGGGCACCGGGGTGGACCCGGGTGGGGGTCCAGACCTTCCAGTCTACGCTCTCGTCCTGCGGGGCGTCGTGGCCGGGGGGTCAGCGCCAGAGGACCGCGAGCGCCGCGTTGAGCAGAGTCAGCGGACCGACGAGCCAGAACAGGATCGGCGGCACCGCGCCGGTGCGCTTCTGCCGGGCCGAACCGATCCCGAGCAGCGCGCCGATGACGATGAGCACGACGAGCTTCACGCCGATCTTGACGTAGTTCGGCTCGTACGTCATGCCCCACGGTGCCGCGAGGATGAGGCCCGAGAGCAGGGAGATCAGCAGGCCGTAGTTCATCAGGGGAGTGATCCGCGCGCGGCGCGAGACGGCATCGACGATCCAGGCTCCGAAGAGCACGGCAAAGCCCACGAGGTGGACGAGCACGACGACATGACGCAGGATCTCCATGCCCGTCACCCTAGGGATGCCGCGCGCGCGGCGCCAGCAAGGCGCACCTCACCGCGACGGGAGGCGCGCCTCGCAGCGCTCAGCCGCGGAGCTCGCGAAGCACCAGGGCGGTGCGCAGGGCGGCGTCGGCCGCCTCGGCGCCCTTGTCTTCCTTCGAGCCCTCGAGCCCGGCGCGATCCAGTCCCTGCTGCTCGTCGTCGAGGGTGAGGACGCCGAAGCCGACGGGCTTGCCGGCGTCGATCGCGACCCGGGTGAGGCCGTCGGTGGCCGCCGACGAGACGTACTCGAAGTGCGGCGTGCCACCGCGGATGATGACACCGAGCGCCACGACCGCGTCGGCCCCGCCCTCGAACGCCGCCACCGCGGCGACCGGCAGCTCGAACGAACCCGGCACGCGCACGACGCGGTACGTCGCGCCCGTGGCATCCAGGACGCGCCGGGCCCCGGCGATCAGTCCGTCGGTGATGACCTCGTGCCAGGTCCCTGCGACCACGACGACGTTCAGTCCGCTCGCGTCGATGCCGCCGGTTTCAGGTGCTCCGCTGCCCGCCATCAGACGAGTCCTTCCTTCATGTGCGCGAGCGCGTCGCGCAGGTCGTCCTCGGCGATGACGTGACCCATGCGGTCGCGCTTCGTCTCGAGGTACTGGTGGTTGTTGGGGCCGACGCCCACGAGCAGGGGGACCTGCTCGACGACGTCGAGACCGAAGCCGCGCAGCTGCGCGACTTTGTCGGTGTTGTTCGTCAGCAGGCGCACCTTCTCGACGCCGAGGTCGGCGAGGATGCCCGCGGCGGCGGCGTAGTCGCGCGCGTCGGCGGGCAGACCGAGGGCGAGATTGGCATCCACCGTGTCCAGGCCGCGCTCCTGCAGGCTGTAGGCGCGCAGCTTGTTGATGAGGCCGATACCGCGCCCCTCGTGGCCGCGCATGTAGATGACGATGCCGCCGTCGCGGTCGATCGTGTCGAGGGCGGCATCCAGCTGCGGACCGCACTCGCACTTCAGCGATCCGAAGGCCTCGCCGGTCAGGCACTCCGAGTGCACGCGCACGAGCGGGGCCTGGTCGGAGAGGTCGCCCGAGACGACCGCGAGGTGGTCGGTCCCGGTGATGCGGTCCTTGTACGCGAGGAAGCGGAACGTGCCGTGCGAGGTCGGCACGTTCGCCTCGGCCCGCAGGCTCACGCGGCGCCGCGGGGCCGGGGTGGCGTCCAGGGGCTGGGTCTCGTTGAGGTACGCGATGAGCTGCTCGATCGTGATGACCGGGATGCCGTCGCGCTCGCCCAGTTCGAGGAGTCCGGGCAGACGCATCATGCTGCCGTCTTCGGCCACGACCTCGGCGATCGCACCGACCGGCTCCAGGCCCGCCAGACGCATGAGGTCGACGGCCGCCTCGGTGTGCCCGGCGCGCTCGCGCACGCCGCCGTCGACGGCGCGCAGCGGCAGCACGTGGCCGGGGCGGATGAGGCTCGAGGGCATCGACGACGGGTCGGCCAGCACGGTGAGGGTGCGCGCGCGGTCTGCGGCGCTGATCCCGGTTCCCACGCCCGTCGCGGCATCCACGCTGACCGTGTAGGCGGTCCCGCGGGCGTCCTGGTTCACCTCGACCATGGGCGGCAGGTCGAGGCGGTCGGCCCAGTCGGACGGCATCGGCGCGCACACGTAGCCGCTGGACCAGCGGACGGTCCACGCCATCCACTCGGGGGTCGCGAGCTGGGCGGACAGGATGACGTCGCCTTCGTTCTCGCGGTTCTCGTCGTCGGCGACGAGAACGGGTCGTCCGGCGCGCAGGGCCTCGAGGGCCTCGGGGATGGTGGACAGGCTCATGCGGAGCCCCTCTCGGTCGATGCGGCCGCGGCCGCGGGATTCTCGGTGCTGCGGAAGGCCAGCAGGCGCTGCACGTGCCGGGCCAGGATGTCGGTCTCGAGGTTCACGGGGGAGCCCGCTTCGGCGCGGCCGAGGGTCGTCGCCTCGAGCGTCTCGGGGATGAGCGACACCTCGAGCCACGGCTCGGGGTCGGCGGCGTCGCTCACGGCGCTCACAGTCAGCGAGACGCCGTCGATCGCGATCGAGCCCTTGTCGACCACGAGCGGAGCCAGGTGGGCCGGGATGCCGATGCGCACGACGCTCCACTGTGCGCCCGGTCGCACCTCGCGCACGATGCCCGTGCCGTCGATGTGGCCCTGGACGACGTGGCCGCCGAGGCGTCCGTGGGCGGCGGTGGCGCGTTCGAGGTTGACCGCGCGGCCGGCGGCGACGTCCGCGAGCGTGGACATGTCCAGCGTCTGCTTCATCACGTCGGCGGTGAACCAGTCGGGGCCCTGCTCGACCACGGTGAGGCACACGCCGCTGACCGAGATCGAGTCGCCGTGACCGGCATCCGACACCGCCAGCGGTGCCCGCACGGTCACGCGCACGCCGTCGCCGGCGGGTTCGACGGCGGTGATCTCGCCGATCTCTTCGACGATTCCGGTGAACATCAGAGATCTCCCTGGGGGTCGTGGACGGGACGGGCGACGACGCGGATGTCGTCGCCGAGCACATCGATGGATGCCACCTCGAGCCGCCGCGCGGCGTCGATGGTGGGCACTCCCACGTCGCCGAGCGCGAGGCGGGACCCGCCGAGGAGCACGGGGGCGACGTAGACGAGCACCTCGTCGGCGAGGCCGTCGCGCACGAGGGCGCTCTCGAGGGTCGGACCGCCCTCGACGAAGATGCGCTGGATGCCGCGGGAGCCGAGGTCGTCGAGCACGGCGGCCAGGTCGCGGGTGGGGAAGATCAGCGGCTCGTGCGGGTGCCGGTGCACCGCGGCATCCGGTGCGATCGGGCTTTCGCCGACGATGACCGGGACCGGCTGGTCGGGCAGGAGCGAGCCGTCGTGGGCGCGCGCGGTGAGCGCCGGGTCGTCGGCGAGGACCGTTCCGGTTCCGGCGAGGATCGCGTCGGCGGCGGCGCGACGTTCGTGCACGTCGCGGCGGGCGGCGGGCCCGGTGATCCACTGGCTGGATCCGTCGTCGGCGGCGGCGCGGCCGTCGAGGCTCTGCGCCCACTTGACGGTCACGACGGGGCGACCGGTGCGCTGCAGGTGCACCCAGTCGTGCACGAGGTCGGCGGCGGCGTCGCGCTCGAGGCCCGCTTCGACATCGACGCCGCCGCCGCGGAGGCGGTCGGCGCCGCCCGTCGCAGCGTCGGTCGGATCGTCGAGCGCGTAGACGACGCGCGCGACACCGGCCTCGAGGAGGGCGACCGCGCACGGGCCGGTGCGGCCGGTGTGGTTGCAGGGTTCGAGGGTGACGACGGCGGTCGCGCCGCGGGCCGCCCCGGGGGTGAGCTGCGACAGGGCGTCGACCTCGGCGTGCGGGGTTCCGGCGCCGCGGTGGTAACCCTCGGCGAGCACCTCGCCCGCGGGCGAGAGGAGGACGGCGCCGACCTGGGGGTTGAGCCCGCGGGGGCCGTTCCGCGCGAGACGCAGCGCACGGCGCATCGCGTCTGCTTCGGCGGCGGATGCCATCTTTCCCTGTCCTTCCCGTCGTGAACGGGGAAGGAGCGCAGGGCGGCGCGGCGCGCCGACCGTGCTGCCTCCTATCCGGACTAGAGACGATCGCTCGCCTCATCACCGTCGGTTCCGGAATTCCACCGGATCGGCCCCACCGCGTGATGCGGAGGGGTTCGCGGACTGTCACCGCCGGTTCGGATTCTCACCGACCCCGGAGCACGTGTTGCTTGTTCGAAGTCTAATCAACACCGCCGACACGGATTCATTCCCGCCGACTCGGGGCGAAACCGTGCTACTTCAGCAGCCGCGACAGCCGCCGGTCGGCGAGGATCTTGCCGCCCGTCTGACACGTCGGGCAGTACTCGAGGGAGTTGTCGGCGAAGAACACGCTGCGCACCTCGTCGCCGCACACCGGGCACGCCTCGCCGCGGCGCCCGTGCACGCGCATGCCCCGGCGCTTGGCATCCTTCAGATCGGCGGGCGGCTTGCCGCGCGCGGTCTCGATCGCTTCGGTCAGCGTGGCGATCATCGCGGCGTACAGCGTGTCGATCTCGGCGTCGGTCAGGGTGGCCGCGAGGGCGTAGGGCGACATCTTGGCGGCGTGCAGGATCTCGTCGGAGTAGGCGTTGCCGACGCCCGCGATGATCGCCTGATCGCGCAGCACGCCCTTGATCTGGGTGCGACGGCCCGCGAGCAGGGCGGCGAACGCGTCGCGGTCGAGAGCCGCGTCGAGCGGGTCGGGGCCGAGCCGGGCGATCCCCGGGACGTCGGTGGGGGAGCGTGCGGCGTACACCGCGAGCGACTTCTTCGTGCCGGCTTCGGTGAGGTCGAACCCGGAGCCGTCGTCGAATCCCACGCGCAGCGCGATGGGGGTCTTGCCGGGCTTGATGATCGTCGAGGGCAGAGCGTCGTACCAGCGCAGCCAGCCCGCTTTCGCCAGGTGGAACACGAGATGGATGCCGCTGTCGGCGGCGATGTCGACGAACTTGCCGTGCCGTTCGACCCCGGTGACCGCGGAGCCGACGAGCGCGTCGATCGGGGGGTCGTACGTCTTGAGGGCGCTGATGGCGGCGATCGAGGCCTTCGTGAACGTCAACCCCGCGACACGACCGCGCAAGAACTCGACGAGTCCTTCGACCTCGGGCATCTCGGGCATGGAGCCATCGTGGCATCCCCTTCCGACATTCGACAGGGTCTTGCGGCGCTCGTCGAGGTCCGCGGCACGGGGCCGCCCGGGCACAACTCCTGCATGTGTGGGCGGAGAGGCGGGGATGCCGCGGAGTCCGGCGGATGTGCCGGAGTTGTGCGGCCCGGCCCGGCGGCTCGGCGGCTGCCGCGGGGTGGGGAGTGGATGCCCGGGTCGGGGTGGGGTGCGGATGCCCGAGCCGGGCGGGGGAGGCCGGAGGTGCGCGGGGGCGGGCCGCCCGGGCACAACTCCTGCACGTGTGGGCGGAGAGGCGGGTATGCCGCGGAGCCCGGCGGATGTGCCGGAGTTGTGCGGCTGGCCCGACGGCTCGCGCGGCTGCCGCGGGGTGGGGAGTGGATGCCCGGGTCTGGGTGGGGTGCGGATGCCCGAGCCGGGCGGGGGACGCCGGAGGTGCGCGGGGGCGGGCCGCCCGGGCACAACTCCTGCACGTGTGGGCGGAGAGGCGGGGATGCCGCGGAGCCCGGCGGATGTGCCGGAGTTGTGCGGCCACTCAGCCCAGGTCGAGCAGCCACTCCTGCGGTACGCGTTCGTCGTGCCGGAGCAGGCCTCCAATCCACAGGTCGGCGCGTCCGAGGCTGTTGACGTGCGCCCGCCGCAACAGCCCCTCGTAACGGAACCCGAGCCGCCGCGCGGTGCGCGCCGAGCCGATGTTGCCGACGACGGCGCGCCATTCGATCCGCTCGATGCTCGGGCGATCGTCGGCGAACGCCCAGTCGATCACGGCCGCCGCGGCCTCGCTGGCCGCACTCTGCCGCCGCGCGTCGCGGGCGATCCAGTACCCGATCTCCGGGGCGCCGGTGTCGAACCTCGCCAGCCCGATCATGCCCGCGAGGCGCCCGTCGCGGCGGATCGCCCAGGTCGGCTCCGTACCGTCGCCCCACCAGCGGGCGGTCAGTTCGACGAAGCGCTCGGCATCCGTGAGGAGGTACGGCGACGGCACCGTGGTGTAGCGCTGCAGGTCGGCATCCTGGCACTCCGCGTGGATGGACGCCACGTCCGCCGCCGTCGGCGCGGACAGTTCGAGGTGCGGGGTGTGGAGGCGGTCCGGTTCCATCCGCCCACGCTACCGACCGGGCACAACTCCGGCGATTCTCCGCACGCTGACCGGTGGATGCCGCAGCGTGCATGTCGCGCCGGAGTTCTGTCTGTCCCGAGGCTCCTCCACAGCGGAGCAATCTCGGCATCCATCCCCCATTCGCCTCTCGCCTCGCTCGCGCGCGTCCGATGCCGGGCACGGTGGGGGAGATGGCGACACCCGAGTTCCGCACCTACCGTCAGCTTCGCGACGACGGATGGAGCCGACATCGCATCGACAGCGCGGTGCGGAGCGGGGCCCTGGTCCGGCTCCGGCGGGGGAGGTATGCGGTCGCCTCCGTCGAGTCGACAGCGCGGGATGCCGGGTACTTCGGCGGCCGTCTGGATTGCGTGTCGTTGCTGTCGGTGCTCGGCGTCTTCGTTCTGCGCACCGACGGGCTCCACGTCCAATTCGACCGAGAAGCGAGCAGGATCCCCGAGCGGTCGACCGGTGTCGTCGCCCACTGGCGTGCGAGTCGGGCCCGCCCCGGCGACCTGCACGCGGATCTCGTGGAGGCGCTGAGGCAAGCCGTGTTGTGCCAGGGGCCGCGTGCCGGGATCGCCTCGGTGGACAGCGCGTTGCACGGTCGACTGATCTCCGACGTCGAGGTGGATGCGGTGTTCGACGGGCTCCCGCGGCGGTACCGGCGGCTCCGCGGTCTCGTGGACTCTTCGGCCGAGTCGGGTCCCGAGACGTTCGTGCGTCTCATCCTGCGTGCCCTCGGTGCACCGTACGAGACACAGGTGCGTCTTCGAGGGGTCGGTCGGGTCGATTTCCTCGTCGGCGGGTGGCTCATCGTCGAGTGCGACAGCCGCGCCCATCATTCGTCGTGGGAGGAGCAGCTCCGTGACCGACGTCGGGATCGCGCGGCAGCGGCTCTCGGATACGTCACCCTGCGCCTGGTTGCCGAGGACATCCTGTACCGCCCGGACCTGGTGCGCGACGCGCTGGCCGGCGTGTGGAAAGGCCCGCGCCGAAGCCGGTGAGACCGACCGCGCATGCTCGCCGCCGCGCGACGGCGGCGCACAACTCCTGCAGGATCGACCGCGCGCGGCGCCCCGCCGCACTTTTGCGGCTCTGCGGCCGGAGTTGTGCCGGTCGAAACCGCCGCCCGCCCCGCGCCCCGCGCCGGCACCGGCCACCGGTCCTCGCGCACAACTCCTGCAGAATCGACCGCGCGCGGCGCCCCGCCGCACTTTTGCGGCTCCGCGGCCGGGGTTGTGCCGGTCGAAACCGCCGCCCGCCCCGCGCGCCGGCACCGGCCACCGGTCCTCGCGCACAACTCCTGCACAGATCGCCGATCCGGTGGGCTGCCGGAACATCTGCCCACCGTTGCAGGAGTTGTGACTGCCCGGCCCCGGCCGGCCGGCCGCCGCAGGTTGAACCGCCCAGCCCCGCCCGGCCGCCGCAGGTTGAACCGCCCGGCCCCGGCCGGCCGCCGCACCCGCCTCGCGTCGGCGGCCCCGCCCGGGGCAGCCGGGCCGCCCAGCCCGGGCCGGGTCAGCCGCGACGCAGCAGCCCGATGCGGTCGTAGACGTCCGCGAGGGTCTTTTCGGCTACGGATGCCGCCCGCTCGGCGTTGTGCGCGAGCACGCGGTCGAGTTCGGCGGGGTCGTCGAGCAGCTCGAGCGCCCGCGCGCGCACCGGTTCGAACTCCGCCACCACCACCTCGGCGAGGCCCTTCTTGAAGTCCCCGTACCCGCGTCCGGCGTACTCGTCCTCGATCGCGCCGATCTCGCGTCCGGTCAGGGCCGAGTAGATGACGAGCAGGTTCGAGACGCCCGGCTTCGCGTCGCGGTCGAAGCGCACGGCGCCCTCGGAGTCGGTCACCGCGCGCATGATCTTCTTCGCGCTGACCTTCGGGTCGTCGAGCATCCACAGCACGCCGGCGTCGGACTCGGCCGACTTCGACATCTTCGACGTGGGGTTCTGTAGATCGTAGATGCGCGCGGTCTCGCGCTGGATCATCGGCTTCGGCATCGCGAACGTCTCACCGAAACGCTGGTTGAACCGCTCGGCGAGGTCGCGAGTGAGCTCGATGTGCTGCTTCTGGTCGTCGCCGACGGGCACGACGTCGGTCTGGTACAGCAGGATGTCGGCTGCCATGAGCACCGGGTAGGTGAAGAGGCCCACGTTCGTGGCATCCGCGCCGTACCGCGCGGACTTGTCCTTGAACTGCGTCATCCGACCGGCCTCGCCGAAGCCCGTGAGCGTCGACAGCACCCACTGCAGTTCGGCGTGCGCCGGCACGTGCGACTGCACGTAGAGGGTCGAGCGCGAGGGCTCGATGCCGGCGGCGATGTACTGGGCGGCGGTGCGGCGGGTCTTCTCGCGCCGTTCGGCGGGATCGCCGGGCTGGGTGAGGGCGTGCAGGTCGACGACCGAGAAGAAGGCGTCGTACTCGTCCTGCAGCTCGCGCCACTGCAGCAGGGCCCCGATGTAGTTGCCGATCTGAAGACTGTCGGCCGAGGGCTGCATTCCGGAGTACAGGCGCTGCTGGGTCACCGTTCGATCCTAGGCGTCCTGGCGCTCAGCGCCGTCCGGGACCCGCGACCCCGCGGGGCCCGGACGTCACGACCGCCCGAGTGTGTAGTCCGCGATCACCGGGGCGTGGTCGCTCCAGCGGGCGTCCCAGGATGCCGCGCGGTCGACGCGGTAGTCGGTGACGCGCTCGGCCAGCGCCGGTGTGGCGACGTGATAGTCGATACGCCAGCCGGTGTCGGTGTCGAATGCCTTTCCGCGCATCGACCACCACGTGTAGGGGCCGTCGACGTCGCCGGCGTGACGGCGGCCGATGTCGACCCACCCGAGGCCCGGTCCCGTGGAGCCGTCGACGCCCTCGACCTCGGCGCCGGCCGGACCGAAGAAGCGGTCGAAGTACGCACGTTCGCGGGGGAGGAACCCGGCGTTCTTGCGGTTGCTCTTCCAGTTCTTGATGTCGAGCTCGCGGTGGCCGACGTTGAGGTCACCCATGACCACCGCCAGCTCCCGTTCGGCGCTCAACTCGGCGAGGCGCCGCTCCATGGCATCCAGGAACAGCCACTTGGCCTCTTGCTTGGGGGTGTCGACCTCGCCGCTGTGCACGTAGGCGCTGACGACGGTCAGCGTCTCGCCGTCGATGTCGAAGTCGGTCTCGATCCATCGGCCCGAGGAGTCCAGCGGCTCGGGGCCGAGGTGCGTGCGCGTCTGCACGCCGGGCAGCCGACTGAGGATCGCGACCCCGGCGCGGCCCTTCTGCAGGGCCTCGTCGTTGACGATCTGCCAGCCGGGCACCGCCTCGGCCAGCTGTTCGGCGGTCGCGCGCACCTCTTGCAGGGCGAGGATGTCGGCGCCCGAGGCGTCGAGCCACTCGGTCATGCCCTTGCGGACGGCGGCGCGGATGCCATTGACGTTGACGGAGACGATGCGTACAGAACGAGCCACCCGACGAGCCTAACCGGGGCCTCCGACACCGCACTTCGCTCGGGCCGCGGCTGCCGACGGCGCGACCTCGCGGCGCCGCGCTCAGTCCAGCAGCAGTGTGGATCGCCGCGGCTCGGGCAGCTCCGACTCCAGGTGCGCGAGGTGTTTCCGGGCCTGACGAAGGCGGCGTCTCGCCGCCCAGCGCCGGGGCCAGTGCGCGAGCGCCGCCCGTTCCTCCGCTTCGCGCACCGCCACCTGGGCCGCGATGACGAGAGCGGTCTGCTCCATCGCGCGGCGGTCCTCGGGCGAGCGCAGCGGCACATCGCGGTCGTCGGCGGCCACCGCGATCCACGCGGCCGCGACGAGGATCACGATCCCCACGAGCCGGAACCACAGCAAGAACCCGACCAGCACCGTGAACGTGGCCAGGAGCGGATTGGACGGGGTGTAGACGAAGAGGAAGCCCGCCGCGACCTGGAGCATGACCAGTCCCGCGGACCCGACCAGGGCTCCGGGCCACGTGCGCCGCCAGGTGAGCGCGGTCCCCGTGAGGAAGCGGAACAGGGAGGCCAGGGCGAGCGTGTTCACGGCGAAGGCGATGAGGAGCGACACCCCTCGCGCCCCGAGCGACCACCCCGCGGTGCCTCGGTCCCAACCGATCATCCCGAACACCAGGTCCACGGCGCCGGTGGTCACCGATCCGAGCAGCGCGCCGACGAGAAGGGCGAGGCCGAACAGGAGCGAGGCGATGAAGTCCCGCGCCTTCAGCAGCACGTAGTTGCGGGTGTCGAAGGGGAGGCCGAAGGTGTCCCGTACGGCCCGGCGGGTGAAGGTGACGAAACCGATCGTTGTCCAGATGACGACGACACCGGCCACACCACCGGTCACACCGAGGAGACGGCCGCTCTCTTGGGCGACGGCCTCGACCTGCTCGGGCTTGACGAGTCCGTTCTTGCTGATGATGCCGGGGATGTAGCCGTTCACGATCCGGATCAGGCCGTCGATCGCGGTCTCGCTGCCGCCCAACCAGATCCCGACGCCCGCGAAGGCGAGGTACAGCGCCGAGAACATCGCGAACAGGCCCTGGTAGCTCATGCCCGCCGCGAGCAGGAATCCGTTGTGCCGCAGGAAGTGCCGCCACACCCGCACCGGGAAGAGCCGGGCGAGCTTGGCGGCGCGGGCGATCGGCTGGTCGAGTCGGTCGCGCACCGCTGCTTGCGCCGCGTCCAGCCGATCCCGCAGGGACGTCTCCTCGCTCGCCGCGCCGGGCAACGGTCGGGGATCGCGGTCGTTCACCCGTCGAGCCTAATGAATGGACGCCGCGGCCCCACGATGACCGCCCGGGCACGACGAACGGCGGGGCGCCGGAGCGCACCCGCCGTTCGAGAGAGGGGAGGGGTCAACGGCCGCCGCGAAGGACCGCCTGCTTGACCTCGGCGATCGCCTTGGTGACCTCGATGCCGCGCGGGCACGCTTCGGTGCAGTTGAAGGTCGTGCGGCAGCGCCACACGCCCTCCTTGTCGTTGAGGATGTCCAGGCGCACGTCGCCCGCGTCGTCGCGCGAGTCGAAGATGAACCGGTGGGCGTTCACGATCGCGGCGGGGCCGAAGTACTGCCCGTCGGTCCAGAACACCGGGCACGACGAGGTGCACGCGGCGCACAGGATGCACTTCGTGGTGTCGTCGAAGACCTCGCGGTCGACGATCGACTGGATGCGCTCCTTGCCCGCCTCCGGCTTGCTGCTGGAGATCAGGAACGGCTGCACCTCGCGGTAGGAGGCGAAGAACGGCTCCATGTCGACGATGAGGTCCTTCTCGAGCGGCAGACCCTTGATGGCCTCGACGTAGATCGGCTGCGAGATGTCGAGATCCTTGATCAGCGTCTTGCAGGCCAGGCGGTTGCGGCCGTTGATGCGCATGGCATCCGAACCGCAGATGCCGTGCGCGCAGGAGCGACGGAACGACAGCGAGCCGTCGACCTCCCACTTGATCTTGTGGAGCGCGTCCAGCACGCGGTCGGTGGAGTAGAGCTCCACGTCATAGTCGACCCAGCGCGGCTCGTCGTCGACCTCGGGGTCGAACCGACGGATGTTGAACGTGACCAGGAACGACTGGATGCCGGTGTCCTCGGGTGTCTGCTCGATGTCGGCGGGGGCGTCGGTCGTGGTGTCGAGCGCGGTCGCGGCCATCAGTACTTCCTCTCCAGCGGCGGGTAGCGCAGCTCCCCGGCCTCGTTCTTGGTGAAGACCACGGGCTTCCAGCCGAGCTCGATGTGATCGGCGGGGTGCGACGAGTGGGGGTCGCCCGACAGGTACGCCATGGTGTGCTGCATGTAGTTCTCGTCGTCGCGCGTGGGGAAGTCGTCGCGCATGTGACCGCCGCGGCTCTCTTCCCGGTTCTGCGCCGAGTACACCACGACCTCGGCGAGGTCGAGCAGGAAGCCCAGCTCGACCGCCTCGAGCAGGTCGGTGTTGTACCGCTTGCCCTTGTCGTCGACGTGGATGTTCTTGAAGCGCTCGCGCAGGTCGGCGATGACGTCGAGCACGTGGGCGAGGGACTCGTGCGTGCGGAACACCTGCGCGCCCTTGTCCATTTCGTCTTGCAGCGTCTTGCGGAGGACGGCGATGCGCTCGGTCCCGCCGTTGCCGCGCAGGCCCTCGATGAGCTCGCGGACCTCCTTCGCCGGATCCTCGGGAAGCGGGACGAAGTCGGCGGTCTTGACGTACTCGACCGCGTTGCGACCGGCGCGCTTGCCGAACACGTTGATGTCCAGCAGCGAGTTCGTGCCGAGGCGGTTCGACCCGTGCACGGACACGCAGGCGCATTCGCCGGCCGCGTACAGCCCCGGGACGACGGTGTCGTTGTCGGCGAGGACCTCGGCCTTGATGTTGGTGGGGATGCCGCCCATCGCGTAGTGCGCGGTCGGCATGACCGGCACCGGCTCGACGACCGGGTCGACGCCGAGGTACGTGCGGGCGAACTCGGTGATGTCGGGAAGCTTGGTCTCCAGCACCTCGGCGCCCAGGTGCGTGCAGTCCAGCAGCACGTAGTCGCGGTGGGGGCCGGCGCCGCGGCCCTCGGCGACCTCTTGCACCATGCAGCGCGCGACGATGTCGCGCGGCGCGAGGTCCTTGATCGTCGGGGCATAGCGCTCCATGAAGCGCTCACCGCTGGCGTTGCGCAGGATCGCGCCCTCGCCGCGGGCACCCTCGGTCAGCAGGATGCCGAGACCGGCCAGGCCGGTGGGGTGGAACTGGAAGAACTCCATGTCCTCGAGGGGGAGGCCCTTGCGCCAGACGATGCCCACGCCGTCACCGGTGAGGGTGTGGGCGTTCGAGGTCGTCTTGAAGATCTTGCCGAAGCCGCCCGTGGCGAAGATGACCGCCTTGGACTGGAAGACGTGGAGGTCGCCCGTGGCCAGCTCGTAGGCGACGACGCCGGCGATCTGTGTGAGCCCCGCGTCGTCCTTCACCGTGACGAGGTCGAGCACGTAGAACTCGTTGAAGAAGTTGATGCCGAGCTTGACGCAGTTCTGGAACAGCGTCTGCAGGATCATGTGTCCCGTGCGGTCGGCGGCGTAGCAGGCGCGACGCACCGGGGTCTTGCCGTGATCGGCCGTGTGCCCGCCGAAGCGGCGCTGGTCGATCTTGCCCTCGGGCGTGCGGTTGAACGGCAGGCCCATGTTCTCGAGGTCGATGACGGCGTCGATGGCCTCTTTGGCGAGGATCTCCGCGGCATCCTGGTCGACGAGGTAGTCGCCGCCCTTGATGGTGTCGAAGGTGTGCCACTCCCAGGAGTCCTCTTCGACGTTGGCGAGGGCCGCAGCCATCCCGCCCTGCGCCGCACCGGTGTGCGAGCGGGTCGGGTACAGCTTCGAGATGACCGCGGTCTTCGCGCCCGGGCCGGCCTCGATCGCCGCGCGCATGCCGGCGCCGCCGGCCCCGACGATGACGACGTCGAACTGGTGATAATGCACGCCGTCCTTGACGATCGTGTCCGCGCTGTTCTGAGTGCTCACGTGTGCAATGCCTCTGCTGTGTCAGTCGGAAGGAGGATGCCGCGGCTCACGCCTGGCAGATCTCCCACAGGGAGCTGCTCTCGGTGACGCCGAGGCAGGGGTCGAAAGTGAAGACCACGAGCGTGCCGAGGAGGATCAGGAATGCGGCCGAGAGGCCGATCGACCACACCAGGATGCTGCGGACCTTCGCGTTCGTGACGTAGTCGTTGACGATGGTGCGCATGCCGTTGGCGCCGTGGATGAGCGCGAGCCAGAGCATCAGCACGTCCCACCACTGCCAGAACGGCGAGGCGAGCTTGCCCGCGACGAACGCGAAGTCGATCTGGTGGATGCCGTCACCCGTCATCAGGTTGACGAAGAGGTGGCCGAAGATGAGGACGATCAGCAGCACGCCGGAGGCGCGCATGTAGATCCATCCCCACTTCTCGAGGTTCGAGCCCTTCTTGCGCACGGCGGGGGTGCGGGGGGCGGGAATAGTGCTGGCTTCCTGGGCGACGGACATCAGTGGCTCCCCGTGACGGCGCTGAAGACGTTGATGAGGTGGCGCGGCGTGAAGCCGAGCATCGTCACGACCCAGAGTCCCAGGACGCCCCACCACAACTGGCGCTGGTGACGCGTGGCCCAGGGCCAGAAGTCCACCAGGATGATGCGGAGGCCGTTGTAGGCGTGGTAGGCGATGGCGCCCACGAGAGCGACCTCGCCGAGACCCATGATCGGGTTCTTGTACGTGCCGATGACGGCGTCGTACGCCTCGGGGGAGACGCGGATGAGCGCCGTGTCGAGGATGTGCACGAGCAGGAAGAAGAAGATCGCCACACCGGTGATGCGGTGCAGGACCCACGACCACATTCCCTCTCGGCCGCGGTAGAGCGTCCCGCGGGGCACCCGCGAAGTCGTCTCCTTCACCGACGGCGTGGCACGTGTTGGTGCTGACACGGTCGTCCTCCCTGATCGAACACGGTGTGGGAGCCGAAACAGGGCTCCAAGCGTCACACGGGCGCCATTGAATACTACGTCCGGGCTATGAAAGCGGGGGATTAGGCCCGCCTAAGACTCTCTCGACGTCGAGATAGTTTCGGGCGGGTTTCCACCCTCGGTCGGGTGTGAGAACCGGTGGGGGCGGTGCGGGTCCGCCCGGTAGGGTCGGTGCCATGGCCGAACCTGCTATCGACGACTTCTACGCCGTGATCCCCGCCGGTGGGATCGGCAGCCGCCTGTGGCCCCTCTCCCGCGCGGACGCCCCCAAGTTCCTGCACGACCTGACCGGCTCCGGTCAGACGCTGCTGCGCGACACGTGGGACCGCCTGGCCCCCCTCTCGGGATCCGATCGGATCGCCGTGGTCACCGGTCGCGCCCACCGCGCGGCCGTGGAGCGGGAGCTGCCCGGGGTGCCCGACCACAACGTGTTCCTCGAGTCCGAGCCGCGGGACTCCTCCGCCGCCATCGGCCTGGCCGCCGCGATCCTCGTCCGCCGCGAGCCCGACGTCATCATCGGCTCGTTCGCCGCCGACCACGTCATCCGCCAGACCCGGCAGTTCGACTTCGCCGTGCGCCAGGCGGTCGCGGTGGCGCGAGCGGGCTACATCTGCACCATCGGCATCCAGCCCAGCGAGCCCTCGGTCGGCTTCGGCTACATCAAGCAGGCCGATGAGCTCATCGTCGACGGCGCCCCCGAGGCCTATATGGTGGAGCGCTTCGTCGAGAAGCCCGACCTCGAGACAGCCAAGGCGTACTTCACCGACCGCGCGTACCTCTGGAACGCGGGCATGTTCATCACCCGCGCCGACGTGCTGCTGGCCGAGCTGGCCGTGAACGAGCCGGAGCTGCACGCGGGTCTGCTCGAGCTGGCCGACGCGTGGGACGATCGCGATCGCCGCGGCCCCGCGGTCGACCGGATCTGGCCCGGCCTGAAGAAGATCGCCATCGACTACTCCGTCGCGGAGCCCGCCGCCGAGAAGGGTCGCCTGGCGGTCATCCCGGGGCACTTCGACTGGGACGACGTGGGCGACTTCGCGAGCCTGTCCAAGCTCAACTCCTCGGGCGGCCGAAACGAGCTGGCGATCCTCGGCGAGGACGCGCGCGTGCTCTCCGACGCCTCCAGCGGCATCGTGGTGTCGCAGACCAAGCGCGTCATCAGCCTGATCGGGGTGCGGGACATCGTCGTGGTCGACACTCCGGACGCGCTCCTGGTCACCACCAGCGAGAACGCGCAGCGGGTCAAGGGCGTCGTCGACGCGCTCAAGCTCACCGGTCGCGGCGACGTGCTCTGATACCGGATGCCGCTGCCCGCGGCATCCAGTCCCGCCGCGATCGACTCGTGTGGCGTGCGCATGACGCGAGATTGCGTCTTTGTAACCATTGGGGCGCACGGGCCTCCGCGGGGCGCAAGCGATTCGTCACAGTGGGTAACGTGACTCCATCGTCCCCCGAACCCGTTGGGGGCCCCCGTCTTGGAGGACCATTCGTGAAGACCACGAAGAAGGCCGTCGTCAGCGGCCTCGCGATGATCGGCGCGGCCGTGCTGCTCGCCGGCTGCGGTGCCGCGCCCGAGAGCAACGGCTCGTCGGCCGCTGCCGGTGCCAGCGACTACCTGCCCTGCATGGTGTCGGACGCCGGCGGCTTCGACGACAAGTCGTTCAACCAGCTCGGCAAGGAGGGCGTCGACGAGGCGGCCTCGCAGCTCGGCTCGAAGACCCCCATCGAGGTCGAGTCGCAGTCCGAGACCGACTACGCCTCCAACCTCCAGAGCCTGGTCGACCAGGGCTGCAACACGATCGTCACGGTCGGCTTCCTCCTCGCCCCCGCGGCGCTCGAGTCGGCCAAGGCGAACACCGATCTGCAGTACGTCTCGATCGACGACACGGTCGACAGCGACTTCGACGGCAAGACCGACGCTCCCAACATCAAGCCGATCATCTTCGACACCGCGCAGGCCGCGTACCTCGCCGGCTACCTCGCCGCGGGCGTCTCGAAGACCGGCGTCGTCGGCACCTTCGGTGGAATGAACATCCCGACCGTCACGATCTTCATGGACGGCTTCGCCCAGGGCGTCGAGAAGTACAACACCGACAACGGCACGTCCGTGCGCGTCGTCGGCTGGGACCGCACCGCCAAGGACGGCTCCTTCACCGGTGGGTTCGAGGCCAACGACACCGCGCGCCAGACCGCGCAGGCCATCATCGACCAGAACGTCGACGTGCTGCTGCCCGTCGGTGGCCCGGTCTACCAGTCGGCCGCCGTCGCCATCCAGGACGCGGGTCGCGAGATCGCGCTCGTCGGCGTCGATGCCGACGTGTTCCAGACCGACCCCTCCGTGGGCGACCTGCTGCTGACCTCGATCCTCAAGGGCATTGACGTGGGCACCAAGGACGCCATCGTGGCCGCCGGTAACGGCGAGTTCGACGCGGCGCCGTTCGTCGGCACGCTCGAGAACGAGGGCGTCGGCCTCGCGCCGTACCACGACTGGTCCGACCGCGTGCCCGCCGAGCTGACCACCAAGGTCGATGCGCTCAAGGCCGACATCATCAGCGGCAAGATCACGGTCGAGTCCTACCTGGCCGGCTGAGAGATCCACTCTCCCTGGGGAGGCCGGCTCCATGCCGGCCTCCCCTCCCTTATGGGGCTGCGCGATCGTCCGGCCCCGGACCGGACCCGCTCACGAGGGGGGTCCTCCCGCCGCACACCCCGCGTGCGGTGCCACAGAACCTAGGATCGGGAACATGAAGCTCGAACTCCGCGGGATCACGAAAACCTTCGGATCCCTGGTGGCGAACGATCACATCGACCTCACCGTCGAGGCCGGAGAGATCCACTGCCTGCTCGGCGAGAACGGTGCCGGCAAGTCCACCCTGATGAACGTCCTCTACGGCCTCTACCAGGCCGACGGGGGAGAGATCCTGCTGGACGACGCCGTCCAGCACTTCGCCGGACCCGGCGACGCGATGCGCGCCGGAATCGGCATGGTGCACCAGCACTTCATGCTCATCCCGGTCTTCACGGTCGCCGAGAACGTCATGCTCGGTCACGAGCCGACGAAGTTCGGCGGCCGTCTCGACCTGGCCGCCGCGCGAGCGAAGGTCACCGAGATCTCGGACCGGTTCGGGTTCGACGTCGACCCCGACGCGCTCGTGGACGACCTGCCCGTCGGCGTGCAGCAGCGCGTCGAGATCATCAAGGCGCTCTCCCGGGATGCCAAGGTGCTCGTGTTCGACGAGCCGACCGCCGTCCTCACTCCCCAGGAGACCGACGAGCTGATGGCCATCATGCGCCAGCTCCGTGATTCCGGGACCTCGATCGTCTTCATCACGCACAAGCTCCGCGAGGTGCGCGAGGTCGCGGACCGGATCACCGTCATCCGTCTCGGCAAAGTGGTCGGTGAGGCGGAGCCCACCGCCTCCAATGCCGAACTCGCGTCGCTCATGGTCGGCCGCGCGGTCGAGCTGACCGTGCACAAAGAGGCTCCGAAGCTCGGCGATGTCGCCCTGTCGGTCTCGAACCTCACCGTCGTCGACCCCGTCGGTCAGCTCGTCGTCAACGACGTCAGTTTCGAAGTGCGCCGGGGCGAGGTCCTCGCGATCGCCGGCGTGCAGGGCAACGGCCAGACCGAGCTCACCGAGGCCCTCGTCGGGCTGCAGGACCGGGCCGAAGGGTCGATCACGCTCGATGGCGTCGAGCTGAACGGCTCGTCGGTGCGCGCCGTGCTCGACGCCGGTGTCGGCTTCGTTCCCGAAGACCGCAAGGAAGACGGGCTGGTGGGGGAGTTCTCCATCGCCGAGAACCTCATGCTCGATCGCGCCGACGGTGCGCCGTTCGTGAAGGGCGGCACGCTCCAGCTGTCCACCCTGGCCGACTTCGCCCGCGAGAAGGTCACCGAGTTCGACGTCCGCACGCCGTCGATCGAGACACCGGTCGGTCGTCTCTCGGGCGGCAACCAGCAGAAGGTCGTGCTCGCGCGCGAGCTGAGCCGGGACCTTCGCCTGTTCGTCGCCGCCCAGCCCACGCGCGGCGTCGACGTGGGGTCGATCGAGTTCATCCACAAGCGCGTCATCGAGACCCGCGACGCGGGGGTGCCCGTGATCGTCGTGTCCACCGAGCTCGACGAGGTCACCGCCCTCGCGGACCGCATCATGGTCATGTACCGCGGTCGTGTGGTGGGCATCGTCCCGGGCGACACCTCGCGCGACGTCCTCGGCCTGATGATGGCTGGCGAAGCGCCCCAGAACGAAGGAGTCGCCGCGTGAGCGATCCGCACAGCCCACACGACCCGACGGCGGATCGCGCCGACCGCGCCGCCGAGGTGGCGGCCGCGACCGACGCCGACGTCGCCCTGGAGGGTTCCTCGGCCGTCGACCCTGCCGCAGGTGCCCGCGTCGTCGCTCCCGCGCCCGCCCCGGAGGAGAGCAGGTGGCGTCGCGCGCTGCGCGAGATCGCCACCGGCAACGCCATCATCTCGGTGCTCGCCGTCGTGCTCGCCCTGCTGGTCGGAGCGATCATGATCGCCGCGACCGATGAGCGCGTCCAGGTCACCGCCGGGTACTTCTTCGCTCGCCCAAGCGACATGCTCGCCGCGATCTGGCAGTCGGTCTCGGGTGCGTATGCGTCGTTCTTCCAGGGAGCGATCTACAACTTCCGTCGGCCCGATTTCGCCACGGGGATCCGTCCGCTCACCGAGACGCTCACTTTCGCGACCCCGCTGATCGCGGCAGGTCTCGGCGTGGCCCTGGCCTTCCGCGTCGGCATGTTCAACATCGGTGGTCGCGGCCAGATGCTGGTCGCCGCGGCCGCCGGCGGGTACGTCGCGTTCGCCTTCGACCTGCCGTGGGGCCTGCACGCCCTCGTCGCTCTCGTCGCCGGTGTCGTGGCGGGTGCGCTGTGGGCCGGCATCGCCGGTGTCCTCAAGGCCCGCACCGGGGCGCACGAGGTGATCGTGACGATCATGCTGAACTACGTCGCGTTCTACCTCGTCTACTACATGCTGCGCACCCCCGGTCTGCTGCAGGCCCCGGGCTCGAGCAACCCCACCACGCCCGCGATGAAGGAGACGGCGGTCTTCCCCGACCTCCTCGGCTCGGGCTACAACCTGCACTTCGGGTTCCTTCTCTCGCTCGCCGCCGTCGTGCTGGTGTGGTGGATCCTGGAGCGCTCCTCGCTCGGCTTCCGGTTCCGCGCCGTCGGGCTCAATCCGAACGCGGCCCGTGTCGCGGGCATCAACGTCAAGTCGATGTACGTCTACGCGATGCTCATCTCCGGCGCCCTCATCGGCCTCGCGGGCGTCGACCAGGTGCTGGGCACGGTCACCACCGGATTCTCCAGCGGCATCGACGCGGGCATCGGGTTCGACGCCATCACGGTGGCGTTGCTGGGCCGCTCCACTCCGGTCGGCGTGCTGGTGGCCGGCATCCTGTTCGGTGCGTTCAAGGCCGGTGGCTTCGCCATGCAGGCCGCAAACGGCGTCCCGATCGACATCGTCCTGGTCGTGCAGTCGCTCATCGTGCTGTTCATCGCGGCACCGCCGCTGGTGCGCGCGATCTTCCGCCTGCCGGCCCCCGGGGCGCGCCAGCCCACGGTGCGCGCGGCCAAGAAGAAGGAGGCGGCCCGATGAGCACCACCACCGCACACCCCGAGGCCGGATCCGCGCCCGCGCTGGACACCGCTGTCGTGGTCAGCTGGAAGGCCCCGATCGTCTACGGCGTCATCACGGTGCTCGCCGCCGTCCTGTTCGTCGTCGCCCGCCAGGACGGCGATGCCGTCTTCCGCATCTCGAGCCCCGGCGAGTTCATCCAGCTGCCCGAGGTCGTCCTCGGCGGCGTCGTCACCGGCATCGTCTGCACCGTGCTGCTGGCCCTCGTCACGCTCACGAGCGTCCTGATGGTCCGCGCTCACCGTCGCCCGCCGATCTGGCTGGCCGTCATCTTCGCCCTGGTCTTCATGGTCGGGTTCCTGACGTGGGCCGCCGCGGGCGCCACCACGTCGGTCATCCCGCTCACGGGCCTGCTCGCGGGCGGATTGAGCCTGTCGGTGCCGCTCATCTTCGGTGCCATGGCCGGTGTGCTGAGCGAACGTGTCGGCGTGGTCAACATCGCGATCGAGGGCCAGCTGCTGGCCGGTGCGTTCACCTCTGCGATCGTGGCCACGGCGACGGGCAACCCGTTCATCGGCCTCCTCGCTGCGGGTGTCTCGGGTGTCCTCGTCTCGTTCGTGCTCGCGGCGTTCGCGATCAAGTACTTCGTCGACCAGGTCATCGTCGGTGTCGTGTTGAACGTGCTGGTCGTGGGGTTGACGAGCTTCCTCTTCTCGCAGCTGTTGGCACCCAACGCCGCCACCCTCAACTCCCCGCCGCGCTTCCCGCGTCTGCCGATCCCCGTCCTCTCGGACATCCCGATCATCGGCCCGATGCTGTTCAACCAGACGATCATCGTGTACATCATGTACGTCACGGTCGCGGTCGTGTACGTCGGCTTGTTCCACACCCGGTGGGGCCTCCGCCTGCGCGCCGTCGGCGAGCACCCTCAGGCGGCGGACACCGTGGGCATCAACATCGCCCGCACCCGGTTCTGGAACGTCTCGCTGGGCGGTGCGATCGCGGGTCTGGGTGGCGCGTTCTTCACCCTCGGCTCGGTCGGTGCCTTCAACAAAGAGATGACGGCCGGCGCGGGGTACATCGCCCTCGCGGCGGTCATCTTCGGCCAGTGGGACCCGATCCGTGCGACGCTCGCCGCGCTGCTGTTCGGGTTCGCGTCCAACCTGCAGAACACCCTCGGCGTCATCGGGTCTCCCGTGCCGAGCGAGTTCATGCTGATGCTGCCGTACGTCGTGACGATCTTCGCCGTCGCGGGACTGGTCGGAAAGGTCCGCGGGCCCGCGGCCGCCGGCAAACCGTACGTCAAGGGCTGACCCGGCCCGCCTTCCCCCTTCACGAGAGGACCCCCTGCACCACGATGACCGACATCGACTGGGACGAACTGCGTTCCGCCGCCACCGAGGCGATGCATCGCGCCTACGCGCCCTACTCCCGCTTCAAGGTGGGGGCCGCGGCCCTCGTCGCCGACGGCCGCATCGTCTCGGGGTGCAACGTCGAGAACGCCTCGTACGGCGTCACCCTGTGCGCTGAGTGCGGCCTGGTGTCCGAACTGCACATGAGCGGAGGCGGCCAGTTGGTCGCGTTCGTCTGCGTGGACGGTGAGGGGCGCACGCTCATGCCGTGCGGGCGGTGCCGGCAGCTGCTGTTCGAGCACGCGATCCCGGGCATGCTGCTCGAGACCGTCAGCGGCATCCGGACGATCGACGAAGTCCTGCCCGACGCCTTCGGGCCGCGTGACCTCGAGGAGGCGGCTCGATGAGCGCCGAACAGTACGACGCCGTCGACATCATCCGTGCCCAGCGTGACGGGCGGGCGATCACCGAGGGCGAGATCCGCTGGCTCGTCGACGCCTACACACGCGGCTACGTCATGGACGCACAGATGTCGGCGTTCACGATGGCGGTGCTCCTGAACGGCCTCGGCCGCGACCAGATCCGGGTGCTGACGGATGCCATGATCGCCTCGGGCGAGCGCATGGACTTCTCGTCGCTCGACAAGCCCACGGTCGACAAGCACTCGACCGGTGGCGTGGGCGACAAGATCACGCTGCCGCTCGCGCCGCTCGTCGCCGCGTTCGGGGTGGCCGTGCCGCAGCTCTCGGGCCGCGGTCTGGGGCACACCGGCGGCACGCTCGACAAGCTCGAGTCCATCCCGGGGTGGCGCGCGGCGCTGTCCAACGACGAGATCCTCGCGCAGCTCGCCGACGTGGGCGCCGTGATCTGCGCGGCCGGCACGGGCCTGGCCCCCGCCGACAAGAAGCTCTACGCGCTGCGCGACGTCACCGGCACGGTCGAGGCGATCCCGCTGATCGCGTCGAGCATCATGTCGAAGAAGATCGCCGAGGGCACCGACTCCCTCGTGCTCGACGTGAAGTTCGGCTCCGGCGCCTTCATGCAGGACATCGACCGGGCCCGCGAGCTCGCCGAGACCATGGTCGCCCTCGGCACCGACTCGGGCGTGAACACCACGGCGCTCCTCACCGACATGAACACCCCGCTCGGCCGAGCGATCGGCAACGCCAACGAGGTGCGCGAGTCGGTCGAGGTCCTGGCCGGCGGTGGTCCCGCCGACGTCGTCGAGCTGACCGTCGCTCTCGCGCGCGAGATGCTGACGCTCGCCGGACGTCCGGACGCCGATGTCGAGGCGGCCTTGGCCGACGGCCGCGCGATGGACGTGTGGAAGCGCATGATCCGCGCCCAGGACGGCGATCCGGATGCCGCCCTCCCGGCGCCGCGCGAGACCCACACGGTCGTCGCCGAGCGGGCGGGGGTCGTCACGCGCGTCGAGGCGCTGCCGTTCGGCATCGGGGCCTGGCGCCTGGGGGCGGGACGCGCGCGCGCCGAGGATGCCGTCGTGCACGCCGCGGGCATCGACTTGCACGTCACGGTCGGGGATTCCGTCGCGGCCGGTCAGCCGCTGTTCACCCTGTCGGCCGATGATGAGACGCGCTTCGAGCGCGCCCTCGCCGCGGTCGACGGCGCGTGGGAGATCGGCGACGCCGCTCCCGCGCGCACCACGCTCGTGCGCGAGCGCATCACTGCGTGATGGCATCCGACCCGAGGAGCACCATGGCCACCGACGACGTCCGTATCCAGGGCAAGAAGCTGCACGACCTGCCGAAGGTGTCGCTGCACGACCACCTCGACGGGGGGATGCGGGCGCAGACGGTGCTCGAGCTGGCCGACGAGCTCGACCTCGACGTCCCGGCCGACGACGCCGAGGGGCTCGAGGACTGGTTCTCGGACCACGTCGACTCCGGTTCGCTCGAGGACTACCTCGAGAAGTTCTCGCTCACGGTCGGCGTCCTGCAGACCCGCGAGGGTCTCGTGCGCGCCGCCAAGGAGTTCGTCGAGGACCTCGCCGAGGACGGCGTCGTCTACGCGGAGATGCGGTGGGCTCCCGAGCAGCACCTGACGCGCGGCCTCAGCCTCGACGACGTCGTGGACGCGGTTCAGGAGGGCATCGAAGAGGGCGAGGATGCCGCTGACGCGCGCGGCAAGGACATCCGCGTGGGGCAGCTGCTCACCGCGATGCGGCAGGGATCGCGGTCGCGGGAGATCGCCGAGCTCGCGGTGTCGTGGCGCAGCCGCGGCGTGGTCGGCTTCGACCTCGCCGGCCCCGAGGACGGATTCCCGGCCTCGGATCACCGCGCGGCCTTCGACTATCTCGCCGAGCATTTCTTCCCCACGACGGTGCACGCCGGTGAAGGGGCGGGGCTGGCATCCATTCGTTCGGCGCTGCTCGACGGGCGGGCTCTGCGCCTCGGACACGGTGTGCGTATCGCCAACGACCTCGACGTCGTCTCGCGCGAGGGCGAAGAGGTTCTGGTCACTTTCGGCGACATGGCGCGCTGGGTGCGCGACCGCGAGATCACGCTCGAGCTTTCGCCGACGTCGAACCTGCAGAGCGGGGCGGTCACGGCCTGGGGCGACACGATGGACGCCCACCCGTTCGACCTGCTCTACCAGCTGGGCTTCTCGGTGACGGTGAACGTCGACAACCGCCTCATGAGCCGCACGACCCTGACGCGCGAGCTGGCGCTGCTGGCGCAGGCGTTCGACTACGACCTCGACGACCTCGAGGCCTTCCAGCTCAACGCCGCGGCCGGTGCGTTCCTGCCGGTCGAGGAGCGCGAGGAGCTCATCGAGATCATCGCCGAGGGCTTCCAGCGCTGACGCGCCGCAGTGCGGCGCGCCGGTGTCGGTGCCACCCCTTCGACGGGACGCGCCCCACGCGTGCGAATCTCCTGAGATCTGTGCTCTAGCCGTCCGCGCGGCCCCGTTCCGGTCCGTCACCGCCCCGTTCCTCAGAAGCTTCGCCCGTTCTCACGCCCGGGCCGCGGCCGACCTGCCGTCCAAACCGGTGGCCGCCCCGGGGCGGGTGGGTCGGTGAGGGCGCGCACGGGCGTGCGAAACTCCTGAGATTTCGGCCCTTTCGGCGGTATGGACCGGAGTGGCGGGTGCGGCTGTACGGAAGGTCAGGAGTTTCGCCCGGGGGCGCCGTGCGCCAGGACGCGCTGGAGTGCGGCGCGGACGCGGTCGGGACGGTACAGGATGTCCTCGGCGAGCAGGCGAAGCGTCACGTAGCCCCGCTCCAGAGCCGCCATGTCGCGTCGCCGGTCGTTCTTGTGCACGTGCCAGGTGCCGTGGAACTGCGCGCTGTCGCACTCGACGATGAGCCAACCGTCGACCAGCAGATCGACGCGCCCGACGCCGTCGATGCGTACCTGCACGTCGACCCGGCAACCGAGGTGTCGCAGGAGGAGCCGGACGAGTGTTTCGGTCCCCGCCTCTGCGCGCGGATCCAACAGCCCTCGCAGTACCTGGAAGCGACGCGGCACGCGCGCGAAGACCTCGCCGATCCCGGCCTCGTCGACGAGGCCGAGGTGCCAGGCGCTGTCGAGCGTCGCGACGGCCGATCGCGGAGGTTGGCACCGGATCGCCTGCGCAAGGGCTTCCACTATATGGACCACGGATCGGTCTCGCCGCGCAGCGCTCGGTCTCCAGTGGTACACCACGCCGTCGGGTGCCGGTGGGCGTCGGCTGGCCAGGGGATCCTGTTGCACGTGACCGTCCGTGTGGTGGTGAACGAACACGCCGTACAGCGCCAGAAGGCTGATGCAGTCGAGCCGACCGCCCAGGCCCGCCGCCGTGACGATGGAGTCGGGGGTGCCTGCCACGACGAACCTGCCCTGACGCACGCGCACGAGGGTGCCGTCGGCAACGGCGCGGGCGAGAGCACGACGCGACCACCCCGCCGCATGGAGGTCGCGGGTCGCCCACACCATCTCGTGGTTTTCGTCGGACCGAGGGTCTGCGGATGCCATGGGCACACCCTGGCCGCCTCGCGAGGCGTTGCGTGGTCACGGGCGCCCGAGCTGTGGATAACGGCGGGAGGGCAGGGGGAGTCGCCCCGGACCGCCTCGGGCGAAACTCCTGAATCCTGGCGCCGCGTGAGCAATCGGGGGCAGTGCCGACGCGGAACGGGCCGGTTTCTCAGGAGTTTCGCCCGCGCGGACACCGGCGCACGCCACCCGGCCGCGTCAGCGCGTCGGCAGGAACGCGCCCAGCTGCTCGGCGATGATGCGGTCGACCTCGGCGGAGTCGGCGGTCGGGGTGCCGTCGCCGGCCTGGGGGCCGTAGGCGCCGAACGACGCGTGCGAGGCCCCGGGGATCTCGACGAAGGTCGTGTCGGCGGGCAGCAGCGTCGCGGCGTCGGCGATCTTCTGCGGGGTCGAGAGGCCGTCCTCCGACCCCGACAGGCTCAGCACCGGGAGTCCGGATGCCGACAGGTCGGTGGCGCAGTACGAAGCGAAGAGCACCAGGGCGTCGGCGTCCCCGGCGAGCTGACACGCCCGCACGCCGCCGAGCGAGTGCCCGCCGACGGCCCACGCCCGGACGTCGGGAGCGAGATCGGTGAAGGTCGACAGCGGCCGCGGATCGAAGAAGGCCAGGTTCAGCCAGGGGCGGGTGATCACGACCGTCACTCCGTCGTCGACCACCGTGTCGGCGAACGTCGCGACGTAGCCGAGCGCGTCGACCTTGGCGCCCGGGATGAACACGAGGCCCCGCCCGGTGTCGCCGGCGGTGGGCGAGAGCACGATACCCGCCCCGTCCTCGGCGATCGTCAGCCCGGGGTTGGCGCGTGCCTCGGCCAGCGGATCGGCTTCGGCACCCATCACGCCCACCTGCGTGTAGATCAGGATGCCGACCACCAGCAGCAGCACGAGGGCGCCGAGGCCCCCGAGGATCCAGCGCAGGAGACGGAAACGCCGACGGGGCGCACGGGGCGCCCCGTCGGCGGACGGAGTGGTGTCGGTCACCTCAGGAGCGTAACGCCGCCTGTCGTGCCGCGACGATCTCGACGATGCGGGCGAACAGCGGGTGCTCGGGCGCGAGTCCGGTCACCTGCGCGGTGAAGGCCGTGGCATCCAGTTCGCCGAGGAGTCGCTGCAGATCCACGGCCTGTGCGTCCTCGGCATCCTCGAACTCCAGGGCGGCGGCCATCGCGGACACGAGCGCGTCCACGGGCAGCCCCCGTTCGATCGCCTCGGCCGCGGGGCCGACGAACCGCTCATGCCGCGAGAGCTTACGCAACGGCTGGCGGCCGACGCGCCACACGGTGTCCGGCAGTGCGGGGTTGCGGAAGCGTCGCAGGATCGTGGCGCGGTACTGGCCCTGCACCTCGGCGTCGAGCTCGTGCTTCTGCACGAGGAGAGCGCTGGTCTCCTCGAGCGCCGCCTCGACGTTCGCGGCGATCTCCGGGTCGGACAGCGCGTCCGAGATGCGCTCGATCCCGGCGCGGGCGCCGAAGTACGCCGTCGCCGCGTGACCGGTGTTGACGGTGAAGAGCTTGCGCTCGATGTACGGCGTGAGATCGTCGACGAAGTGCGCGCCGGGAATGTGCGGCGGTTCGTCACCGAACGGCCCGCGCTCGATCGCCCACTCGTAGAACGGCTCGACGGTCACGTCGACACCGCCGACGGCCTGCGCCGGAACGATGCGGTCGACCGCGGTGTTGGCGAACACCGCGCGGGCGTCCAGTGCGTCCCAGGACTCTGCGGCGATGTCGACCACGTGCTCGCGCAACTGATCGGTGGCGCCGATGGCGTTCTCGCACGCCATGATCTGCAGCGGCGGGAGCGAGGGGTCGCGGAGGGCGAGACCGGCGACGATGTGCGGGGCGACGAACTTCAGGATCGTGGGGCCGACGGCGGTGGTCACCACGTCGGCGGTCGCGATCTCGTCGACGAGGGCCTCGGCATCCGTCGAGCTGTCGATGGCGCGGAAGCCGGTCACCGTCTTGTCGGTACCGCCGTCGCCGACCTCGTGGACGGTGTACTCGGATGCCGCGTTGATCGCCGCGACGAGGGCCGCGGAGACGTCGGAGAAGACCAGCTCGTAGCCGCCCTCGTGCAGCAGCAGACCGACGAAGCCGCGACCGATGTTGCCCGCGCCGAAGTGGACGGCCTTCATGCGTTGACGGAACCCGCGAGGGCCTCGAACAGCTCCTCAGCGGAGGAGACGGCCTTCAGGCGCGCGACATCGTCCTCGTCGGAGAAGAGGATGGCGATCTGCGACAGGATCTCGAGGTGCTCGTCGCCCTTGCCGGCGATGCCGATGACGAAGCTCACCGGCTCCCCGCCCCAGTCGACGCCGCCGTCGTAGCGGACCACGGAGAGACCAGAGGTCAGGATCGCCTGCTTGGTCTCGTTGGTGCCGTGGGGGATCGCGAGCTCGTTGCCCATGTAGGTGGACACGGTCTCCTCGCGCTGCTGCATGGCGGCGAAGTACTCACCGGTGACCGAGCCGGAGGCCTCGAGCAGGTCGGCCGCCTCCTTCATCGCCTCCTCGCGGGTGGCGCTGCCGGGATGGATACGGACGGATTCGATGCGGAGGACGTCTGACATGGTTCTCGCCTTTCTCGTCGTGCTCTCCAGCCTCGCAGGAAGCGGGCCGGACGGGAAGACGGAGGGGCCGGTGCGCCTGCCCCGGCCCCTCCGTGGGAGTGGATTACTTCGCGTCGTGCTGAACGCGGACCATCTCCACGACCTCGTCGTACTTCGGCGAGTTCATGAAGTTGTCCACCGACACGTGGATCGCGTCAGGCGACTGGGCCTTGGCGCGGTCGGTCAGCTGGTTCTGCGTGATGATCAGGTCGGCGGTGCCGTCGAGGTTCGCGATCGCCGCGTTGGTGACGGTGATCCCCTCGATGCCGGCCTTCTTGATCTTGTTGCGCAGGACGCTCGCGCCCATCGCGGAGGAGCCCATGCCGGCGTCGCACGCGAACACGATCGCGTTGACCTGTTTGGTCGCCACGGAGCCGCCGAGGCCACCCAGCGCGCCCTCGACGTCGCGGTCGGCCGACGCGGTCACGTCGCTCGAGCCGCGGTTGCGCAGCGCACCGAGGGTCGAGGACTCCTTGCCCTTGTTGGCTTCGGTCTGGTCGATCGCCGCGGCGAACGCGTCGTCGCCCTCGGCGGCCAGGTCGCGCTTGCGCGAGGCGCGGAGGATGACACCGGCCACCAGGAAGGTCACCACGGCGGCCACGACGACCGACAGGTACACGACCAGGAGGTTGCCCGGTCCCGCGCCGATCGCGGAAGCGGTCACGGCGATGATGCTGCCGGGAGCGGCCGGGAAGACCAGTCCGCCGCCGAAGAGCATGTTGGTCGTGACGCCCGCGGCGCCACCGGCGATGAGCGCGAGGATCGTCATGGGCTTCGCGAGGGCGTACGGGAAGTAGATCTCGTGGATGCCACCGAAGAACTGGATGATGATCGCGCCGGGGGCCGAGGCCTTCGCCGCGCCGACACCGAAGAAGGTGAAGGCGAGGAGCAGACCCAGACCGGGGCCGGGGTTGGCCTCGATGAGGAAGAGGATCGACTTGCCCGACTCGGCGGCCTGCTCGATGCCGAGCGGCGTGAACACGCCGTGGTTGATGGCGTTGTTGAGGAACAGCACCTTGGCCGGCTCGACGATGATCGACAGGAGCGGGAGCAGGTTGTACTGCACGAGCCAGCCGACGATGCCGCCCAGGAACGCGCTGACACCGAGGAACACGGGACCGAAGGCGAAGAAGCCGACGATCGCGAGAACCATGCCGAGGATGCCGGCGGAGAAGTTGTTGACCAGCATCTCGAAGCCGGGGCGGATCTTGCCGTCCCAGATCTTGTCCATCTGCTTGGTGATCCAGGCCGCGAGCGGGCCCATGATCATCGCGCCGAGGAACATCGGGATGTTCGTGCCGACGATGACGCCCATCACGGCGATCGTCGCGACCACGCCACCGCGAGCACCGTAGACCATGCGGCCACCGGTGTTGGCGATGAGCAGGGGCAGCAGGTACGTGATCATGACGCTGACCAGACCCACGTAGCCCTGGTAGGTGCCGTCGGTGCCCTCGGTGAGCGCCGTCATGGCGCCCGGCCAGCCGATCGCGGCGGCATCGCCGCCACCGCCGATGATCTCGGCCACGGGCGACCAGTGCCAACCGGCGCCGAAGGGGCTGTTCGCGCCGAAGAACCCGGCGGGAATGAAGAGCATCGTGATGAAGCCCCACGCGATGAACGCCGCGATGTTGGGCATGATCATGCCGGAGAGGAACGTGCCGAATCGCTGGACCGCGACGCGAGCACCTCCCGGCTTCTTGGTTGTCGACGCCGTCGTCATTGCTGTGTCTCCTTGTATCGAGATGCGGCCGGGGCCGCGAGGTGGAGCGCGGCTCAGGCCGCGGGGGATGCGGAGGCTGCCTGAGCGGCCTCCCGGGCGGAGGCCGCGTCGTCGGCGGCCAGGGCGGCTTCGGCGATGCGAAGGGCATCGTCGAGCGTGTGGGTGAGCAGGGTCGCACGCACGTCGGCGAGGGCCGTGGGGGCCATCGACAGCGTGGTGGCGCCGAGTCCGACGAGCACCACCGCGAGCAGCGGGTCCGCCGCCGCCTCGCCGCAGATGCCGACGGGCTTGCCGTTCGCGCGGCCGGCGGCGCCGACCTCGCGGATCAGGCGCAAGACGGCCGGGTGCCACGGGTCCTGGAACGAGGCGACCGAGCCGAGCAGCCGGTCGGCGGCGAGCGTGTACTGCGTCAGGTCGTTGGTGCCGATCGAGGCGAAGTCGGCGATCTGGAGGATGCGGTCGGCGAGCAGCGCGGAGGAGGGGACCTCCACCATCACACCCGTGGTCTTCAGGCCGTAGTCCTTGGCCAGCGCGGTGAAGTAACGGGTCTCCTCGACCGTGGACACCATCGGCGCCATGACCCACAGGTCGGCGGGACCGGCCGCGGACTTGCGGGTCTCGGCATCCGCCTCGGCGAGGGCCGTGAGCTGCTCGCGCAGGATGTCCTCGCTCGCACGGAGGGCGCGGAGGCCCCGGAGACCCAGGGCCGGGTTCTCTTCGTGCGCATCGTTGAGGAACGGCAGGGGCTTGTCGGCGCCGGCGTCGAGCACGCGCACGACGACCTTCTTGCCGGGGAAGGCGCTGAGCAGCTCGATGTAGGCGGTGCGCTGCTCCTCGACGGTCGGAGCGGAGCTGGAGCTGAGGAACAGGAACTCGGTGCGGAACAGGCCCACGCCCTCCGCGCCCAGCGCGACGGCCTCGGCAGCGCCACCGGGCTTGCCGAGGTTGGCGAGCAGCGGGACCTTCGTGCCGTCGGCGAGGGCGCCGTCGGTGATGGGCGCCGAGGCGGCGGAGGCGCGCGCCGCGGCACGGTTCTTGGCCCGCGCGAGGTCGTCGTCGCTGGGGTCGACCGTGACGACGCCGGCGGCGGCATCCACGATCACCGTCTGACCGTCGACGAGGTCTTTCGCGCCGGAGGCGCCGACGACCGCGACGATCGACTTCTCGCGCGCCAGGATCGCCGTGTGCGAGGTGGGTCCGCCCTCGGTGGTCACGAGCGCGAGGACCTTGTCGAGGTCGAGCAGGGCGGTGTCGGCGGGAGCGAGGTCTTTGGCGACGAGCACGAACGGGTGACCGGGATCGGGGATGCCGGGAGCGGCGACGCCCCGCAGACGCGCGATGACGCGCTGGGCGACGTCGTCGAGGTCGGCGGCGCGCTCACCCAGGTATCCGCCGAGGGCGATGAGCTGCTCGCGGAACGAGGCGAAGGCGTCGTGGACGGCGAACTCACCGTTCTTGCCCGCGGCCAGACGTGAGTCGACCTCGGCTTCGAGGGTCGGGTCCTCGGCGATCATCGCCTGGGCCTCCAGCACGTCACGGGCCGCGCCACCCGCGTCCGCGCCGCGCTGCTCGAGTTCCCTCGCGACGGCGGCGACGGCCTCGCGCACGCGCGCCGTCTCTTCCTCGACCGACAGCTCGCTGGGGGCGTCCTTCGGGGCGGGCAGGGGCTCGGCCATGCGCGCGATGGGGCCCTGGGCCACGCCCAGTCCGATTCCGACTCCACGGAGTTCCGTCATGTTCCTGTGTTCCTTACTCGGCGTCGTGGTCGGTGGTCAGCAGTTCGGCCAGGCGCTCGAGCGTCGCCTCGGCGTTGTCGCCGTCGGCGGTGAGCGTGACGTAGTCGCCCTGTTCCAGGCCGAGGGCGATGATGCCCAGGATGCTGGCGGCGTTCACGGGCGCGCCGGCGTCCTTGATGAGGCTCACCGGGATGCCGGACTCCTTGGCCGCCTGCGCGAAGAGCTTCGCGGGGCGGGCGTGGAGGCCGTGCGACGAGCCGATGCGGACCGTCCGGGTGATCTGGGGCATGAGTGTTCCTTTCCGGCGGCGGGTCAGATGGTGTCCGCGGACTCCCGCGCCCCCATCGCCTCTTCCACGAGAGCGAGCGTGCGGGTTCCGGTCAGGTCGGTGAAGGCGTCCTCGGGCAGCAAGACGACTCGCACCCCCCGTGTCGCGGCATCCTGTCGGATCCGCTCCAGGTCGGGGGCCAAGTGCGGGCCGACGAGAACGATGTCGACCGCGTCGAGGTCGATCGGGAGCGACCTCACGGTCCCCGCCGCAGCGGAGTAGGGGAGGCCGCGATCGTGAGCTGCGTGACGAACACGCTGTGCGACGAACGTGCTGGACGCACCAGCGCCGCACACCACGAGGATCCTCATCGACCCGCCTCCTTCCTCTCGATTGTGAACATCGCGTTCACAGCAGACAACCAGGTTCGTTTCCCACCCCCCGGAACGTGGATGCCGCGCCCCCGCGCTCGAGGGTGATGCGCGTGGTTGGATGGGGGGAGCGCTGCCATCCGGGCCGGCGCGGAGGACGGATCGTGACGACGAAAGCTCGCCAAGACCGCCTGCTGGCCCTGCTGCTGCGGGACGCGGAGTGGTCCACGGCCGCGTCGCTGGCGGATGCGCTGGGCGTGACCCCGCGCAGCGTGCGCTCCTACGTCACCGCGGTCAACGCCCGCGTGGCCGGCGGGACGGCGATCGAGTCGGGTCCGCTGGGGTATCGGGCGGGATCGGACGCGGCGATCGCCCTGCGCGCGGGCTCGACGGCCGACAGCGGCACGCCGCGGGACCGGCTGCACACGCTCGTGCGGCGCCTGCTCGACTCCGCGGACGGCATCGACGTCTTCGAGACCGCCGACACCCTCCACGTCAGCGCCGCCACCCTCGAAGCCGACCTGGCGCGCGTGCGCGGACTGCTCGGCGGTACCGAGCTGACCCTCGAGCGCTCGGCATCCACCGCCCGCCTGCGCGGGACCGAGGTCGCCCAGCGGCGGCTGCTGTCCAAGCTCGCGCACGACGAAATGGATGCCGGGATGTTCGACCTCGACGCGCTGCGCCGCACGCTCGGCGAGCGGTCGGTCGGCGCGCGGGCGTTCGGGCCCTTCAAAGCCGAGCTCGTCGCCGGGCTCGGGTCGATGGGGTACTTCGTCAACGAGATCGGCATCGGCGACGTCGTCATGCACATCGCCATCGCCGCCGACCGGGTCACGCGCGACCGCGGCCTCGGGGCCGCCGCGGGAGAGTCGTCGGATGCCGTGGACGCCGTCGCCGGCCTGCTGGACCGCCTGACGCTCAAGCACATCGGCGTGCAGCTCGGCGCGGGAGACCTGCGCCACCTCGCCACTCTCGTCCTCACGCGGATCGTGGCCCCCGGCTCTCCCGCGGCCGATGACGTGCGCGCGCGCCTGGACCCGGCGGTCGCGGAGGCCGTGCGCGCGGTCGTCGAGGCCGCGGCATCCCAGTATCTGGTCGATATCGCGCACGCCGACTTCGTCATGCGCCTCGCGCTGCACGTGCAGAACCTGCTGCACCGCTCGCGCGAGCAGGCGTGGTCGCGCAACCCCCTCACGCGCTCGCTCAAGTCGACGTACCCGATGATCTTCGAGGTCGCGGTGTACATCGCGAAGGGGCTCCAGGACGCCCTCGGCATCCCGATCATGGACGACGAGATCGCCTATATCGCGATGCACGTCGGCGGGCGGCTCGAACGCAGCCGCCGCTCCGACCAGCTGCTGACGGCGACGATCGTGTGCCCGGGGTACTACGAGCTGCACGAGCTGCTGCGTTCGAGCGTCGACCGGTCGCTGGGGCAGGCGATCGAGGTCGTCGGCGTCGAGACCCGTATCGACCCGGCGTGGGATTCCATCGACACCGACCTCGTGCTCACCACGATCGACCCGCCGCGGCCGGGCGATCGGTTCGTGCGCATCCAGCCGTTCCTCACCGACGCCGACGTCGAGCGCGTGCAGGCCGCGGCGTCGCGCGTCCGGCGGGCCCGCCGCCTCGCGCGGCTGAGCGCCGAACTCGAGCGTTACTTCTCACCCGACGCTTTCGTGCGGGGCCTCGACGGCGCCGATGGCGAGGCCGGGGTCATCCGTCGCCTCGGCGGGCTGTTGGTCGACGAGGGCGTCATCGATGACGACTACGTCGCGCGGGCCGTGGAGCGCGAGGCGATCTCGTCGACCGCGTTCACCGACGCGCTCGCCGTGCCGCACGCGATGGGAATGACGGCGACCCAGACCCGTATCGCGATCGGCATCGCCGATCCCTCGATCGCCTGGGGCGAGGGACGCGTGCAGGTGGTGGCGCTCGTGGCGTTCTCGGAGACCGACCGCGAGGCGTTCCAGACGGTGTTCGAGCAGTTCGTCGAGGTCTTCAGCGAGCGCGACAGCGTGCAGCGCATCGTCCGTCGCGCGACGAGCTTCGCCGCGTTCCTGGACGAGCTCGTCGCGGTGATCGACGGCTGAGGTTCCCCACTGCCGGGCTACGCCGGGTTTGGGGCGCGTTCTTCCATTTGGGGCGTGGAATTTCCGCGCCCCAGATTGAATTCCGCGCCCCAAGACCCGACGCGCCGGCGGTCATCTCGAAGGAAGCGCCACATGGAAGGCGGCGAAGCGTCGTGCGAGGGTTGGGGCGTCGACGATGTGTGGCCATCCCCAGCGGATGATCGCCCGCCCGGTCGTACCGCGGATCCAGTCCTCACGCTGCTTCTCGGCGAGGAGCACCTGCGCGGGAGACCGGCCGGACTGCGCGGCGTGTTCGGTGTACTTCCCTCGCCCGTCGAACTCCCCCCAGACGCCGACGTCGTCGAGGCCGAAGTCGAGGTAGTACGAGGAGCCGGAGGGACTCGGAACGCGCACCTGCAATTGCGGTGGACGCAAGCCCATCTCGGCAATGCGGATGCGGCTGATGCTCTCGCCCGGCAGTTGGGCGCGTCCGTCCGCGAAGGCGAGGGCTCGCGCGGCCCGCGCACCGCCGTGTGCAGACCGTCGCGAGGTGGCGAGCGCGAGCGCGATCGCAGCCGCCGCCTTGTCCGCGTCATAGGTGCGCGCCGTCGTCGTTGCGAGAGCGCGGAGTGCGCCGTCGAGGGTGCACACCGCCGTCTCGAAGTCGCACGTACGCGCGATGTCCGACATCGTCCTGACCATGCTGGTCACACGAAGCCCGGCGAGGTCGACGACGTCGCCGGGCCCGACGGCACCCCGATGCCGCACGGTCTGCGCCATGGCGCCGCGGCGACGTTCGTCGAGGATGACGTGGACCCGCTGCGCGTCAGGCCGGTACAGCGGAAGGCCGTGCAATGCGGCCGCGGTCTGGTGAGAGAACAGCGGCGGCTCGACGCTCACGAGGGCGAGAGCTCGCGCGCGCAGCACGATCCACTCTTCGGGACGCAGGCGGGCGGTGGCCGTGGCCCCGACGTAGACACCGGCCCGGACGCGGATCAGGGAGCCGTCGCGCACGAGGACGTCGAGGCGGTGGCGGTCGACGTCGCGCTCGCCCAGTTCCGAGCGGCGCAACAGAGGTGTCGAGAGAACGGCATCCATCCGTTCACTTTGTCCGAGTCTGCGCCTCGCCCCCGAACCTCGTCCCCGGCGGTGTGGAGAACTTCTGGTTTGGGGCGCGATCTACCGTTTGGGGCGCGGTAATCCACGCCCCAAACGGAATCGCGCGCCCCAAACCCGAGGAGCCCAGTCAGCGCACCGCCGCGAGCAGCGCCTCCGCACCCGCGCGCAGCGCGTCGAGGCGGCGACGGGCCTTCTTGGCCGACGAGCCGCGTACGTCGAGGTACAGCTTGAGCTTCGGCTCGGTGCCACTGGGGCGCACAATGAGTCGCGAGCCGTCCTCGAGCCAGATGCGCAGCACGTCGCCGGGGGGCAGGCCGTCGACGCCCTCGAGCAGGTCATCGATCCTCGACACCGCGACCTCGCCCACCGCGGACGGCGGCTGGGCGCGAAGGGATGCCATGATCCCGGCGATCTCGCCCACGTCGGTCACGCGCACCGAGATCTGGTCGCTGACGAACGCGCCGAACGTGTCCCGGAACTCCTGCAGCAGGTCGGCGACGGTGCGCCCTTCGGCGCGGGCTGCGGTCGCCATGCCCAAGAGGGCCACGGCGGCGGAGATGCCGTCCTTGTCGCGCACGGTCTCGGGGTTGACGAGGTATCCGAGTGCCTCCTCAAAACCGTAGACGATACCCGGCGCCCGCGAGATCCACTTGAACCCGGTGAGGGTCGCGTGGAAGTCGAGACCGTAGTGCTCGGCGACGGCCTGCAGCCCGGGCGACGACACCAGGGAGCACGCGAGCGACCCCCCGCTGCCGGCCGCGGCGCGCGCCGCGCGCCAGCCCAGCAGCAGCCCGATCTCGTTGCCGGTGAGGCGGCGCCAGCCGCCGTCGGCCTCGGCATCCGGAATCGCGACGGCGAGGCGGTCGGCATCCGGATCGTTCGCGATGACGAGCTCGGCGTCGGCCGCCCGTGCCGTCTCGAAGGCGAGGTCCATTGCCCCCGGCTCCTCGGGGTTCGGGAACGCCACCGTGGGGAAGCGCCCGTCGGGGTGGATCTGCGCCTCGACGACCACCGGTTCCGGATACCCGGCCGCGGCGAGGACCCGCGCGACGGTCTCCCACCCCACACCGTGCATCGCGGTGTACACCCACCGCAGCCCCTCCGCCCCGGCGGCTGCGGGGGCCACGGCCGCGGTCGCGGCCACGTAGGCCTCCACGACCGACTCGGGCGCGTTCTCGAAGCCCACCGAGCGGGGGAGGACGGTGACGTCGCCCGCGTCGGCCACCCGCTGGATGTGCGCGGCGATCTCGGCGTCGGCGGGCGAGACGATCTGCGCGCCGTCGTCGGCACCGCCGAGATAGACCTTGTAGCCGTTGTCGTCCGGCGGGTTGTGGCTCGCGGTGACCATGACCCCGGCGTCGGCTCCGAGGTGACGAACCGCGAACGCGAGCACGGGCGTCGGGAGCATCCGCGGCAGCAGGATGGCGCGCAGCCCCGCGCCGGCGAAGATCTCGACCGAGTCGCGGGCGAACACATCGGAATTGCGTCGCCCGTCGTAGCCGACGACGACCGTGGGGGTTGCGTCCCCGCCACGCTCGCGCAGGTACGCCGCGAAGCCCGCCGCGGCCTGCGCGACCAGCACACGGTTCATGCGATTGGGGCCGGCCCCGAGGGTCCCGCGCAGGCCGGCGGTGCCGAAGGCCAAACGGGTCGAGAAACGGTCGGCGAGGTCGGCCTCGGCCTCTACCGACCCCTCGGAGACGCGCTCCAGCAGGGAGGACAGTTCCTCGCGGGTCACGGCATCCGGATCCTGGGCGAGCCAGGCGCGGGCCGCCTCGACGAACCCGCTCACAGCGCGCCGATCACGCGGGCGAGCAGCGCAGAGATCACCGGTTCGGCCTCGCGCCCGGCCTCGAGCACCTCGTCGTGGCTGAGGGGGGTCTTCTGGATGCCGGCGGCCAGGTTCGTGATGAGCGAGAAGCCGAGGATCTCCATGCCCGCCTGCCGGGCGGCGATCGCCTCGAGGGCGGTGGACATGCCGACGATGTGCCCGCCGATGGTCTTCGCCATCTGCACTTCCGCGGGAGTTTCGTAGTGGGGACCGCGGAACTGCGTGTAGACGCCCTCGTCGAGCGTCGGGTCGATCGACCGTGCCAGGTCGCGCAGTCGTTGCGAGTACAGGTCGGTCAGGTCGATGAACGTCGCGCCCTCGAGGGGCGAGTCGGCGGTGAGGTTGATGTGATCGCTGATCAGGACGGGCTGGCCGGGCTTCCACGTCTCGCGGATACCGCCCGCGCCGTTGGTGAGGATCATCGTCGTCGCACCGGTCGCCGCGGCGGTGCGGACGCTGTGGACGACACGTCGCACGCCGTGGCCCTCGTAGTAGTGCGTGCGCGCGCCGATCACGAGGACGTTCTTGCCGCCGGGGGTGCGGACGCTGCGGAGCGTGCCGACGTGCCCCTCGAGGGCGGGCTTCGAGAAGCCGACGACCTCGGTCGCGGGGAACGCCGCGGTCTCCTCGCCGATGAGTTCGGCGGCGCGGCCCCAGCCGCTGCCGAGGGTGACGGCGATGTCGTGACGCTCGACGCCCGAGAGGCGGGCGATGTCGGCGGCCGCGGCTGCGGCGATCTCGAACGGGTCGGCCGCCGGGTCGTCGAGCGGGTGAAGGGTGCTGTGTGCCATGGACCCACTCTAGAAAGCCGCGGCATCCGGGGCCAGGCGCACGGGCCGCGCGTCGCACTAGGGAAGAATGGATGCCATGGTGCAGAGCTTCGAGCGCAAGCAGTCCATCGCGATCGTCGGCGGTGGTCCCGGTGGCTACGAGGCCGCGCTCTCGGCCGCGCAGTTGGGGGCCGATGTCACCCTCGTCGAGCGGGCCGGGGTGGGCGGTTCGGCCGTCATCACCGACGTCGTGCCCTCGAAGACGCTCATCGCGACGGCCGACGCGGCCGTCGCGATCCGCAGTGCCAGCGAGCTGGGCGTGCAGCTGTTCGCCAAGGACGACCGGGGCAAGCCCCTCGCCCCCGAGGTCGCGATCAACCTCGCCGCCGTGAACCAGCGTCTGCTCTCGCTCGCACGGCAGCAGTCCGACGACATGCGCGCGTCGCTGCTGGAGGCGGGGGTCCGCATCATCTCCGGCCACGGGCGCCTCGACGGCCCCGGCGCCGTCGTCGTCTCGACCGAGGCCGGAGGCACGGACTTCGACCGCATCGAGGCGGAGACCCTCGTCGTGTCGGTGGGGGCGTCGCCCCGCGAGCTGCCGTCGGCGCAGCCCGACGGAGAGCGCATCCTCACCTGGACCCAGCTGTACGACATGAAGTCGGTGCCGTCGCACCTCATCGTCGTCGGGTCGGGCGTCACGGGCGCGGAGTTCGCCTCCGCCTACATGAACCTCGGAGCGAAGGTGACCCTCGTCTCCAGCCGCGACCAGGTGCTCCCGGGTGAGGACCAGGATGCCGCGGCCGTGCTCGAACGCGTCTTCCAGCGCGGCGGGATGACGCTGCTGTCCAAGGCGCGGGCGGATTCGGTGGTCAACACCGGCGACGGCGTGCTCGTCACCCTCGCCGACGGCCGGACGATCGAGGGCAGCCACTGCCTCATGGCGGTCGGGTCGATCCCGAACACGGCGGGCATCGGCCTGGAGCAGGCGGGCGTCCAGATGACCCCGTCGGGGCACATCCGCGTCAACCGCGTCGCGCGCACGTCGGTGCCGAACATCTACGCCGCGGGCGACTGCACGAACTTCTTCCCCTTGGCGTCCGTGGCATCCATGCAGGGACGTCAAGCCGTGTTCCACGCGCTCGGCGACGTCGTGATCCCGCTCGAGACGCGCCGCATCACGGCGAACATCTTCACGGCTCCCGAGATCGCCACCGTCGGGTTCAGCGAGCAGGACGTGATCGACGGCAAAATCGCGGGCGTGGTGAAGAAGCTGCCGCTGTCGGCCAACCCCCGCGCGAAGATGCAGGGCATCACCGACGGCTTCGTGAAGATCATCGCGCGGCAGGGGAGCGGCACCGTCATGGGCGGGGTCATCGTGGGCCCGCGGGCGTCGGAGTTGATCTACCCGATCGCGATCGCCGTGGAGCGCCGTCTCACCGTCGATCAGGTCGCCCGCGTGTTCGCGGTGTACCCGTCGCTGACCTCGAGCATCACCGACGCCGCCCGCGCGATGCACATCGTCGACCGCGACGATCCCGGCGAGGACTGACTCTCCCGGATGCCGGTGCTCCCGGCATCCGTCTTCTCCTTGCGATAAACGCTTCCTGCACTGGGAAACGCTCTCTACGTGCGTGTCTCGGTGCAGGAAGCGTTTATCACTCTGCCGGCGCGGCCCAGCCCGGCCCGGCCCGGCCCCGCCCGGCGCGGCCCCGCGACGAACGACGGCGCCGCACCCCCGAAGGGATGCGGCGCCGGACGAGGGCGGATGCCTCAGCTGATGAGCAGCAGCGGGTGGCCCGCCGCGACGGTCGTGCCGGGGCTCGCGTCGATCCCGGTGACGGTGCCGTCCTTGTGGGCTTGAAGGGGCTGCTCCATCTTCATCGCCTCGAGCACGACGACGAGGTCGCCCTTGACGACCTGCTGTCCCTCTTCGACGGCGACCTTGACGACGGTGGCCTGCATCGGCGACTTCACGGCGTCACCGGTGGCGCCCGCGGTCGGGGACGCCGCGTGCGAGCGGCGCGAGGGCGGGGCCGCGGCCGGGCGCCCGGGCTTGCCGGCCGGGGCGGCGATGCGGTCGGGGAGGCTGACCTCGAGGCGCTTGCCGCCGACCTCGACCACGACCGTGTGCCGGCCGGGAGCCTCGGTCGGAGCCTCGGGCTCGCCGTCCCAGGCGGGGATGTCGTTGACGAACTCGGTCTCGATCCACCGCGTGTACACACCGAACCGGCCGTCCTCGGCGGTGAAGGCGGGGTCGCGGACGACCTTGCGGTGGAAGGGCAGCACGGTGGGGAGCCCCGCGACCTCGAACTCGTCGAGGGCGCGGCGCGCGCGCTCGAGCGCCTCGGCGCGGTCGCGGCCCGTCACGATGATCTTGGCCAGGAGCGAGTCGAACGCGCCCGAGACGCTGTCGCCGGCGGTGACGCCGGAGTCCAGGCGCAGGCCGGGACCCCCGAAGGTCTTGAACACGTGGATGGGGCCGGGCTGGGGCAGGAATCCGCGACCGGGGTCCTCGCCGTTGATGCGGAACTCGATCGAGTGGCCCACCGGCGCGGGGTCGTCGTAGCCCAGCTCCTCGCCCTCGGCGATGCGGAACTGCTCGCGGACGAGGTCGATGCCGGTGACCTCTTCCGAGACCGGGTGCTCGACCTGGAGGCGCGTGTTGACCTCGAGGAACGAGATCGTGCCGTCGGCGCCGATGAGGAACTCGCACGTGCCGGCCCCGACGTAGCCGACCTCGCGGAGGATCGCCTTGGATGCCGAGTACAGCACGGCGTTCTGCTCGTCGGTGAGGAACGGCGCGGGCGCCTCTTCCACGAGCTTCTGGTGACGGCGCTGCAGCGAGCAGTCGCGCGTGGAGACGACGACCACGTTTCCGGCGGCATCCGCGAGGCACTGGGTCTCGACGTGACGCGGCTTGTCGAGGTACTTCTCGACGAAGCACTCGCCGCGGCCGAAGGCGGCGACGGCCTCGCGCGTGGCCGACTCGAACATCTCGGCGACCTCGTCGAGCTCACGGGCGACCTTCAGTCCGCGTCCGCCGCCGCCGTAGGCGGCCTTGATGGCGATGGGGAGTCCGACCTGCTCGGCGAAGGCGATGACCTCGTCGGCTCCGGCGACGGGGCCGGGGGTGCCGGGGGCGAGCGGTGCACCGACCTTCTCGGCGACGTGACGCGCGGTGACCTTGTCACCGAGGGCCTCGATGGCCGCGGGTGCGGGGCCGATCCAGATCAGGCCGGCGTCGATGACGGCGCGGGCGAAGTCGGCGTTCTCGGCGAGGAAGCCGTAGCCGGGGTGCACGGCGTCGGCGCCGGAGCGGCGGGCGATCGAGAGGATCTTCTCGATCGACAGGTAGGTGTCGGCGCTGGTGGCGCCATCGAGCGCGTAGGCCTCGTCGGCGAGGCGGGTGTGCAGGGCATCCCGGTCCTGGTCGGCGTAGACGGCGACGGAGGCCTTACCCGAATCGCGTGCGGCGCGGATGACACGGACGGCGATCTCGCCGCGGTTGGCGACGAGAACCTTGGCGATCTTCGGCATCCGCCCAGCCTATCGAGGCCGGCTGCCGCTCTTTTGACCCTCCTCGACAAGAAACGCCGAAAAACGTGTGGGGGAGTCTACGAACGGTTCCACAGTTCGGTCCACGAGCCGCCGAGCTCCCGCACCAATCGGCGCACCGTCGACAGCGACATCCCGACCACCGTCGACGGGTCGCCCTCAACGCGGTCGATGAACGCGCCGCCGAGGCTGTCGACCGTGAACGCGCCGGCCACGTGCAGCGGTTCGCCACTGGCGACGTACGCCGCGATCTCGTCTTCGTCGACGTCGGACGCGAAGCTGACGGTCGCCTCGGCGACGGCGAACGCCTCGCGGGGCTCCGCGCCGGGGACGAGGCGGAACACGCTGTGGCCCGAGTGCAGGATGCCGGTGCGCCCGCGCATCTCCCGCCACCGGGCGGTCGCCGCCTCGGGCGTATAGGGCTTTCCGAGGATCTCGTCGCCGAGCGCGAACATCGAATCGCCCCCGATGACGAACCCGTCGAAGTCGGGGTCGTCCGCGTGCAGCCGGTGCGCGACGTCGGCGGCCTTGCGTCGCGCGAGGAGGAGCACGTGCTCGGGGGCGGGGAGCCGGCGTCCCTCCGCCGCCTCGACCTCGGCGATCACCGCTTCCTCGTCGACCTGCGGCGCGCGGGCCTCTGGCTCGATGCCGGCCTGCCGCAGGAGCATCAGCCGGGCGGGGGAAGTGGATGCCAAGCACACGCGCATGCGTCCACGCTACCGATGCACAGCCCCACCGGACCCGCGTGTGACAGGCTCGGGGGATGCACAACGGCGACCTCATCGATCTCGACATCACCGGCGTCGCCCACGGCGGCATCTTCGTCGGGCGGCACGAGGGTCGCGTCGTCTTCGTGCCCGACACGCTGCCCGGGGAGCGCGTGCGCGTCCGGCTCACCGACACCCGCAAGAAGGCGTTCTGGCGCGCCGAGACGCTGGAGGTGCTCGAGGCGGCCCCCGAGCGTCGCCCGCACGTGTGGGCGTCCGCGTCGATCGACCGCGCGCCTGAGGAGCGTGCGGGAGGCGCCGAGTTCGGCCACATCGCGCTCGCGCACCAGCGCGCGCTCAAGGAACGTGTGATCCGGGAGTCCCTCGAGCGCGTAGGCCGCCTCGAGCTGCCGGTCGAGGTGCGCGCGGCCGGCGCCGACGAGACCCCCGACGGCACGGGCTGGCGCACGCGCGTGAGCCTGCACGTCGACGAGGCCGGTCGCGTCGGCCCCTTCGCGCCGCGCTCGCACCGGGTCGTGGAGACCCCCGACCTGCCGCTGGCCACGGCCGCCGTCGCGCGCGCCGCGGCGGAGCTGCGCGGAGGCGGCGTCGGCCGCATCGACCTCGTCCAGCCCGCCGACGGGCGCGTGCGCGTCCTGCCGCGTCCGGACGGCACGCGCGACGCCGCTCCGGCCGAGGTCGTCGAGGAACGCGTCGGCGATCGCGTCTTCCGGGTGGACGCGGGCGGCTTCTGGCAGGTGCACCGGTTGGCGGCCGCCGCGCTCACGGATGCCGTGACCGAACGGGTGCGCGCGAGCGTCGGCGACCTGGACCCGGATGCCACCCACCTCGACCTCTACGGAGGGGTGGGACTCTTCGCCGCGGCGCTGGCCGACATGGGCGGCGTCGCCACGCGCGTGATCAGCGTCGAGAGCGATGCGCGCGCGACCGAGCACGCGGGAGAGAACCTCGCCGAGTGGGTCGGCGCGCGCGCCGAGACCGCCCGGGTGGACCGCTATGTCGGCGGGCTGGTCGCCGACGCCTCGGAGCGGGAGCGCGAGCGTCTCTCGCGCGGCGTCGTGGTCCTGGACCCGCCGCGGGCGGGCGCCGGGCGGGACGTCGTCGAGGGCCTCGCCGCGCTGGGGCCGAGCGCGGTGGTCTACGTCGCGTGCGATCCGGTGGCTCTCGCCCGTGACCTGGCCATCTTCGCCGAGCACGGCTACCGGGCCGACGGGGGGATCCGGGGTCTGGATCTGTTCCCGAACTCCCACCACGTCGAGGCCGTGGTCGCGCTGCGGCGGTGACCCGCCGATCGGCGCATGTGGAGTCCCGCTATCCGAGGGGCTGCGCCGATACGATGAGGAGATGACGCGCGTCGCCCTCATCGATGACCACGAATCGGTCCGTCTCGGCCTCGAGGCCGCGCTCGCGCGCACCGAGTCGTTCGAAGTGGTCTCCTCGGGCGCGAACGTGGCCACCTATCTCGAGTGGCGTCGCTCCGCAGGCGAGGCCCCGGCGGACGTCGTCGTTCTCGATCTCACCCTGGGCGACGGCACCACGGTGTCCGAGAACGTCGACCGGGTCGTGCGCGACGGGTCCAGCGTCATCATCCACAGCGTCGCCGACCGCCCGGCCGCGGTGCGCGAGGCGCTCGCCGCCGGCGCGGCGGGGATCGTGAGCAAGTCCTCGCCCACGCACGAGGTGCTCGCGGCGATCGGCACGGTGGCGCGGGGCGAGCTGCTCGACAACGTCGAGTGGGCCAGCGCCGTCGAGGGCGATCGCGAGTTCGCGGATGCGCAGTTGTCCGCGCGCGAGCGGGAAGTGCTCCGCCTGTACGCCGCGGGCCTGCCCCTCAAGGCCGTCGCCGAGCGCCTGGGAGTGGCGTACTCCACCGCGAAAGAGAACATCACGCGCGTCCGCGTGAAGTACGTCGAGGTCGGTCGCCCCGCCCCGACGAAGGTCGATCTGCTGCGGCGGGCGATGGAAGACGGCATCCTCCATGACGCTCCCGAGACGCCAGGCGATGCCTGACGTCGATCGCTCCGTCCTCGACGAGGCGTGGGGGAGGATCCCGCACACGCGAGAGACCAGCGACGACCCCGGGTCGTTCACGCAGAAGCGCATCGAGCGGGTCATCACGCTGCTGGTCGGGCCGGCCTGTCTGGTCCTCGGGGTGCAGGCGTTCGTCGCCGCCTTCGGTCCGAGCGACGAAGCCGACGGGTGGCACCTCCCCCTCGTGGTCGGCGTCTTCGTCCCCCTCCTGGCCATGGTGGTCGCGTGCGGCGTCGGGCGATTCGCACGGTTGTTCTCGGGATTGTTCGCCGTGGTGTTCGTGATCGCGCTCGCGCTGTGGCCCATCGCCACGGCCGGGGGTCAGCCGCCCTCGCCGACCCAGAACCCGTGGATCTTCTACCTCATCAACGTGGCCACCGTGGCCACCGTGGTGGCTTTCCCGCTGGCCCTGCAGGTGGCGTGGACGGTCGCGGCCCCCTTGCTCTTCGGCGTGGTCCGGCTGCTCCAGGCCGGCGGGCGCCCCGAATCCTTCTGCCCGTGGCTCTGGACGTCTCGTTCGCCCTGATCCTGGGGAGCGTCCTCGTGACGTTGACGTGGATGTACCGCTCGATCGCGGCGAACGTCGACGAGACCCGGGCGCGCGCCGTGGCGAGCTATGCCTCGGCCGCGGCGACCGCGGCGACCGAACACGAACGCGTCGCGGTGGCGGCGCTCATGCACGACAGCGTCCTCGGTGCCCTCTTGGCGGCGGAGCGTGCGTCGACCCCGCGCGAGCGCACACTGGCGGTCAGCATGGCCCGAGAGGCACTCACCCGCCTCGCCAACGCCGAGAAGGACGCCCTCGAGGGCAGCGACGAGCCGATGGATGCCACGGCCCTCGCCCAGGACATCGAGACGTCGGCGCGCGACTTCGGGGTGGAACTCGTCGTGCAGCGGCGCGTGCAGGAGGGCACCCCACGCGTTCCGGGTCGCGTCGCCCGTGCGCTCGTCCTGGCGGCGATGCAGGCCGTGGCCAACGCCGTCCAGCATGCCGAAGCGCGCGCGCTGTCGGTCGATGTCGTCGGCCACGCCGAGCCCGGGGGCGTGACCATCCGCGTGCGAGACGCCGGTCGCGGCTTCGACGTGAACGCGATCCCGGCCGATCGGCTCGGCATCCGCGGATCGATCATCGCCCGCGTCACCGCGGTCGGCGGCCGGTCCGCGGTGGATTCCACGCCCGCGGGGACGACGGTGACGCTCGAGTGGGAGAGCGGGGATCGCTGGTGACCGTTCGCTCGATCCTCGCGGGCATCGCCCTGGCCTTCACGGCGTACCTCGCTGCCCGCAGCCTGCTCTGGACGCTTCCCGATACGGTCGATCGGGGCTGGCTGCTGGTCGCCGCTCTGGTCATCTACCTGCCGATCACTTGGGTGTGGATCCTGCTGCCGACGCGGCAGCGCGCCGCCGCCGACGGCGGCCTCCCCGGCCCGCGCATCGTCCCGCCGCGGTGGGCCGCCGCCCTCGCGCTGCTCGCCGCGGTCGTCGTGCCCAATGCGGCCTTCGCCGCGGTCAGCGACGCGGGCCGCGCCCAGCCCTTCGTCACGTGGGTGATCGGCGGCATCGGCGCGTTGATGACGGTGGTCATGGTCCGCCGCCGCCCGGCGGTGGCCTGGGTGGGCACGGGCCTCATGGCCCTCTCGGCGGCGGTCTGGCTCGGTCCCCTCGCACCGTTGAGTCTCGGACTCGTCGGGTCGCTCGTGTGGGTCGCCGCGGCGCAGCTGATCTCCTACGCTCTGGACCGGGTCGCCCACGACGCCGAGCAGCTCTCGGAGCTTCAGCAGGCGGCCTCGGCGTGGCAGGCGTCGCAGAGCGGTCGCCAGCGCGAGCGGCGCCTGCACGTCCAACGGGCCTTGCACGTGGCCGGCCCCGTGCTCGGCCGCACGATCGAGACCGGGGGCAACCTGCGTCCGAGCGAGAAGAACTCGGCCCGGCTGGCGGAGCAGAGCCTGCGCGACGAACTGCGCAGCCCCCGCCTCCTCGATGACGGCGTGCGCGCGCAGATCGATGCCGCCCGTCGTCGCGGCACGATCGTCATGCTCTTCGACGAGGGAGGGCTGGAAGGGCTGCCGGCTCCCGCGCTCGCCGAGATCCGCAGCGAACTCGCCGGGATCGTCGGCGAGGCCTCCTCCGAGCGGCTCATCATCCGCACCTCGCCCCATCACGAGGTGGCGGTCACGGTGGTCGGCCGCACGGCATCCGAGGGGGCCGGTGCCGACGAGGACGCCGTCGACCTGTGGCGCGAGATCCGTCGGCCCAGCTGACGGGCACCGCTCACCGCCGGCCCGGAAGACTGCGCTCTTTCGCGGAGAAAAAGTGAGGGGTGAGGGGCGGCGAATCGCCTGCCCCTCACCCATGCGAACGGCTACCCGAAAATCGTCCGCGTGGCCGGAACCGGCTCGATGGAGCGGCCCGACCGAACGCGTGATGCGTTCCAGCTCCTCCAGTATCCGTGAGCGTTTCCGCTCCGTCTGTAGGTATTTCGGGGGACAGTCAGCCCGTGAAGCCGTGCCAGCCCGCGTCGCGGTTCAGCGGGGAGCGCAGGCCCCGCGCCGAGAGCTCCCAGCGCGAGCGGGGGGCGTCCTCGGGGGCCGTGGCATCCGCGGTTTCGCGCGCGAAGGCCTCGCTCACGACGACGACGGCCGCGGCCAGCTCTTCGGGCGTCGGTGCGCCGCGGACGACCCGGGCGACGGTCGCCGGCGAATCGTCGGATGCCGTGGCGCTCACAGCGGGATGTTCCCGTGCTTCTTGGCGGGCAGGCTCGCGCGCTTGTTGCGCAGTGCCCGCAGGGCTTTCGCGATCGAGACGCGCGTCTGCGCCGGCTCGATGATGCCGTCGAGCTCGCCCCGCTCGGCCGCCAGGAACGGCGACGCGACGTTGTAGGTGTACTCGTTGGCCAGGCGTGTGCGGACGGCGGCGACGTCCTCGCCGGCCTCCTCGGCGCGCTTGATCTCGCCGCGATAGAGGATGTTGACCGCGCCCTGACCGCCCATGACGGCGATCTCGGCGGTGGGCCACGCGAGGTTGATGTCGGCACCGAGCTGCTTGGAGCCCATGACGATGTACGCGCCGCCGTAGGCCTTGCGGAGGATCACGGTGACCAGCGGCACGGTGGCCTCGGCGTAGGCGTAGAGCAGCTTCGCACCGCGGCGGATGACGCCGGTCCACTCCTGGTCGGTGCCCGGGAGGTAGCCGGGCACGTCGACGAGGGTCACGATGGGCACCGAGAACGCGTCGCAGAAACGGACGAAACGGCTCGCCTTCTCGCCCGCGTCGATGTTGAGCGTGCCGGCCATCTGCGAGGGCTGGTTGGCGATGATGCCGACGGTGCGGCCCTCGATACGCCCGAACCCGATGACGATGTTCGGGGCGAACAGCGGCTGCACCTCGAGGAAGTCGGCACCGTCGACGATGCCCTCGATGACGGTGTGGATGTCGTACGGCTGATTGGGGGAGTCGGGGATGACGGTGTTCAGTGCGCGATCGGCATCCGTGGTCTCGAACTCGAACGGCGTCTCGTAGACGGGCAGCTCGGAGAGGTTGTTGTCGGGGAGGAACCCGATGAGCGTGCGGGCGTAGTCGATGGCGTCGTCTTCGTCGTCGGCGAGGTAGTGCGCGACGCCGGAGCGGGTGTTGTGCGTGTGGGCGCCGCCGAGCTCCTCCATCCCGACGTCTTCGCCGGTGACGGTCTTGATCACGTCGGGGCCGGTGACGAACATCTGGCTGGTCTTGTCGACCATGATCACGAAGTCGGTCAGGGCGGGGGAGTAGACCGCGCCGCCGGCGGCCGGGCCCATGATGATCGACAGCTGCGGGATTACGCCCGACGCCGCCGTGTTCAGGCGGAAGATCTCGCCGTACTTGCCCAGGGCGACCACGCCCTCCTGGATGCGTGCGCCGCCCGAATCCAGGATGCCGATGATCGGGATGCCGCTGCGCAGGGCCAGTTGCATGACCTTGATGATCTTGTCGCCGGCGACCTCGCCGAGCGACCCGCCGAAAGTGGAGAAGTCTTGCGCGTAGACCGCGACCGTGCGGCCGTGGATCGTGCCCGTGCCGGTGACGACCGAGTCGCCGTAGGGACGGGACTTGTCCATGCCGAAGGCGGCGGTGCGGTGCCGGACGTACTCGTCGAGCTCGACGAACGAGCCGGGGTCGACCAGCATCTCGATGCGCTCGCGGGCGGTGAGCTTGCCCTTGGCGTGCTGCTTGGTGCGCGCGGCGGCTTCGGCGTCGACGACCGCCTCCTGGAACCTCGTGCGCAGGTCGGCGATCTTGCCGGCGGTCGTGTAGAGATCGGGCTGGTCGGTCACGCTTTCCACCCTAGCGACCGCGTCGGTGCCTATGTTGGAGGGTGCGCACAAGCCCCCGTCCGAGACGCTGTGGCATCCATCCATCGCCGGGAGGGTCACTACCCGGGAGAAGGCAAGTGGATGCCGTCGCCCCCGGGTGTTGCCTAGGGTGTGGACATGCCGATCCCCGCTGCCGGATTCCCACTCACCGCCGTGCTGAGCCCGCGCGTCCAGATCGTGGAGACGACCGACTCCACCAACGCCGACGTCGTGGCCGCCGTGGCCGCCGACCCCGCCGGCTGGCCCCACCTGTCGCTCCTGGTCACCGACGACCAGCGGGCCGGGCGCGGCCGGCTCGATCGCACGTGGACCGCGCCGGCGGGTACCGCGCTCGCCGTCTCCGTCGTCGTCGACGCCGGGCGCGTGCCGATGGAGATGCGCGGCTGGATCCCCTTGGCGGCCGGAGCGGCCATGGCCCGCGCGGTCGAGAGCAGGCTCTCCGGCCACGGCTCGAAGGCCGAGCTCAAGTGGCCGAACGACGTGCTCGTGGACGGGAGCAAGATCTGCGGCATCCTCGCGGAGGCGGTTCCCGGATCCCTCGACACGGTCGTCGTGGGCGCCGGGGTGAACACCCGCATGACCCGTGCCGATCTCCCCGTGTCCACGGCGACCTCGTTCGCGGCGATCGGGATCGACGTCGACGACGACGCACTCCTCGCCGACTACGTGAAGGCCCTTGCAGAGTTCCTCGCCACTCTGTCGAGCGGCGACGTCGCGCGCGTGCATCGCGACATCGAGAAGCTCTGCGCGACCGTCGGCCGCGAAGTGTCGGTCTCCCTCCCCGACGGGACGACCCTGCACGGGCGGGCGGAGCGACTCGACGCCGAGGGGCGGCTGGTCGTGGAGTCCGGCACGATCCAGACCGTCGTCGCCGCGGGCGACGTCGTCCACGTGCGCTGACCCGCCCGCCACCCGCGTGTGCGGGCGGCGTCGTGGGTCCTGTCCCCCAGAATGAAACCGTGACCCAGCCGACCAGCTACGGAGGCCGCCCGCGGACGCCGGCCCCGGGTTCGGTGGCGCCCGAACGGCGCATCGCGCGGTTGCGCGGTCACTCGCGCCGGCTTTTCTGGTCGGCGCTCGTGCTCATCGCCGTCGCCGGCGCGACGACGTACTTCTTCGGCAACCTTCCCTCTCCTTTCGAGGACTGGATGCTCCTGACGGCCGCGGGCGCGCTGGTCCTGCTGCTGGTGATCGTGCCGTACTTCGTCTGGTTGTCGCGGTCCTGGACGATCACGACGCGTCGCGTGATCGAACGCTCCGGGTTCTTCGGATCGAGCAGTCGCGAGATCTCGCATGTCCGGGGGTACGCGATCCAGATGCGCCGCGGCATCCTGCAGCGCATGTGGGGAGCCGGGACGCTGACTCTCTCCAACGGCGTCGAGCCCCCCATGCGGCTGAAGAACGTCCCGCACGCCCTCCTCGTCCACGAGACGCTGGTCGACCAGGTCGAGGTGAACCAGATCCTCGCCCACCGGGACTCGCAATCGAACGGTTCGGGCGCGATCGACGCCTGACCCCGAGCACCCGGTGTGCAACCCCGCTGTGCGACGGCCACAATGGACGGGACGGAAGGAGCGGCATGGCGCTGCGAGTCGGAGTGGTCGGTGGCGGACAGCTGGCGCGGATGATGATCGCGCCCGCCGAAGAACTCGGGATCGACATCCGGGTCCTCGCCGAGAGCGAGGGCATGTCCGCGAGCCTGGCCGCCACCGCCGTCGGTGACTACCGCGACGCCGAGACGGTGCTGCGCTTCGCGCGCGACGTCGACGTCCTCACCTTCGACCACGAGCACGTTCCGCAAGACGTCCTGGCCGCCCTCGTCGAGGCCGGCGTCGCCGTGCACCCCGGCCCCGCACCCCTCGCGGTCGCGCAGGACAAGCTCGTGATGCGGAAGCGCATGGCCGAGCTCGGGATGCCGCAGCCCGACTGGGCGGCGGTGTCCGACGCCACGGAGCTGCAGGAGTTCCTCGACGCGCACGGCGGCCGCGCGGTCGTGAAGACCCCCCGCGGCGGCTACGACGGCAAGGGCGTGCGGGTCGTGTCCGCCGCCACCGAGGCCGACGACTGGTTCGCCGCGCTCGCCGAGGACGCCCGCGGTGGTGCGCTCCTGGTGGAGGAGCTCGTCGACTTCACGCGCGAGCTCGCCCAGCAGGTGGCTCGGCGCCCCTCCGGGGAGGTCCGCGTCTACCCCCTCGTCGCCACGACCCAGCGCGACGGCGTGTGCGCCGAGGTCATTGCTCCGGCCCCGCGCGCGGGCGAGCGGCTCGAGCGCGCCGCCGCCGAGATCGGCGTCGCCGTGGCAGAAGGCCTCGGGGTGACCGGGATGCTCGCGGTCGAGTTGTTCGAGACGACCGACGAGCACATCCTCGTCAACGAGCTCGCGATGCGCCCGCACAACAGCGGTCACTGGACCCAGGACGGCGCGGTGACGAGCCAGTTCGAGCAGCACCTGCGGGCGGTGCTCGATCTCCCGCTCGGATCGACCGCGGCGGTGGCGCCCTGGACGGTCATGATCAACATCCTCGGCGGGCCGGCCGAGGGCGGACTCACCGAGCGGTTCGCCCCGGCGATGGCGGCGCATCCGACGGCGAAGATCCACACCTACGGCAAGGATCCGCGCCCCGGCCGCAAGGTGGGGCACATCAACGTCGCCGGCGACGACGTGGATGACGTGGTCGACGAGGGCCGCGCGGCGGCGGCATTCTTCGACTGAGCGCGCCGTTGCGCGATCTTCCAGCGACCCGCCCTAGCCTGGACCGGTGACCCGGCCACTGCATTCCTCCGAGACGCCGGTGGTCGGCGTCGTCATGGGCTCCGACTCCGACTGGCGCGTGATGAGCGACGCCTCTCAGGTGCTCACCGAGTTCGGCATCCCGCACGAGGTCGAGGTCGTCTCGGCGCATCGCACGCCCGACAAGCTGATCCGCTACGGCCGCGAGGCCCGTGCGCGGGGGCTGCGCGCGATCATCGCGGGTGCGGGCGGGGCGGCGCACCTCCCGGGCATGCTGGCTTCGGTCACCGCCCTGCCGGTCATCGGCGTGCCGGTCCAGCTGGCGACGCTGGACGGACTGGACTCGCTGCTCAGCATCGTGCAGATGCCGGCCGGGATCCCCGTGGCCACGGTGTCCATCAACGGCGCCAAGAACGCCGGTCTTCTGGCCGCCCGCGTCCTCGGCGCGGCCGATCCTGCTCTGGGCGACCGGGTCGAGGCCTATGCCGCCGATCTCGAAGCCCAGGTGGAGGAGAAGAACCGCCGTCTGAAGGACTCGTTGTGACGCTGTCGGCGCCGCCGCGGCCGCGGACGCGCGAGCCGCTCGTGGAGTCGCGGCCGATGCGCAACCCGGATGTCTCGTCGCGGGAGGTCATGACGCGACGTGGCTGGTGGCTCGTCGTTCTCAACGTCCTCGTGCCGGGATCGGCGCAGATCCTCGCGGGCAACCGCCGCCTTGGTCGGTTCGGGCTGGCGGCGACCCTCTTCCTCTGGACGGTGCTGGTCCTGACGGCCCTCGGCGCGCTGCTGTGGCCGAGCGGGCTGTTCGCACTCGCCACGGGATCCTTCATCCCCGATTTCCTGTCGTGGTTCCGTTGGGTGCCGCTCACCGTCGTGCAGATCGTGCTCATCGGGTATGTCGTGCTGTGGATCGTCCTGACGATCGACACGCTGCGGCTCGTGCGGCTCGTCCGCACCGGCCCCCTTGCGCGGTTCGCCATCGCCTTCGTCTCGGTGGGGCTGCTGGTGCTCACGGGTTCGGGGGCGGCGTGGGCGGCTCAGGCGGCGGGCACCACCCGCGACGGGTTCGCGCAGATCTTCGCCGAGTCCGCTCCCGTCGTCCCGCCGTCCGACGGCTACTACAACATCCTCCTCCTGGGCGCCGACTCCGGTGAGGGACGCGACTCGATGCGGTTCGACTCCATCTCCGTCGTCTCGATCAACGCCTCCAGCGGTGCGGTGACCATCACCGGCATCCCGCGCGACATGCCGCACTTCCCGTTCGCGCCGGGCCCGATGCAGGACGAGTACCCCGACGGTCACACCGGATTCGCGAACGCCACGTGCGGGTGGGGCAGCGGCATCAACCAGCTGCGCACCGAGGTCGAGGTCTGTAAGGACGGCAATGCCCTGTATCCCGACGCGGTCGCGAACGGCTCGGAGCCCGGTATCGAAGCCACGAAGGACGCCGCCGAGGGCATCCTCGGCATCCAGATCCCCTACTACGTCCTGATCGACATGAAGGGCTTCGCCGACGTCGTCGACGCGCTCGGCGGAGTCGACATCACCGTGGACGAGCGACTCCCCAAGGGCGGCCCCGCGTACGACGGCCAGCCGGTGGACGACTGGGCCTTCGGCTGGATCGAGCCGGGTGCCCAGCACATGGACGGCGACACCGCCCAGTGGTACGCCCGCTCGCGGTACACCACGAGCGACTTCGATCGCATGCGGCGTCAGCGGCAGTTGCAGGAGGCGATTCTCGCGCAGTTCACTCCGCAGAACGTGCTCCAGCACTTCACGGAGGTGTGGAAGGCCGGCACGAACGTCGTCGAAACCGATCTGCCGCAGGGCCTCATCGCCCCGACCCTCGTGGACCTCGCGTTGAAGGCGAAGGGCGAGCCGGTCACGACGATCGAACTCACCCCCGAAGGCGGCGTCGACGAGTTCGACCCCGACTACGCCCAGGTCCAGCAGATTCTGCGCGACAAGCTCCACTCGCCCACCGAGACGGAGGCACCCGCGCCGTGACCGTCACCCTCCGCGTCGTGCTGGACCAGCTCGTCAGCCCCACCTCCCGCGACCTCGCCGAGGCTTCCGCGTCGCTCGCTCAAGCGCTCGTCGACACCGCCCCGCGCGGCTGCGACGTCTCCGCGATCGTGCCGTCTCCGGGCCTGCCCGACGACGTCGGGGTGACGGGCCTGACATCCGAGACGCGGCTGTCGATGCGGCGGCGCGAGCTCGCGGCATCCTGGCAGCTCGGGGTGGCTCCGGGGATCGGCCGCGGCCTGATCCACTCGCCGACGCCGCTCGCCCCGCTCGTGCGTCACGATCGCGTCAACGAGACGCACCAGATCGTCGTGACGCTGTGGGACCTGCGCGCGTGGGAGACCCCCGACGAACTGCCCCGGGCCGAGATCCTGGCCGCCCGTGCCCTGCTCTCGCGCGTCGGCAAGCACGCCGACGCCGTCGTCGTTCCCTCGCACGCGATGGCCGAACGCCTGGCCGAGGTGGCCAAGGCCAAGCTCGTCGCCAAGGTGCGGGTCATCGGCGGCGCGCCCGTCCGCGGTTTCCGCGTGCCCTCGGATGCCGTGGGGCGGCTGCGCGCGCTCGACCTGCCGTCGTCGTTCCTCGCCGTCGCCGGAGGTGCCGTCGCCTCCGACGGCCTCTCCGGCGCGTTCGCGGGCGTCACCGCGGCCGGATGGGAGGGCGACGTCGTCGTCATCGACGTGCCCGAGGGGGAGGAGCCGGCCGTGGCCGACCTCGCTTCCGCCGCCGGGATCGCCGAGACCCGCGTGCACGCCCGCGGATCGCTCGACCCCTGGGATCGCGCCACAGTGCTCTCGCATGCGGTGGCATTCGTCGCCCCGAGCACCCGCACCGATTGGCCGTGGCGCGCGGTCGACGCGCTCGCCGTCGGCGTGCCGATCGTCGCCGCCGACACGGCCGTGCACCGGGAGGTGCTCGCGGACGCGGCGGTGTACGCGGGTGCCGACGACCTCGGCGCGGCGATCACCCGCGCCCTGGGGGAGGACGCGGAGCGTCTGCGCGTGCTCGCCGGCGACCGCGCGAAGGGCTTCGCCTGGGAAGCGTGCGCCGACCGGGTGTGGGCGTTGCACGCGGAGCTGTAGACCCGGCCCTATGCTCGAACCCATGACCGCGCGCGTCGGAATCGTCGTCCGCACCCGCAAGCGCCCCGACTTCCTGCGCCGGGCCCTCGACGACATCGCCGCGCAGACGTTCTCCGATCTCCGTGTCGTCGTCGTCAACGACGGAGGCGAGCCCGCCGAGGTCGACCGGGTCGTCGCCGAGGCTGCGGTGCCCATCGAGGTCGTCCACATCGCTCCCGGCGCGGGCGGTCGTTGCATCGCCGCCAATGTCGGGGTGCGCGCGGCGGGGACCGAGTTCGTCGTGCTGCATGACGACGACGACCGCTGGCATCCGGAATTCCTCGCGCGCACCGTCGCCTGGCTCGATACCCACCCCGGTGATGCGGCGGTCTCGGTCGCGACCGAGATCGTGTACGAGGAGGAGCGGGACGGCGCATGGGTCGAGGTCGGACGCGCTCCGTTCTGGGCCGGGATGCAGCGCATATCGCTGACCGAGATGCTGAGCGTCAACCGCGCCGTCCCCATCTCGGTCCTCTACCGCGCCGCCGTCCACGACGACGCCGGCTGGTACGACGAGTCGCTCGACGCGGTCGAGGACTGGGACTTCTACCTGCGGGTGCTCGCGCGGGCGGGGTTCGGGTTCCTCGCGGGCGAGCCGCTGGCGTACTGGACGCAGAGACCGGATGCCACCGGCGTCGCGGCGAACAGCATGTTCGAACTCGCCGGGGCGCACGCGCACGACGATGCCCTCGTCCGTGACCGGGCGCTCGCGGAGTGGACCCGGCGGGAGGGTGAGGGGCTTCCGCTCTACCTCGCCGCGCTCCAGGCAGAGCTGCTCGCTCGGCTCGACGAGCGCGCCGAGGAGAGCGCGGCACGACTCCGCGCGGAGATCCGCGAGGACGTGCGCCGCGAGATCGACGCCCATCAGCCGCTGTGGTCGCGGCTGCGTCGGCTGCGGCGATATACGACGCGCGGCTGACCTCGCGCGGCGTGGCAGCCGCCGATCCGGGCCGCGACACCGCACAATGATCGCGTGATTCGCCTGACTGCCGCCCCTCGCTCACCCTCGACGAAGAGGATGAGTCGGTGGGTCGTCCCCGTCGTGGCGCTGTCGCTGCTGACCCTCGCCGGGTGCGCGACGCCCGTCGGAGGGGCGAGCCCGACGCCCACCTCGAGCGGCTCGGCATCCGCCACCGCGTCACCCACCCCCTCGGCCGCGCCGACCGGCACCGCTGTTCCGAGCCCCACGGTCACCCCGTTCACCGGCGACGTCCTCGTCGTCACCGCCGAGATCCTCGATGGGCGGCTCGAGGTCACGGCGATGGTGCCGAAGGTCTCGGAGGGCGGCGGCACGTGCACGCTCGAACTCGTCGGAACAGATCGGACCGTGTCCGTGACCGGAGCCGAGGGCAACGACGTGACCTACTGCGGCGTGATGTCGATCCCCGTCGACGCGCCCGCTGACGACCTGCAGTTCCGCGTGCGCTACGAGTCGTCGACGACGCGCGCCGAGTCGGCCGTCTCCACGGTCGAGCCGGCCCCGTGATCGCACGGTCGCGCCGCCGCGGTGCCGTCGCCGTCCTCGCGGCCTGGGTGTGCGCGGTGGCATTTCTGGTAGCCGTCCCCGTCGCGCTCCCCGCGACCGTGGCCCCCGTGGCATCCGCGTCCGCCGCGAACGCGGCCGACTGGAACGCCGGGAACATCATCGACGACGCGGTGTTCTTCGACGGCACGGCGATGGGCTCGCCGGAGATCCAGGCGTTCATGGAGAAGCAGGTGCGCCAGTGCCAACGCGGGTACACCTGCGTCAAGGACTTCCGCCAGAACACCGACGACCGACCCGCCGACAAGTACTGCAACGGCTACAGCGGCGCACCCAACGAGAGCGCCTCCACCATCATCGACAAGGTCGCCCGGTCGTGCGGGGTCAGCCAGAAAGCGCTGCTCGTCCTTCTGCAGAAGGAGCAGGGCCTGATCACCTCCACGGCCCCGTCCGACTGGAACTATTCGGCGGCCACCGGTCAGGGCTGCCCGGACACGGCGCCGTGCGACCCGGCGACCCAGGGGTTCTTCTACCAGGTCTACTACGGCGCCCGGCAGTTCGAGGTCTACCGGATGAACCCCACCTGGTGGGGGTACCAGGCCGGTCGATGGAACAACATCCTCTACAACCCGACCACGAGCTGCGGCACCCAGCGCGTCTTCATCGAGAACGCGGCGACGGCGGCCCTGTACATCTACACGCCGTACGTCCCCAACGCGGCGGCACTGCGCAACCTCTACGGCGAGGGCGACGGCTGCTCGGCCTACGGCAACCGCAACTTCTGGCGGACCTTCACGGACTGGTTCGGGTCGACGCGGGTCCAGCCCACGGTTCCGCGCTACGGCGTTGACCCGTCCATCGTGGCGATCGACGGAACGGGCCAGGTCTTGTCCTACCCGTTCAAGAACGCGACCTGGGGTGACCGTGTTCGCACCGCTGGCGGCATCGCGTCGACGGATCGTGTGCTTGCCGTCGGCGACTTCGACGGCGATCAGCGACGCGACATGATCGTCGTCGACCGTGACATGAAGGTCTGGCTGCGTCCGCTCGAAGAGCGCTCCGGCGATCTCGCGCGCAAGCGCATCGACGTCGACTGGTCGGATGCCACGTTCATCACGGCCGCGAGCGACGCCGACGGCGACGGCATCCCCGACGTCTACACCACGACGAAGGCCGGTCTGCTGCTGTTCTGGAAGGGAACGGGATACGGCACCTTCGCGGCTTCGCGAGTCGTCGGCAGCGGGTGGACGGGGTTCACCGCGGTCGTCGGCGGCGCCGACGTCACCGGGGACGGAAAACAGGATCTCCTCGGTCGTGACGCCAGCGGTGACCTGTGGCTCTACCGAGGCGACGGTACGGGCGGCTGGCAGAATGGCCGCACCCATCTCGGCGGAGGGTGGGGGTCGATGACGTCCATCACGATGCCCGGTGACTTCACGGGCGACGGCGTCGCCGATCTGCTCGCGGTCGATCGCAACGGACTGCTGTGGTCGTTCGCCGGTGATAATTCTGGTCGTTTCAGCAGGTCGTCGTCGCCGGTGGGCAGCGGCTGGAGCGTGATGCAGACCGTCACGGCGGAAGGGGCGTCGCCCGGGTGGAGGAAGGCGTTCCCCGGCGGAGTCGGCGATCTCACCGGTGACGGACGCGCCGATGTCGCCGCGGTGACCAAGAAGGGCGTGCTCACGGTCTACCCCGGCAACGGCGGCGGAGGGTGGCAGGGCCCGATCGAGTCGAACGCGAAGTGGGGGAGTGCGACTCTCGTTCCCCTCGGGGACTTCACCGGCGATGGTCGGCCCGACCTGGGACGTGTCACCTCGGACGGTCAGTTCGAACTGTGGAAGGGGCGCGGCGACGGCACGTTCGCGGGGCCGACCGTCATCGGATCCGGTTGGAACGGATTCGGGCTGATCACCGGTGGGATCGATTTCGACGGTGACCGTCGGGTCGATGTGGTTGCGCGTGACGCCGCGGGCGACCTGTGGCTCTATCGTGGCGACGGCATGGGGGGCTGGCTGACCGGCCAAGGCGTCAAAGTCGGTGTCGGATGGCAGGTGATCGACTCGCTCTCGGCGGCCGGCGACATCGACGGTGACGGCGTGAGCGATCTGCTGGGGCGGCGCACGGACGGCAGCCTCTGGCTGTTCGGGGTGGATGGTCGCGGCAATTGGGGCTCGATCCGGGTGATCGGGGAGGGGTGGAACGTCTTCGGGACCGTCTTCGGTGCCGGTGACTTCGACGGCGCCGCCGGACCCGACGTGTTCGGAACCGACACGAAGGGTGATCTCTATCTCTACCGGGGCGATGGTCGCGGCGGATGGCTCGGTCGGTCACTCGCTGGGATCGGATGGAACGTGATGGGCCAGATCCGCTGAGCCGGTCCCCGGGCACCCGGCTTTCCTCGACTGGCGCCAGTAGCGGGTGCTGGATGAGACTAGAGGGTCTGCAGCCTCGGAAGTGAGTTCGACCACGTGAGTACCTCGAAGCCCGTTCGCCCCTGGCGGCCCGTGTTCGCCGCCTACGGCCGTTTCGTCGAGCCGCGCACGGACGGGCTCCCCAATGCCAAAGTCGTCGGCATCCCCCTGGGATTCCTCGCGGCCGTTCTCGTCCTCTTCGTCGCCCTGGGCCTGACGGGTTCGTCGACCGGCGTCGTCCACGGACTCATCAGCGAGACGGAGGATCCGGCACTGATAGCCGGAGAGCCCGCGCCCATCCGCAGCGACGAGTGGTTCGTGCAAACGTCCTGGGTCATCTCGCAGGTGGAGCAGGGGCTGCCGCCCCGGAACGAGACGTTCCCGGGCGGGATGGATGCCACCGTCCAGAACGATCTCCCCACGACCGACTGGTCCACCGCGCTTCGCCCGCACCTCCTGGGCTTCTTCGTCCTCCCGCTCGACCAGGCGATGGCGATGAAATGGTGGCTGCCCGGATTCGCCGTCATCGCTGCGGGCTACCTGTTGGCTGCGGTGTTGATGCCGCGGCGGCCGCTCGCTGCTGCGGCGCTCGCCGTGGGGTTCTTCTTCTCGCCGTTCTTCCAATGGTGGTATCTGTCGACGACGCTCTATCCTGCCGCGTGGGCGTTCCTCGTGATGGCCACCGCCGTGTGGTGCCTGAAGTCGAGAAGACGACGAGGAGCGTGGATACTGGCGGGCCTCACGGCCTGGACCACGGCGGCGATGGCCGTCGGGGTGTACGCACCGTTCATCGTGCCGGTCGTGCTCGTCGCTGCGGCGTTCGTGATCGGACTCGTGCTCACCCGCCGCGACGGGTCTCGGCTGCGTGAGCGGGTGACGCGCATCGTTCCGCTTCTCGCGGCGGGACTCGTCGCTGCGGTGGTGATGGTCGTCTGGCTTCTCACGCGGTGGTCCACCATCGAGGGCTTCACATCGACGGTCTACCCCGGTGAACGATTGCAAGAGGTGGGCCACGCCGGGACGTCCGAGCTGGCCCAGCTTTTCGCAGGCTTTCTCTCGTTCGATCTCGGGCGCACCACGGGCGCGCCGTTCGCAATGAACGCGCCCGAGGCGTCGACGTTCTTCCTCCCCGGACTGTTCCTCGTCGTCGCGATCGTCTGGGTGCTCGTCGCCCTCTGGCGGACCGATCGCCGCGTCGACGGCACCGCGGTCGCGTTGTTGGTATCCGGCGTGGTGATGGTGGCATTCCTGGTAATCCCGGGCTGGGATCCGATCGCTCACCTCTTCTTCCTGGACCGAACGACCTACGGGCGGATACGGATCGGTTTCGGGGTGCTCAGCTTCGTGCTCGTTCCGCTGACCGCGCGGCTGCTCGACGACATGCGCTCCGCGAGCGGGCGCCGGGCGCCCTGGTGGGTGCCGCTCTCCGCGATGGCGCTCGTGGCGCTGTCGTTCGTGTTCGTCCTCTGGCGAATCGGCCGTGAGATGGGGCTGCAGGCCTACGTCGCGGACATGTCGCGATCGGCGTTGCTGCTGGGGGCAGTGCTGGCCCTCCTCTGCGTTCTCTCGGTGGGGGCTTTCGCCCGAGGATGGGCCGGAATCGGAGCGGCGATGTTCCTCATCGTCTCGGTCGTCTCCTCGCTGGGCGTCAATCCGCTGTATCGCGGTGTGCTGGACCTGAGGGAGACGGCAACTGTCCGCACCGTGCAGGAGAGGGACGCTCAAGATCCGGGTACCTGGGTCGGAATCACCTCGACGTCGCTTCCGACGATGATGCTCCTGGAATCGGGTGTCACCGCGCTGAACGGCTTCCAGGGGGCGCCGTCGCGGGAGATGTGGTCCGAGATCGACCCCACCGGTGCTGCGGAGGAGGAATGGAACCGGCTCGGCATGGTGTCCTGGGTGCTGGGAGAGGGCGACCCTGCTCCTCGCAATCCTTACCCCGACCAGGTGCAGATGACCTTCGATGCGTGCGCGCCGTTCGCGCGCGAGCACGTGACGTGGGTGCTGAGCGAAGTCGCGATCGACTCGCCCTGCGTGGTGTTGAGCGACACCGTGCAAGAAGGCCCGTCGAGCTTCCGGATCTACGAAGTCGTGAAGTGAGTCTGGCCCGCGTCAGCGGCCGAGGTACTCTGCCAACCGCTCCCGGCCATCGAGGGTGCGGATCCGCCCCCCGACGTCATCCAGGTCCAGCACGCTGTTGCGGGGACGTGGGGCGACCGGGCCGGTCGTCCCGGTGAAGTACTCCGCGGTGCTGACTCCGGTGACGCGGTCGGGGTCGTGCCCGGTGAGGCGGAAGACCTCGCGGGCGATGTCGTACCAGGACTGCGGTTCTCCGTCCGAGGTGACGTTGTAGACGCCGGAGGGTGCCTCCGACTCCAGCAGCGCGCGAACGGTGGCGGCGATGTCGTCGGTGAAAGTGAGACGCCCGGTTTGGTCGTTCACGACGCGCGGGTCGATGCCGCGCTCGGCGAGGGAGGCCATGGTGCGGACGAAATTGTTGCCATCGCCGATGACCCAGCTCGTACGCAGGATGTAGTGGCGCGGAACGATGGAGACGATCGCATCGCCGGCGGCTTTGGTCTGCCCGTAGACGCCGAGGGGGGCGAGTGGGTCGCTCGTCGTGTACGCGCCGTCCTTCGTGCCGTCGAAGACGTAGTCGCTGGAGATGTGGACGAGGGTGATCCCGTTGGTGGTGGCGATGCGGGCGAGGGCGGCGACGGCGGTGACGTTCGCGGCCCAGGCCTCGGCGCGGCCCTCGGAGGTTTCTGCGGCATCGACTTTGGTGTAGGCGGCGGCGTTGATGATGGTGCCGTAGTCGCGCCAGCGGCGGGCGGTGGGAAGGTCGGGGGAGGTCAGGTCGAGGGTGTCGCGCGTGGCGTACTCGATCCACGGGTGTTCCCCGTATTCGTTGCGGAGGGCGCGGCCGAGCTGTCCGTTGGCGCCGGTGACGAGGATCTTCTTCGGCGGCATCGGGATGACGTCGGTGAGGCGGGGGTGGTTCTTGTCCTTCTCGCTGATCTCGACGGTGTCCAGGGGGATGGGCCAGTCGATCGCGGCGGTCTCGTCGGCGAGGTTGAGGAAGGTGTAGGTGGCGTCGGGGGACCAGTGGTCGTTGACGAGGTAGGTGTAGGCGGTGTCGGGTTCGAGGGTCTGGTAGGAGTTGCCGACGCCGCGGGGGACGAAGATCGCTTTCGAGGGGTCGAGCTCGGTGGTGTACACGGCGCCGAAGGTGTCGCCTTGGCGGAGGTCGACCCAGGCGCCGAAGATGCGGCCGGTGGCGACGGAGACGTACTTGTCCCATGGTTCGGCGTGGATGCCGCGGGTGGTGCCGACGGCGTCGTTGAAGGAGATGTTGTTCTGCACGGGACCGAAGTCGGGCAGGTCGATCCCGGCGGCGGTCATCTTCGCGCGTTGCCAGTTCTCTTTGAACCAGCCGCGGGTGTCGCCGTGCACGGGGAGGTCGAGGACGATCAGCCCGGGGATCGGGGTGGTCGTGACGGTGAGGTTCTTACCGAAGTCGGTGGCCATGCCGGTCACTGTCCCTTGCTGGCGTAGAACGCTTCGACGCCGTCCTTCGCCGGAGCCCACCAGGCCTCGTTGTCGCGGTACCAGTCGATGGTCGCGGCCAGACCGGACTCGAAGTCGCCGTACGTGGGGGTCCACCCGAGTTCGGTGCGCAGCTTGGTGGAGTCGATGGCGTAGCGCAGGTCGTGCCCGGGCCGGTCGGTGACGAGGTCATATGCATCGGCGGGCTGACCCATGCTCTGCAGGATCGACTCCACGACAGTCTTGTTGTCCTTCTCGCCGTCGGCGCCGATGAGGTAGGTCTGCCCGATCTGCCCCTTGTCGAGGATGGTCAGGACCGCGGAGGAGTGGTCGTCGGCATGGATCCAGTCGCGCACGTTCTCACCGGTGCCGTACAGCTTCGGGCGAATACCGCGAATGACGTTGGTGATCTGCCGGGGGATGAACTTCTCCACGTGCTGGTACGGGCCGTAGTTGTTGGAGCAGTTGCTGATCGTGGCGCGCACGCCGAACGAGCGCACCCACGCCCGCACGAGAAGGTCGGATCCGGCCTTGGTGGAGGAGTAGGGCGAGGAGGGGTTGTACGGGGTGGACTCGGTGAAACGGGACGGGTCGTCCAGTTCGAGGTCGCCGTAGACCTCGTCGGTGGAGATGTGGTGGAACCGCACATCGTGCCGGCGGGCGGCCTCCAACAGCGTGTACGTACCGATGATGTTCGTGTCCAGGAACGGCCGCGGGTCGTGCAGAGAGTTGTCGTTGTGCGACTCCGCTGCGTAATGCACGACCGCGTCCGCCTCGGCCACGAGCGGATCCACCACGGCGGCGTCGGCGATGTCGCCCACGACCAGTCGCACGCGGTCCTCCGGCAACCCCGCCAGCGACGCCCGGTTGCCGGCGTAGGTCAGCTTGTCCAACACCGTCACCGTGTGATCCGTGTGGCTCACGACATGGTGGACGAAATTGGAACCGATGAACCCGGCACCGCCGGTCACAAGCAGACGCATGGGGCCAGACTAGCCCGGCGTACTCGACGGCCCTGAGCGAGTCGACGGATTGGCGGGGATCGCGCGCGTCGGCGACAATCGAGGAATGCGTGGGATCATTCTCGCGGGCGGAACCGGGTCACGACTGCACCCCATCACGCTCGGCGTCTCGAAGCAGCTCGTCCCGGTCTACGACAAGCCGATGATCTACTACCCCCTGTCGACCCTGATCCTCGCCGGCATCCGCGACATCCTCATCATCACCACGCCACAGGATTCCGAGCAGTTCCAGCGGCTGCTCGGCGACGGATCGCGTTTCGGTATCTCGCTGACGTACAAGGTCCAGCCCTCACCGGACGGACTCGCGCAGGCGTTCCTCCTCGGCGAGGAGCACATCGGGTCTGACTCGGTCGCGCTCGTGCTGGGCGACAACATCTTCTATGGGCAGGGCATGGGGACGCGCCTGCGCCAGTACACCGACCTGACCGGAGGCGTGGTCTTCGGCTATTGGGTGGCCGACCCGACGGCCTACGGCGTCGTGGAGTTCGACAACGCCGGGCACGTGGTCTCGCTGGAAGAGAAGCCGGCCCACCCGAAGAGCAACTACGCCGTTCCAGGGCTGTACTTCTACGACAACGACGTCATCGAGATCGCCCGCTCGCTCACCCCCTCGCCGCGCGGAGAGCTCGAGATCACCGACATCAACAGCCGCTACCTCGAACGTGGTGCCTTGAAGGTCGAGCTTCTGCCGCGCGGAACGGCGTGGCTCGACACCGGGACTTTCGACTCGCTCAGCGAGGCGACGGAGTTCATCCGCACGGTCGAGAAGCGCCAGGGCCTGTCGATCGGGTGCCCCGAGGAGGTCGCCTGGCGTATGGGGTTCCTCTCGGACGACGAGTTGCGCGAGCGCGCGGAGCCGCTTGTCAAGAGCGGGTACGGCGAGTATTTGCTCAAGGCTCTCGCTCAGACAAGCCACGGCGGGCCGATCTAAGCTCGGTCTGTTCTGTGAGCGGTGGGCGCCCCCTGCCGTATCCGAGAAGTTGCAGGATGCCATGACGGGGGCTGAGGTGGAGCGTGCTGTGGT
>NZ_JBYQLI010000005.1:0-257264 GCF_058214835.1 Microbacterium sp. SCPM-O-B-15248 (M128)
ACGGACACATTTCCGGGGGAAGGATCGTCATGTCGAACGACGACGCCAATGATCGCAATGTCAATGGAGGTCGTTCCGACGATCGTTCGCGCCCCCGATCGGGATCGTCCGGTGCGGGGCGTCCGTCGGGCGGACAGCGTGGCAATGCCCGTGATTCGTCCGCTCGGCCTTTCAAGCGCGATGACGACCGTTCGTCTCGCCTTCGTAGAGACTCCGACGGGCGACCCGCTCGTCGCGACGGCGATGCCAGCAGCCGTCCCCGTCGTGATGGCGACGCGCGTCCGCGTACCGGCGGCTCGGATGGTCGGCCGCCGCGCGACGGTGCTCGGCCCTTCAGCGGTGGAGTCGATCGCTCCCGCCGTGAGGGGGACGGTCGTCCGTTCCGCCGCGACTCCGACGGCGCGGGTCGGCCGCGCCGTGACGGCGATTCGCGCCCGTTCCGTAGCGGAGCCGCCGGTGAAGGGCGTCCGCGTCGCGAGGGTGACTCGCGTCCTTATCGCCCGCGTACGGAGGGTGGGGACTCGCGTCCTTATCGCCCGCGTACGGAGGGTGGGGACTCGCGTCCGTATCGTCCCCGTGGTGAGGGCGGTGACCGCCGTCCTTCTGGCGACCGCCGCCCGTCCGGCGATCGTCGCCCCGGTGCGGGTGCGCCGAGGCGCTTCGATCGCGAAGATGCCCGCGCGACCCGTCCTCCTCAGGATCAGCGTGAGCGCGGTCCCGAGATCCCGGAGGAGGTCACCGCTCGGGATCTTCCGGGTGCCGCGCGCAATGAGCTCAAGACCCTCAGCAAGGACAACGCGGAGAATGTCGCGCGCCACCTGGTGATGGCGTCGCGACTGATCGACGAAGACCCGGCTCTCGCTCACGCGCACGCCCTGGCGGCCTCGCGCAGCGCGGGTCGTGTCGCCATCGTCCGCGAAACGGTCGCGATCACGGCCTATGCCATCGGCGACTTCGCCCTCGCTCTCCGTGAACTACGTACCCACCGCCGCATCTCGGGCTCCGATGAGCAGCTGCCCCTCATCGTGGACAGCGAGCGTGGTGTCGGACGGCCTGATCGGGCGCTCGAGGAGGGCCGGTCGGTCGACCGCTCCACGCTGCCCGCTGCGGTCCGGGCCCAGCTCGCCATCGCCATGTCGGGCGCACGACTGGACGTCGGCGAGCCTGAGCGCGCTCTGCAGGAACTCGAGATCCCGGAAGCCGACCCCGATCGCGCCTTCGAGTGGAGCCCGGCGCTGTTCGCGGCGCGCGCGGCCGTACTCGAGGAACTCGGTCGAGAGGACGAGGCCGCGGAATGGTTCCGCCGGTCCGAGGTCGCTGCTGACGCCCTCGATGCGGCGGCCGGCGTCGCCGACCGCGAAGTCATCGTCGTCGAAGAGATCGACCTCATCGATGACGAGGGCGGAGTCGAGGTGGCATCCGGGGTCGTGCCCGTCGAAGACACCACGACGGAGAGCTCCGTCGCAGCGCACGTCGACACGGTCGAAGCGGCCGCCGAGGCGGACGACACCGAGGGGGAGCACCCCGCACGCGACTCCGACGAGGGGCAGGACGAGACACGATGATCTTCGGGCGGAGCAAGTCGGGTGCCACGCCACTGGACGGAGTGGACGTCGTCCTCGCCGACCTCGATGGTGTCGTCTACGCCGGTCCGGGCGCTCTGCCGCACGCGGTGGACAGCTTGAACCGCGCCGCTGACGAGGGGCATCGCCTCGGCTACATCACCAACAACGCCTCGCGGACGGATGCGTCGGTCGCCGAGCACCTGACGTCTTTGGGGCTGACGGTCGCGCCCGAAGACGTCGTCACCAGCCCGCAGGCCGCGATGCGGCTCCTGCGAGAGCTCGTTCCCGCCGGCTCGACGTTGCTCGTGATCGGGGGAGAGGGACTCGTCGTCGAGGTCGAGAAGGCCGGCTTCGTGGTGACACGCAGCGCAGAGGATTCCCCGGCCGCGGTCGTGCAGGGCTTCGCCCCCGAGGTCGGATGGGCCCAGCTCGCCGAGGCGGCGTACGCTCTGGCGACACCGCTCGACGAGGGCGGCATCCCGTGGGTGGCCACCAACACGGACTGGACGATTCCGCAGGCGCGCGGTATCGCACCGGGCAACGGCACGCTCGTGTCCGCAGTGCACACCGCCGTCGGACGGTTGGCCACGGTCGCGGGCAAGCCGGAACGTCCGATCTTCGACGTCGCGGTTGCGCGCACGGGCGCGAGCTCGCCGCTGTTCATCGGCGACCGGCTCGACACCGATGTGCAGGGGGCGCGGGCAGCCGACATGCGGTCGGTCCTGGTCCTCACGGGGATCGATCGCCCGAAGCAGGTGCTGGCGGCGCCGCCGAACCAGCGTCCGGACTTCATCGTGAGCGACCTGCGGCAGCTGTTCGAGCCGTACCCGGCCACCGTCGTCAAGGGCGACCGCACCCGCGTCGGGGATGCCATCGTCGAGATCGACGGAGTGGACTTGCGCATCGTGTCCGCGGGGGAGCAGCAGATCGATCTGCTCCGTGCCGGCGCTGCGGCCATCTGGAACTCCGGCCGTGCGATCTTCGGTTTCCGCGTGCCCGAGCAGCTGTACGCGGATCCGTTCCGCGTGCGCTGACGCGGATACGATGGCATCCATGTCGGATGATCGCGAGACGGATGCCGGTGCCGAACTGATCGGCCGCCTCCGCATCATCGAGGACCAGCCCCTCGAGACGCGAGCCGACGCCTACGCCGCTCTGCACGACGAGCTCGCACGACGGCTCGAATCGGGTGCCGCGACGCCGGCAGACGGATGAGCGGCCGGCTCGACGCGGAGCTCGCTCGGCGAGGACTCGCGCGTTCTCGGACGCACGCCGCACAGCTGATCTCGGATGGGCTGGTGACGGTCGACGGAGACGGCGTGGTGAAGCCGTCCGTGCGCGTCGACGACGACACCCGGATCGAGGTCGCCGTCTCGGACCACTACGTCAGCCGCGGGGCGCACAAGTTGATCGCGGCACTCGACGCCTTCGGTGTAGACCCCGCGGGGCGGGTCGCGCTCGATCTCGGCGCGTCCACCGGGGGATTCACACAAGTGCTGCGCGAGCGCGGGGCGGCGCCCGTTCTGGCGGTGGACGTCGGGCACGGACAGTTGTCCCCAGCGGTGGCCGCCGATCCCGAGGTGGTGTCGGTGGAGGGGTATAACGTGCGCTTCATGACCGCCGACTCCCTCGCCGCAGCGACCGGGATCGCCGAGCGCCCTGCCGTCGTCACCGGCGACCTGTCCTTCATCTCGCTGCACCATGTGCTGCCGGCGATCGTGGCGACGGCGGCGCCCTCTGCCGAGGTCGTCCTCCTCATCAAGCCCCAGTTCGAGGTCGGCCGCACCGCGGTCAAGGGCGGTCTCGTGACCGACCCGGCCCTGCGTTCGGACGCCGTGCACGGCGTCCTCTGGGCCGCGTGGGATGCCGGTCTGCGCACGGCGGGGATCATCCCTTCGCCGATCGTGGGAACCCATGGCAACCAGGAGTATGTGGCGTGGTTCTCGGACGCGCACGGCACCGACCCCTCAGAATGGGAGAGCACCGTGACCCGACTGACCGGAAGCCGATGACCCCCAGCGAACGCCGAATACTGATCGTCGTCCACGCCCGCCGAGACGACACCGTCGAGGCGGCACAGCGTGTGCTCACGGCGGTGCGTGCTGCCGGAGCCGTGCCGGTGGTCTCCGCCGAGGACCGACCCGAGCTCGCCGAGCGGTTGCCGCTGGACGGGGTCGAGACGCTCGGCGTCGACGTCGGCGTGGAAGACCTGGAGCTGGCGATCGTCCTCGGCGGCGACGGCACGATCCTGCGCGCGGCCGAGACGGTGCGCGGCGGCACGGCGCCGATCCTCGGCATCAACATGGGTCATGTCGGCTTCCTCGCCGAGATCGAACGCGACGACATGGATGATGCCGTCCGCCGTGTGATCGCCCGCGACTACCGCGTCGAGGAACGCCTCGCCCTCGCGGTGAAGGTGCTGGATGCCGACGATCGGGTGATCTTCGAGACGTGGGCCCTGAACGAGGCCACGGTCGAGAAGGCGAGTCGCGAGCGCATGCTCGAGGTCGTCATGGAGATCGACGGTCGCCCCCTGTCGTCGTTCGGATGCGACGGTGTCGTCATGGCGACGCCCACCGGCTCGACGGCCTACAACTTCTCCGCCGGAGGGCCGGTCATCTGGCCCACGGTCGAGGCGATCGCGGTGGTGCCGCTCTCGGCCCACGCCCTCTTCGCCCGCCCGCTCGTCGTGAGCCCCGATGCCACGGTCGCCGTCGAAGTCCTCGAGCGCACGAGCGGGAGCGGCATCCTGTGGTGCGATGGGCGTCGCTCGCACGATCTCCCGCCCGGTGCCCGCGTCGTGGCACGCCGGTCGTCGCGGCCGGTGCGTCTCGCGCGGCTGCACCCCGCCGCGTTCACCGACCGGCTCGTGCGCAAGTTCCGGCTTCCGGTGACCGGATGGCGTGGCTCGCTCGGAGGGATGCCGTGATCGAAGAGATGCGGCTGCGCGATCTCGGAGTGATCGCGGACGCGACCCTGCCGATCGGGCGCGGCTTCACCGCGATCACCGGTGAGACGGGCGCGGGCAAGACGATGGTCGTGACCGGGCTCGGACTCCTCCTCGGCCAGCGCGCCGACTCGGGCGCCGTGCGGTCGGGCGCGGCCCAAGCGGCGGTCGAGGGTGTGTGGGTGGTCCCCGAGGACGGGCCGGTCGCCGCGCGCGTCCGCGAAGCCGGAGGAGACATCGAGCCGCTCGGCGACGGAGCCGCGGAACTTTATCTCGGCCGCACGGTCTCGAGCGAGGGGCGGGGACGGGCCACGGTGGGGGGACGGACCGCGCCGGCCGGCGTGCTCGCCGATCTCGCCGACGACCTCGTCGTGGTGCACGGCCAATCCGACCAGCTGCGGTTGCGTTCGGCATCCGCTCAGCGCGACGCGCTCGACCGGTTCGGTGGAGATCCGGTCAGCGGCGCGCGGGCGGCTTACCGTGCGGCGTGGGACACCTGGCGAGCCTTGGATGCCGAACTCGCGACCCTCACCACCGACCGCGACGACCGTGCGCGCGAGGCCGAAGAGCTGCGCGCCGCGATCGCCGAGATCGAGGCGGCGGCGCCCGTGGCCGGCGAAGAGGAGGAACTCCAGCGCCGGGCCGAGCGTCTCGCGAACGCCGAGGAGCTCCGGATCGCCGCGGTGAGCGCGCACGCCGCTCTCTCCGGCGACGACGAGACGCCTGACATCGTGACGCTGCTCGCCGAGGCCCGTCGGTCCCTCGAGCGGGTATCGGCGAGCGACGCGGCCCTCGCCGCCATCGGCGAGCAGGTCGCCGACCTCGGCTACCGCGCGACCGACGTCTCCGTCGCGCTCTCGGGGTACCTCGCCGACCTCGATGAAGCCGGACCGCACGAGCTCGCCGCCGTGGACGAGCGGCGCGGGGTCCTGGCGGCGCTGACCCGGGCGCACGGATCCGTGGATGCCGCGATCTCGTTGCTCGAGACCGGATCGGCGCGCTTGCTCGAACTCGACGACGACGGGGATCGGATCGAGCGCCTCACGGTACAGCGCGATGCGGCGGCCGCCGACCTCGACTCCGCGGCCGAGACCCTCACGAACGCCCGGCGCGAAGCCGCCGAGCGGCTCGGTGCCGCGGTCACCGAGGAACTCCACGCCCTGGCCCTGCCCGACGCCCACCTGAGCGTCGAGGTGACGGCCTCGTCCACGCCCGGGACGCACGGGCGCGACGACGTCGCGATCCTGCTCGCCCCGCACCCCGGTGCCGACCCGCGACCCGTGTCGCGCGGAGCCTCCGGCGGCGAGCTCAGCCGCGTCATGCTCGCGATCGAGGTCGTGATCGCCGGTGTCGATCCGGTGCCGACGTTCGTCTTCGACGAAGTGGATGCCGGGATCGGCGGTGCCGCGGCGATCGAAGTGGGGCGGCGACTCGCCCGGCTGGCGGAAACCTCGCAAGTCATCGCGGTCACCCACCTCGCCCAGGTCGCCGCGTTCGCCGGTAACCATCTCACGGTGGTCAAGGGCAACGACGGGTCGGTGACGGCATCCAGTGTCCGCCGGCTCGAGGGAGCCGAGCGCGAGGCCGAGATGGCGCGTCTGCTGTCGGGGCTGAGCGACTCCGACGCGGCGCTGACCCACGCGCGCGAGCTGCTCGCGACGGGACGCACCGCCCGGTGATCCCACCCCTCCGACACCGGATCGTCACGCCCGGGTGACACCACTGTCGGAGGTCGATGTCAGACTTCCCTCAACGCGCGGCGCTCGCCGCGCCTCCACCCTCCGACTCGACTGATAGGATCGAAGCCCGTGATGCAGACTTCGGACGCGGGACATTCAGACGACACCACGGCATCGGCCTTCACCACGAAGCACATCTTCGTGACCGGAGGTGTGGTCTCGTCTCTCGGCAAGGGCCTGACGGCGGCAAGCCTCGGCAACCTTCTCACGGCGCGGGGTCTCCGCGTCGTCATGCAGAAGCTCGACCCCTATCTCAACGTGGATCCCGGGACGATGAACCCGTTCCAGCACGGTGAGGTGTTCGTCACCGACGACGGGGCCGAGACCGACCTCGACATCGGTCATTACGAGCGCTTCCTCGACATCGAGCTGAGCCAGGCCGCCAACGTCACGACGGGCCAGATCTACTCGCAGGTGATCGCACGCGAGCGCCGGGGCGAGTACCTCGGAGACACCGTGCAGGTCATCCCGCACATCACCGACGAGATCAAGCGCCGCATGCGCTTGCAGGCCACCGAGTCGCCGCAGCCCGACGTGATCATCACCGAGATCGGCGGCACGGTCGGCGACATCGAGTCGCAGCCCTTCATCGAGTCCGCGCGCCAGATCCGTCACGAGCTCGGCCGCAAGAACGTCTTCTTCGTGCACGTGTCGCTCGTGCCGTTCATGGGCGCCTCCGGCGAGCAGAAGACCAAGCCCACGCAGCACTCGGTCGCGGCGCTGCGCTCCATCGGCATCCAGCCCGACGCGCTCGTCCTGCGCAGCGACCGCCCCGTGACGGAGTCGAACAAGCGCAAGATCGCGCTCATGTGCGACGTCGACGAGGACGCCGTGGTCAACGCCGTCGACGTGCCGAGCATCTACGACATCCCGACGATGCTGCACGATCAGGGCCTCGACAAGTACATCGTCGACTCGCTCGACATCGACACGGCCGCCGACGTCGACTGGTCGCGCTGGCAGCGGGTGCTGCAGGCGGTGCACAACCCCAAGCACGAAGTCACGATCGGGCTCGTCGGCAAGTACATCGACCTCCCCGACGCGTACCTGTCGGTGACCGAGGCGATCAAGGCCGGCGGATTCGCCCAAGAGACGCACGTGAAGATCACGTGGATCCCCTCCGACCTGTGCGAGACGCCCGAGGGCGCGGCCAAGGCGCTCTCGGCGGTCGACGGGATCATCGTCCCGGGCGGCTTCGGCATCCGCGGGATCGAGGGCAAGCTCGGGGCGCTGCGGTTCGCACGCGAGCAGGGCATCCCGACCCTGGGCATCTGCCTGGGCCTGCAGTGCATGGTCATCGAGTACGCGCGCACCGTCGCCGGGCTCGAAGGTGCGTCGTCGAGCGAGTTCGACCCCGACACCGCGCACGCCGTCGTGGCGACCATGGCCGAGCAGATCGACATCCTCCAGAGCGGAGACCTCGGCGGCACGATGCGCCTGGGCCTGTACCCCGCCGACCTCGCCGAGGGATCCCTCGCCGCCGAGGTGTACGGAGCGAACCGCGTGTCGGAGCGCCACCGCCACCGCTACGAGGTCAACAACGCCTACCGTCAGCAGCTGAGCGACGCCGGCCTGGTGTTCTCGGGACTGAACCCCGACCTGGACCTCGTCGAGTACGTCGAGCTGCCGCGCGACGTGCACCCGTATTACATCGCCACGCAAGCGCACCCCGAGCTGCGTTCGCGGCCGACCGAGCCGCACCCGCTGTTCCGGGGCCTCGTCGGTGCGGCGCTCGAGCGCCACCGTTCGAGCGAACTGTTCGACGTCGAGGAGGACTGACATGGAATCGCTGCGCGACGAGCCCCTCGACCTGGAGGTCGTCGCCAGCGACCTCGTGTATCGGGGCGCGGTGTGGGACGTCCGGTCCGACACCGTGCGCTACGGCGACGACGAGATGACCCGCCAGTACGTCGAGCACCCCGGCGCTGCGGCGGTCGTCGCGCTGGACGACGAGGGTCGTGTCGTGCTCATCCAGCAGTACCGGCAGCCGATCAAGGAACGCGACTGGGAGATCCCGGCCGGCCTGCTCGACGTGGCCGGGGAGCCGCCCGTCGAGACGGCCAAGCGCGAACTGGGCGAAGAGGTCGACCTCGCGGCCGACCGCTGGCAGCATCTCGTCTCGATCCACACGACCCCCGGCGGGAACGACGAGGTCGTGCACCTGTTCCTCGCCCGGGGGCTCTCCGACGTCGTCACCGACTACGAGCGCGAGCACGAGGAGTCCGACATGCGCGTCGAGCGGGTGCCGTTGGCCGACGTGATCGAGGGAGTGCTGGCGGGGCGTCTGCGCAACGGCATCCTGGCCACCGGCGTGTTCGCCGCCGCCGAGGTGCTGCGTCGCGAGGCCGCGTCGGCGTGACGTGAAGCTCGAGCGCGCCGTCCAGACGTACCTGCGGCACGTCGCGCTCGAGCGAGGGCTGTCGGAGCACACCGTCGACGCCTACCGACGTGACCTCGCCGTGTACACGGCGTGGTTGGGGGAGCGCGGCATCGACGAGGTCGAGGCCGTGACGTCGGCGACCGTCGCGGAGTTCGCCGCGGAGCGAGCCGCGGCCGAGCCGCCGCCGGCCGCATCCTCGCTGGCCCGCCTGCAGTCGTCGGTGCGGGGATTGCACCGCTTTCTCGTGCGCGAGGGAAGCGTCGCCGACGATCCGAGTGGACGGCTGCGCCCGCCGCGTGCGCCCCAGCGACTGCCGAAGGCTCTCTCGATCGGGCAGGTGGAACAGCTGCTGGATGCCGCGGGGCCGGCGCCCGGGTCGGCGGATGCGGCCGGGGCCGATCCCGCCGCCGTCCGCGACCGCGCGCTGCTCGAGATGCTCTACGCGACCGGCGCCCGTGTCTCCGAGATCGTGCAGCTCGACGTGGACGACACCGCCCACGGCGATGTCCTGCGGCTACGGGGCAAGGGCTCGAAGGAACGGATGGTCCCGGTGGGGTCCTACGCGCGCGCCGCGGTCGACGCCTACCTGACGCGCGTGCGCCCGGGGTGGGCGGCGAAACGGCGGGCGACGCCCCGGTTGTTCCTCGGGGTCCGCGGTGCGCCGCTGTCGCGCCAGAGCGCATGGCTCATCATCCAGGCGGCCGCCGAGCGCGCCGGTCTCACCGCGCACGTCTCGCCCCATACGCTGCGGCACTCCTTCGCGACGCACCTCCTGCAGGGCGGCGCCGACGTTCGCGTGGTGCAGGAACTCCTCGGTCACGAGTCCGTGGCCACCACCCAGATCTATACGCACGTCTCGGTCGACGCCCTGCGCGACGTGTACGCCACCGCTCACCCGCGGGCGCGCTGAGCGGACCGAGGTGGTAGCGGCCGCGGGTCGTGGCTGCGCGGGTTGGCCGGGGAGGTGGCATCCGTCCGGTGTCATCGGACCAGGGGATGCCGTGGAAACAGGGGGATTCGACGGGTGTCGGCCTGTTCTCGGTGCGTGGCCTGTTCTGGGTGCGGGCGGCGGCGGGGGAGGCCGCGGGTCGTGGCATCCGTCCGGTGTCACCGGACCAGGGGGTGTCGCGGAAACAGGCGGATCTTCCCCGGTTCGGCCTGTTCTCGGTGCATGGCCTGTTTTCGGCGCGCGGGGTGCGGCGCCCGGGTCGCGCGCGGGCGCTGGGCATCCGATACCTGCCGGGGAGGGCGGCATCCGTTCTGCGGTGTCGAGAACAGGGGATGCGACTGGGACAGGGGGATTCGACGGGTGTCGGCCTGTTCTCGGTGCTTCGCCTGTTCTGGGCGCGCGGTAGCGGGCGCCCCGCGGGTCTCCCGGCGCGCGGCGGGGTGGCGAGTAGACTCGGCAGCGTTATGACGAAGGCGGGAGACTCGGTGTCGGCGAGCACGAAGGGGACGGCGAAGAACGCGGACGAGGTCATCCTCGGACCCACAGGTCGCCCGTACCAGGGGTTCCCCACCCCGCCCGCGCTCGACAGCCACGGTCCCGCGCGCATCATCGCGCTGTGCAACCAGAAGGGCGGCGTCGGCAAGACGACGACGACCATCAACCTGGCGGCGTCGCTCGCCGGCTACGGCCGTCGCGTCCTCGCGATCGACTTCGACCCTCAGGGTGCGCTGTCGGCGGGGCTCGGCATCCAGACGCACGACATGCTCACGATCTACGACCTGCTGCTGGACACCAAGCGCGACCCGCGCGACGCGATCGTGCCGACCCGTGTCGAGGGCCTCGACCTGATTCCGGCGAACATCGACCTGTCCGCCGCCGAGGTGCACCTGGTCAACGAGGTTGCGCGCGAGACGATCCTGGCCCGCGTGCTGCGCAAGGTCGCCGCCGACTACGACGTCGTGCTCGTCGACTGCCAGCCCTCGCTCGGCCTCCTCACCGTCAACGCCCTCACCGCGGCCCACGGCGTGCTCATCCCGCTCGAGTGCGAGTTCTTCGCGCTGCGCGGTGTCGCGCTGCTCATCGAGACGATCGACAAGGTGCGCGACCGCCTCAACCCCGCGATCGAGCTGGACGGCGTCCTCGCCACGATGTACGACCCGCGCACGCTGCACTCGCGCGAGGTCCTCGAGCGCGTCGTCGAGGCGTTCGGCGACGACGTCCTCGAGACCGTCATCGGGCGCACGGTGAAGTTCCCGGATGCCTCGGTCTCGGGCATGCCCATCACCGAGTTCGCGCCCGAGCACGCTGCCGCGCAGGCCTACATGCGGTTGGCGCGGGAACTGGTCGCCCGTGGCGCTGTCGCCTGACGGCGGCACCGCTGCCAGCCCGCTCGAGAGCGGGGATGCCGAGGCCGCGGGCTTCCGCGTCTCGCTGCCCGTCTTCGACGGCCCCTTCGATCTGCTGCTGAACCTCATCTCGGCGCACGAGCTCGACATCACCGAGGTCGCGCTCAGCCGCGTCACCGACGAGTTCATCGCCTACCTGCGCGCCCTGGGGCCGGACGGCGATCTCGACGAGGCATCCGAGTTCCTCGTCGTCGCCGCGACCCTGCTCGACATGAAGATCGCAGGTCTCCTGCCGCAGGGCGAGCTCGTGGATGCCGAATCGGTGGCGCTCCTCGAGGCGCGCGACCTGCTGTTCGCGCGCCTGCTGCAGTACCGGGCGTTCAAGGAGGTGTCGGCCTGGTTCGCGCGCTGTCTGCAGCGCGAGGACCGGCGTCACACGCGGAACGTCCGTCTCGACGAGAAGTACCGCAGCGCCGTCCCGGAACTGGTGTGGACGCTCAGCGCCGAGGACTTCGCCGCGCTCGCCGTGGTCGCCCTCGCGCCGAAGCATCCGCCCACCGTGGGGCTGGACCACCTGCACGCGCCGCTGGTGAGCATCCGCGAGCAGGCCGCGATCGTCGTGACGCTGCTGCGCGGCGCCGGCACGCTGAACTTCCGTGACCTGGTCGCCGGGGTGACCCAGACCGGGGTCGTCGTGGCACGGTTCCTCGCGATCCTCGAGCTGTACCGCCATGCCGCGCTGTCGTTCGAGCAGCTCGAGCCGCTGGGGGAGCTGACCCTGCGCTGGACCGCCGAGAGGTGGTCGGAAGAGAACCTCGCCGCACTGGGAGCCGATTATGACCGATGACCCGACCGCCCTGGCCGGCGCTGTCTCCGCCACTGAGGCGGCGGCCGCGCCGCGCCCGAACGACGCGGCATCCGTGGCACGTCGTCTCGAGGCGATCCTGCTGATCCTCGACGAGCCGCAGAGTCTCGTCTCGCTCGCCGCCGCCGTCGGCGCGCCCGTGCCGGCCGTGCGCCAGGCGATCGAGGGACTCGTCGCCGACTACGACGGCGAGACCGGCGGTCCTCGCCGCGGCTTCGAGCTCCGCGAGGTCGGTGGCGGATGGCGGCTGTACGTCCGCGAGGAGTACGACGACGTCGTGGGCGAGTTCGTGAACACGCAAGCGCCCTCGCGCCTGTCACAGGCGGCGCTGGAGACCCTGGCCGTCATCGCGTACAAGCAGCCCGTGACGCGGGGGCAGGTGGCATCCATTCGGGCCGTGAACGTGGATTCGGTGGTGCGGACGCTGCTGGCTCGTGGCCTGATCACCGAGGTGTTCACCGACCCCGACACGGGCGCGATCCACTACGGCACGACGGATCAGCTGCTGATCAACCTGGGCATCAACTCGCTCGACGAGCTGCCCCACATTTCGCCGTTGCTCGACGACGGCGCGGACGGATTCGACGGAGAGGTGCTCAGATGAGCGAGATGGATGCCGAGGGCGTACGGCTGCAGAAGGTGCTCGCCAACGCGGGAGTGGCCTCGCGCCGGGTATCGGAGCAGATGATCGTCGAGGGACGCGTGCGGGTGAACGGTGTCGTGGTGACCGAGCTGGGCTCGCGCATCGACCGCGAGAACGACCTCGTCGACGTCGACGGAGTGGCCGTGCAGCTGGACGCGTCCAAGCGCTACGTCATCCTCAACAAGCCGACGGGCGTCGTCAGCTCGATGAGCGACGATCGCGGGCGCCCCGACCTGCGCCGCTTCACCGGGGAGTGGGAAGAGCGCCTGTTCAACGTCGGACGCCTGGATGCCGACACGAGCGGGCTCCTCGTGCTCACCAACGACGGCGACCTCGCGCACGTGCTCGCCCACCCCTCGTTCGGCGTCACCAAGGTGTACATCGCGAAGGTCGAGGGGCTCGTGACTCCGCAGACGATCTCGCGGCTGACCATGGGCGTCGAACTCGAGGACGGACCGATCGCGGCCGACAAGGCCCGCCTGCTGGATGCCTCGCAGGGAGCAAGTCTGGTGGAGTTGACGCTGCACTCCGGGCGCAATCGGATCGTCCGGCGAATGATGGCCGAGGTGGGCCACCCCGTCGTCGAACTGGTGCGGCGGCAGTTCGGCCCGCTCCACCTGGGAACTCTCCCGGTGGGGAAGGCGCGGGAGTTGACTACAGTAGAACGTGGCGCACTGCTCACGCTGTCTCGTCGAGACGGCGACACTCCGGCCGCTCCGGCCGAGTGACCGTCGGGCGCCGCGCGGTGCGAGTGTCACCGCCAGGGCAGCAGGAGACCCGATGATCGAAGCGAACGGAACGCCCGCGCGCGCGGACGCGCCCTTGGCGACCCGCACGAGCGGCACCGTCCGGGTGGTCGGATCGGGTCTGCTGGGCGCGAGCATCGGTCACGCGCTGACCGCGCGCGGTGTCGATGTCGTGCTCGCCGACACCTCCCCGTCGCAGTTGCGTCTGGCGATCGACTACGGCGCCGGCCGCGCCGAGCGGGCGGACGACCGTCCCTCGCTCGTCGTCGTCGCCGTGCCGCCGGACGTCGTCGCCGACGTCGTGCAGCGGGAACTCGCGGCCTTCCCCGGCGCGGTCGTCACCGATGTCGCGAGCGTCAAGCTGGACCCGCTGCGCACCTTGCGCTCGCGCGGGGTCGATCTCACGCACTACATCGGCTCGCACCCGATGGCCGGCCGTGAGCGCGGGGGAGCGATCTCGGCCCGCGCCGACATCTTCGTCGGACGCCCGTGGGTCGTCTGCCGCGACGGCGAGACCTCCGCGCGCGACCTGTCGCTCGTCGAGGGCCTCGCCCTCGACCTCGGTGCCTCGCTCGTGGAGATGACCCCCGAAGAGCACGACGAGTCCGTCGCGCTCATGTCGCACGTGCCGCAGCTGGTCGCGAGCCTCCTCGCCGGTCGCTTCGTCACCGCTCCCGACGGCTCGCTCCGACTCGCGGGGCAGGGCGTGCGCGACACGACCCGCATCGCGGCATCCGCTCCCGAGCTGTGGGTGCAGATCCTCGGCGCGAACTCGGCCCCCGTGGTCGAGGTCCTCGACCAGCTCGCGGCCGACCTCACCGACGTCGCCGAGGCGCTCCGCGAACCCGACGCCCCCGGTGCCCGTCGCACCGTGGCCGACACGATCCGCCGCGGCAACGAGGGCGTCGAACGTCTGCCCGGAAAGCACGGCCAGAACCGCCGCTTCGACTCCTTCGTCGTCATGGTCGACGACACCGCCGGTCAGCTCGGGCGCCTCTTCGGCGAACTGGGCGACCTCGACGTCAACGTCGAAGACCTGCGTCTCGAGCACTCGCCGGGGGCTCCCTTCGGTCTGGCCGAGATCAGCGTCGTCCCCGACGCCGTCCGCCGAGCCGTTGACGGGCTCCAGCAGCGGGGATGGCGGATTGCGAGCACCACCCATGACTGAGCCCCTCACCAAGCCGTCGGTCGACGCGCCCGTGACCGTCGTGGCCATCGACGGACCCGCCGGCAGCGGCAAGTCCAGCGTGTCCAAGGCTGTCGCCGAGCGCCTCCGTTTCGGCTTCCTCGACACCGGCGCCGCGTACCGCGCCCTCGCGTGGCACGCGCTCGAGCACGAGGCCGACACCTCCGACGCCACCGCGGTGCTGGAGGTCTTCGGCGACTTCGATTACGCCATCTCGCTCGACCCGGCGGACCGCTGGGTCCGCGTCGGGGGGACCGATGTCACCGCCGCGATCCGCGAGCCCCGCGTAACGGATGCCGTGAGCGGCGTGGCCCGCGTCCCCGCCGTGCGGCAGGCCGTCAACGACCTCTTCCGTCGGCTCGTGGCATCCTCGGGTCTGCGCGGTGTCGTGGTCGAGGGCCGCGACATCACCACGGTCGTGTACTCCGATGCGCCGGTGCGCATCCTGCTGACCGCCGCCCCCGAGGTGCGTGCCGCCCGGCGCAGCGCCGAACTCACCGACCACGATGCCGCCAAGGTGGCCGCTGCGCTGCACCAGCGCGACGCCGCCGATTCCACGGTCGTCGACTTCCTCACCGCCGCCCCCGGCGTGCAGGTGGTCGATTCGACCCACCTCGATTTCGAACAGACCGTCGACGCCGTCCTGAACGTCGTCGACTCCACGATGGGAGCCCGCGATGGGCGTTGAAGACGAGTACGAAGGCGGGCCCGACCAGCTCGCCGAGAAGATGGCCGAGCTCGACGAGGTCCTGGCCGAACAGCGCGCGCAAGCGCTGCGCGCCGGCCTCGAGGACTTCGACCTCGACGAAGAAGATGCGCAGCTCCTCGCGGGCCTCGCATCGGGCGAGGACGGCATCGAGTTCCTCCCCGCGCTGCCGGTGGTCGCGATCGTCGGCCGCCCGAACGTGGGCAAGTCGGCGCTGGTGAACCGCATCCTCGGGCGTCGCGAGGCCGTCGTCGAGGACACCCCCGGTGTCACCCGCGACCGCGTCACGTACAAGGCCGAGTGGCTCGACCGCCGCTTCTCGCTCGTCGACACCGGCGGCTGGGAGCCCGACGCACGCGGCATCGACCGCTCGGTGGCGGCGCAGGCCGAGGTCGCGATCGACCTCGCCGACGTCGTTCTCTTCGTCGTGGATGCCACGGTGGGCGCGACCGCGACCGACGAGCACGTCGTGCGGTTGCTGCGCAAGACCAAGAAGCCGGTGTTCCTCGTCGCGAACAAGGTCGACGACGCCCGCCAGGAGCCCGAGGCCGCAGCGCTGTGGAACCTCGGACTCGGTGAGCCGCACCCCGTCTCGGCCATCCACGGCCGTGGCGTGGCCGACCTGCTCGACGAGCTCATGAAGGTGCTGCCGCAGATCTCGGCGGTGGCGAAGTACGAGATCGGCGGCCCGCGCCGCGTCGCGATCCTCGGTCGCCCCAATGTCGGCAAGTCGTCGCTGCTGAACAAGGCCGCCGGCGAGGAGCGCGTTGTCGTCAACGAGCTCGCGGGCACCACCCGTGACCCGGTGGACGAGGTCGTCGAGCTCGGCGGCAAGCTGTGGACGCTCGTCGACACCGCCGGCATCCGTCGTCGCGTGCACCTGCAGCAGGGCGCCGACTTCTACGCGTCGCTGCGCACCTCGACCGCCCTGGAGAAGTCCGAGGTCGCCGTCGTCGTGCTCGACGTGTCGCAGTCGATCAGCGTGCAGGACCTCAACATCATCGACCTCGTGCTCGAGTCGGGGCGCGCGCTCGTGCTGGCGTTCAACAAGTGGGACCGTCTGAACGACGACGACATGGAGAACGCCGACCGTCGCCGCTACCTCGAGCGCGAGATCGAGCAGGACCTCGCGCACGTGACGTGGGCGCCGCGCGTGAACATCTCGGCGCGCACCGGCCGTCACCTCGACAAGCTCGTGCCGGCGCTCGAGACGGCCCTGGAGTCGTGGGATCAGCGCATCCCGACCGGCAAGTTCAACGCGTTCCTCGCCGAGCTCGTTGCCGAGCACCCGCACCCGCTGCGCGGAGGCAAGCAGCCGCGCATCCTGTTCGGCACGCAGGCGTCGACGCGCCCGCCGACATTCGTGCTGTTCACGACCGGGTTCCTCGACCCGGGCTACCGCCGGTTCATCCAGCGGCGCCTGCGCGAGATCTACGGCTTCGAGGGCACCCCGATCGTGCTGAACATGCGCATTCGCGAGAAGCGCCAGCGCTGAGTGCTGTGCAAACGCCCCGGCTTCGGCCGGGGCGTTCGTCGTTCGTGGCGTGGCGTGGCGCTCGCCGGCCCGGCGGCCCGGCTGTCGGCGGCTCGGGGCTCGGCGCCTCGAGACTTCATCCTGCTGACATCTTGCGCGCGGCGTGCAGTGGAGATGTCAGTCAGTTGCACTCTCGAGAGTCGCGGCTCGGCGTGTCACTGTTTCTGAAAGACACCTGAGAGTCGATAGAGTCCACAGCGGCGGACCATTCCGGGCCGTCGGAGTGGCATCCCTTCGATGCCGTGACGGGGGATCACCATGACCAATCCGCAGGCCGTTCCGGCGCTGAATCTGCCTTACTACGGAGCGCCGATCGGTGCCGCCGTGCAGCGCTTCTTCAAGAAGTACGCCACCTTCACCGGGCGCGCCAGCCGCAGCGAGTACTGGTGGTGGGCCCTGGTGCAGGCCGTCGTCTCGTTCGCGTTGACGTTGCTGGCCGTGGCAACGAGCGGCCGGACCGTCGACGAGTTCGGCAACCCGATGGCCCCAACCGGTCTGGGCCTGGTGTTCTTCATCGTCTACCTGCTGTGGGCGCTGGCGACGATCATCCCGCACCTCGCCCTCACCGTTCGTCGCCTGCACGACACGAATCGCAGCGGTTTCTGGATCTTCATCGCCTTCGTGCCGTTCGTCGGTGGGATCATCCTGTTCGTCTTCATGCTTCTGGACTCCAAGCCGGAGGGCGCACGCTTCGACGCGTGACCCCGTCCTCGACGCGCCCCGACCAGCCGGTTCGGGGCGCGTCGTCGTTTCGGCGGCGGCATGTGACGCAAGGCGCGCCGGGCGCTGCGGGGTGTGCCAGGCTGGGGGAGATGACGATCCAGCCTCCTGCCCCGGGCGAACCGCGGCGTCCGCACGGGCCCCGCGATCCCGGTGACGCGTGGGTCGTCGCGCCCACGGGCGAGAAGTACTGGGGCCGATTCGGCGCCGCGGGTCTGCTGGCGCTCGACGCGCAGCGCGGTGTGCTGCTGCAGCACCGGGTCTCGTGGAGCCACTTCGGCGACACCTGGGCCCTGCCCGGCGGCGCCCGGCACGAGGGCGAATCCGCCCGCGACGGGGCCCTGCGCGAGTCGGCGGAAGAGGCGGGCGTGCCGGTGGATGCCGTGCAGCCCCGCTTCGAGAGCGTGCTCGACCTCGGCATCTGGAGCTATTCGACGCTCGTCGCCGACGTGACGACGCCGTTCGAGCCGGTGATCAGCGACCCCGAGAGTGTGGCGCTGGAGTGGGTGCCGATCGACGAGGTGGCATCCCGTCCGTTGCATCCCGGATTTGCCTCGGCGTGGCCGGCGCTGCGCGACGCGCTGTCGGCGCGCCCCGCCGTGATCGTCGACGTCGCGAACGTGATGGGCTCGACACCCGACGGGTGGTGGAAAGACCGCGCCGGCGCGGCCGAACGCCTGGTCGGACAGCTCTCGCGGCTGGCCGTCGAGGGAATGGATGCCGAGCACCTCGGCCTCGCGGCCACGCGCTGGTTCCCGTTCGTTGCGGCGGTGCTCGAGGGCGAGGCGCGTTCCGCCGACGTGGATGCCGAGCAGGTCCGGGTGTTTCGCGCCCCGGGGTCGGGCGACGACGAGATCGTCGAGGTCGCTCGCTCGCTCGTGGGTCCGCGGAACCCCGTCATCGTCGTGACCAGCGACCGCGGGCTCGCGGCGCGGGTCGAGGAACTCGGGGCGTCGGTGCGCGGCGTGCGGTGGTTGCGGGAGCAGCTGGGCTGAAGGGCCGGGGCGGGCGTCAGTCGAGGTCGCGGCCGCGGAGCTTCTCGATGTCGCGGCGGTCGCGCTTGGTGGGGCGTCCCGCGCCGCGGTCGCGGACGGGTACGAACGGCATGCTCTCGCGAGGGGGCGGCGGGGGAGTGCGGTCGTCGACCGACTCGGCCACGAGGGCGGCGCCGACGCGCTTCGCGATCGTCTTCTTCACCACGAGGATGCGGTCGAAGCCCTGGATGCGCACGCGCAATTCGTCGCCTGGGCGCACCGGCTGAGCCGCCTTCGCCCGCTCGCCGTTGACCCGCACATGCCCCGCGCGGCACGCCGTCGTCGCGGCCGACCGGGTCTTGTAGACGCGCACGGCCCACAGCCACGCGTCGACGCGCGCGGTGGTCGTGGCATCCGTCATCGAAGCTCCTTCGGGGGGACCTCCATCGTAGGTCGGGGGATCAGTCGCGGAGCGTGAGGGACACGAGGGCGCGGTCGGGCTTCGGGCGAGCGACGACGGTGAAGCCCGCGTCTTCGAAGACGGACACCGTGCCGCGGTAGAGGTCGTTCACCGGGATCTTCGCGGCGGCGGGGTCGCGCGGATACCCCTCCACGACACGGGCACCGCCGTCGCGGGCGGCCTCGACCGCGGCATCCAGGAGGTCGCGCATGAGACCGCTACCGCGATGCTGTGTGCGGACGACGAAGCATGTGACCGCCCAGACGCTGTCGTCGTCGAGCGGTTCCGTCGTGGAACCGGTGACGGCGCGCGTGCGCGCAAGTCGGGCTTGGGAGGTGCGCGGACCGACGCGCACCCACCCCGCGGGCTCGCCGTCGACGTAGGCGATGAGTCCCGGCGGGCGGTCGCCGGCGATCTCGGCGCGGAACATCTCGGTGCGGTCGGCGACGGATGCCTCTTTCCACGGTCCGTTCGGCAGCAGCCACCACTGGCACTGGCACTCGGGCCCGTCGCCGCTGTCGAGCGCGAGCTCGGCGTCATCGAAGCGGTCATCGGTCGCGGGGAGGATCTCGATGCTCATGCCGCGACCGTAGCGAGGGGGTCCGACACGGACAAGGGATGCCGCGGGGGTTGCGGGGGCGGTCCACCATGGTGCGCGACCGGACGCATAGCGGCGCACGAGCCGCAAGCGAACCCCGCACGCGACCGCACACACGCCCGGGTCGCCGCTGGTTCGCGGGACGCCCGCAGAGCGGGTAAGATAATCGAGTTGCCCGCTCGCGGGCGACGGGATGTGGCGCAGCTTGGTAGCGCACTTGACTGGGGGTTAAGGGGTTTGCCCCGCTCTGGTCGGCCCGAACAACTGAAAATCTATGCCACGGGCTGTGGCGCAGCTTGGTAGCGCACCTGACTGGGGGTCAGGGGGTCGCAGGTTCAAATCCTGTCAGCCCGACGTAAAAGCCCAGGTGAGAGTAGGTTTCTCGCCTGGGCTTCTTCATGTCCGGGGGTCGTTTTCCGTGGTCCCCCTCTGGTCCCCCGGCGCTCTCGCTGGTGGTCGACTGTGGACGAACGGACCGCCCTGGACCTGCTTCCTGTGGATAAGGGGACCAAAAGGGGACCAGAACGCTTCCGGGAGCACTCCCGCGGGGGTGGGAGCGCATCACAGGCCCCTGGTCGCGGGGCTGCTGCGCCGGGCGTGCTTGCGTTGTCCGGCGGCGGAGAGGAAGGCGTTGGCCTGCTCAGCGGCGGAGGCGAGGTGGCGGTCGTCGGGGTGCAGGTAGCCGCGGGTGGTCTCCATCGAGGCGTGCCCGAGGATGTCTTGGAGGACGTGCAGCGGGATGCCGGCGTCGGCCATCCATGTCGCCCCGGTGTGGCGCAGGCCGTGCCGGGTGAGGTCAGGCAGCCCGAGCTTCGCCACGACGCCGTCCCAGTTCGTGGCGTCGCGGACGGTCGCAGTGGTGAGGTAGCCGCCCTTCGGACCGACCAGCAACGAGTCCGCGGGCTCCTTGCCGTCGGTGAGGCGTTCGAGCACGGGTCGGAGCGGTTCGAGGATCGGCACGCGTCGCTCTTTGCGGCTCTTGGTCGGCTTCGTGACCAGGCCACCCTTGCCGGGGAACGCCTGTCGGCGGATCATCACGAGGTTCTTGTCGAAGTCGACATCCCCGACCTGCAACCCAGACACCTCTGAGGACCGGGCCGCGAGCAGCGCGGCGAGCATCACGAAGTCGCTGTAGGACTGATGCACCTTCCCGCATGCGCGCGCGAGGCGGTTGAGGGTCTTCATGTCCGGGATCGCGTGCGCCCGCGGGGAGGCGTGTTCGGCGGACTGGCCGCGGAAGGCGTTGCGGTTCAGGCTCCGCTTGGCACGGTTCTTCGCGGGGTTGATCTGGATCAGCCCGTCCCGCACGGCTTCATCGAGCACCCGCACGAGCGGGGCGATGGTGTTCTTGATGGTTGAGGAGCCGTGACGCTGTTCCCACTCATCAATGGTGCGGTCGATGATCCCCGCGGTGATCTGGGTGACCGGCAGATGCCCGAGCGCGGGCAGCACCCGCAGCTTCAGCCCGTACCCGTAGGTCTCACCGGTGGAGGTCGGGTCCAGGCCACGCGCCCACCGGTCGCCGATGGAGGTGACGAACTCCAGCAGCGTCATGGACACGTCCATGCCCTTGGTCGAGGAGCTGCGGAGCTGGTCGAAGAACGCGTGCGCGGCCGCCTCATCCCGCACGATCTCCGATCGGATCACCCGGCGCTTGGTGGTCGGGTCCGTCCACCGGGCGCGGGCGCGGATGCCGTAGGAGCGGCGCTCCATGTCCGTGGAGACCTTCACACCGATCGGCGGGACCGGCTTGGGCTCGGCGGTCGGCTGCGGCTCAGCTCTCCGGGGCATGGTCGTGTTCCAGCTCGCTCAGCCAGCGGTCCACGGCGTCGAGCCGGTACCGGGCGATCCCGCCGAGGCGCAGGAACGGCGGCCCCGTGCCCGCCGACCGCCACCGCGACAGGGTGGACTCCGAGACCTTCAAGTACGCCGCGACCTCGCGGCTGTGCATGAGCGGCGACACCACGAGCGTTCCGTCGTCGCTCATGACAGTTCTCCGGTGTCGGGGTCGAGGGTGCGGTAGAACGCTTCCTCGGCGTCGCGGCGAGCCTGGACGTCGGCCATGACGAACTCCACAAACTCGGCGTCGCGGTCGATGATCGGCAGGTCCTCGATCGGGTCGGCGGGTTCCTCACCGGGCCAGACGGTCTGCCGGGTGGGCCGGTCGTGGTCGAGCTTCGTGCCGGACGCAGCGACCCATTCGCGCAGCCGCTGGCGGGCGTCGGCGAAGTCGCGGTGCCAGCCCAGTGGCGCGGAGCCGTTCTGCTCGGGGTCGTAGGCGCACAGCCAGTGCAGGTGCAGCGCGGACAGCTCCCATAGTAGCTCCGGGTGGGCGTACCAGGCGGGCGGGATCACCGCGGCGGGCAGACCGTAGGTGTGCCGCAGCCAGTCCACCCACCGGTTCAGCTCCAGCCACTCGACCTCGGCGTCGGCGGCGTTCAGCAGGTTCCAGTTGATCGGGTGTGGAGGCTCGGCGATCAGTGGGTCCTCGAAGCCCTCGTCGCCGCCGTCCAGCTCCGGGCCGGGCAGGTCGCCCGTGGTGGCGTCATCGTCGCGGGGATCGTCGGCCATGGTGTGCTCCTGTCTGCTCTCGCGGTCCCCGGTCATGCCGGGGCCTTGCTGTGGCAGGCAGGTGGGCGCGGAGACGCCTGGGCGTGTGCTCAGGTGTCAGAGCGGCGCAGCAGGGCCTCTGTCTGCGCACGGTCCGCGGTGAGCTGGGTGGCGTCGGGGCGCTGGGGCCACGGGTGCAGGTCGGTGACGATCGGGGGCGCGGAGCGCAGCAGCACGATCCCGGTGCCGAACGGGAGCCGGCGGATGCGGTCGGGCGGGAAGATTGGCACCCGCCGGACGGAGCGCTGGTTGGAGCGGGTGCCGTGGTCACCCCGCGTCACGGAGTCGGTGTACTCGTCGCGTTCCCCGACCAGCGCGCTCAGGTCTTGCAGATCGCGGCTGTTGGACGCGCCGCCGAGGATGACCTTCACGATCGACGCGTCCCAGATCGCGCCGGCCTGATGCTCGTTCCACTTGTCCCTGGCCTGCGCGAGGGACTGGAGCACTGGCATAGTGGTGATGCCCGAGCCGCCGCCTTCGGCCATGAGCGTCGGCAGCGACGGCAGGGGTGAGAGGTTGGCTATCTCGTCCAGCGCGAGCAGCATCGGCGGATCGAGCCGCGCGCCGGCCGATCGTGCGGCGAGGCGGCGGGCGGTCTCGATGAGGTCTTCCACGAGCGCCGCGACGAGCGCGGCGCTGGCCCCCGCGCCGGACCCGGTGGCCAGGAGGAACAGGGTGCCCTTGTGCTGGATGAAGTGCTCGGGGTCGAATCCTTCACCTGGGCCGGGTGAGACGGCATCGAGCACTCGGGGGTCGGCGAGCGATCCGAGGGCGAGGGACACGCCTTGCCAGATGGAGTCGCGGGTGCGGGGGTCGGAGTCGATCATCGCTTCCAGAGACTCGGCCCATCCGGTCGCCGCCTGGCTCGAGCCGGTCAGGATCGCCACCGCGTCGGCAGCGGCGGTCGGGTCGAGGGTCCAGCGGAACAGCTCGGCCGGTGGGCGGTGGTCGATCGCGGCGGCGTGCAGGAGCGCTTGCAGCGCGGCGCGGGTCTTGCCTTCCCAGAACCCGCCGCCGTCGACGCCGCCGGATGAGAGGCCGGTTCCGGCGGCGAGCCCGGTGGCGCGGATCATCGCGGTCTGCGGGGACTCACAGCCACGGATCGGTGACCACCGCATCCCCGCGGGCAAGCCTTCGGCGAGGTGCTGGGGGTCGAAGATCGCGACCGGCCCGACCCGGCTGCGGGCGCGCAGGGTCGCGGTCAGGTTGTCCGGGCGGGTCGAGGTCACCACGACGGCACCGGGGGCGTCGAGGATCGCGGGGATCACCAGGTGCAGGCCCTTGCCGGAGCGGGGCGGCCCGATGACCATGATCGAGTCCTCCACCGACGCCCACACGCCGGTGCCCTTGGAGGCGCCGAGCCGGTAGCCGACATCTTGCGGGCGTGGATCATCCAAGCCCGGGCGGAGGTTCCCGGCGCGGCGCAGCAGCGCCTTCTCGGACGCGGCGGCAGCGACCTCATGCCGGGTGGCGATGCCCGCCATCCGGCGCGGGTCTTGCTCGACTCGGTGCGTGTGACGGCGCAGCCGCGACCAGACCCACACGCCGCCGGTGATGAGCACGGCGAGCAGGAGGCCCGTGACGAGCCAGTAGACGACCGGGCTCATGCCGGGCGCGTCCAGGGCGCCAGCGGGATCGCTCGGATCGAACAGCACACCGATCCCGGACGCGGGACCACCGGCGGGCTGGCTCGTGCCGGTGAAGAATGCCGCGACGGAGCCGGCGCCGCGGAGCACCAAGGCGACGCCGAACAGGCCGACCAGCCCGATCATCGCCGCGTTGGTCAGCTCATCACCGAACGAGCCGGTCTGCCGGCCCTGACTGTTCATGGCAGCCGCCGGATGATCGTGGTGCCGGAGATGCGGCCGAACAGCAGCACCTCCACGACGCCGCCCGCAGCGTCCGGCCCGAGCCGGTCCGGGTCGACCAGGGCGCGGGCCGTGCCGGTGCCGGACACGTCGGTGTGCCCGGTGACGACGGCGACCGCCACGTCCTCTCCGGGAACGAACCCGTCACCTTCGACGGCGTGGAACGCAGGCCGCGGTGTCGGTTCCTCAGGCTCAGGCGTCGGGTGGGGTGCTCGGCGACGTCGGGTCGCGATGATGTCGGTGAAAGTCGTCCCGTCTGCCTCGCGGACCTCGACCCGCGCCGGAGTCGTCCGGTCATCCGTGGCGCGGTCGATGATCTGCCCGAACGAGGCTCGCCGCCACGGCGGCGCGAACGGGTCGGGGTCCAGCCGTATCCCGTCGACGGTGACGGCCACGGTGCCGTCCTTGCGCACGTCGAGCACGACGAGCGGAATGGACACGGGGACGGATTCGGGCTCGGCTCTCCTCATAACGGCGAGGTGGGCCAGCAGCGGACTGCCGCCGCTTGTTCAGGATTCGTGACCCTGCGCAGAGCCGGTCATGCGGGCGGTGGTGTCGAACGCGGCCAGTTCGGCGGGATGAAGCTGGTGCTGGACGACGAAGCTGCGGTCCTTGATCCGCCAGAGCCCTTGCCCGGTGCCCAGTCCCGGCAGGAGGCGTTGCTCGGTGCCGGTGAGCCCGAGCGTGGTGGCGGTGGGGCCGAGCTGGTCGGTCTCTTGCCGGTAGACGATCCGGGTCTCCGCGTTCGCCAGCAGCGAGTTCGCCAGAGCACGGTTCGCTGAGCCGAGGTCACCGACGTTCTCCAGGTCGGTGAGCTTGTGGAACACGAGCAGGTTCGCCAGGCCGTAGTGGCGGGCGAGCCGCCAGTGCGCGTCCATCCGGCGCAGCAGCGCCGGGTGCGACATCAGCCGCCATGCCTCGTCGTAGATGACCCAGCGTCGGCCGCCGTTCGGATCGAGGAGGGCGGCTTCCATCCACGCCGACGAACAGGTCATCAGCACCGAGATCAAGGTGGAGTTCTCGGTGACGCGGGACAGGTCCAGGCTGACCATCGGCAGCGTCGGGTCGAACCTCACCGTCGACGGGCCGTCGAACAGCCCGGCCAGGTCACCGGCGACGAGCCGCCGCAGCGCGTGCCCGACTTGACGGCCATCCTCAGCAAGTCGGCCGTCTGGATCGTCGGCCGGGTCTGGGCGCAGCAGTCGGTCGACCACCATCGGCAGGATCGGCACGTCAGCGTCGCGCACCGCGCCGGCCAGGGCGGTGTCGATCGCGGTGTGTTCCAGCGGAGCGAGCGGCCTAGCCAGGACGGTCTCGGTGAGCGCGCCGAGCAGGTCGCGGCGCCGCGCAGCCAGCGTGGTCGCCCACTCCTGATCGGAGAGGCCACCGGGACGGTAGCCCTCATCGAGCGGGTTGAGCCTGTTGCCCATCCCGTGTCCCAGGATGATCGCTTTCCCGCCGACCGCTTCGGCGACGCCGGTGTGTTCTCCTTTGGGGTCGCCGGGAACGTAGACGCGGTAGCCGAACGGCAGGCTGCGGGTGTAGAGGCTCTTGGCGAGCGAGGACTTTCCGGAGCCGACGATCCCGGCGAGGACCAGGTTCGGGGCGGTGATGATGCCCCGCCGGTACAGCACCCACGGGTCGTAGACGAACGAGGACCCGGAGTAGAGGTCCTGGCCAATGAACATGCCCTGCGGCCCGAGACCTGCTTCGGCCAGGAACGGGTAGTGGCCGGCGAGGACGGCGCTGGTGTCCTGGTGCCGAGGCAGCCGGAACCTCCCCGGCGTGCGGAGCGCGGCTGGTCCGGGTTCGCCGGCCGAGGGCAGGTAGACCGTGGCACGCCGTTCGGCGCGCTTCGCCTCCAGCTTCGCGCGGGCGGTGGCCTTCTCCGCCTGCCGTTGCTCGGCGACGAGCCGGGCGGCTGCTTGTCGCCGCTGCTTTCGCAGCCGCCGTCGTTCGGAGGCCGGTGCGACGAGGACGGCGGTGTGCAGCTTCTCGTCCCGGTTCACCACGAGAGCCCTCGGGTCTGCTTGACGGCGGCGACGCCGGGATGCTCGAACCAGCTGCCGTCCCGGACTCCGCTGTGCCGTCTTGCGGTGTCGCGTCCGGCTGGGCGGTCCGGAGGTGGGACGGGGGTGTCGTCGGTTGGGTCGATCGCATGGTCGGCGGGGATCAGGTGCCGCCGGTAGAGGGCGACGTGCCCGGCCTGCGGGTTGTAGGACATCGCGTAGTCGCCGGTCTCGGCCTGCCGGTCCCCGGCATAGACAGGGGCGTGGTCGTGAACATCGCCGTTCTCCAAGGCGGCGTCGGTGGTCTCGTCGCCGTAGTCCCAGCCGGACAGATGCTCGATCCCCGCCTCGACGCCGTCACGGTCGATGAGGTCGAGAACCCGGTCGGCGTCCTCGCCTTGCAGGAACACGACCCCCACCCAACGATCAACGAGTTGCGTCGGTGGGTTCCAGACGATCCGGCCGGAATGACTCATCGCGGCGTTGAGCCGGTCGTGGGCCTGGTCGATGAGCGTGCCGGCCTGGTGCAGCTCGTCGGCCGCCGACACCGCCTCGACCGCACCGCCGGCCGGGTCGCGTGCTTCGTCGGTCACCTGATGCTGCTGGTTCAGGTGGGCGGTGGCGAGCTGGTCCAGGACTTGCCGGAGCGAGCGCGCCCCTGCCAGCAGGTCACCGATCACCGCGTACGTGTCGGCCGGGTGGTCGAAGCTGCGGGTGGCGTGCGCGAGCCCACGCAACGCCTCGGACGCCTCGGCGGCATCGCGAGCGGGATCGGTGAACGTGGGCATCGCGGTCTCCATCACTTGGTTGCCCGCCAGGTGCGCTTCGCCGGACCGCTGTCCGTCCCTCTCCGTAGGCTTGTAGCCATGCCCTATGTCGCCACTGTGTTGCGCGTGATGATCGCCTCGCCCTCTGATGTGCCGGAGGCTCGCGATGCTGTAGAGAAGGCGGTACACGGCTGGAACGACGCGAACGCGAGGAACAAGGGCGTGATCCTCCAACCGTGGCGTTGGGAAACCTCAGCGGTGCCGGTCATGGGCGCTCACCCGCAGAAGCTGATCAATGCACAAGGCGTCGATGATTCGGACATCGTGTTCGCGCTGTTCGGCGGACGACTCGGCTCACCGACACCTGACGCGATCTCGGGAACCGCCGAGGAAGTAGACCGAGCGCTGGAGCTAGGCAAACCTGTTCATCTCTACTTCTCGACCGCTGCTCTCCCGAACGACATCGATACCGCGCAGCTCGATGCCTTGCGGGCCTTCAAGAAGGACATGCAGGACCGCGGACTCCTCGGCGAGTTCAACAATCCCGAACAGCTCAATCACGAGGTCTGGAAAGCGATCGAGCACGACATCGTGGCCCTGAAACTCGACGCGACACCCGCCGTGCAGTCACAGCCAAGCGGAGTGGACTTCCTGGTTCAGCCCCATCAAGAGCGCGAAGTCTCGGGAGTGAACTCGAAGGGTGCACCGCGCTACACGACGAAGCACTGGCTCGACATCACAAACACTGGCGATCGCGACGCGGAAGGCGTTCTGTTCGAGAGCGTTGGCGAGGACAGTGCCATGTTCATCGCTGGCCCGGAAGGATCCACCACGATCCACCGTGGCCAGACCCGGCGCCTGCCGGTGATGTTCACCTTCGGAGGGTCGGGTGACCCGGTTCTTCGCATCCAATGGGTCGAAGATGATGACGCCAAGCACCGAGACTTCCACGTTGGGTAGTCACCTGTAGCTACACCGTGCGGCACAGCGGGAGCGCCGCCGCGGTGAACGCTGCGGCTTGCTGGCCGATGAGCCGGCGGGTCTCGCAGGAGGCTTGGATCGCGGACTGCTCGATCGCGGCGACTGCGGCTTCCAGGTCATCGAGGGTGGGCGCGGTGATGCTGATGAGGCCGGAGACGCGGAGCACGCCGTGTCCGGCGGTGAGGTCGGCTTCCTGTTGGAGCACGTCGTGGTACTCGGCGGTTTGGGCGGCGTCCTCGATCTGTCCCATCCGTGCGCGCTGGGCGGCATCGGAGAGGTGTTCGACCTTCTTCTTGCGGATGTCGCGGGCGGCCTGGTCCGATCGCATCGGGGTGTAGAGCAGTGAGACGGAGCGTTGGATGCCGGTGGACAGCAGTACGGGGGCGAGGAAGCCCGGGTAGACCATGCTCCGGGGCCATTCGGCGACCCACAGGACGGTGTGCCAGGCCGAGTCGGTGCGCAGGCTGCCCCAGGTCTCGGTGACCGCGACCGGGCCGGCGGTGGCGAGGTCTTGCCCGAGCTTCCCGTGCCGCTCCAGCGTGGCGGCGACGGCCGGGTCGTAGGCCGAGCGCAGGATCACCGCGACCTGGCCGGGGCCGAGCCACCCGACCGGGGTCAGGTCGGCCGACCGCAGCGCGGCGGTCAGGGTCGCCATCTCTTGGCGCAGGACCGCGGCGGCGCCGCGGATGCCGCCGCCGGCGGTCCTGATCTGCCGGGCTGCGGTCTTCATGTCCAGTGAGAGGCTGATCGTGGTGGCGTGCCGTTCCCCGGCGGGACCGGCTCGTTCGATCAGCTCGGTGTAGGTGGTCGCGGCCCAGGAGTCGTCGGCGGTGCCGTGCTCGGCCCACCATTCGGCCAGTCCGGTCCCGGAGTCCGGCAGCGTCCGCTCCAAGACTTGCAGGGTCGCGATCCGCCCGGATCGGCAGACTGTGGCGAGCACCCGCCCCCAGGAGGTGACCCGGCGTTCCTGCTCGCCGGGGTCGAGCAGCACGAACGCGGGATGGGTGACTTCGCAGACCACGGTGAGGGTGGACTGGCGGGGGTCGTGGATCATGCATGCCCCGGTCTCGGGGTCCAGATGCTCGCGCAGCCGGGCCATGTCGCCGGGCATGGCGAGGTTCCCGACCGGGCGCGGGGTGACGATCCGCCGGCGGTACAGCAGTTGCCCGCCGGTGGAGCGCCACAGCCACCAGCAGGCGACGGGCAGCCATTCGACCATCGGCCGCCCGGCGACGGGCACCCAGGTCAGCACCGCGGCGAGCAGCCAGATCGGGGCGGTGTAGGCCAGCAGCATCCCGGCTCCGCCGTAGAACGCCGTCAGTACGGCCAGCCCGCCGATGCCGAGGGTGATGAGCTGTGAGACTGAGAGCCCCAGCAGCACGCCCCGGCGGGTGAGGCGGGAGAACTTCACCGGCGTCAGTTCACTGCCCGGAACCTTCTGATCTGTCGTGGTGGGCATGGCCGATCACTCCTTTCCGGTCTGCGGCGGCTGGGACGGTGCCGGGGTTCGCGGCTGGGGCGCAGACGGCGGGGGCGGTGTCTTCGACGGCGCGGTCTGGCCGCTACCCGCTTGGCCGTCGGCGCCGCTGGCGGCGGTCTCGGCCTGTCCGGCGACTGCTTTGCCGGCCTTCGGGCCGGCTTCGGCCGCGCCCTTGACGACCTGCGCTCCGACGACCACTGCCGCTGCCGGACCCGCCGCCGCAGCACTGGCCCCCGCTCCTGCCGCCGCACCGGACCCTGCGCTGGCTCCGGCGCCTGCGGTGCCAGCGCTGCCGGTGCCGCTGGCTGCGGCCGGTGCCGGGGTGCGCGGCGGCGGGGTGCCGCCTGGTCCGCCGCCAGCCCCCTTCCCGCCTCCCGGGTCGCCGCCCTGGGGGTCATCGAGAACCTTCTTCGGCTCGCCGCCGCCGGGGGTCTTGGAGGGCAGCGGGAGGGGACGGTTCAGGGCGTTCTTGGCTTCCTGCTCGGTGCCCATCTGCTGGTAGAGGTCGAAGCCGATGAACGACACGAACCGGTAGACCATGTACGGGGCGAAGGCCGCGATTCCCATCAGCACGATCCCGGTGATCGGCTCGGTGACCGCGGTGATGTCCGCCTCGATGGGGGTGGCGATCTGGGTGATCGCCAGCAGGAAGATCACCACGAGCACGAGCTTGGACACGATCAGCGCGATCACGAACGCGGCCCACTTGCCGATCCACCCCTTGGTGGCATCCCACGAGGCGCCGGCGAACGCGATCGGCGCGAGCACGACCCCGACCAGCAGCAGCGCCTTGCGGATCAGCAGTGAGAACCAGACGATGAAGACCGCGGCGATCATCAGCCCGGCCAGGAAGATCGTGACGATCGCGCCGACGCCGGGAGCGGCGATGTTGATGCCGGTCAGGCCGGCGGCGAGCAGGATGATCTTGTCGCCCATCGTCTCGGTGGTCTCCCCGGACGCCTGGATGATGCCGATGCAGAGCTGGTCCACGATCTCCAGCGCGAGCGCGGTCAGCGTGACCACAACGAACGCGCCGAGCACCGATTTCGCCGCGCCGAGCGCGGCCCGGGACAGGGCGGTCGGATCACGCTTGATGAGCCCGGTGATGAGTTGCAGGCAGAAGAAGATCAGCACCAGGAACACGCCGATGCCGAAGATCAGGTTGTAGACGCTGGTGAACCCATCGGTCTGGACATCGACCAGGGTGGTCGTGTCGAACACCGCCCACATCGCCTCGATCAGCCAGCCGGCCGCGCCGCCCATCGCCTGGGCGAGCCAGTCGAACGGGGCCGCCACGACCGTCGCAGCAGCTTCCCCGGCCACATCGCACACCGACGAGATGACCGGCACATCGCAGACACCCATCGTGAACCTCCTGTCGTGTCCGGGCCGGCCTCAGACGGCCTGACCGACGTCCCAGAAGAAGTTCACGAGCGTCACCGCCGCACCGCAGATCACCGCGGCACCGCAGGAGATCAGCACGCCGAGCTTCCCCCGCCCGGACAGGTGCGGATTGGAGCTGTTGGCGCCGTAGGCCCACACGATCGCGGACACGATCAGCGCCAAGACGGACAGGATGAGGCCGACCGTCATCACCGCGCCGACGATGGCGCGGAGCTGTTCGATGCCGGGCAGGCCGGAGCTGTTGGGGTCGATGTCGATCACGGCGGTTACTCCCTCGCTGAGCGGATGGCTGGTTCAGCGGCGAGGTGAGCCAGTCACACCCTGAGCGCGTGCTGCCGTCGCGCGGGGGTCAGAGCTGGCGGCCGAGGACGATCAGCCAGTTCACCCACGCCACCCCGGCACCGGCGAGCACGGCGGCACCGACCCCGACAAGCACCCCGACCCGGCCTTTGGAGGCCAGCGAGTGGTTGCCGTGCGAAGCGCCCAGCGCCCAGCAGATCGCCGAGACGACGATCATCAGCACCGCGACGACGAGCACGATCGTGAGCAGCGCACCGATCACCTGTTCCAGGTCACCGATCCCGGCCAGGCCGTCGAAGTCGGGGAACACGTCCATCACGCACCGGCCTTGACGGTGACGTGGAGGTGGTCGAAGTGTCCGCCGGTCACGTCACCGGGGTCGTGGCTTCCGCCGCCGTCGTAGTCGCGCCAGCCTTCGCCATCGCGGGCGATCGACCAGATGCGGCCCTGCCAGATTAGGTACTCCACGCCCAGGGTCTCGGCGTGGTCCTTCATCCAGTTCGTCACCCGCCAGCCGTCCTCGAGTTGCGTGGGGGTGGGATAGGTCCCGATCCGGTTGCCGAAGGTGATGTCGCAGGCGCGTCCCAGCGGGTGCTCGGAGGTGGTGCCGGGCCGGGGCGAGTAGCAGGCCCAGCCGGTGTCGGGGAACCCGGCGCGGGCTTGGGCCACGAGGTGTGCCACCCGGGCGGTGATCTGCCCGTCGCTGGTGGGGTCGTCCACGAGCCGGTCGGGGTCGCCGTCGACCGGGGCGGGTTCGCCCGCGGTGCCGCCGGGGGTGTCACAGCTGGTCGGGGCGCCGACTGCGGCTTCGGGCAGGTCGGCGGCGTTGTGCGCGTTGAGCCAGGCGGCGGCGTCGACGGCCTCGCCGTGGGTGCCGCCGGGGCGGACCTCGAAGTGTAGATGCGGTCCGGTGGAGTTGCCGTAGCTGCCGACATCGCCGATGTGCTGCCCGGCGACGACCCGGTCACCGGCTGAGGCGTGGAGGCCGGATTCCCACATGTGGGCGTAGGCGGTCGCCACCGTCTGGCCGTCGATCTGATGCTCGATGACGATCAGCCCGCCGTAGCCGCCGGAGAACTCCGCGACGGTCACGGTGCCGTCCGCGGCGGCGAGGATCGGGGTGCCGTCGGGGGCGGCGAGGTCGGTGCCGGTGTGGAACGACGACTCTCCGGTGATCGGGTGGACTCGTGGCCCGAACTCGCTGGTGAGCACCCAGGTTCCCTCCGGCAGCGGGAACACTACCCGCGCGGACTGTGCCACCGGAGCCGCCGCGACCACGGACCCCGCCGGACCGGCCGAGCCGGATGCGCCGGTTCCGTCGCTGGCGGCGCCAGTGAGGGCATCGAGGATCGCGTCGGCGACTGGCTGGTAGTTGCGGTAGCGGTCCGGGTAGGCGCTGACTTCGACGGCTTGGGCGGCTTCGCCGGGGTCCATGTGCTGCCAGCCCGGGATGTCCAGCAGCCCCCGCGGGCTCGGGTAGTTCGGGCCGTCCGGGCCGCCGAAGAACGCCCGCGCCTGGTAGGTCGGGTCCATCAGCTCCGCGACGGTGCCCCACCCGGATTGCGGTCGCATCTGGAACAGACCGAGCGAGTCGTGATCCGAGCCGTTGCCGTCGTTGGGGTAGTTCCCGCTGTCGGGGTAGGCGCCGGTGTTCGCCAACTGCCGCAGCGTGCTCTCGGTCAGCGCGGCCATCAGCGCGATCGTGATGCCGGGTCGGCCGACGCCCTCGATCCCGCCGCCGATCGTGATGATCGTGGCCGCGTGCGTGAGTTGCTGCCGGTTCAGCGTGAACGTCTCACCGTTGGCGGTCGTGACCGTCAGCGACTCCGGGACGGCCCCGACGGTGACGGACCCGCCGGGGGTCGCGCAGTTCGCGGCGGCGGGATTCATCAGCACGCCGATGCCGACCAGCCCCAGCATGGGGCCGAGCAGCAGCAGCGCGAGGACGGCGGCGGTGAGCTTCGTCAACACGGTAGGACCCGGCGGCTATCGGAGTGGGTTGTCGAGCTGGGACAGGCGCAGTACATGACACAGGCCGGTGCGCAACTGCGGTGTCGGCGGCGGGCAGGCCAGGAACACCGTGAACGACACCGACTGCTCAGCCGTGACCGGTTCGCCGTTCCAGACGCCCGCGCGGTGGCGGGTGCCCTCGATCGTGACCGCGGTGGCACCAGGAGGGAGCTGCCCGGGCTGGGCTTGCTCGACCGCCTGATCCCATGCCTCCGGTACGAACGAGCGGTCGATGACCAGGCGCTGGGTGGTGGCGTACTGGCGCAGCTCGATCCACGCCTCCCGGGAGGGCAGGTAGGCGGCGATGTCCGAGGCGAGTCCGGCCTGCTCGGCGCCGGAGGGGTCGCCGACCTCCAAGATTCCCGCGGAGTAGTCCAGCGGCATCAGCCCCGAGCCGGTGTCCCACCCGAACAGCGCCTCCGCGACGTTGCGGGCGAACTGATCCGGGTCGTGAGAGGGCAACACTAGCGGCGGCCCTGGCGCCTCCGGGCCGGTCTCGCCGGGCACGGTGACGGTCGGTGCCGGTGCGGGTGCGTCGTCACGGGGTGGTCGTGGGCCGGTGATGAGCCCGTAGACGCCGATACCGACCAGGAGCAGCAGCACGATCCCGGCGGCGATCACGGCGATCAGCCGGCCACGGGACCAGGACGCGAGATTCGTCTTCATACCCGCCAGGTGCGCCCACCCACGACACGCCGGGACCCGGGGTAGTTCAGAGGGCGCGTAGCAGCGGCTGGTCGGGCTGGGTCGCGGTGCGGGCGGTGCGGAGCCGGTCAGCGAAGGCCATCGTGCCTTCGACGGCGGCGAAGAACGCCTCGATCTGCTCGTCGGTCAGGTCGGTCGCCAGCTCGTCCACGTCGTAGTGCGTCCACCACGCGTCCAGCTCGCCCCAGGTCAGCACGAACGCGCGTACCGAGAACCGCGTCGGCCCCTCGTCCCCGTCAGCGGGTCGCGCCCCGGATGCGGCCCGTTTCGGAGCCTTTCCGCGCCGGGTGGTGTGGACGCGGGCGAGCGCTTCGTCGGCCAGCTCGTGCAGCCGCCGGTCCCGCTCGGCACCGGTGTCGGCGTGTGCGTCCCGGAGACGCTGGAAGATCGGATTGACCGGCGCGCCGGCCTCGATCCGCGCCAGCCCGTCACGGGCCTGGCCGCGCAGCTCCTCAGAGACGGCGGGGTCGCCGGTCAGGCGTTGCAGGAACCCGATCTGCTCCAGCCGCGTGTAGGACGACGAGCCGGTCACCATCCGTGCTGCCTGCGCGCGGGCATCACCGAGCGGGCCGGGTGCTGGTGGTCCCGCCGAATCGGCGGGACCATGCTTCCCGGGCTCGTGGCCGTCCTGGAACTGGGTGGCCGCCTTCCTGCGGGCGGCGTCCTCGGCGATGAGTTCCTTGATCTCCCGGTACAGCCCGGCGGCCTCGATCGGGGTGAGGGACTTGTGGAGCTGGTTGTCGTCCTGTTCAGCGAGCAGATGCCCGAGCCGGTCCGAGATGCCCGAACGCACCCACACGCTGACGCGGCGGTGCCCGAGCTGCTTGATCGCCGCGAGCCGCCGCGCCCCGCACACCAGCGTCCCGTCCGGGGTGATCGTCGGCGGCTGCAACAGGCCGTCCCGCTCGATCGACGCCGCCAGAGCGTCGAGGTCGCCCAGGTCGGTGCGGTGCCGGCGCCCGACGGTGATGGAGTCCACCGTCCGCTCCAGCTCGATCCGCCCGTCCGGGGTGTTCATCGGGCGCCTCGCGACGTGTCGGTGCCGCGCGTGTTCGTGCCGGGTGCCGCCAGCGACAGGGTGAGCACGAGGTCGTCGTCGCGCAGCAGCACCGGCAGCGTCTCACCGATCAGCAGCCGCAGCAGGATGCCCCGTCCGGCGCCGGTCGCCGCGAGCTCCGCCGCGGGGCTGCCCAGCAGCGCACGCAGCAGCACCGCCCAGGTCCGGCCCGGCATGTCGAGCAACGCGCGGGCGTGCTTGTCGCGCCGCAGCGTCTCGTAGGCGGTGTGCCGGTTCCCGACCCGGGTCAGCGCCCCGCAGACATGCTCCACCGCCGCCCGCGCGGTCCCCGCCGGCCAGCCCAGCAGCACCAGCAGGGTGATCGCATCCGCGACCGCCGCGGTCGCCGAGGTCGGTTCCGACCCGTCCCGCCCCGCGTCGTCATCGTGTTCCTCGCCGTGCCCGGTGGTGTCATGCGGATCGGTGATCTGGAAGGCGGGGTGGTAGTCGTCCAGTGGGTTCTCCCGGTCGGAGAGCCGTTCGGGGTCGTGGAACACCGAGTAGCGGGGCCGACGCGCCTGGTGGGTCGAGCACAGCAGCCCTTGGCCGCGTTCCTCGGCGATGCAGGTGATCCGCACCGCGTGGGTGACCACCGCCCACGGGTCATCCGCGGTGCGGGCGGCCTTGCTGCGCATCACGTCGAACGCCGCCGACGCGGCCTCCCACGGGTCGAGCCGGTGCTTGTGCGCCAGGGCCGCGTACTTCTCGGCCGCGAACGCCATCAGCTCGCCCGCCACCGGGTCCTGCTCCCACGCTCCACGCCCCGCGGCGTGGAGCCGGTGCAGCAGTGCGCGCAGCCCTTCGCTGCTGCGGTAGTCCTCCGCCCGCTCGCCGCTGCTCGTCGCGTTGGTCGTGCCGGTGGTTGTGGTGTCGTCAGTCATGGTCGGGGCACCTCCTGGCGGGCAGGTGCGCCCGCAGGTCCCTGCGGGTCTGACCTCCGCCAGCCAGGCGTCCACCACTGACCACCGCTCCCGGCTACCGCATCCCGACCCCGGACCGCGCCTGGGCATGGTCCGTGCCGCCGCGACGCCCGAACGCCGACAACGGCGGCAGATGCCGGGCCCGTTCGCCCGCCCACTGCGCGCCCTTCTCGATCGGAGCGCGCAGCCGGCGGCTCCCCGCGGCGGCGAGGTCGACGCCGCCGCGCGACAGCGCCCCGCCGGCACGGGCGAACAGATCGGTCGGGCGCACCCAGTCCACGCCCCGGCCCCGTACCTGCGCCAGCTTCTCCTTCGCGGCCCGGCGGGACGCGGCGTCCCTGATCGCGTCCGGCGTTCCCGTCGCCTCCGCATCCTCGGCCGGCGCGGTCTGTGTCTGCGGGGCGTCGTCCGGCACGCGATGCCGGCGGTACTGCTCGACCGGGTTCGTCTGGTCCTGGTCGTTCATGACGTGACTCCTTCCCTTACGGGCTCGGACCCGGGCGGGCCGGCCTCATCGCTGTGGTGCGCGTCGGGACGCTCGGGGCGGGGCAGCCACCGGCCGACCGTCGAGGGATGCACTCCCAGGTGCCGGGCGATGGCCTTGTTCGACCACTCCCGCTCCCGTAGCTGCGCCGCCTGCGCCCGACGATCCGAACCCGCGTCTTCACCCGCCTCGACGGGGCCGGGCGTGGCAGGCGGGGGTGCGGCCGGTGCGGGCTCGATGCCTGGCACGGTGGCCGTGGCGGGCGGCACCTCGCCCGCTGTCTCTGGCGGGTCGGCGGGACGGGCGCCGGCTCGGGTCAGGACGACGGTCAGATGGGTGATCGCCAGCAGCACCACGGGCGGCACCGCGGCGACGGCGGCCGCGAGCGGGCCGGGCACGTCGGCGTCCGCGGCGACGACCGCGTGCAGGGAGTTCGCCGTCACCGAGACCGCCGCGCCGCCGATCAGCAGCGTCCACGGATACCAGGCCGCCTTCTCACCGGCGAGCGCCACCACGGCGACTGTGGACACCACGATCACGCCATCGACGATCAGTGGCCACGCCCACGCCTGCCCCGCACCGATCCCGGAGCGGCGGGCCAAGTCCGCCAACGCGGTGAACGACAGCCAGAACGCCCCGGCCGCGATGAACACCGTCCCGGCAACGGATGTGACCACCGCCCAGCGCTGCCCCCGCACCCTGTTCACCCCAGGCCCCTCACCGCGCTCGCCCGTGACCCGGGATCACGTCGAGCGAGCCCGCCCGCTGGCGGGCTCGCCGAGGCGGAGCGTTCTCGGCGGGCGGCTCCCGCGTTGACGCTGCGGTAGGCGCTGTAGACGGTGCGGGTGATCTCCCGCTCGGCGAAGTCGGGCTGCTCGGCACGCACCAGCGCATCTAGAGCCTCGGAGACCGGCACGTTCCCCTCAGCCAGGCGGCACGCGGCCCAGAACAGCTTGTAGTTCCGATCGCCCTTGACCTGCCGGGACAGCCACGCCGCCAGCCGGTCCGCGTCTTCCCGTCCCGACGCCTGCCCACCTTGCCGCAATGGGCGGCGTGGCGGTGGCGGATCGAGGAAGTCGCGTAGCCGCACCGCATCCACCGGGGCGACCACACCGGTGGCCACTTGCTCGACCCGGTACGAGACCGAAGTACCGTCCAGTCGCAGCGTCGAGGGCGGGGCGATGACGTAGCCGCCGTCCCCGCGGCAATCCACGCCGGCCTTGCCGACCACCCACGACCGCTGCACCCGCCCCGAGACAGCCGGGAAGTAGGCATGCTGACCCCCGGTGGGCGTGGTCACCGTCGCCAATGGCGCCGGGATCAGACCCGCCCGAGCCGCCCGCGCATACGCCGCGTACCCATCGACACCGTGCACGTCCACATCGATCACAACCAGACCTGAGACGGCGCCGGTCGGGATGCCGATGTTCGCCTCCGGCTGCCACCGCCACCACCCCTGCACGCGCCGCGCGTCGGTCGTCGCGCGCCGGAAACCGGACGAGACGAGGGGCGTCTTCTCACCCGGCACGCACGGGAACACCGGCACCCCGGCCCGTGCCAACTCGCGCGCCGCGACCGACAACGGCAGACCGTCGAGCCGGTCGAACACGGCGGCGAGGGTTCCGGGGGCGACCATCACAGCACCGGCCCCGGCGCCGCCTGCACCCTCCGCGGCTCACGCTCGGGCAGCGGCTCCACCCGCGGCGCCCGCTCCGGTGCCCGTTCTGGTCCAGAGTGTGCGGGTCCGGAGCGTTCGGGGGTGTCGATGCGCAGCGAGGTCGGGTTGCCGTTGCCGAGCTGGATCGTATCGAGCTGGCCCAGAACCTCGGTCGCGGTGCGCCGGACCTTCTCGCCGGTGTCGCGGATGACCTGAACCGGGTCCTTGCCGTCCACGTTCGCCGCCCACCCCGCCACATAGGGGACCGTGTAGTCGCTGGTGTCCATGCCATGCGCGGCAGCGATCATCAACGCCACCGACTCGGCCTCGACCTCACCGGTCCCGCGATGCCGGCGGGCCTCCTGCTGGTTCGGCCCGTGCATCCGGACGTGACCCAGCTCGTGCGCGAGGGTCTTCACCTGCGCGGCCGGGTCCATGTCCGTGCGCACGAGCACTTGCCGGGTGTCGTAGTCGGTCATGCCGTTCGCGCCGCGGATCGCGTCGGCGTCTGGCATCCGCAGCACCTCATACCCCAGCGACTCGACCTGCGCGGCCAGCCCCTCCCACAGACCGGCGGGTGCCTCGCCTTCCAGCAGCTTCGGGCTTGGCAGCTCCGGCAGTTCGGCACCGTGAGTCCGGGACACATCCCACACATGAGCGGGAACGACGCTGACGATCCGGCGCTGCACCACCTCGCCCGGGCGCGGTTTCTCGCCTTTGGTCAGGCGTCGCCACGAGGCGGGGTCCTTCGGCGTCGCTGTCGCGAACCTCACCCGGACCGGCGCGCGAATCTCATAGCCGCCGCCGGCCTCGGCCCAGCGGCCCATCTTCTTCCAGTCCTGGAACCCGGCCACCCACGTCGGCGTCGGGGCCGACACCCGGCCCTGCTCGTAGGCGTCCAGGTGCTGCGCCCAGATCAGCAGCGTGTTGTTGAACGACCTCGACCGGAACCGTGCGGCGAACTCCATCGCCCGACGCCAGTCCTCACCCGACACCAGTTCCTCGACCGAGCGCACGATGCGTTCTTCGAGCGCGTCGAGCTTCGCTTCCCGTGTCTCGTTCCTCATCGCCATCGCGGGACCTCCCTCCGCCAGGGCCGCCCCGGGAGGGAGCAGCCGTGCGACCACGAGGTACGCCGGGCGGATCAGGAAGACGAGACGGACGACGGAAACGAGACTGGCGACCGTCAGGCTCCGCGACGAACCCGACTGGTCTCTACCGGACTACCGGAGCGAGGGTGTCCTCGGTTGTCGCACGAGCTGATCCTGCGGTTATCGTCGGGGCAGATGCGCGCTTCCGCCGGTTGAGTACGGAACCTTCTCCGTAGCTCAAAGCCCGATAACCGGCGGGAGTCAGCCCGACGCTACGGCGGAACTGGCGCGTAGCGAAATCTGAATCGCTCCAACCCACCTCGCGAGCAATCAGAGCGATCGGCGCATCGGATTCGCGCAGGAGCGCGGCCATCCGCTCGGTGCGAAGCATCGTGAGATAGGCGATAGGAGACTTCCCGAACGCCTCCACGAACAAGCGGCCGAGCTGCGACTTTGAGAGATGTACCTCGTCAGCGAGCTCAGTCGTAGACCATCGTCGCTGGGGTTCAGCACGCAGGAGATCAGCTGCCCTGCGAACTTCCGCTCGCAATGGTGCGAATCGGCGATGTCGTGGCGCGGACGGCCACGTTGTAGTGCGCTGCGTCGGCGACACTCGCACCTGCGAAGTCTTGACGAAGGGCGCGATCACATCGACCAGGCTGAACCAAAGAGCCTGCATCCGGTAGAAGTTCTTCGCGGGTCGTCCTTCGATGCTTAATGCCGCCAACTCATCGAGCCAGGGCATCAGCCCCTGGGTGCGATCCTCGCCGAGGCGGAGTACCTGCGCAGGTTCGGTGTACATCGTTGCTGCGAAGTCCTGGGCGTCGAGACGGTGGCACAAGCTGCCGACGTGCTGCCAGAACACCTGGTCGATCACATAGTCCGTGTCTGCGTAGATCGTCGTTACGGTGATGTGCCCCTCGGGCTCGCTGCCACATAGAGTGTTCGCGCCGAGCAAGATTACGTCGCCGGGCCCGACGGGCTGTTCACCAAACTCACTGAAGAGGATTGCCGAGCCATCGCGAACGACGATCACCTTCACGCAGTCGTACGCGACCGGCAGGCGAGCACGGGAGATGGTTGCGGTACGAACTATGAGTGGTTCGTACCGCAACCCTCGCCTGCTTCGATCAAACGAGCTGTTCGAGGGCGCCATAGAGCACCTCGTCCATCACATTTACGTGCTCGCGGATGCCTACGAACTGCCCATCGAGTCAGTGTTCGTGACTTCGACGTTGGGGAGGGCAATTCGCGCGGCAATGCCGCCTGCAATACAGAGACCAACAATTGCGAGTCCGCTGCTGAGTACGTAGGGCGATAGCCCGTGGGCGATCGACGTAAAACCCAAGCCGACGTAGACGGTGACCCCCGCGGACCCGCCGAGCTGGTCCGAGGCCCGCTGGACCCCGGACGCGACTCCCGCATCCTCTTCTGTGACCTCGGTCACCGCCGCATACTGCAGTCCAACGAGCCCGAATCCCATGCCTGCGGCGATAAACAGCATCGCGGGGGTCAGCAGCCATGCGGGGGCTTCCAACTGCGCAGCTACAGCGATCACGATCATGCCTACTCCTGCGGAACTTAGCCCGACAACGATGCAAGAACGCGCTCCCCAGCGCCCCAAGAGGCGGGGCACGATGGTCACGGCGGCGATGAGTGCCACGGCAAGGGGCAGGAGTAGCAGACCGGCTTCCAGTGGGGAAAGACCGACTTCATCCTGTAGGTAGAACGTGAACAGCAGGAATGATGTCGAAAGCGCCGCGCTCAGTAGTGCAGTCGCAAGATTTGCTCGCACCCGTGTTCGGTTATGGAAGAAGGTCAGAGGAACCAGAGGATTCGCGGCTCGGCGTTCCACTGTGACGAACAGGCCTGCGGCGACACTCGCTCCTACCAGGGCGGCGATTGCTAGCCATGGCAGATTCCCGGTGTTCTCTCCGGCTTCGACCACCCCGAATGCGAACAGCAGGGGTGCGCTCGTCAGCAGGATCGATCCAAGGAAATCCAACGGGGCGCGCTCTTGTTTCTGGTCGCGTGGCAGGAGGACGACCGTGGCGAGCAGTACGAACAGAATGAATGGAACCGCGATGAGGAAGATCCATCGCCACCCCAGGTGTTCGGTGATGATTCCCGAGAGCACGAATCCCAGTACGAGACCGCAGCTCGCCACTGCCGCCCAGACGCTCAGCGCACGGCTGCGAGCCTTCCCTTCGGGGAACAAGAGCACGATCGTTGCCATCGCAGCAGGCAGGGCGAGTGCTTCACCTGCTCCCTGGAGCAACCTGGCGATCACGAGTAGCGCGAAGGAATCTGCGAGCCCTGCCATCAGAGAGGCTGCTCCGAAGATCGCGGTACCGGTGAGAAGGAGGCGGCGGCGGCCAAAGACGTCCCCCAGGCGGCCACCGAGCATGAGCAAGCCACCGCCTGCGATGGTGTAGCCGACGACCACCCATGTCAGGCCGCGCGGGTCAACGCCCAGATCGTTGCCAATGGATGGCAGCGCTACGTTGACCACGGTGACATCTACGGCGATGAGGAATTGCAGGACAGACAGGCACACGAGGACTGCCCAGGAATGTGCGGCCGAAACTTGCGCTGGCCGCGACGATGAGGTGCTGAAAGACATTGAAACTCCGCTGCTCGAATGAAGAATCGGGCGACAACGTGTGTCGCTCCGAACCGACGATCAAGCGACGGAACGTGGAAACTGAAAAGTGAGAAGACGTTCCGCCGCTAGCGGAGCGTCTCCGTCACAGCGGCAGCGGCCGCAGCAGAAGCACCTGACATGCCTCCCATCCTAACCGACAGCAACTACGGATGCTTCGGCCCTGCTGTCCTACGTCCCGCGTTGAGACGCCCCGTCGACGTGGCGCCGGGCTGCGCCAGCCCGCCGCCACCCTCTCGCAGGTCACCAGAGCCACCACACGTCTTTCAGACGAGGCGCGAGGGTCTCGAGTCGCATCTGATGCGACCGGGCTTGCGGGATCACCTGCTCTCCGAGCGGTTAGCGGAAGGGGCAGCCGAGGTGACGGTTTCGATGCGTGTGATGAGCGCGGGCGATGGGTACAAGTACCTACTGAAGTCCATCGCCGCGGGCGATGGCGACCGCTCGCTGTCCACGCCGCTGACTCGGTATTACGCAGAGGCAGGAACGCCGCCCGGCTTCTGGATGGGCTCGGGACTTGGCCGGCTCGGGCACGGCGAGCTGGTCGAGGGAGCCCAGGTCGCAGAAGCCCAGCTCGCGCTGTTGATCGGGATGGGCCATGACCCGATCACGGGCGATCCGCTGGGCCGCGCCTACCAGCAGTTCGCGTCGGTCGCGGAGCGGATCACGCAGCGCGTCGACGCCCTCGACCCCGAACTGGGGCCGGCCGCTCGAGCTCAACAAGTAGCCGCGATCGAAGCGGAGGAGGCTGAGCGCGGAACCCGCCGCGCCGTGGCGGGCTATGACTTCACCTTCTCCGTGCCGAAATCCGTCTCCACGATCTGGGCGGTTGCAGACGCGGGCACCCAAGCCTTGATCGCAGACGCCCACCATGCGGCGGTTGCAGAGCTGGTTGCGTTCCTCGAACGAGAGGTTGCGACAACCCGAGTCGGTGCACCCGGCCCGGACGGCGCGGTTGCGCACGTCGATGTCGCCGGCGTCGTGGCGGCGGCGTTCGATCACTACGACAGCCGCGCGGGCGACCCGCAGTTGCACACGCATGTCGTCATCAGCAACAAGATTCTGACCGTGCAGGACGGGCGCTGGCGAACCCTCGCTGGCCGGCCGATGCACTCGGTCGTCGTAGCCGTCTCCGAGCTCTACAACGCCGCTCTGGCGGACCAGCTCACCCGCGTCCTCGGCGTGGAGTGGGAGGCGCGAGAGCGGGGCCGGGACCGGAACCCGGCATGGGAAATCGAGGGCGTGCCCGACGAGCTGGTGACTGAGTTCTCCACCCGGTCGCGACACATCGAGGCCGAGAAGGATCGCCTGATCGCTGAGTACGTCGCCAGGCACGGGCGCCAGCCTTCGGCGCGGACGGTGCTGAAACTCCGGGCACAGGCGACGCTCGCTACCCGGCCGGAGAAGCAGGTTCGGTCGCTGGCCGACCTCACCCGCGAGTGGCGGCAGCGCGCCAGCCGAGTGCTCGGGAAGGACGCGAACGGCTGGGCTCGCACCCTCACCGTGACGAACGCGCGGGCGCCGCGGGTGTTGCGTGCCGACGATATGCCGCTGGACGTGGTGCGTGAGGTCGGGCAGACCGTGATGGAGACGGTCGGTGAGAAGCGTTCGACCTGGACCCGCTGGAACCTGCATGCCGAGGCATCCCGGCAGTTGATGGGGTGGCGGTTCGTCACCATGCAGGATCGGGAGGCGATCACTGGCCTGGTGGTCGACGCGGCCGAGCACGCTTCGCTGCGGTTGACGCCGCCGGAGCTGGCGTCGAGTCCGTTGCAGTTCCGCCGCGTGGACGGCACCTCCCGGTTCCGGCCGCACTCGTCGACGCTGTTCTCATCCGAAGTCCTGCTGGCCGCCGAAGACCGGCTCCTGGCCCGAGCGTCCACCACCACGGGGCCGGTCGTGGCGTTGGAGACGGTCGAGAGGATCGCCCGAAAGCCCGACGCACGCGGGCGGGTGCTTAGTGAGGATCAGGCCGCGGCCCTGGCAGCTATCGCAGTCTCCGGTCGGATCGTGGACGTGCTGGTCGGCCCGGCCGGTGCCGGGAAGACCACGGCCATGAACGGGCTCCGCAGGGCGTGGGAGAAGGAACACGGCAACGGGTCGGTGATCGGACTCGCGCCCTCTGCTGTGGCGGCGCAGGTCCTCGCCGATGACCTCGGCATCGCGACGGAGAACACCGCGAAGTGGTGGCAGAACCACCTCATGCACGGCACCACGTTCACGGCCGGGCAGCTCGTCATCATCGACGAGGCGAGCCTGGCCGGCACCATGTCGCTGGACCGGATCACCCACGAGGCCGAGCAGGCGGGCGCGAAGGTCCTCCTGGTCGGTGACTGGGGCCAGCTCCAATCACCGGGCGCCGGCGGCAGCTTCGCCATGCTGGTGCACGCCCGCGGCGATGCTCCTGAGCTGACCGATCTGCACCGCTTCACCCACGAGTGGGAGAAGACCACCTCGCTCCAGCTCCGCCACGGCCGCACGGAGGCGATCGACACCCTGATTGGGCATGGCCGGATCACCGGCGGCGACGAGGAGGCGATGATCGACGCCGCCTATCGCGCGTGGCGGGCCGACATTGCTGCTGGGCGTGCGTCGATCCTGGTGACCGAGACGCACTCGACCGTCACCGAGTTGAACGCGCGGGCGCGGGCAGATCGGATCATCGACGGCGCCGTGAACCTGACCCGCGAACTCGCGCTGCACGACGGCACCGCGGTCTCGGAGGGCGATCTGGTCATCACCCGCGAGAACGACCGGCGGCTCGGCAACGGCCGAACGTGGGTCCGCAACGGCGCCCGCTGGATCGTCACCGGCGTTCGTGAGGACGGGTCGGTCAGCGTCCGCCCTGCCGGGCGCAGGTTCGGCGGCGGGATCGTCCTGCCGGCCGACTATGTGGCCGAGTATCTGGACCTCGGTTACGCGATCACCGCGCACCGTGCCCAAGGCGTGACCACCGACACCGCGCACGCGGTCGTCACCGCCACGACGACGCGGGAGAACTTCTACGTCTCCATGACCCGCGGCGCCACCAGCAACCATGCCTACGTCGCCGTCGACCGTGAGGACGCCGAGCACGCAGTGCCGCATCCCGGCGACAACCCGAACGTCACGGCACGCTCGATCCTCTACGGCGTGTTGCAGCACATCGGAGCGGAGTTGTCGGCGCACGAGACGATCACTGCCGAGCAAGACCGCTGGGGCTCGATCGCCCAGCTCGCAGCCGAGTACGACACGATCGCGCAAGCCGCGCAGCACGACCGCTGGGCCACCCTCCTGCAAGCCTCCGGGCTCACGGTCGAGCAGGTCGAAGACGTGCTCGCCTCCGACGCCTACGGTGCGCTGTCGGCCGAGCTGCGCCACGCCGAGGCCAACCACCACGACCTCGACGTTCTGCTGCCCAAGCTGGTGGCCGCGCGGGGCCTGGGCGATGCCGACGACCTCGCCTCTGTCCTTCACGCCCGCGTCGCTCGTGCCACCGTCCGGCCTGTCGGATCGGGACGCACCCGCAAGCCCCCGCGGTTGATCGTCGGGCTCATCCCGCACGCCGGCGGGCAGATGGCCGAGGACATGCGCCAAGCCCTGGACGAGCGCCGCGAGCTGATCGAGGCCCGCGCCAACGCCATACTCCGTACTGCGCTCACCGAGAAGGAACCGTGGACGGCCAGCCTCGGCCAGGCACCGAAGGACAAGAAGCAGCAGGCGGCATGGTGGCGCGCCGCCCGCACCATCGCCGCATACCGAGACCGTTACGGCATCACCGACGACCGCACCCCGTTCGGCCCCGACCCGGAGAGCACCAGCCAGAAGATCGACGCGATCCGCTCCCGCGCCGCCCTGAACCGCGCCCGCGCCGCCACGATCGAGGGCACCACGACGGAGCAGATACGGCCTGTGGCTGTCGGGCGGCGGACGCCGATTCTGTGAATGGGCACCTGTGGCCGCACGTCACCCGACTACCAATCGAGCAGACTTAGCATGTTCGATGCTCCGGTACTGATTGGGCGTGACGCCGATACCGCGGCGAAACTGTCGCGCAGCGAAGTCTGAATCACGCCAGCCGACTTCGCGAGCAATAGCGGAAAGTGGCCGGTCGGTAGTGCGGAGAAGATGAGCCATCCGTTCTGTGCGGAGCATTGTTAGGTAAGCGATGGGCGACTTGCCGTACGCTTCCACAAACACCCGCCCCATCTGCGACTTAGACAAATGGACTTCATCGGCAAGGTCCGAGACCGACCAACGGCGCTCAATGTCCGCGCGCAGCAGTTCCGCGGCTCTCCGCGCCTCCACGCGCAGCGGGGTGAACCGGCGGTGGCGAGGCAACGTGGGCCACGTTGTCGCTCGCTGCGTTGAGGATGTTCGGATCGGAGAGGTCTTGATGAAGGGGGCGATGACGTGCGTGATCGAGAACCAGAGCGCCTGCATTCGGTAGAAGTTCTCCACTGGCCGGCCTTCGATACTTAGCGTGACCAGTTCGTCCAGCCACGGCGCTAACGACTCCGCCCGATCCTCGCCGAGTCGAAGAATCTGGGCGGGCTCAACATAGGTGGCGGCGTAAAAAACCTGCGCATCGAGACGATCTTGCAGCATCCCGACGTACTGCCAGAACACTTGATCGACCACATAGTCGGTGTCGGCATAGATTGTCGTCATCGTGATACGGCCTTCGGGTTCACCACCGCACAGCGTGTTCGGACCGAGCAGGATCACGTCACCGGCATTGACCAGTTGCTTCCCGAACTCACCGACCAAGACCGCGCCGCCGTCACGGACGATCGTTACGGTCACACAGTCATAGGCCGACGGTACGACGGCAGCACGGAGCACTCTGGTTCGAGCAATGACCGGCTCGAACCAGAGTGCTCCACTGTGACGGGGAGACATCACGCTGTCGAATCCCAGTGATGCGTGTCGTCCGACGACCCACCGTCCTAGTTGACACGCTCCCGATGCGCCTTCGTGCGGTACCACCACAGAAGCAGAGCGAGGCCGACGAATATGGCACTGGTCAGAGCGATGCCGCGTGTTCCGGCGAGGTTGAGGGCGAGACCGCCAGCAATGGGGCCGATGATCGCCCCGATGTTGAGTGCCGCAGTAGAGAACGACCCGGACATCGTTGGGGCTGTTTCCGCCTCGGCCATGATCCGGGCGATCAGCGCGCTGCCGACGGTGAAGGACAGAGCGCCTTGTGTGAAGGCTAGAACCCACAGCAGAGCGGGGCTCGTCGGTGCCAGGGCGAGAGTCGCCCAGCCGATAAGCAGGAGCGGACTCGCTATCGCGATCAGCGGGCGCCAGTGACGGTCTCCGAGCTGGCCGGCCAAGGTGACACCAGCAAAGGCGCCGATGCCGAACAACGCCAGGAGCGCCGGCACCGCCCGGTCACCGATGCCACCCGGTCCAGCGGCGATCACAGCCAAGTAGGTGAACGTGCAGAACGTCGCTCCGTTGACCAAGATCGCCAGGACCACGACGACTTGTAGCGGGCGCCGACGCAAGACCGAGAGCTCTGCACCCAACGTTGTCGGTGCGGTGGCTACTGTAGGTGGGTCGGGCCGGGTCGGCGTCGCCGCGACCACCGCGATAAGTGCGGGTACGCAGATGATCGCGATGGCCCACAGGGTCGTGCGCCACCCCAATGCCTCACCGACAAGAGCCCCGAGAGGAACACCGGCGATCAGCGCGAGCGTGGTGCCAGCGAGGATCACAGCCAGGGCGCGTGCGCGCCGGTGGGCGGGAACGATCTGGCCGACCGTCGACAATGCGACGGCAAGGAACCCGGCGTTCGCCAACGCAGCGACAAACCGGGTCAGGATGAGAATGACGAACGACCCAGTGACGGCACCGACGACGTGTGCGACCACGAAGACGGCGAGGAACCCGGTCATGGTCCACCGCGGCGATAGCCTCCGGCCGCTAGCGGCCATCACCGGCGCGCCGATTACCATTCCGACCGCGAACGCGGAGGTCAGGAGACCGGCCTGACTCAGTGAGACGCCAAGCTCGGTGGCGATAGCCGGTAGCAGGCCAGCCAGGACGAACTCGGAAGTTCCTTGAGCGAAGACGGCGAGGGCAAGTAGATATAGCAAGAAGGGCATGAGAGTGCTTTCCGAAACATGAGACGAATACGGGTGCGAAAGGCACGGCCGGTGTTTCGGATGCACAGGCTCAACGGACGCGACGACTCAGGGCGCGCGTGCGACGAGGCTGGTGGGGAAGAACGTCAGCATCCAGGGCTACCGGCGTGCCGGCAGCCCTGCTCTGTCTGACTCAGGTGACCCCATACTCCCTAGACTATCTCAGAAGCAGAGCGGAGCACTCGCGCGGCGTTCTCGGCGCGGGTGCCTCGAACTCAGAGCGAGCGTCCCTGCGTGCCCGGTGACGGCCGCCGGTGCCAGAACTCGCGTCCTACTTCGGGCTGGGTCGCGGCCCGCCCTGGGCTCGGGTCGGCGTCGAGCAGGTCGATCACGTCGCTGGGCTGGGTGACGGTGGAGGCGAAGCCTTGCTTGATGAGTTCGTTCGGCCCGGCACTCGCGATGCTGGTCACCGGACCAGGCACCGCGCCAACGCCCCGGCTGAGTTCGCGTGCCGCGAGAACGGTCGTCATCGACCCGGACCGCGGACCAGCCTCGGGGATCACGGTCGCACTCGAGAGCGCCGCCATCAGACGGTTGCGGGCCAGGAACCTGTGCCTGGTCGGTGTCGCTCCGGGTGGCAGCTCGCTGACCAGCAGCCCGACATCCCCGATTCGGTTCAGCAGCTCGCTGTGCCCGGCCGGATAGGGACGATCCAGCCCGCCTGCCAGGACCGCGATCGCCTGACCGCTCGCGGCGAGAACGCTCTTGTGCGCGGCTCCCTCGATCCCGTAGGCGCCCCCGGAGACGACGATCCGTTCCTCATCGGCCAGACCCGTCGCCAGCTCGCCCGCGACCTGCTCGCCGTAGGAGGTCGCGGCGCGTGAGCCGGTGATCGTGGCTCGATCGCTCAGCGCCGTCGTCAGGAACGAGACCGCGCCGCGTGTCCACAGCAGGTACGGCGCACGATCGCTCAGGTCGTTCAGCCCGGCTGGCCACTCCCTGTCGGACGGGATGAGCGTGCCGAACCCGTGCCGTTCCGCCTGAGCGATCTGATCCAGCACTCCGGGTGTGACCCGCGCCGTCAGCCGTTCGCGCCACATCAGCACGTCGGCGCGTGCCAGGCCGGACACTTCGTCGTCCGCCTCGATCAGCCGCAGCGTCTCGACCCCGCCGTGACGGGCAAGGACGTACCCGGTGGTCGGGTCGTTCGGTTCGGCGATCATCGACAGCGCGACACGCGCCATCCGCTCACCCTGCATCTGCGCCGCCAACGTCGCCATGATCGGTGTCCTCTCACTCCCAGGTCACCGACGAGGTACGCCCATCTGACGCTGGGGTTCCCTCCGTCACGAGCCAGTCGTAAACTTGGAAGCGAGGCAGGTTCAGCAAACTACGCGGGTCCTTCGGGACGGCCCCTCGCGGGCACTCGGTTCATAGCCGCCTCCACGACGGAACACCGTCGCGCTATGACGAGGAAAGAGGCCCGCAATGCTCCGCACTTCCGTAGCGCTCAGCGCACGAGGCTACGGCGTACTCCGCTACGCACCCACCAACCTGCTCATCAACGCCGTCCGCACCAGACGCGGCCTCAAGTGGGGTCTCCCTGCGACGCTGCTCGCCGGTGTCTACATCTACGCAGCCGCGATCTGCACCACGATCATCAACGACGACGGTCCAGGCTGGCTCTACCTGCTAGTCCTGCTGTTCGTCTGGGATGCCTTCAAGTTCCTCTGGATCGGCCCGGTCAGCCTTGTCCAGCTTGTTCACGCTCGCTCCGCGGAACGGGAGGATTCTGATCGATCCGTATACCCCCGCTAGACCATGCGGCGCGGGGCGTCGGAGACCTGCTCCTGGACGAGGTCGAGTCCGTCGTACCCGGAGAACAGTGACCCGACACGGCTGGGCATGTCGAGGGGGCCTTCGACAGGGCCGGATGACCGCTGTGTAATACCCGCCGGGCCCGGTGACGGAGGATGTCCGAGGTCCGTGACATGATCCGTCACGCCGCCCGAGGGTCCCGGGATCTGGCCGTTTCAATGAGAGGATGAGAGGCATGACGAGAGCGCCCGAACTGAGTGTCCTGGAGATTTGCGCAGGTGCCGGAGGGCAGTCGTCTGGCCTGGAGATGGCCGGGTTCGGTCACTCGCTCGCCGTTGAGATCGACCGTGACGCAGCGGCCACGCTCCGCCTGAACCGGCCCGAGTGGGATGTGCACGAGGGCGACGTCCGCGACATCAACGGCCGCGACTACAAAGGCGTCGATCTGCTGGCCGGGGGAGTGCCCTGCCCGCCGTTCTCCATCGCCGGCAAGCAGCTCGGTGCCGACGACGAGCGCGACCTGTTCCCGGAAGCCATCCGGCTCGTCCGCGAAGCACGCCCGACCGCCGTCATGCTGGAGAACGTCAAGGGCCTCGCCTCCGTCCGCTTCGCTCCGTACCGGCAGTCCATCCTGGACGCGCTCGACGACATGGGCTACGACGCAGACTGGCAGCTGTTCAACTCCAGCGAGTTCGGCGTCCCGCAGCTGCGGCCCCGGTTCATCCTCGTCGCGATGAAGCGCCGCAACTTCCGCAAGTTCACCTGGCCCCGCGCACTCGGCACCCCGCCCACCGTCGGCCGCGTCCTCGGCCCCCTCATGGGGTCCCGCGGCTGGGAAGGCGCCGCAGAGTGGGCCAAGCGCGCGAACAATATCGCGCCTACGCTGGTCGGCGGTTCCAAGAAGCACGGCGGCGCTGACCTCGGCCCGACCCGGGCGAAGCAGGCATGGCTGCAGCTCGGCGTCGACGGCAAGGGCATCGCTGACGAGGCACCCGCACCGGACGCACCGCTGGACTACGTGCCGCGGCTGACGAACGACATGGCCGCCCGCATTCAGGGCTTCGACTCGGAGTGGCACTTCTCCGGCCGCAAGACGTCGGTGTACCGCCAGATCGGAAATGCGTTCCCGCCGCCTGTTGCCAGGGCGATCGGAGAGTCAATCGCCGAGGCGATGGGCGCCTTCGTGTCTCGCACAACGCGAACCGGCACCAGCCTCCGCGCCGTCAGCTAATCAATCCTCTGGCTGCGGAGGGGCATCCTTGGCTGGGGAAGCGGATAGCGTGAGGCTGTGAGCGGACGGCGGGCGAAGGCTAAGCGGCAAGAGCAGCGAGAACGCCCCGCACATATCGTGAACGCCGAGTATGTGCTGCGCTCGGCTGACGCGGTGTTATCCGTGGACCTGAGCGAAGTGCCGGTGTCCCACGTCAATCAGTTCGCCATCGGCTGGATGCGTGCCGCCTTCGAGCAGAGCCGGATCATCGCGAATCTCACGAGCTCGGGAATGAGACATGCGGCCGCGCCGAACAGGCGGGCCTTCTGGGAACTGGTCCTCCGTCTTCTCTGGCTGGGTGACATGCCCCAGGCGCAGCGTGAGACTGCAGCGGACACCATGCTCGCGAACGATCGTGCGACGGAGACGGCAACCGACAGGCACATGCGAGAGATGGGCCTCGAATCGCTCATTGATATTGCCGCGATGGAGGAGTTCGCCCTGAACGCCTCCGATGACAAGCACCTGAAGAATCAGACGAAGATCCTGACTGAAGCAGCTAAGTCGACCGACCTGAATAGCGGAGTCGTCTACCGCCTGTGGCGCGAAGACTCAACGTGGGCTCACGCGACCGGATTCCTCGCCGGCTACTACGCCCCAGCAGGCGAGACGACCATCGGCGAAGGCAAGCCTCCGATCATCGACCATGATCTGGAAGCGCACCGGCTCGCGACGATGTTCATCGTGTTCGCGGTCGGATTCATCCTGAAGGACGAGGGCGTCCCTGACGAGCTGGCCACTGCTCCTGCTGTCGCGTTCCACCAAGTGCGATAGCCCAGTTCGTTCTGCCTATGCCTGTTTCTTAGCATGCTCGCGGCGCTTGATCTCCGCAGCGATGTTCCCGTCAGGCCAGTCTGTGAACGCGGTGAGCCGGTAGTAGCTGCGGATGCGCCCGTTCTCCTTGCGTTTGATGGTCTCGTAGTCCCAGCCGAGCTCCCTCAGCTCGCGCATCCGCTTCTGCCAGTCCTCCTGATACTGGTGCATCGATGCCACGACGCCAACGACCTGCGACGGTGCGTCGACACCGGCGGCATGGAAGGCCTTCAGCAGCTCGCCGATGCGGCGGTGCGGCTCCATGTATGCGGTGGCGGCGCGGATCTGCTCCTCGAACGGGTCCAGCGATGAATAGAACGCCTGCTTGTCATGGTTGCACTGCGTACACAGCGGCTGGAGGTTCTCGATGTCGTCCGTGCCGCCCCAGCTATGCGGGATCTTGTGATCGACCTCCAGCTTCACGTGATCCTCAGCCGGGGTCTTCCCGCACTGCGCGCACCGCTTCACGCTGAGCACCTCGCCGCGCACTGTCGGCGAGATACCGCCCCGTCCGCCCCGGACTGTGCCCGCGCGGCCTTCGAGGAGATAGACGTGCGCGCGCCCGGAACGCACCGCAGGCAGCCGGAACCACCCACGTAGCTCCCGGACGCGCCGGTCAGTTTGCGAATGTGACTCGCCGTTCTCCGTAGCGGCGTGCGCACGGATTTCCACCATCGTCGGCGGGTTCACGCGCCGCTCATATAGGAACGCGTAGAGCGACCGCAGATCCTCGCGGGTCAGCAGCTGCCGGAGTTCATCACTATCGGGCGCGGGGAGGTCTGCGTCGCTCACCGCGGCACCACCGGCGCAGGCACGCTTGCAGTTTCACTAGCCGTCGCCAGCCGCCACCAGCCGCCCGCGATCTCGATCCCGTCAGCCGGCGACGCCGGGATGACCCGCACGCTCACCAGCTCTCCCGGCTCAGGCGTCACAGCACCGAGCATCGTCGCGAGGTCCCGCTGCACGTGGTAATCCCCGCCGAGGATGAGGTATCCCTCCGGGCGCAGTGCACTGCGAGAACCGCCGTTGTCGCGGACGCGCTTCATATAGTCGTCCTGCTGCGCGACTGTGGCGATGATGTTGCGCGACAGGCGCAGGTTGGTTGCCTTCCGGAACAGCTCATTGAGCCGGGCCTGCCCGCTTCGCCCGCTCATGATCTCGTCAACAGCTTGCGGCGGCAACTGAAGCAGGGCGTTAGGCTGCATCGGTGCGTCCTTGTGCAGCCAGAGGATCTGTGACCGGCCGTACGCATTCAGACCGGTCTTGCGATCCCGGTTCTCGCTGGTGCGGCGGTTCTGCTCGCTCACCCTCACCAAGCCTGCACTCCACACGGACTTCGCGTCGTCGGCCCGCGTGACCAGGACAATCTGCTCGAAGCTCTCAATCGGGAGCATCCAGGCGCCGGTATGGGAGTACTTGCAGTCCACTTCGTGCCCGGCGATCGAGAAGTCGAGCACCTGACCGTCATCGAGCTGCAGCTCACGCTGGAGGTTGATCTCAGCGAGCGTTCCGAAGTGGGTCTTCTCGGTCTTGAACAGTTGATCGAGCCGGTATCGGCCCGTGTGCTGGCCGTCGTAGAGCTGGTCGAAGGTCGCGCGGAACACCTTCGCCATCCGCTGCCCGTCCGGATCGAGGGCGCGCAGCACCGCGGCGACCTCGGCCACCGCGTCGTCGTGCGGAGGCTCCTCCAGTTCGAACAGGCTCACGGGACAACTCTAGAACGTAGCCCCCTTGACTCCTGGTCCCCGAGTCAAGTCGTGGCCGTCAGCTCCCGCGGCCCGTCCAGAAGCGGACAGGTGGTCAGTCTCCGGGTCGAGGCGGCAAGGCCGTGGTCACGCGCACCTGGACGCCGAGGTAGCGCAGCGCATCGAACTGCTTCACGAGATTGACTTTGGTGAAGGTGAAGAGAGTCTCGGCGGTCACAGGCTGATCACTCCCGATGGCCAGGATCACCTCGTTCAGCCCGGCATCCTCGACCGTTCCGCCGCTCTCCTCAGCGACACGCTTCTTCCACGCCGCGCGCGCATTCTCATCCCTCGCGAGAGCATCAGTGGACACCAGCCCCTGGGCAAGCAAATGGCTCAAGTCGGATGACCGGCGTCCCCGTTTGACATGGATCAGCACACCGGGAGCGACGAACACATCGCATGGTTCGATCCCGCCCCGCGAATGCAGCGGAGTCGTAATGAGCTTCCGGTCCAAGCAGTACCCGGACAGCACCTCTGCGGCGTGCTTGTTATACTCGTCCTCGTGCGAATCGCCCCATGGCGGGAGCTGCAGCGATGGCGGTTCAGCCAGGATCCCGCGCACGCGCTCGTCGATCCGGGCTAGGTACTGATCGTCCATGCGGTACCAGCTGCCGTCGTGGAGGCAGAACCGCTGATTGTCGTCTTCGACTTCAAAGGCCAGCCACCGGCGCAGCGGAACCGGAGCAGAGACGAGCGTGCCCCTCTGAGGGTCAGCCTCGCTGTGCAGCTCGATCTTCACCGACTTGATCCGGTCCAGGACCTCCTCCCGAGGAACATCGGAGAGCCATTCCGTGATATCGCTCACGTCCGGAGCCTGATCGAAAACGCGCCGCTTGTGATCGCCTAGACCGGTGACCTTGACACTCATCACCGGTCCGAACGCGTCGAGGCGCTCGTGCGGCCAGGAGACCCCCAGCCGCTGGGGCTCGTCGCTCAGGAGCGCGTCGACGAGCTTCTCGTCCAGGGCAGGAACCCTGCTGTCGCGCGGTTTGAGCGCGATGAGCTGTTCGAGGCTCTCCAAGCCGGCGAGCACCGGACGCTGGGACAGCGTGTCGAGGACCGCGAGGTCCTCGATGAGGCGCCCCGGCTCCTTCGCGAGCGGAAGGTTCAGTGAATCGGCGGCACGAAGCTGGATGACCTTTTCACCAACCGCGAGATCCTTGATTACCGCTTTCGATTCGATCCTGCTGACAACTTCGCCGTAGCCATCGACACCGAGATCCCGGATGGTACTTCCGTTAGGCATCGAGCTGCGATCCACGCGCGCACGATGGTCGAGGATCGTCTTGGTCAGCGATTTGATCTCAGAAGGGAGCGCGGAGCGGGCCACGATGCCAGAGCCGAATCCGAAGTCGATCTGCTCAGAGTCCAGGAAGTGAAAGCCCGTGCCCCAGGTCAGCGCCCAGATCACGTCATCCTTGTCCTGGATCAGCAGGGCAGCTCCGGGTGAACTGTTCGACAACGACACCGCGTGCCCGGTAAGGAGCTTGACGTCATTGGCCCACTTCGTGCCGGTGGTGATCGCCCCGGACACCAGGCGGGCGGGACGCTGCTGCATGGTCAGATCCGCAACAGTGAAGTGATCGTCCGACTCGCGACGCGACTCAGTTAGCGCCGTCTCAAGAGTGCTCCCTTCAAGCATCCTGTAGAGCGTCGTGCGCTTCGTCGCGGCAACCTGCACCATGGCTCTTGTTACCACAGGCGACGGTCATTCCAGTGGAACCACGCCGCCTGGTGCTGCCTCACGCTCGGACCCGACCGCTGCTGCGACCAGTTCAAACGCCGCCTTGACGTGCACGTGCTCCCAGATGCGTAGCACCGTCCACCCCGCCTCTCGAAGGAGTCCAGTGTTGCGGGCATCCCGCTCCACGTTCCGCGCGAGCTTCGGTGACCAGTACCCCTGATTCACCGACGGCTTCGAGCCGTGCTCCGGACAGCAGTGCCAGAAGCAGCCATCGATGAACACCGCGACGCGTCGGCGAGTAAAGACGATGTCCGGACGGACCCGGCCCTCGGGCAGGTCGATGCGGTAGTCGCATCGATACCGGAACCCTGCCCGGTGCAGCGCGGAACGCAACGCCATCTCAGGCTTGGTGTCCCGGCGCCGGTTTGCCTGCATGTTCCGGCGACGCCCCTCGCTGGAGGCAGCAGGAGACCGTAGCGTCCCCCCTCCCGTTGCGCTGCCGACCATGCCATCAGGTTACGTGCAGGAGAGTGCAGGCTCCGAACCGACGTAAGTGATCGCGACCAACGGTAATCAGACGGTGGCTTCCGGGCTGGGGCTACGAGGGCGCGTTGACCGCTGGCGCGTCCACTTGAAAGCTCACGGTTGACCCCAAGGGTGTAAGGAGTTCTGCGGTGAACCACTCATAGATCGCTTTACATAAGATGCGGTATCGTTCCGGGTCGAGTTTCTGACCGCCCGCTACCTCACCGTGAGCGATGGGGTTTCTCACGGAGGCCAGGTCGTTGAGACTGTCGCGGAGCGGAGTAGTCAAGAAAGTTTCAAATCGCGATTCGTGATCCTCTCCAAAACGAGCTATAAGCTTGCTTAGCGAGCCCGCATTCAAGTTCGGCGCATGCGTGAAGAAAGACTTCGCAAATACGAGAGTGGGGCCGCCTGCAGTTTGCTCCAAGTACTTGATGACGCAATCGAAGGCCAACTTCTCCAGGAACCCAGCACAGCGAAGACACAGATACCTGCGCAAGTCATCTTGAAGGCGTGTCTGTTCTATCGGGATGAACGAGATGGCGGCGTGGAAGCGATCGAACTCTGATTCGAGCCTGGACCATAGCGCGTAGGCTTCCTTGTGTGCGATGGCGCTCGCGGTAGCCGTCATTCTCTTAGCTCACCAGGGCGCGATACGCTGCGTACAAGCGACCGAAGACACTGTCGCGGTGAGATGTGCTCCTCGATACCCAATCGATGTAGTCAGAATCCACACGAAGGCTTGCAATTGCATCTCGAACGCGATTCGGATCAATTTCTACATCATTTGTCAGAGCGTAGATCAAGGTTCCCAGAATGGCATCAATGTGAGCGGCGTTCAGCCTCCCTGAGAACTTCAAGCCGTCTCTGCCGTTGGCCTCAACGAGCAGCTTGCACGCTTTGCTGAAGCCCGCGGATAGCTTCTGCCGATCGCTCTCGGAGACCTTGCTCTTGCGGTCGAGATAGTTGTTCAAGAATTGAGCCATTGGCGGCTTGTATGCGACCAAGCGCTGCTCAGGATCGTCCCAACGATCCACGATGTGGTTTAGAACATCTGACATCGCAAGAGCACGCAGGATTAGCTCATGATCCTTGAGTTTCTTGTGTATTGCGCCGAACAGGAAGCGCCACGACGGGTCGTGGTTAAGGTCGCGAATCAGTTCGACCAGCGGCCCTCGGTACAGAGCAACTCTAATTTCCTGCGCGGTAAGCGAGACGCCGCCGCTGTTGAGGCGACCGAACAGGCGGTAGACGGCATCGCGGCCGTCCTCGCCAGCGGGCTCGATTACAACAGCTTGGATGAAGGTGTTGTTGAGGCGCCGCTTGCTTTCGGGAGAAAGGGTCGCGTAGCTGGCGCCTTGGAGGTGCTCGGCGACATCGCGGAGCACAAAGGGCCGACCGTCATCTTGATTGCCGGCATAGAAGTTCTGAAGAGTTGTGAGACGTTGCTGGCCGTCCAGGACTAAGTATCGACCGTCGGGCTCAACCACCAGAAAGATGCTCGGGACCGGCCATCCGAGAAGCAGAGATTCTATGAACTTCTCCATCCGGGGCGTAGTCCACACGCGTTGACGCTGGAAGCCCTCGACAGTCAAGCCACTTGACTCATCTGGATCGAAACGAGGTATGACGATGTCGCCCTCATCGAGTCGTCGCACGAGTCCGGCGACATCGAAGTCGGCTCCGAAGTAGGGGAGACTGGACGGCGTTGTCTCAAACAGGCCGAGGTCGTCCGCTTCGCTCTCGTCCTCGACAAGCTCGTCCGGGTCTTCCTCGGTCTCGACGAACTCGACTTGGCTCATGTAGGTGCTCCATCTCACGCGCGCGACGGTTCGGGCGCCCAGCGGGGACCCTGATGCAAGAGTACTGGCCGACCTGCACGCGGCTCCATGTCAAGAGACGCAGCTTGGCGTTGCGAGCAATGACTGGCTGCCGGAGGCATGGTAAGGAGTCGTTCGGAGGTGCCGGCGCCGGGCGTGCCCGATGACGTGGTTTGTCAGGGGACCAGAAGGGGACCACAATCACGCAAACCATGCATCTCATGACGCGCCCTGCATGATCTGACGCCCGGAATCACGCGAAAACCTGTCCGGCATGACCTGTTCGGGCGCTTGGGGGTCAGGGGGTCGCAGGTTCAAATCCTGTCAGCCCGACGTAAAAGCCCAGGTGAGAGTAGGTTTCTCGCCTGGGCTTCTTCATGTCCGGGGGTCGTTTTCCGTGGTCCCCCCTCTGGTCCCCCCGGCGCTCTCGCTGGTGGTCGACTGTGGACGAACGGACCGCCCTGGACCTGCTTCCTGTGGATAAGGGGACCAGAAGGGGACCAAAAGGGGACCAGAACGCCTCCGGGAGCACTCCCGCGGGGGTGGGAGCGCATCACAGGCCCCTGGTCGCGGGGCTGCTGCGCCGGGTGTGCTTGCGTTGTCCGGCGGCGGAGAGGAAGGCGTTGGCCTGCTCAGCGGCGGAGGCGAGGTGGCGGTCGTCGGGGTGCAGGTAGCCGCGGGTGGTCTCCATCGACGCGTGCTTGAGGATGTATTGGAGGACGTGCAGCGGGATGCCAGCGTCGGCCATCCAGGTCGCCCCGGTGTGACGTAGCCCGTGCCGGGTGAGGTCGGGCAGGCCGAGCTTCGCGACGATGCCGTCCCAGTTGGTGGCGTCGCGGACGGTCGCGGTGGTGAGGTAGCCGCCCTTCGGGCCGACCAGTAGCGAGTCCTCGGGCTCCTTGCCGTCGGTGAGGCGTTCCAGCACGGGCCGGAGAGGTTCGAGGATCGGCACGCGGCGTTCTTTGCGGCTCTTGGTCGGCTTGGTGACCAGTCCGCCCTTGCCGGGGAACACCTGCCGGCGGATCACCACGAGGTTCTTGTCGAAGTCGACGTCCCCGACCTGCAACCCGGAGACCTCCGAGGATCGGGCCGCGAGCAGCGCGGCGAGCATCACGAAGTCGCTGTAGGACTGATGGACCTTCCCACACGCCCTGGTGAGCCGGTTGAGGGTCTTCATGTCGGGGATCGCGTGCGCCCGCGGGGAGGCGTGTTCGGCGGACTGGCCGCGGAAGGCGTTGCGGTTCAGGCTCCGCTTGGCACGGTTCTTCGCGGGGTTGATCTGGATCAGTCCGTCCCGCACGGCTTCATCGAGCACCCGGACGAGCGGGGCGATGGTGTTCTTGATGGTCGAGGCACCGTGGCGCTGTTCCCACTCATCAATGGTGCGGATCGATGATCCCCGCGGTGATCTGGGTGACCGGCAGATGCCCGAGCGCGGGCAGCACCCGCAGCTTCAGCCCGTACCCGTAGGTCTCACCGGTGGAGGTCGGGTCCAGGCCACGCGCCCACCGGTCGCCGATGGAGGTGACGAACTCCAGCAGCGTCATGGACACTTCCATGCCCTTGGTCGAGGAGCCGCGGACCCAGAGCGGACGATGACAACCTTGATGCAGTCATACGCCACCGGACCGATCGGACGATGCTCGGTCCGGGTCAAGGCCGTGATGGGTGAGCGCAGGCCTTGTTCGTCTGCCTCGAATCCCAACATGTTCTTGACCCGGACAGTCGCGTCTCAGCGTTCGTCCAGTGAGCGTTCCATCTCGCTTTCGCGCATCCGCCCCGCCAGCAGAGCGATCAGCGCAAGGGCGGGTGGCGCGATGCCGGCAATGACGAAGATCACGGGGATGGGCACGAGCAGTGAGAGCGGGCCTGCGATGGCGATCGAGACCGGCATGAAGGCGATCGAGACGAAGAAGTCGAGGCTCGCGACTCGGCCGATCATGTCGAGCGGCACCAGACGTTGCAGCAGGGTTCCCCAGATGACGACACCGGCTCCGGTCGCCGCGCCGACGATGAACAGTGCTGAGAGCATCAGAATCAGGTTGTCGGCGACGCCGATGACCGCAAGGGGGAGGGTTCCGCCGCCCCAGCAAGCGATCATGAATGTGAGGTAGCGGCGCGGGAGTTTCAGCGATGACACAACGAGTGAGCCGATCGCCCCGCCGATGCCGAATGCGGCAAGGAGGAAACCGAACGTCGATTCGGCGTCCTCGAACCTGTCGCGGGTGATGAACGGCAGCAGCACTTCGATCGGTCCCTGGATGATGAGGGCGAGAGAGGAGCCGAAGATCAGAGTCCAGAGCAACCAGCGAGTGCGAGCCACATAGTTGACGCCTGCTCGAAGGTCGCCCCACACACTCGTGCGCTGCTCCGGAGAAGTGACCGTGGTCAGTTCGTCGCGTCGACTGAGGAACAGAGTGAGAATGAACGCGATCGCGTACGACGCTGCGACGATCATGGCCCCGATGGCGGGAAAGAACGTGCCGACGACGATTCCGCCGAGGGCGGGACCGAGGCCTTGCCCCATCGAGGGTCGGAGAGCGCCTTCGAGCCCGTTCGCGGCGAGGAGCTGCTCAGACGGAAGCACCTGGGGCAGATACGCGCTGTAGGCGGGGTAGAAGAACGCGCTTCCTGCGCCCATCGCGAAGGAAGCGGCGCCGACATGCCACAGTTCGATCGTCTCGGTGAGGGACAGGACTGCCACCACGGTCATCACAGCCGCGGTGCATCCCTGCACGGTGATGATGATGCGTCGTTTGGAGAACCGATCGGCGACAACGCCACCCAGGATCGAGAAGGCGAACAGGCCCAAGCTCATCCCTGTTGCGACCGCTGAGAGCGCGAGCGGGCTGTCATCGAGCGCGAGGACTTGGAAGACCATCACGATGGTCCACATCCCGGTGCCGAAGACCTCGATGCCGACTGCGGCGAACAGGAGCCGATAATCCCGCGAACCCAGTGGCCGCAGGGCACGTATCCGGTTGAGGTTCTTCTCGCTCATACCAGCGCCTCGCCTTCGACCATCGAAGTCAGTTCGAGGCTCGGCCATTCGTCAACGTCACGGAGCAGCTGCCGGTCGTGCGTTGACAGGACGACCGCCGCTGCGGTCGCTCCGAGCGCGTCGGTGAGTTCGTCAACGAGCGCGATTGAAAGGTGGTTGGTGGGTTCGTCCAGGAGCAGCACATGCGGGCGCATCGCGAGCACGAGTGCCAGATCGAGCCGGCGCTGTTGCCCCATCGAGAGCTCGCCCACTCGTTTGCCCGCCTCGCGCGGGCGCAGGAGACCAAGCTGGGAGAGGCCGATCGCATCCGATTCCTGCAAGGTACCTTCGGACACGAGCGCGCCGACGTGCGTGGCGTACACCTCGCTCGCTCTCCGATCGGGCGGCAGGGTCGTCTCCTGATGGAGAAAGCCGAGGCGCGTGCTCCGAGGCATCCGAACCGCTCCGGTGTCCGGCGATAGCTCACTACCGACCACGCTCAGCAGTGTGGACTTGCCAGCACCGTTCGGGCCGGTCACAACGAGACGGCCGCGGTGGGAGAGTGAGAACGACACTGGCTGGCTCAGCCGCCCGGCGACGCTGACGTGATCGACGCTGAGGAGAACCGCGCCGGTTCTTGTGGGGAGTTCGGGGAACCGGAAGAGCTGAGGCGGTTCCGGCACGGTGACGGCGTGGGCTTCGAGTGCTTCCTGGCGTCGGTGCACGTTCTGCACAAGCCCGCCGGCCCGGGTGGCGCGCCCATGCTTGTTGGTGCCCTTCTCTGGTCTCCACCCCGAGACGAGTCGGTTCTGCGCGGCGCTGAGACTGTCCTGTAGCCGAGCATGCTCGGCCTGCTGGTGGTCATAGTCCTGTTCCCAGCGTTCCCGCTCGGCCAGACGTCCCTCCCGGTAGCCGGCATAGCCGTTCCCGTACACGCGCGGCCGATCGTCCGGCGTCGGGTCCAGGTCGACGATGGTCTCCGCGATGTCGGACAGCAGCGCGCGATCGTGGCTGACGACGACAACACCCCCGCTCCGCGCTCGGAGCTGCGCGGTCAGGAACTCGAGCCCGCTTCGGTCGAGGTGGTTGGTGGGCTCATCAAGCAGGAGGAAGTCGTGATCGGCGCCCAGGAGGCACGCCAGCCGTACCCGATAACGCTGTCCCACCGAGAGGTCTGCGAGAAGCCTGGTCGAGTCCGTCTCCGCGTCGAGTGCTTCGAGCGCGATCTGCACGCGCCGTTCGGCATCCCACGCATCGAGCGCTTCGGCATGTTCCAACGCGGCCGTGTACTGCTCCTCCGCCCGGTCCGTGTTGTCCGCGAGAGCGAGAGCGGCCGCGTCGAGCGCCGCCAACGCGGCCAGTGGTTCGGCGATCGCCTCTGCGACCGCTTGCCCAACAGTTCGACTGTCAGCGGCGGTCATCTCTTGCTCGGCCACAGCGATCGTGCCAATGCGCTGGACTGTTCCGCTGTCCGGGACCAGGACGCCAGCGAGTACCTGCAGGAGGGTCGATTTCCCTCGCCCGTTCTCTCCCACGATCGCGACACGCGATGAGGAAGTGAGGGTGAGGTCGACATGATGGAGGACGGGTGTGGCTCCGCGCATCAAAGACACGTCGGAAGTGATGAGTTGCGCGCGATGGCGCGCCGGATGACGGTTCGTCGGGGTAAGCATTGAAGTCCTTCGAGACGACGCACCACCAGCCACGGACAGGCAGATAGGTACGCAAATGACGGCGACCCAGAAGGGTCAGAACGAGCGGTCGCCGCAGTCTCGGATTTCTCAACGAGCGCGGTAGGCCTGCTCAACCGTCACAGGAAGTACAAATGCATGGACTCGATTCTACCGCATGACACCGCCGGCTGGCGACTCTGCCTCGCTGCCGACCTCCTCCGCGACACCGGCGCGACGGTCGCCCATCAAGTCGACTCCTCCAACGCGTTCGTCCTCAGTACCGCCTTCGCCCGACAGTTCGGTCACCGGGCTCCGAACACCGACGCCTCCACAAGCGGTATCGATTTTGAGAACGTCAGCGAGAGCGACCTGCGAAGCATCAACCTGCTCGGTGCGATGCTCTATCACGGGGTCAACACCGAGGCAGGCGTGGTGATGCGGATGAGTTCAGTTCCGAGAACGGCAGCTAACTCGCTCGGGGCGGAGTTCGCACAGGGCCACGAACCAGGATCCCTTCGTCCGTCAGAGGCGCGTGAGTTCCTTTCGCAACTGTCTGACGCTGATTGGGGTCGGCACGTTCCGCGCGGGTCAGACCTCGCCGGTTCTGACCTGAGGGACCTGTGGCAAGTGCACTCAGGCAGCACCGCTGATCCCGGCGCTCGGTCTGCGGTTCGCACCGCGGAGCAACCTCGTTCAGGATCTTCGTGATTGATGAGGGGGACCAGAAGGGGACCAGAACCGTGCAAACCATGCATCTCGTGACGTGCTCCGCATGATCTGACGCCCGGAATCACGCGGAATCCGGTCCGGCCGAAGCCGTCTGGACGCCTGGGGGTCAAGGGGTCGCAGGTTCAAATCCTGTCATCCCGACAAAAAGCCCTGGTGAGAGGCAACTTTCACCAGGGCTTCGTCGTTTCTGGGCGTGGTCACTGCCTGGTCCACTCGGCCGATACGGCTGATCTGCCCGCCGGTGAAGTGGACCACTCGTGTTTGAGGCCGACGTTGCCGGAGTGGACCAAAAGGTGCCCGCGAGGTGCACCAATCTGCGGGCAGGCGGCTGCTCCGGCCCCCTGTTTGGAGGGTCGGAGCGTGGATTCTGGGTGCTCATAGACGGGGTCCGTCGCGGCGGCTGGCGTCCTTCCTAGCGGGGGCTGCGGAGAGGAACTGGTTGGCCTGCCTGGCGGCTTCGGCGAGGTGCCGGTGGTCGGGGTGGAGGTAGCCCTTGGTGGTCTCGATCGACTGGTGCCCGAGGATCTCCTGGAGCACGTGCAGGGCGATGCCGGCGTCGGCCATCCAGGTCGCCCCGGTGTGCCGCAGCCCGTGGCGGGTGAGATTGCCAAACCCGAGGCGCTTCACGAGGTCGTCCCAATGGGTTGCGTCACGCACGGTCGCGGTGGTCAGAACACCGCCGCGGGGTCCGCGCAGGAGCGGGTCGTCGGGCTGTTTGTCGGCGGTGAGGCGTTCGAGGACGGATTCGAGGGCGTCGAGCATAGGCACTGGGCGGTCTCGGCGGCCTTTGGTCTGCTTGATGACGAGGCCGCCTCGGCCGGGGTAGTGCTGTCGTCTGATCCACACGATCTGGTTGTCCCAGTCCACGTCTCCCGCCCGGAGGCCGGCGACTTCGGAGCCGCGGGCGGCGAGGAGCGCGGCGAGCATGACGTGATCGGAATATGACTGGTGCACCTGCCCGCACGCGTCGGCGAGTTTGCGCAGCGTGGCGAGGTCCGGGAGTGCGTATTGGCGCAGTGCCCCGGTGGTGTGGGTGACGTGCTTGCCGAGGTTGCGGCGGGCGCGGTGCTTGGCGGGGTTGATCGAGATGATGTCGTCGCGGACGGCTTCGTCCAGGACGCGGACGAGGGGTGCGATGGAGTTCTTGATCGTGGACGCGGAGTGCTCGGCCTCCCAGCCGTCGATGGCGCGGTCGATCATTCCCGCGGTGATCTTCGCGACCCGCACGTGTCCAAGCGCGGGCAGCACCCGCAGCCGGAGCCCGGTGTCGTAGAGCTCGGCGGTGGAAGTGGGGTCCAGACCGCGCTGCCATCGGTCGCCGATTGATGCAGCGTAGGCGGTGAGGGTGACGGTGGAGTCGGTGCCGGTCTCGGTGGCCTTGCGCATCTGGTCGAAGAACTCCTCGACCTCCTCCATTGTGCGGACGTGGCTGACCCGGCCGACGCGCTTCTTCGTGGATGGGTCGGTCCACCGCACTCGGGCGCGGAATCCCTCGGTGCGACGTTCGACATCGGTGGTGAGACCTACGCCGACCGGCGGCATCCGGCGGTTGCGGGGGTCAGCCATGAGCGGTCTCCTGGTCGCGCACCCAGGCACGGACGGTGACGGGGTTGTACCTGTAGACGCCGCCGACCTGCACGAACGGCGGACCGACCTTCTCCCGCCGCCACCGAGACAGTGTGGCTTGGGAGACGGTCAGAAACTCGGATGCCTCCTTGGGGCACCACAGTGGCTCGACCGTGCCGATGCCGCGATCACTGGGCGGGCTCGTCATCGTCATGCGCCTCGCCGGTCGTAGGGTCGGCGCCGAGGCTGGCGTAGAAGGCGTCCTCAGCGGCCCGCCGGCGGGCGACATCGGCCTTCACGAACGCGCGGAAGTCCGCAGCCCGGTCTGGGATCACGGTGTCTTCGATCGTCTCGGTGGGAGTCTCGCCCGGCCACGCGGTCTGCCGGGTGGGGCGGTCGCGGTCCAGGCGGGTGCCGCTGGCGGCCACCCAGTCGCGCAGCCGCTGGCGGGCGTCGGCGAAGTCCCGGTGCCATCCGTTGGCTGCCGATCCGTTCTCCTCGGGGTCGTAGGCGCACAGCCAGTGCAGATGCAGGGCGCTGAGCTCCCACAGCAGCTCGGGATGGCGGTGCCAGAACGGCGGGATCACGCTCGCGGGGAGCCCGTAGGTGTGGCGCAGCCAGGTCACCCATTTGTCGAGCTCGACCCACTCGCCGGCGGCTTCCTCGGCGGTGAGGAGGTTCCAATTCACTGGATGCGGCGGCTCCGCGAGCAGTTCTTCCTCCGCATCCGTGACCTCCTCATCGGCGTCATCGTGCAGCGGGGCGGGCTCGGGCTCGTCCGCCTCCGGGACGTTATCGACTTCGGCCATCAAGGTCTCCTTGGTCACAGTCCGAGTGCCGGCGCTGTGAACGGGGATGGTCGGTGCGGCTCCTCATAGCTCGCGGTTGCCTGAGACGCGGCCGGAGCCGGAGCCTCCTGCTCCGCGGCGGCACGGCTGGCGCGGGGATTCCGGTCGACGTCGTAGCTGGTGCGGGCGGTGTCGTGGCCGATCTTCTTGGCGACGAACTCCTCACCCTGAACGGTCTGCCCGTCGCGCTCGTACTCGAACGGGTGCGTGTAGCCCTCGGCGACGAAGCTGTCGCCCTTCGCGAACCGGTCGTGCGCACGCTCGGCGGTGGCCCGGTAGGCCACGAGGTCGTGGAACGTGGTCTCCAGCTCGGTGAACGACCCATCCGGCTCCCGCCGGTAGTGCTCCTGCCCGACCCGGGCGTAGAACCTCGCCTCACCCTTGTTCGTGCGGCTGAGCTGTGGGTCTGAGGCGATGAACCCTGAGAACGATTCCTGCGTGCGGATCGCCATGACGACTGCCCTCCTTGACTCGACGACCCCACGGCGGGGTCTCCTTGCCAGGCAGGTGCGCTCACCCGTCCCTACGGTCGCTGTTGCAGCAGCGTCTCGACCTCTGTCCGATCCGCGCGCAGCCTGGCCGCGTCGGGCCTCTGGGCCCAGGTGCGGAGCCTGGTGACGATGGGTGGGGCGGAGCGGAGCAGGACGAGGGCGGTGCCGAACGGGAGGGTGCGGATTGCGTCGGGTGGCATGATCGGCAGCCGCCGGATGGAGCGTTGCGCGGTACGGGACCCGTGGTCGCCGACGGTTGTGGAGTCGGTCACCTCGTCCCGCTCGCCGATGAGGGTGGTGAGGTCGTGGAGGTCTTTCGAGTTCGATGCCCCACCGAGGATGATCTTCACAATGCTGGCGTCCCAGATGGCGCCGGCGGCGTTCTCGGACCACTTCTCCCTGGCCTGCGCCAGGCTTTGGAGGACGGGCATGGTGGTGATCCCGGTGCCGCCGCCCTCGGCCATCAATGTCGGCAGCGACGGCAGTGGGGCGAGGTTGCCGACCTCATCCAGCGCGAGCAGCACCGGCGGGTCCAGGCGCGCGCCGGGGCTGGTCGCGGCGATCCGTCGTGCGGCCTCTACGACATCCTCCACGAATGCCGCGACAAGCGCGGCGGAGTTGTTCGCCCCCGCGCCGGTCGCGAGGAGGTAGAGAGTGCCTTTCGCGCGGAGGAACGCTTCGGGGTCGAAGTCCTCGCCTTCCCGCGGCGATACGGCGTCGAGGACGCGGGGGTCTGCGAGGGCGGCGAGGGCGAGGGAGACTCCTTGCCAGATGGAGTCGCGGGTTCTCGGGTCGGAGTCGATCATCGCCTGCAAGCCCTCCGCCCACCCGACCGCGGCATTCGGGTTCGCGGTCAGGATCGCCACCGCGTCCGCCGCCGCGGACGGGTCCAGCGTCCACCGGAACAGCTCACCCGGCGGACGCCGATCCAGCGCGGCGGCATGGAGCAGGGCTTGGAGCGCGGTGCGGGTCTTGCCTTCCCAGAATCCGCCACCTTCGACACCACCAGCAGATAGGCCGGTGCCTGCGGCGAGTCCGGTGGCGCGGATCATCGCCGTCAGCGGGTCCTCGCATCCGCGGATGGGCGACCAGCGCAGCCCGGCGGGGACGCCTGCGGCGAGGTGCTGAGGGTCGAACACCGCCACCGGCCCGCCCGTGCGTTGGCGGGCGCGGAGGGTCGCGGTGAGGTTGTCCGGGCGGGTGCTGGTGGTCACCACCGCGCCCGGCGCATCCAGCAGCATATTGATGACCACCCCTGCCCCTTTCCCGGAACGCGGCGGCCCGAGAAGTAGGATCGAGTCCTCCACCGACGCCCATACCCCGTGCCCGCGGGACGCGCCGATCCGGTAGCCGACGTCTGCGGGTTGCGGCGTGTCCAGGGAGGGGCGCAGGTGCCCGGCACGGCGCAGTAACGCCTTCTCGGAGCCGGCGCGTGCGACCTCGGTGCGGGTGGCGATCCCGGCGATCCGGTACGGGTCGGTCTTCACCTGCCGGCCGTGATCGCGCAGCAGCCGCCACACCCACCACCCGGCCGCACCGGCGGCGAGGATGAGGACGGTCGCGGTGATCCAATACGCGACGACGCTCAGCCCTGGGGCGTCGAGTGCGGTGGCCGGGTCGCCGGGGTTCAGCAGCACGCCCAGGCCGGCATCGACACCGCCGGCGGGCTGGGCGGTGCCGGTGATCCATGCGGCGTCGAGTCCTCCGTAGCCGGAGAACAGCGATCCGACCCGCAGGCGACCGTCGTTCGTGTTCTCGACTTCTGACATGCAGACTCCGCCGGATCGGGTGATCCCGACGGTCTTCTGCACATGAGTTGGACGTCGGGCTGGTCACCTGCCAGGTGCTCACCACGCTTCCCGGGCCGCGTCGAACCTGCCCCGCCGTCTGCTCCCGGAGCCGTCGTTCTCTTCCCCGCTTCTGAGCTGCCACGCGTCTTGCAGGTCGTGGTCAGGTGCGATCCAAAGAAGACTCCGAGAGAATGGGCGAGCAGGTGTTGTCAGTGCGGGGAGGAGAGCGATGTCGTTCGCAGATCGATTCGGGTACGCCCGCGCTGAGCCCTTGCGAACCTTGGTGGAGTGCGACAGCGATGCTGTTCGTCTTGTGCTCTGGAATGTCGTCAGTAGCGGCGGGAAGAGTTCACTCGCTGCCTACCGGGCCCTCTGCGAGCACACCCAACAGCTTCCTGACGCGAACATCTGGAGTGATTCGTACGCGGACGAGTCCGCAAGGGCGATCCTCGATCAGATGAGCTGGATCGATGTGTACGAGGCGCTCGAAGCGGAGTTCTCGAACGCTAGGGGGCAAGCTCGTTCAGACATCGAGCGGGCCGCGAACCGCGCTCTCTCTCGAAGCGGGATCGCTTATGAGATGAGAAGCGGGCGATTCGAGTTCTACGAGCCAGCGGCTGACGAGTTCGAAACTCGACACGACGAGGACGAGGCGCTTGCATCGTTGACGGACGAGTTCGAGCCTGTCCGCAAGCAGTATCTCAACGCGCTGCGCAACCTGCGCGGCAAACCGGCGAACCTGGAGGGCGCCGTCGCGGATGCAATCAATGCACTCGAAGCGGTTGCGAAGATCGTTGCGTCAAGTCCGAAGGCAACTCTCTCTGACGTTGCACGCAACCTGTTCCCAGATAGCCCCGGCTATCACGCGCCACTACGGCAAGCGATCGAGAAGCTGTACGCCTACTCGAATCAGCTCCCGGGCGGCAGGCACGGTCGATACGCGGAACCCGATATCGCGCACGCCGAAACTGTGATGGTCGTACGCACCGCGGGCGCCATCATCACCTTCCTCGTCACTTTGCACCGCGGTGAGGGAGTCGAGAGCTCAGAAGATGCCCGCCGAGCAAGTTGAGTCTGACCAGAGTCATGAGATCCCGACTGCCTACGAGCGAAGGCCGTAACTCGCAATCAGGTCTGGGCGTTGCGACAACTGTGTCTCAAGCCGGCTGTCCGGCCAGAGCTCGATGAACGGGAGCTTGCCCTCGGAGTTGTGTTTCTCCACGATCGCCACAGCATCGGTGGTGAATCGCCCGCTCGTGGCGATAACTAAGGTTCGGATGACCGGCGGTTCCCAAAGCGGCAGTGCCGCCAGTGTGTTCGTGATGTCGGCAGGAGCAACGGACTTCGATGTCCAGTGCTTCGCTTGAAGAATGACCCGCTCTGTCCGCGTCGTTCCGCCGTCGTCCCTTATGACACGCTCGGCGGAAAGATCGCGCCCTCGATCAGGCGCTCGCGTCTTCATCAGCCACTCCACATTCTGATAGCTGGAGAAGCCGCGCAATAGATCGAACAGTAGGCGTTCGAACTTGTCGTCATCCAGGACTGTCCACGTGATGCCGATGCTTGCGCCACCCGAGGGTCTTGCGGAAGCGGCGACGCCGAGGTCAATCGCCGGTACCGGCAGTGGATCAGATTCCGAGAGGCTCGCAGCCTCGATGTCCGTTCGCACCGACGGCCAATCCATCTCGGCGATATCGTGCCAGTCGTGTCCCTGACCGAATCGGAGATGTCGGTGAAGATCACCCCATCGTCCTTTCCTATCGATGGTGTCACCGAGTAGACGCTCGATCTCGCTGATCGACTCCTCGACCACCGCAGTTCTTGGATCACTCACGCGGTCTGATGAGTCGCGCGTAACGGACTCGGTGATCTGGCCCAGTGTGACATTGATCGTCGAGGTGAGATCGTCCAGGCGATCGTGGATTGCTCGCCGGCGTGCTTGGGCGAGCCTGAACCGGTACTCATCGAGTTGGTGGCCAGGCTGCTCCAGCTCAGTCATAAGCGCGAAAGCAGGCTCACCGATCTCGAAGTAGTCAATAAACGATTGCCCGACCTCGTCAATGTCAGGAAGTTCCTCGGTGACGGCGAACCCGTCGATAGGAGGAAGGCCAGCGAGCAAAGGCGTCCATGCCCGGCGAAGGTCCTCGTACTCCCGACTGGTGCCGCGTTGTGGGCTCGAAGGGATCATCGGCTGCGCGCGATCCCAGATCGCCTGAAGCTTGACGAGATTCGCTGCAGCGCGATCCATCACCCGCAGCAGTTCGTCAAGATTCACTCTGCAAGTTTCTCATCTCTTGCTCCCCGGGCTGCGTTCAACACCTACCTGGCGTGACAGTGTCGATGCGGGTGATGTCCGCCGGTGACGGTTACAAGTACCTGCTGCGCACGGTCGCCGCCGGCGATGGCGACAGATCGCTCTCGACCCCGTTGACCCGCTACTACGCCGAGGAGGGCAGCCCGCCGGGTCGCTGGCTCGGCGCGGGGGTGCCCGCGTTGGGCGGGCTGATCGTGGAGGGCGATCAGGTCTCCGAGTCCCAGCTCCAGCTCCTGGTCGGGATGGGCCGGAACCCGGTCACGGGCCACCCTCTCGGCCTTGCCTATCCCGCCTACAAGACCGTGGCCGAGCGCGTCGAAGAACGCACTACCGCACTCGATCCCGACCTCGGGCCAGCCAGCCGCGCCGAGGCGGTCGCACAGTTCGAGGCTGAAGAAGCGGCGCGCGGGACGCGCCGTGCCGTCGCGGGGTATGACTTCACGTTCAGCATTCCGAAGTCCGCGTCGGTGTTGTGGGCGGTCGCGGATGCGGGGACGCAGGCGTTGATTGCGTATGCGCATCATGCGGCGGTTGCGGAGGTGGTTGCGTTCATGGAGCGGGAGGTTGCAGTCACCCGCACCGGCGCAACCGCCCGCAACGGCGCCGTCGCACAAGTCGATGTACGCGGCCTGATCGCCACGGCGTTCGACCACTACGACTCCCGAGCGGGCGACCCGCATTTGCACACGCACGTCGTCATCTCGAACAAGGTGCAGACCGTCCTCGACGGCAAGTGGCGCTCCCTCGACGGGCGACCGATGCACGCCGCCACGGTCGCTCTGTCGGAGCTGCACGAGGCGGTGTTCGCCGACCACCTCACGCGCGCTTTCGGCGTGGAGTGGGAGGCCCGCGACATGGGCCGTGACCGAAACCACGCCTGGGCTGTCGCCAGCGTGCCGGAGGAGTTGGTGGCGGAGTTCTCCTCCCGCTCCCGGCATATCGACGCGGAAAAGGACCGCCTCATTGCGGAGTACGTCGCGCGGCACGGTCGTCAGCCCTCGACGGCGACGATCATTAAGCTCCGCGCCCAAGCCACTCTGACCACGAGGCCGGAGAAACAGGTCCGGTCCCTGGCCGACCTGACCGCGGAGTGGCGTGGCCGCGCCGGCCGCCTGCTCGGCAGGGATGCGACCTCGTGGGCGCGGGACGTGACGGCGAACGAGACGCCGTTGCTGCTCCGCGCCGACGACATCCCGTTGGACGTGATCGCGTCCCTTGGCCAGTCGGTCGTGGAGGTCATGGGTGAGAAGCGGTCCACCTGGCGACGCTGGAACCTCACGGCCGAGGCGGCCCGGCAGACGATGGGCTACCGCTTCGCCTCAACCGTGGATCGGGAAGCTATCGTCGGGCTGGTCGTGGATGCAGCCGAAGCCGCCTCCCTGCGACTCATCCCACGGGAACTCGCGTCGAGCCCCGAGGTGTTCCGCCGACAGGACGGCACGAGCGTGTTCCGGCCGAAGCACTCGACGGTGTTCTCCTCCGAAGGGCTGTTGGCGGCCGAAGACCGCCTCCTCGACCGTGCCCGCACCACTACCGGGCCGACCGTGCCCCTCGCGGTGATCGAGCGGATCGCGTCGCGCCCGGATCGGAAGGGGCACATCCTCGGCGACGACCAGACGGCCGCGCTGGCGAAGATCGCTGTGTCCGGGCGCACCGTCGATGTCCTGGTCGGGCCCGCCGGCGCCGGCAAGACCACCGCCATGTCCGCACTACGCCGCGTATGGGAGCACGAGCACGGCGCCGGCAGCGTTGTCGGGCTCGCGCCGTCCGCGGTCGCCGCGCAGGTCCTTGCCGATGACCTCGGCATCCAGACCGAGAACACGGCGAAGTGGTGGCAGAACCACCTTGTCCACGGCGACACGTTCCGTAAGGGGCAGCTCGTCATCGTGGACGAGGCGTCCCTCGCCGGCACCCTGTCCCTGGACCGCATCACCCACCTCGCGGCCGAGGCCGGGGCGAAGGTGCTGCTGGTCGGCGACTACGCCCAGCTTCAGTCCGTCGATGCCGGCGGCGCGTTCTCGCTCCTCGTCCACGACCGCGAGGATGCTCCGGAGCTGGTCGACGTGCACAGGTTCGCCAACGAGTGGGAGAAGACCGCCTCGCTCGGTCTGCGGCACGGTCACGTTGAGGTGATCGACACCTATCTGGACCACGGCCGCATCCAGGGTGGTGAGACGGAGGCGATGGTCGATGCCGCCTACGCCGCGTGGCGGGCCGACCGGCAGGCGGGGCGGGCGACGGTGCTGGTCTCTGACTCGAACGAGTCCGTCCAGGCGCTCAACCAGCGTGCCCGCACAGACCTGATCCTCGACGGCGCCGTGGACGCCCGCCGCGAAGTCGCGCTGCACGACGGCACCCATGCCGCGGTCGGGGATACCGTCATCACCCGGCGCAACGACCGCCGACTGCGTGCCGGGCGAGGCTGGATCCGCAACGGCGACAGGTGGACGGTCACCGAGGTCCGAGGCGACGGCTCCCTCACCCTCCGCCGCGCGGGGCGCACCTGGGGCGCGTCGGTTGTGCTTCCCGCCGACTACGCCGCCGAGCATGTTGACCTCGGCTACGCCGTCACCTCCTACCGGGCACAAGGCATCACCGTGGACACCTCGCACGTCCTGGTCGACGCGAGCATGACCAGGGAGAACCTGTACGTCGCGCTCACCCGAGGCCGGGAGACGAACCTCGCCTACGTTGCCATCGACAAGCCCGACGACTCCCACGACGGCCCGCACCCCGGCGGCAACACCGAAGCCACCGCCCGGTCGGTGCTGTGCGGCGTGCTCCAGCACGTCGGCGCCGAGCTCTCCGCCCACGAGACCGTCACCACCGAGCAGGAGGCCTGGGCGAACATCGGCCAGCTCGCCGCCGAGTACGAGACGCTGGCGGCCGCAGCGCAACGCGACAGATGGGCGAACCTCGTCCGCACGTCCGGTCTCACCGAGGAGGAGGCCGAGGACGCGATCACCTCCCCGGCGTTCGGGGCACTGACCGCCGAGCTCCGCCGCGCCGAAGCCAACCACCACGACATCGAAACGCTGCTACCACGGCTCGTGCGCGCACGCGGGTTCACCGACGCCGACGACCTCGCCGCCGTCCTCCACTACCGCCTCGCCCGAGCCACAGCCCAACCCGCCGGCTCCGGCCGCTCCCGCAGGGCACCCCGCCTGATCGCCGGCCTCATCCCCGAAGCCACCGGCACCATGAGCAGCGAGCTTCGGCAGGCACTCACCGCACGCCGCGACCTCATCGAGACCCGCGCCACCGCGCTCCTCGACACTGCGCTCACCGAGAAGCAGACCTGGACGAAGGTGCTTGGAACCCCGCCGAGGGATGCCAAGACCGCGGCGACCTGGCGGCGACTGGCCCGCACCGTCGCCGCCTACCGCGACCGCTACGACATCACCGACCCCACCCCACTCGGTGCCCCGGCCGAGGGCGACGCGCAGAAGATCGAAGTCGCCCGAGCCAAGGCCGCCCTGGACCGGGCACGCAGCCTCGCACGGGGAGCAGGGGAGGAGCCGCAGCATAGGCCGGAACGGGAGCCGGTCCGCCGTTCGCTGTGAGCCCGGTGCCCTTCCCGATGTCAGGCCATCGTCGTACAGTGGAGGACGAGGCGGCCTCTATATTGGCGCTGTCGCTCCCCGCGACGGTATGACCACCCCGAACGCTACGGGCGGTCCTTTCAGGTTCTTGTCGCCGAACCCCTGGAAGGACTGTGCCCATGTTCCGTCTCATCTGGGCGGCAAGCGTCCGCACCCACAGCATCCTCAGCTACGCGCCCACCAACCTCCTGATCGCCGCGATCCGCACCCGTCGCGGCCTGAAATGGGGCATCCTCGCGATGCTCCTCGCGATCCCGTACTGGTTCATCGTGAGCTGGTGCGTGACGACCATCGAAGACGGTGGACCGCACTGGCTTAACGCCGTCGTGCTGCTGGCGGCGTGGAACATGATGAAGTTCGTCATCGTCGGACCGGTAAGCCTGATCCTCCTGGTAGCGACACGGATGCGAGAGTGGAGCACTCGCCGACACCGCGATGTAGACCGCCGGGTCCAGGACCCGACATGCATCCGAATAGGGGGCGGTGGTGAACTCAAGTCGACCGAGGACTTGATGTCGGCCGTCCCAACTACCTTGGGGTGGGGCGCGGCAAGCCGGAACCCCCACCGGCGTGGCCCGCAGCGCGGCCCAACAGCCGTCGATACTCTAGGACATAACCGTGAAGTAATCGAGCACCCCAAGGAACCACGCCAATGACCGACCAGACCTACCGCATGGGTGAGCTGTTTAGCGGCCCCGGCGGCATGGCCCTCGGGGCAAGGCTCGCAGCACAAGCTCTCGACGGCGTCAGCCTACGGCACGCATGGGCGAATGACTACGATCTCGACACCTGCAAGACCTATCTCAAGAACATCCTTGTTCCCGAGTACGATGACGGCGCAAAACTGGTCGAGTCCGCGACGGACCTCCCCGCAAGCGGCGGCGGCGTGGTCCACCAGAATGTTCACGATCTCGATATCGATACACTCGGCGAAATCGACGGATTCGCGTTCGGTTTTCCCTGCAATGACTACAGCCTCGTCGGGGAATGGAAGGGTTTACACGGAGAGTACGGTCCCCTCTACACGTACGGCGTGAAGGTTCTCGCGTCCAAGAAGCCCAAATGGTTCGTTGCCGAAAACGTTTCGGGTCTCCGCGGCGCAAACGAAGGAAGAGCGTTCAAGCAAATCCTGGAGCACCTTCAGAGTCCCGCAGACGGACTCCGATACAGACTCGTACCGCACCTCTATTCGTTCGATGAATACGGTGTGCCGCAACGCCGAGAACGGATCGTTATCGTCGGAATCCGTGAGGACCTTGACGTTCATTTCAAAGTTCCTTCCCCCGACATATACGCGGATATCGACGTCACCGCGAAGTCCGCGCTCACTATTCCGCCGATTGCCCTGAACGCCACGAACCACGAGATAGCGCGACTGTCGGCTCAAGTTGTCGAACGTCTAAGTTTCTTGCGACCCGGTGAACACGCATTCTCACCACGGGCGCTTCAAGCGATGCCAAAGCGACTCCACATCAATACCCGCACGACGATTAGTACGACCTACAAGCGGCTCGAGCCGGACAAGCCCTCGTACACCGTCACCGGAGGTGGGGGCGGTGGATCGTATATCTATCACTGGATACTCAACCGCGCCCTGACGAACCGTGAGAGGGCGCGCCTGCAGACCTTCCCAGATGACTTCACGTTCGAGGGCCTTAGAGAGAGTGTGCGGAAACAGATCGGTATGGCAGTCCCCGTCCGCGGTGCTACGGCCATCTTTACGGCGCTGTTCAAGTCGTTCGCTGGGATCACCTATCCGTCCATCGAACCAAACATCGAGTTCGAGAACGCCTTCGCACCGCAACAGGTCCAGGCAGCTTAGTTGAAGCGTGAATCGAGGCGAGACGATGGAGTCGGAGGTCATCCAGCCGAGCGTTAATCTGCTCGAATCCATGCGCTCGGTAGGCTACTCGTTCGAAGCTGCCGTTGCAGACCTACTCGACAACTCCATCACTGCAGGAGCACGCAACGTCGTCATTGATGCGGATGTAGTCGAAGGTAAGTACATAGCGATTCTGGACGACGGACGGGGCATGTCCTCCGATACTGCCCGCGAGGCCTTGCGCCTCGCGGGCGCCACGGGCGATCGAGACGCTTCGGACCTTGGCCGCTTTGGCCTCGGCCTGAAGACGGCTTCGCTGTCTCAGGCGCGTTGTTTGACCGTAGCCACAAAGCGCGATGAGGCGGTGACTGCACTGCGCTGGGACATCGACTTCGTACGCGACTCCGGCGAGTGGCTCCTCAATGTTCTTGACGACCGGGATATTCGCGCGCTACCGCTGTGGGCCGACCTTGATGCTCAACGAAGCGGGACTCTCGTAGTCTGGAACGACCTTGATCTGCTTCTGGGTGACACGACCGCTCCAGGTGTCTTCCTCGCAGAACGACTTGGCCGAGTCCGCTCCAATCTTGCGCTCGTTTTTCACAGGTTCCTTGCGGATCGGCGCGAACGTCTCAACGTCGCGGTGAACGGCATCACACTGCGCCCGATCGATCCGTTTCTGTCAGACAACCCGAAGACCCAACGCACAGCGCTTGAGACCCTTCGGATCGGCGGTGCCGGCGTGCACGTGGAAGGGTTTACCCTTCCGCACGCATCTGCGCTGACACCCGAAGAACGACGACGTCCGGATCTCGGTGACCGCATGCGAGACGCTCAAGGATTCTACGTCTATCGGAACCGACGACTTATCTCCCACGGACACTGGTACGGCCTCGCGCGGACGAATGAACTGTCCAAACAAACGCGTGTCAAGGTAGATGTGCCAACAAGCCTGGACGCGCTCTGGCAGCTCGACATCAAGAAGTCACGGTCAGAGCCGCCACCCTCATTCAAGTTACGACTCCGACAACTCATCGACCCAATTCTGGATCGCGGTCATCGAGTCCACACATTCCGAGGCAGACGCGAACGCACCGACGTCGCGCACGTCTGGACGAAACTCAAGACTCGCGACGGTCTCCTTTACGAGGTGAACCTCGAAAGCCCGATCGTCGGATCGGTTCTGTCCCGCCTCGATGCCGAGGACGCCGAGCGTGTCATCGGACTACTACAAACCATCGCGACCACCTTCCCGGTCATGGACGCATACGTCGAGATCGCGGCGAACGTGCCCGCCACGGCCGCACTTCCAGAGCGAGAGACATTGATCGCTCGTCTCCGAGACATGCACCAGTCAGGCCTTTTCGACGACGCCCCCGACGTCGCAGTGACACAGCTGGCCGGCGTCGAACCGTTCAACACGATCGACGATCTGCACACGCTTGTTGATCTCGTTTGGAAGGACAACCATGCCGCTGAGTGACCGTCAAGCCGAGTTCAAGGCGTATCTCAAGGACCAGCTGTTCAACCGGGTCCGTCCATTGACCTTCGATGAACTGGAGACCAAGGCCACCGGATTCGCGTCCCTCCTGTTCGAGGATCTCATCGCGATCGAGATCGACGAAGTCCTGCAAGAACTCACACTCGAAAACACTGTCGAGATGGCATTGGGTGGATCGATCGTCGACGAAGCGACGTTCAAGCCCTGGATCGCGCAACGCCGCGGCGAGACGGATACCCCGCGATGGGATGCCTACAAGAAGCTGCTCATCAGTCGCGACTGGGAAGCGAACGTGATCAACACACTCGACACGCAAACGGACGATGTCGTAGAACTGCTGGGCAATCCTGCACAGTCCGACGGGACGTGGCCTCGGCGCGGTCTACTGATGGGCGAGGTCCAGTCCGGCAAGACGGCAACCTACCTGGGAATTCTCAACAAGGCGCTCGACTACGGCTACCGCGTGATCATCGTGATCGGCGGACACACTGAGAACCTACGACAGCAAACACAGACTCGATTCGACACCGATCTTCTCGGCATCGACTCGGAGACATGGGAAGACGGCATCAGCAACGCCGCACTCCGTTACGTCGGCGTCGGAGAGATCTCCGGCCTTCGCTCTCACCTCATGACGACCGTCCGCCACGACTTCTCCAAATCCAAGCGCGGCTCCAGCATCACCTGGGTCGACGGCGGCCTTCCAACCGTGTTCATCACCAAGAAGACACCATCTCTTCTGAACAACATCCGCACCTACATCAAGAGCCAAGCACCTGGTGGGCGGCTGGACATACCCCTCGTAGTCGTCGATGACGAATCCGATTGGGGAAGCCCGAACACGCGCGACAAGGAAGACCCGACAAGCGTCAATCGAGCCATCCGTGCACTCCTCGACGTGTCTACACGAAGCTCGTATCTGGCCATCACAGCCACACCGTTCGCCAACATCTTCATCGACGATCAGGCTGCCTTCGAGTTTGTAGAAAAGCCAGGGGAGGGGGAGCCCGTCGCGGACGGCCCCGGAACCGTTCTCACGGACCTATTCCCAAGCGACTACATCAGGGTGATGTTCCCACCGACTACTTATTTTGGGATCGGGACCTACTTCCCAGAGGGTGGACACTCTGCGATCGACACCGAAGTCGAAGACTGTCTTCAGATCATCCCAATCAAACATAAGAATCATCACCCCGTCGCGGCGCTCCCGGAGTCCATGAAGACCGCGCTGATCGCGTTCCTTCTCGGAACAGCCGTCCGTCGCATCCGCGATAAGAAGACCAAGCCGGCATCGATGCTGATCAACGTGTCTCGCTTCAAGAGCGTGGAGCGCGATGTAGCAGAGCTAGCCGTGGAGTTCCTCAGCCAGACTGTCGCCGTCATCCTCGGCGAGTTTGCCCGCCGCGCATCGACAAGAAGTGCCTCCGCAGAGACGGTTCGAGATATCTGGACTGTTCGATTCGCAAACGTAACGGACGTCACCTGGGAGCAGGTGTCCGAAAAGCTCGTCGACATTGCGAACGAGTTCCGTGTGGAGCTCATCAACGGTGACACCGCAAAAGAACGTGCGAAGCGCCGGAAACTGATGACCGTTGCAGAACGAGAAGCTGACGATCTCGTGCCGAAGATAGTCGTCGGCGGGGACATCCTTTCGCGCGGCCTCACCCTTGACGGGCTCCAGGTCAGCTACTTCGTTCGCGAACCACGCACCATGGACACTCTCATGCAGATGGGTCGTTGGTTCGGCTACAGACCCCGCTTCGAGGACCTGGTGCGCATCTGGATGCCCGAGACGACTCGCACTGACTTCGAGCACTCTGCTGAGGTCACGGAGGAACTGAGAGACACCCTGCTCGATATGAAAGCACGGGCCCTCACCCCTCGGGACTTCGGTCTACGCGTACGGGTCCATCCGGACAGCGTCGCGATTGTCGCCGCCAACAAGGGGCGCGACACGGAAGTGGTGGAGATCGGGCCGATTGTCTGGGAGAACCGGCTCGCCGAATCGTACGACCTCACCGGCGAAGCGGACGTCGAACAGCAAAACCAGGCAGCTGTCGAAGCTCTGATCGCACGACTGGGAACCGCCGAGTCGGTGGAAACGAGCGGCGGTTTCAGCGCATGGACGAATGTGCCCCTTGACGAGATCCTGGACTTCTTCGGAACCTTCCAAGGTGACCGGGGCAGCCAATGGTTCGGCCCCGGCGCAGATGGCGCTCTCCCGATCACCGACGCGTTCAAAGTCACACCCGGCAACGACCGGTGGACTGTTGTGCTGATCAGCAGTAGTGGGGGAGGCGCTCAACACCAGTTCGGTGCCATCTCAGTGGGCATGAGCCGGCGAAACAAGATGGGGCGTAGCCGATCGGACGGGCACATCCGTCTTGACCGCCGCCGAGTCTCCTCCGGAACCGATGTTGCTGGCTCGCTCACAAAGTCCGAGCGCGCGGCGATGGACGCAGAACCGCGCTTCACCGCAAGCGGCAAGCGAATGACCTCACAGGCGCGGACCCTCGCCTCGATCGACCACCCAATCCTGATGATCTACGCCGTCACTGCTGACGAGCCGAAGGACCCAGAAGATCTCGATCTAGAAAAGGTCGAGGCCGGCCTGAGTCGGATCGCCGTGGCGATCGCTTTCCCGAAGATGACGCAAGAAGAGATCGAGGATGCAACACGGGATTCGAAGACCTACCGGGTAAACCAAGTCTTCTGGCGTGCGTACAACGGTTTCGTTGATGACGAAGGCGACGACGATCTCGAAGCGGACGACGCTTGATGGACGTGTCGTCTCTGAGACCACTCTTCGAACAGGTGCTCGCCGGGACAAGTGGACGGATGATCATCCTCGGCCAGACGCCGTTCATGTTCGCCGCGGTCAACGATGACAGCCGTGCGGCTCTCTTCATCAGAGTCTCACTTGCACCATCGCAGGTTATTGGTGACGGTCAGGGCTTCTCCGTGAGCACCACTCGGAGCGGCAGCAACGACTATGTCCAAATCACCGCCACCGACGACGGACTTCCGCCCCTCTTCCTGAAACTCGTGGAGTATCTTCTAGAGCGCGTTTCGATTGCGAGATCCACCGACGAGGGCATCGACACGCTAATCCGCTCGATCGAGGAGTACCGGCGCTTCGTCGGCCAGCGGCGGGGCCGGCTCTCAGAACCCCTTGTGCGAGGAACGTTTGCCGAACTCGTACTTCTACGCGCGCTCATCACGGCGGGCATGAAGGCGGAAGACGCTGTCAGGGCGTGGCGTGGCCCCTGGGCTAAGGCCGGGCTGGGCGTCCACGACTTCACCTTCGCTGACGGTCGTGGCATCGAAGTGAAGTCCACGCATCAACCACCAGGGACCATCCGCGTATCTTCCCCGGGTCAACTGGTTCCCACGGGGCAAGCACTCGATCTTCTCGTTCTTCCGATCGAGAATGCGCCGCGCGATTCCAGCGCGGCTGTTCCCTTCCGCCAGTACGCGCACCAGCTTGGCGACGCGTTGGGAAGCGCTAGCTCAACTGCAGCCGAGACCTGGGACGCCGCCCTGGATGCGCTGACGCTCGACTTGTCCGACGAGTGGTACGACAGGTTCCGGTTCCTCCCCGGAGAATGGCTACGGTTCCAAGTCAAAGACGGCTTCCCCCACCTCGACATCCCCTCCCTGCCCGCAGGAATCATCGATGTGCACTACTCGCTTGAGTTGCTGAGGCTGTCTCCATTCGCTGCACGATTCGATGCGCTACTGGGCGAAATCGGACCCTCGTGAGCAGTGGAATCGATGATCTCCGCAACGAGATCAAGGTCGCAGCGGTCGCCGGTGACGGAGCCTTCGAGATCGAAGCTTTCGCCGAAGTCTTCGCTACAAGGCTCGAAGACGCAGAAGCGGTAGCTAATCTGAACATCGAGCCACTTCGATGCAACGGCCCCCGCGGTAAGCGACTTGAGCTACTCGGGTACGCAGAGAGCTCGATCGAACAATCCCTGGTCATCCTCGCCGGCCGATACTTCGGAGGCGACGAAACTCTCACCATGACGGGCGCGAAGGACGCGATTGGACGTGCCATAGGGTTCGTAGAAGCAGCCGCCAGTGGATGGTTGACGACAAACCTGGAGGCATCCTCTCGAGAGTGGGAGTACGCGGACTACTTCTCGAAGCAGATCACCGAAGGCAGGATCGCCAAGATTCGGATCATCCTCATCACCGACGGCACAATGAGCGGCCGGATTCGCACCATCGAAAGCGATGTCGTAGCCGGCCTGAGAACAACGTACGAAGTGTGGGACCAGCGGAGAATCATCGACGCAGCGCTTCCTGATCGCGGAAGCGAGGACATCCACGTCGACTTCACCAAGTGGATTCCTGACGGTCTGCCGTGCTTGGTGACTGCCGGAGACGACGAAACCACTCGGACCTACCTCGCAGTCATCCCCGCGAAGGTGCTCGCCGACGTGTTCGACGAGTACGGCAGCCTCCTCCTGGAATCGAACGTCCGAACCTTCTTGAGCGCGCGAGGACAAGTCAATCGAGGCATTCAAGCCACCCTCGCGCAAGAACCGGAACGCTTCCTCGCGTACAACAACGGTCTGACCACAACAGCGACTGAAGTCGAACTCGGGCGCTCACCGCAGGGGACAACTGTCCGTCGCCTGCGTCGCTGGCAGATAGTCAACGGGGGACAGACCACGGCCTCCCTCGCTCACTTTCTGCGAAGCGACAAGAGCAGAAATGTGGATGGCGTCTCCATCCAGATGAAGCTCGTCACCGTCAGCGACTCGGACTCTGCCGCCGTTGTACAGTCAGTCGCGAAGTACGCCAACAGCCAGAACAGAGTGAGTGCGGCGGACTTGTTCTCGACCCACGAGTTTCATGTGCGCTTGGAGCAGATTAGCCGTCGTCTGAAGGCGCCGGCGCAAGAAGGAAAGCAGTACCAGACGGGCTGGTATTACGAACGCGCCCGCGGCCAATGGGAAAACGACCGGACCGCACGGGGCTCGGCGGGCGAACAGGCGAAGTTCGAGCTGGAGTACCCGAAGTCCCAACGGATCACGAAGACTGACTGGGCGAAGTACGACTACTGCTGGAACCAGCATCCCGACCTTGTGAGCAAGGGGGCGCAGTCCGTCTTTGCCGACTATGCCAACAAAGTCGATGCACAGTGGACGAAAGACGACGGCAAGGGCGCGGATGCCTATGGCGACGGATATTTCCGCACCAGCATCGGCAAGGCGATCATGTACGCGACGCTCCGTACCGAGGTGCTCAAGCAGGATTGGTACAGAAGTGCGCCGGGATACCTGGCGAACATCGTGGCCTACGCCATCTCGCGATTCTCTCTCCAGATCGGCACCCAGTTCGTCGGCGCCAAGTACGACTTCGGCCGAGTCTGGAAACAGCAGGCGATCAGCAGCGCGACGTTGGAAGCGCTCGTCCAGATCGCTCAGCTTGCGCAACAGCACCTCACCGATCCGAATCGCCCGCAAGCAAACGTGACCCAGTGGGCCAAGCAACAGGCCTGCTGGGAAGGGTTCAAGAGAGTCCGCGTCAAACTCGACAATGTTGTGGAAGCTGACTTGATCACCGCAACGCAGGCTCATGTGCAAGCTGCCGAGGATCGCAAGGAACGGGCGATGGACACGGGCTTCGAGGGTGTCAAGCGAGTCCTCGCCGTCAGTCCCCAGGCCTGGACGACCGTCTACGGAGCCACGTCTCAGGTGTCGATGTCCCCAACGGAGAAGAGCCTCGTGGAACTGTTCGGCCTACGTCAGGGCCGCGTTCCGTCGGATCGGCAGGCGGCGGTCCTCCTAAGGCTGCTTGATCGCATGGCAGAGCACGGAGTCATCAGCCGCGATTCGTATCAGTAGGCCCGTGTTTGCGTTGTTGTCGCTTCGCATCATGCGGTCGTGAGCCTGCTTTGCCGGGCAGGCCTGCGATGAGACAGCAGCGCCCGTCGATATGCTCCGAATGTGACCCTTCCCGAGTTCTCCCCACCACCACAGGTGGCCTTGGTCGCGCCGCTACGGCGTGGGATCTCGGGGTCAGCGGCGTTTCTCGGATTGGCATCGGACGGCCAGCAATACTGGGTCAAGCCGCCGGGCAACCCGCAAGGCTCCCGCACACTGGTCGCTGAAGCGGTCGCCTACGGCATCGGGAGACTCATCGGGGCTCCAGTTCCTGCCAACTCGCTCATCGAGATCCCGGGAGCCTTCAACTGGGAGTACGCAGAGGGGCACCGCCTGCGCGGGGGTACCGGGCATGGCTCACTGAACGTCGAGGACGTGGTCGTCGCCGAAGAATGGGGCACTTATTCCCGGCTAGACGACAACCGGCGCCGACAGGCTCACATTCTCGCGTTGTGGGATCTCTGCATGGGCGACGACCCGCAATGGCTGCACCAGACCACAGAGGACTACAGCATCTGGTCGTTCGACCATGGCTTCTGGCTCGCCGGCGAGTCCGACTGGACGATCGATGCCTTGAAGAAGATCGCCACGACACCTTGGCAGTTCGACCTCGACCCGGGCGTTGCGTCCGCGAGCGGACTGCGTGAAGCGGCAGACCGGATCGACGGCCTGAGCCTGGCGATGATCCAGGCTGTCGCCAGCAGCGTTCCGTTAGAGTGGGAGACCACACCGCAGGAACTGTCGGAGCTGGCATCCATACTGTTCCTACGCACAGAGGGCGTAGCCGAACGACTGCGCGCCGCCGCCAACCAGAGCCGACACTCCTAGGGAGGTGCCTCGTGAGCTACCAGTACTGGATCATCCGATTCGTCCCGAACATCGCACGGGGCGAGTTCACCAACGTCGGTCTCGTCTGCGGCCGAGACGGCGGCGACTGGGCTGTCGGCTTCGACCCACGGTACGTCCGAAACCACGGCAACCTCAGTTCCGACCTGCGCGAACTCACCAACTGGATCACATGGTTTCGCCGAACCGTCGAGCACCACGGCAGCGTAGGGTTTGGCGAGCAGTCGGTCAGTAGCGGCTGGATCGCGCAACTGCGCTCGCGTCAAGCCAACTCCGTCCAGTTCTCCGAGCCCGCCCCCATCGATGTTGAGTCGGCACGTGCGGGAGTGGAGATGCTCTTCCCGCACCTCGTGGAGCGCGAGCCCACCCGCAGACGTCGGGGCCTGACACGGCAATCCCTCCGCGCGGACGTGCGCGACACCCTCGTGTTCGAAGGCGGTCTGGTGATCGGACAGGACTTGTTCGTTCAGCCAAAGGTGCGGATTGGGAAGCAACGGGGGAGCTTCGACCTATTGCGCTCCGATAGGCGGACCAACTCCCTGACCAATGTGTGGGCGTTCGACGTCGCGTCGCTTGAGCCGCTCGATCGCGAAATCCAGTCCTGGAACTATCTGGTGAGTCGTTTGCGTGCCGATGGGGCGAACCTGCAGCTCGGCAGTTCACGTACTGCGACGTTGCCAGCGGACGCTCCGATCGACGTCGTCTACGACCCTCCGACCTCCGACCGCGAACGGCAGTGGCGTTCTGACATCTTCGAGGCCGCGCAAGAGGCGTGGCAGTTGAACAACATCACGGCTCACTCCGTGGACGAGTTTCATTCGCGCGTGGCGGTGCTCGCGGGCCAGTAGCTGCAGGCCCCCGGAAGCCCGGGGGAGCGGAGAGCAGTCACGCGACCACCAGCCCGCGAGCTCGACCATGTGACTGACGGAGCGCATTCCTGACTGCTCCTTGCATCCGTTGGTTGTGAGCGAGATGAGGTCAATCGTGGTCGTGGACGGTGGCTTCGCTTTCGCCGGGTATCACGACGGGGACGAGGGTGAGGTGAACAAGCTGTGCGCGGTCGTGCTGCGCGGCCATGTGCGCGGCCCGTAGCTCGTCCGCGCCCGAGCTCGCTTCGGCGACGAACCGCTCGTGGCTGGTGATCGTTGTCCACGCCTTCGCGATCGTGGCAGAGATGTCGACCCGGTCTCGGATGAACAGCACCAGCGCGACCCGGGTGGCACGCCAGACAGTGTAGCGATCGAGGAGTTGGCCCAGTGCCTTCGCGAACTGGCTGCGGCCGGCCCAGAACTTGCACTCCCCGATGAACGCTTCTCGGCCATTCCACGTCATGTGGATGTCCGTCTTGCCACCGCCGACGAACGTCTCCCCGGTCACCTGACCCGCCCAGTTCGCGTTGAGAACGAACAGCAGCACGTCTCGGATGGACTCCTCGTCGGCGCCCGCCAGCTTGTTCGCAGTGGCAGGCAGCCGTTCCAGAGCGTTACCGAATGCCGCGATCTGGGCAATCAACGCGTCGGCGACACTCTCGGCGAGCCCATGCCTGCTGCCCTCGTCGCGCGCCAAGACCTCAATCTGACTCATGGTGAGGGCGCGGGGACGCATCGGGATATCAACGGCAAGGGAACCATCCACGCGGTTGAGGGGGATTGCCAGCGCCTGGCTCACCGAGTGAAGTGCGCGGTACCGGTTCAACCGGGGTGCCAGAATCTCGGTGACAGCCGCGCGGACGGCACCACGGTGCGCCTCTATCTCCGCTTGCGAGTCTGCTATCGCCTGCCCGAGGGCCTTGAACCACGCGTCTCGAAAGGCCGCGATCTCGGAACTCAACGTGGCAGCGTCCTCGACGTTATCGGTCAGATCGAGGTGGATCTCCATCCACCATTCCCCGATCGAAGACTCGTCCCACTCCGACGCCCCCGTGCCGTGCCCACCCTGCGAGACACCCTTCAGGGCCTGCGCGGCACCGAGCACCCTCAACTCCGCGGTGATCCGCAGAACCGGGGCCGCGTCGGGATTGGCATCATTGGGATACTCGTGCGTCTTGAACGCGAACGAGTCCCACACCGGCTCGACGAAACCGGCCGCATGCCGCTCGACGATGGTGTCCACGAGCTGCACGAGTTCGACACTCAGAAGAGCCTCGTTCTCGACGTTACGCGCGGCTTCCTTTGCCCGCTCCAACCGTTCGTCATACCGAATCTCATACCCCGAGATCGGATTCGTGCGCTGATGCATGCACCCATTCTGGAACCTGCCGGCGTCGAGCAAGGACGCCGACCGCCGGAGCATGTCCTAGCCCCTTGCTCGCTGCTAGCGTTCGGTATGGCCAAAGGGAACACGGATCTGGACGATCGAGAAGTCCGCGCCGCACAGTCGATGCGGGCCGTGTACGGCGCGGACTGGATGGTCGTCCCGAGGGATGTAAAGGGCGCAGCCCCGGGAACGCACGACTTCGATCTCACCGATGGTTCGACGACGGTTGCGGTGGAAGTCTCCACGATCGCCGACGGTGCGATCGTCGGCGACTCCGCTGGATGGTCGCAGCACTTCCCGGATGCGGCGTGGAACATCGATGGGCTCGATCACGGGTGGGTGATCACTGTGCAGGCCAGCGGGAACGCGCGAAAGACAAAGCAATCTCTGGCGGTGTGGCTCGCCGATCTCGAGAGCCGGAACGAGCACGCGGTGTGGAGTGACAGCTGGCAGCAGCATGCCTTCACGCCCCAGGGGCATCGTCCGCCGATGTTCGCCACGCTTCATGCCATGGCGAGTGTCGGCGTTACCGCCGCACACGTCGAGGCATCACTGCCCGCCGGTCTGTGCGCCCTCCTCATCGTCGACGATGGCTTCACCTGGAGCCCGCCAGAAGAGGACTACATCTCCGAATTCGTATCGGCGCAGCTCGCTGGCGCGCATGCGTCGGACGTTGAGAAGGTCGGCCGCGCGACCGCCGACCGCCGCGCACTGTTCCTCTGGCTCCACGCACAGAGTCACTTCGATGTCGTTCGCCGCCTCGACAACGACCTTCTCGGCGGCACTCTCACTGACACCGGCACCCTCGACGAAGTCTGGATCGGCCGACACTTCGTCGACGAGAGCGTCGGCCTATACCGCTGGCGTGCGAGCGAGGGCTGGGCTCACTTCCAGTTCGCTGCCACCGATCTCGTCGACATCGGCGACGCATCGGAGGGTTACTATCCGGACCCGGGCCGGGACGCCAATGTCGTCCCCGATGGCGAGGTCCAGTCCCCGTAACTCTTGCCGAAGAACGCGAAAACCCAGCTGCGGGGGCAGCCCCCTTCGGAACCAGTTTTCTTCTTCCACGAGAAGTGGACCAATCAGGTGACCAACATCCTGCAAACATGGCAACTCCCGAGGTTCTCTGACATGCGTGGAAACGGAAAACCCTGGTTAGCGGTGGTAAATGGCACATACAGTGCACCTGGGGGTCAAGGGGTCGCAGGTTCAAATCCTGTCATCCCGACCGGAAGAGGCCCGAACTTCCGCAGAAATGCGAGGGTCCGGGCCTCTAACTGTTTCCGTGGCCAGGTCGCTAGACAACATCCAGACAACATGGCATCCGCGGAGAGCTACTGCGCGGGCTGCTCGGCGGCGGCCGCGGCGTGGATCCGGCGCAGCCGATACTGGTGCGCCGGCCACCCGTCGAGCCGATCGCGCCACCACCTGAGGAGCACTTCCTCGTCGACGACGCGGACCTTCTGGCCGTGCTGGATCTCCCACCTCATCGGCATCCCGCCTAGGCCCCACCGCTTGATGGTGCGCACGCTGCGCCGCACGCGCTGCGCTGAGAGCGCATCCGCTCAGCCCTGCATCATGACGGCCGGAACGTTCACTACGGGGTTGAAGGTCGCTCCTCGATTCGATGGAACAGACGACCTCCTGATGAACGGCTCGGCCGGACTATGGGCCGCCGGTGCAGCGTCGATCCTCGGTGTCGTTCCGCGGCCAGCGCAGCAGTCCAAGGGCGTGTTCTCGGGGCAACTCCGCGACCACGCAGGGGCAGTACAGCCTCCTCACGGGGGACTCGACCGACGCGACTCGAGCGAAGACGAGCACACAGACCCAGTCGGGCACGGCGCTCGGCACGGCGAACGCGGGTGGCGTGTTCGATGGGACGCTGCATCAGGTGGGGTGGATCGACACCGGAACCGTAAACACCGTCCGAAAGGACGAGGGCGCCGGAACTGGCAGTTGGTACTCCCGATCGGGTGCGACGCTCACCCCGGACCGCACCGCGCTCGGAGCCATCCCGCGGTCGACGATCTCGGGCTTCTACGCCGGAGACCTCTACGAGTTCATCACGTGGGGTTCCGCGCTCGACGCGACGACCTGCGCGGCCGTGTCGCTGAACCAGAAGTCGTTCTACGGCACACCCTGACAACTGAACACACGACGACGCCCCCGGCGCCCCTCCCTTGCGAGGTGGCGCCGGGGGCGTTTCCTCGTTACAGGGCCTGCTCCTCAGCGATCTGCGCCGCGTGCTCGTCACCACAGGCCCAATCCGACGCGGTCACCTGCACCGCTCGAGAGCGCGGGCGAATCTCCCCGCATGCGCCGCACGCCACGAGCCCCGGACCGTCGGGCGTGCCGACCATGCCGCGGCCGACGCGGATCTCCCGCACGCACACGCACGGCTGCCCGCCCGCGTCGAACCCGCGGCCGTAGCACTCCCCGCAGTCCGGGTCCGCGATGAGTTGCGGACGCTCGATCAGGCGCGCCCACAGACGTCGCAGATGTTGCATCCACTTCCCCCATTCGCGGAGCGCGCCATTACGCCCCGTGTTGTCCCCCGTTCGGAGGACGCAATCAGGTGTCACTCGCCCTGGGCAGGAGAGTCGTCGGCGTGACGGTCAAGATACGCACGCTCGAGTTCGCTGGCTCGGTCGAGTTCGATACGTATGGCGCGACGGCGAAGACAATCACTGGGCTCGGAGTCATGCGCTGGCACGCTCACCCGGCGCATCGCGCGGTGAAGCTCGCTGTGCTCCTGGTGCTGGAGGATCTGGACCATCCGTTCCTCAACGTGATGGTCGATGTCTCGATCAAGCTGTTCGCGCGAGATCCGCTTGGCAATCTGATGTTCGAGGGTGAGATCCTGTCGCATGACCCGAAGCGTGGATCGGGGGACGAGCCTTTCGGCACGACGTTCGCCTTCTACACCGTGGTGCCAGCCGGGGTCGACGGTAGGTACTCCTTCACCGCGGAGATCTACGTTGCCGGCGTGCAGGTGGACGCAACGCATCGAGCGTTGTGGGTCGTCGATACCGAGCATTACGACCCACCGTCGCCGCTCAATCTGTCGATCGCGTAACCCCTCCCGAGCCCCAGCTCTTGAAGCTGGGCCAGCGATGCGAACTGCTCAGGCCGATTCGTCGACAGCGCCGAGCCACACCCAGCACCGGTACTCGGCCTCCTCCACGTGGAAGACGATGCCGATCGCGTCCGGCGTCCACCGCGCGGCCACGGCGTCGACCCGCACCGGCACGGTCCCGAACCGCACCCACGCCTTCACCTTTCGCCGCGGCTTCGGATCGACCGTCACCGGGACTTCGTCGAGCCGGAGCTCGGCGGCGGTCAGAGTCTGCAGCTCGCCGCCGCGGGCGATCGTGCGCTACGCCGACGCCGTCGACCGGCGCATGAACGACAAGGCACTCATCAAGATCGTAACCGCAACGGCCGACAGGCTACGCTTCGGGACATGAAGCGCATGGGGGCATGGATTGTAGGTGTGGCGGTGCTCGGGCTGCTGCTGACGGGGTGCGGGGCGGCGGAGTCCGCCCCCGCGGAGTCAGCGCCGATAGCGGAAGCGGAGCCGACCCCGACTCAGGAAGCGGCGGAGGCGGAGGCGGCTGGGACGCGATCGAACCCGATCCCGTTCGGGCAGAGCTACACTTTCGACGACATCGGCGAGGCTGGCGGCCCGGCGTGGACCGTGACGATCGACCAGCCGCGCGACATGGGCGAGGAGATCCTGGCCGCAGCCAGAGAGCTCTACGGTGACGACGAGAGCTACCTGCAATACTCGCGGCCCGAGGCGGGGACCGTGTTCATGGGCTACACCGGAACGTTGGAGCGGCTGCTCGATTATCCAATGGCGCCGGGGTACGACCTCGACGTAGCGGTGGTCGGATCTGACGGCAACACCTGGAGTGCAATCACGGCGGGAGTCGGCGGGCCGGAAGAGAACATCGTCAACATCGGGGAGATGTACGCGCCGGCAACCGCGCGGTTCTCCGATGTGCAGGCCCTCCCCGAGGGCATCACCGTGGCGCAGGTCCTCGTGACGATGCGGAACACGGGAGAGCGGATCTACTTCGGCACGCCACCGACGGCGTAACGCGGAACGACTTGCATCCCGCAGGCGTGGCACCACGTCGCGGCGATGACCGTCCCCGCAGCGCGGGCATGCGATTGGCGGCGGCAGGGTCACGCGGGGAGCGCATTCCGGATGTCGGAGGTCCCGCGCAGACTATCCACGTGACGAGCATCAAGATGGCGGAGCTGCTCGACTTCGAGGAGCAGTGGCCTCGGTGGTCGGGTCGGAAGGACGAGGCGATCCGCGCGCGGTTCGGAGTGTCGCCGGCGCGATACTTCCAGGTGCTGGCCGTGTGCTCGATACGGTCGAGGCGCTGGAAGCGCGGCCCATGCTGGTGCGTCGACTTCGGCGACGACAAGATGCCGGGGCGGCCGAGCAGCGCCGTCGTCACGCGAGCTGACGGACAACATTCGGACAACATGTCGGAGTACGCGAGCATTCTCCGCTGTCCGCGAGTGTCTGCCGGTGAGGCGAGATAACGCCTGATCGCGCGGGGGATCTGCGGGTCGGTGTCCGTCACCGTCCGTCAACGTCGAAGGGGGCGAGGTCATCAAGGGGTCGCAGGTTCAAATCCTGTCATCCCGACAAGAATGACGAAGGGTCCGCCTGATGGGCGGGCCCTTCGTCGTTGCCGCGAGAGGCCGATCGGCCGGCCGTCCGTTCGCGTCTGGATACCTGAGCCGGATGCAGATCCGACACGTCGCGACCGCCTCTCCACCCCCGTGTCGGGGCGTCCTCCGGCGCGCGATCGACCGACCATGGCCCCCGCAGGGCCAAACCGCGGCAACCGGGGCAGGCGTAGCGTGAGTCACGGGAGGCATCACCGACACGACCGAACGCCTCCGCACCCTCGCCGAAAGGAACACCCGTGACCACCGTCGCCGAGAACATCGTCGCCCTCCTTCGCCGTCAGAACGTCGCTCGCGTCTACGGTCTCCCCGGAGATTCACTGAACGGCTTCACGGATGCCATCCGCCGAGACGGCGTGATCCAGTGGGCGCACGTGCGGCACGAGGAGGGGGCGGCTTTCGCCGCGGCGGCCGAGGCGGAGCTGACGGGCGAGTTGGCGGTCTGCGCGGGCAGTTGCGGCCCCGGCAACCTCCACCTCATCAACGGTCTCTACGATGCCAACCGCTCACGTGTGCCGGTGCTGGCCATCGCGGCGCACATTCCGACGGCCGAGATCGGCACGAACTACTTCCAGGAGACGCATCCGCAGGAGCTCTTCCGCGAGTGCGCGGTCTACGTCGAGTACGTCGCCGATCCGGTGCAGATGCCGCGACTGATGGAGATCGCGATGCGCGAGGCGATCGAGAAGCGGGGTGTCGCCGTTCTGGTGATCCCGGGTGATGTGCTCCTGGCCAAGGCGAAGAACGAGCGTGTCGTCGCGATCGAGCGCGCGACCCCTCGCATCCTTCCCTCCGATGACGAGCTGCGACGCACGGCCGACGTCCTCAACGCCGCCGAGAAGGTCACGATCCTCGCGGGGGCGGGCGTGGCCGGCGCGCACGACGAGGTCGTCGAGCTGGCGGCGCGCCTCCAGGCGCCCGTCGTGCACGCGCTGCGCGGCAAGGAGCACATCGAGTGGGAGAACCCCTACGACGTGGGGATGACGGGACTGCTCGGTTTCTCGTCGGGCTACCGCGCCATGGAGGACGCCGACGTGGTGCTCATGCTCGGCACCGACTTCCCGTACCCGCAGTTCTATCCGCAGCACGCCACCCACATCCAGGTCGACATCCGGGGCGCGCAGCTCGGACGACGGCATCCGGTCGACATCGGACTGGTCGGCACGGTCCGTGACACGGTCGAGGCCCTGCTGCCGCTGCTGACGGAGGGGAAGCCGACGCGGCACGCCGACGAGGCGCGCGAGCACTACCGCAAGACGCGCGCGAAGCTCGACGACCTCGCGGTTCCCGCGGGGCGCGGCAAGCCGCTGCACCCGCAGTTCGTGGCGCGGACGCTCGACCGGCTCGCCGCCGACGATGCCGTCTTCATTCCCGACGTCGGTTCGCCGGTCGTCTGGGCCGCGCGGTATCTCACGATGACCCGGGAGCGCCGACTGATGGGGTCGTTCTCGCACGGCACGATGGCCAACGCCGTCTCGCACGCGATCGGCGCGCAGGAGGCGTTCCCCGACCGGCAGGTCGTCGCGCTGGCCGGCGACGGAGGGCTGGCGATGCTGCTCGGCGAGCTCATCACGATCGTGCAGAACGAGCTGCCGGTGAAGGTCGTGGTGTTCGACAACTCGTCGCTGAACTTCGTCGAGCTCGAGATGAAAGCCGCGGGCTTCGTCACCTTCGGCACTGACCTGAAGAACCCCGACTTCGCCGCCGTCGCCGAGGCGATCGGGCTGAAAGGCTTCCGGGTCGACGAGTCCGACGACCTCGAGGCGGCCCTGGGTGCGGCCCTGGCCCACGACGGCCCCGCTCTGGTCTCGGTCAACACCGCGCGCCAGGAACTGTCGATGCCCCCGTCGGTGACGCTCGAGCAGGCCAAGGGATTCACGCTATACGCGATCCGGACGGTGCTCTCGGGGAGAGGCGACGAACTGATCGACCTCGCCGCGACGAACTTCCGGCAGCTGTTCTGAACGCCGGGAAGCGGTCGCTCCGCATCGAGGGGGCACGTGTGCACGGCATCCCTTCTCTGTACCGCGAGCTCAACCGCGTGTTCATGCCCGATGAGGAGTGGACGCTGGGCGAGAGTCTGGATGCGCTCGACGACGTGCTGTACGGCGGGTTCGGGGTGCTCGAGGGTGCCGAACCCGTCCGAGTGGTGTGGGCCGATCACGCTGTGTCGCGTGCAGCACTCGGCGTCGAGACGACCCGCGAGTACTACCGCGCCAAGCTCGCCCGCCCCGATGTGTACGCGCCGGCGCCGGCGCAGCGCGCGATCGACGCGCTCGACGCCGGTGTCGGTGAGACGTACTTCGATCTGGTGCGACGGGTGTTCGCCGACCACGAGAACATCGAGCTGGTGCTGGACTGAGGAGCGAAAGCTGCGCCGCGGGTCGACGCATTGGCGGGGTCCTACCCCGAGGAGATGCTCCCCGGCGGCGTCTGATCGTCATCGGGGGAGTGGCCGAGCCGCCCGCGGATGACCGCGGTGATCTCGGCGAGCGCGTCGAGCTGCGCCGGGCTGAGCGCGTCGACGACGAGGCGGCGAGCGGTGTCGATGTGACCGGGGGTGGCGTGGATGAGGGCTCGACGGCCTTCGCCGGTGAGCCGGACGTTGGTCGCGCGCCGGTCTTCCGCGCAGGGGAAGCGCTCGACGAGGCCGCGCTTCTCCAACCGGGAGCAGACGTGCGAGAGACGGGGCAGGGTGGATGCCGTCGCCTCGGCGAGCGCGGTCATCCGAAGGGTGCTCTCGGGGGCGAACCGCAGCGCGGTCAGCACGGCGAACTCGAAGTGCGTCATTCGCGAGTCGCGTTGCAACTGCGCGTCGAGTGCGGCGGGGAGGAGCTGGCTCACCGTGACCAATCCGACCCACGCGGCCGACTCCTGAGCGTTCATGCGGGGCGCCTGGAATACCACGCGACCATCCTAGGTTGGTTGTAGCGACAACTAATGGTTCGGTTGTCGCATCGCACGAGACAGAAGGAGCCCATCGTGGATCATGTACCGCCAAGCGACGCGGCCGAGCCCGCATGGGCGGCACCTGCCGTGCCCACCGCGGGGGCCGCGCCCGACGGCACCCGCATGGACACCGTCGAGCTGCTCGTGAGCGACCTCGACGCGATGACCGAGTTCTACCGACGAGCGGTGACTCTCGACATCCTCGACCAGACCGGTCCCACCGCGACGCTCGGGCGCGGCGGCGTCGCGTCGATCGTGCTCCGCCAGGAGAAGGATCTCCCCGGTCGCGACAGCCGCGGTGCCGGGCTCTACCACACCGCGATCGTGTTCCAGGATCAGGCTCGGCTCGCCGCCGCGCTGGCATCCATGGCTCAGCACGCCGGGCGGCTGTACGAGGGATCCGCCGACCATCTCGTCAGTGAGGCGTTCTACTTCCGCGACCCCGAGGGCAACGGCCTCGAGCTCTACCGCGACCGGCCTCGCGACCAGTGGACGATCCACCCCGACGGCACGGTGCAGATGGCGTCGGAGGCCCTCGACCCGAACCAGTTCCTCCAGCGCTGGTACGACCCGGAGATCGTGGAGAACGGCACGGATGCCACGGCCGCCATCGGACACGTCCACCTCCAGGTCGGTGATATCCCCACCGCTCGCCGCTTCTACGAGGGCATCCTCGGGTTCGACGTGACCGCGGACCTGGGCTCGGCCCTGTTCCTCTCCGCGGGCGGATACCACCACCACCTGGGCATGAACACCTGGCACAGCGCCGGTGCGGGGCCGCGCGCCGCGACCCTCGGGCTCGGCGACGTCCGCATTCTCGTGCCCATGCGCGACGACGTGGAGGGTTTTGCTGCGCGTCTGCGCGACCACGGCATCGCCGCGGCGGACGACGGTCGCGTCGTGCGGTTCTCCGACCCGTGGGGGACACGGCTGGCGATCACGCCCGAGCGCGCCTGAGGCACGGAAGCGAGCATCGCACCCGCCCCCTGGACCGATCGGGCGACAGGTCGTCCTTTCCGATTGCGGCCCGTCGAAGGAAAACGACTGGCAGGCTCCGGCGCGCGCGACATTGGTTGTGAGGACGATCAGCACTCGTTCTCACGCGACACGAGTGACCAGATGGCCCCAGGCAGGTCAGCCTCGCGCTGAAGAATGACGTACTCAGTCTGAGGGTGGTTGGAAATCCAGCGCCGCGCATCCTCGAGCGACATTATCTCGTCGGTGACCTCGTCCCCGTTTCTCTCCGACCAGTAGTTCACGAACTGAACGCGGTACTCCATCACGGGCTCACGTTATCCGAGGGGGCGGAGGCCGGTCCGTATCCGGGTGTTGTGCGTTCTCACCTTCCACCGCTCCCGTCCGACGACCGCCTCAGCACTGAGGCCGAGACACTCGCAGACTCCGGCGCCGAAGGCCCCTCCTCCCGCACGACCGTGGCATCCATCGGCTTCTCGTCCATCTGCACGCGATGCAGGGGGAGCGCCTCCGGGTGGGCGGTGCGCACCCACTCGGCGAGCTTCTCGCGCACGAGGCACCGCAGGTCCCACAGTCGGCCGGAGTCGTCGGCGCTGACGAGGACGCGCACCTGCAGCATGCCGCCGACGGCATCCGTCACCTGTACTCCCTGCGCGGCGCGATCCCACAGCTCCGTTTCGGCGAGGATCCGTTCGAGCTCGAGACGCATCTGGTCGACGGGGACGCGCCAGTCCAGGTCGAAGTAGACGGTGCCGAGGAGCGCTCGGCCGAGCTTGGTCCAGTTCTCGAACGGGTTGGTGGTGAAGTATGTGCACGGCAGCACGAGGGTGCGCTGATCCCAGAGTTCCAGCACGACATAGCTGAGCGTGATCTCCTGGATGCGGCCGTACTCGCCTTCGACCACGACGACGTCGCCGACGCGGATCGCCTCGCTGAAGGCGAGTTGCACGCCCGCGAAGAGATTGCTCAGCACCGACTGGGCGGCCAGGCCTGCGACGATCGACGCGATGCCAGCGGAGGCGAGCACACTCGCGCCGACGGCGCGCACGGCATCGAACGTCATGAGAATGCCGCCGGCCGCGACGACGACGATCACCACGATCACCAGGCGGCGCACGATCTGCAGCTGGGTGCGGATCTTTCGCGCCGAGAAGGTGTCGCTCTCCACGAGCCGGTAGCGCTGGCTCCCGCTGTCGACGAAGAAGAGGAACAGGTGACCGAGAAGCCAGGCGCCCGCGATGATGACCAGGATGCCGAAGAGATGCTCCAGGCCGCCGCGCAGGCCTGCGCTCACGGGGAGAGCGGAGATCGACACCGTGAGCGCGAGGAGCAGCAGGGTGATCCGGAACGGCCAGCTCACCCGTTCGTGGAGCTGGCCCGCCCACCTCTTCCGGCGACCGATGAGCGTGAGCGAAACGCCCACGACGATCATGATCGCGATCACGACGCCCACGGCCACGCCGGCCACGATCGCGAATCCGCTCCAGCTCTGCCAGTTCTGTTCGATCTCTTCGGTCACACGCGTCCTCCCGATCGGATCTGTCCACGGTAGAGGCGGGCCCCGGGGCGGGGGCAAGCGGACAGGCCCGATATCGCGGCGCGCGAACGCACCCGCCGGGACGAGAAACCCACTGGTCGGACAAGGCTTCACAGCGCACGTCCCCGGTCGAGCCCGACGGGGGTCGTGGAGGCAGCGATCAGACCTTCTCGACCGGTGCCTGCAGCTCCGTGACCCAGTCCGGACCGGGTTCGTGGCCGTCGGCGTGCAGGTAGACCTCGCGGCACGCTCCGACGACGCGGTAGCCGTCGGCGGTGAGCTGCTCCATGAGCGTCGTCCAGGACTGCCCTATGCCGCTCATGTCGCCCCGGTGCAGCAAGGTGGCGGCGGTCTCCATCGCGGGCAGCTCGACGACGTCGTACCCGGCACCCTCGACCGGGTCGGCCTCGGCGGTGTACGACACGTGCACCGAGAAGCGGTCGTCGGCCTCGGCGTCGTACCAGAAGATCCCCGGTTCGATCAGCGGTCGCCCCGCGGCTTTCAGTGCGGTGTCCAGTCCGTAGATGAGTGGTCCGATGACCGGACCGACGTTCTCGGGGCCGAGTCCCGGCGCGTCTACGCGCGCGGCGTAGACGGTGACGGGGGCGACGGGCTTGTAGGTGATGTCCGGCATGGTTGTTCCCTCCAGGATGTGGAGTCGCCGCTCGATGCGTGCGAGGCGCGCTCGGTCTGTCGCGACCGACCGCTCGAGCTCGGCGCGGTGCGCGACCAGGACCGCTCGCAGAGCGACATCCGGCTCGAGAGCGCGAGTGATCTCGGCGATGCGCTCGAGCCCGACACCGAGGTCGCGCAGCTCGACGATCCGCAGCAGCTGCGGCAGCTGGTCGGTCGCGTAGCGGCGATACCCGGTGCGGTCGTCGACAGCCGCGGGCACGAGCAGGCCGATCGCGTCGTAATGACGCAGCATCCGCACGCTCACACGCCTGACGGCGGCGGATTCTCCAATGGTGTACATGACGGAAACCACGTTCGACCCTGACACAGTGTGAGTGTCAAGCGCGAGAGCCACCGGCCACCCACTTCACCCCGTCGCGGGTGCTCGACCACGTCGCGCGGGAGAGCGGATGCCGCTACTCCGGGGTGCCGCGGACCGGATCGGCGGTGGTTTTCTGCCAGGGCCAGCGGCCGGTGATCTCGAGTTCCAGCGACCAGCTGAGGAACGTCCGGATGAGGACGATCGCCGCCAACACCCCGACGTTCGCGAGCGTCGGGGTGACGGCGACGGTGCGGATGATGTCCGCGGCGACCAGCAGCTCCAGGCCGAGGAGGATGGAACGCCCCAGGAACCGACGGAAGCGACTGTAGACATCGGGCTCGCGTCGGAAGGTCCGTTGCGCGGCGAGCACGACGGCGGCGACGACCCCGATCACGATTGCGGCGACGCCCACGGCATCCAGGGATTTTCCGATGCCTTCGATGATCTCCGAGAACTCCATAAGGCAGTTCTAGCCGGGGTCAGTCACGGTGGCGAGCGTCAGCGAGGCGATCCCCGCGCGGACTTCCCCCGCGTCCACGTCGTCGTCGGCGATCCACCGGCGGCCGGGGGTACGCGACGGTCGTCACCGGGCGGACACCTCGCGCGCCGCGGCCACGGCGTTCGCGGCGCGGAGGACGGCATCGAGGGTGGCGGTGAGGGCGGAGCGGTCGCGTCCGGCGGCCCACGCGGGGCCGTCCGGGGCGCGGTATTCGAGGATGGTGAGGGCCTCGGCATCCGCCCCGGAGCGCATCGAGTTCTGGTGGAGCGAGAGGATCTCGACGGGGATGCCGTGGCTCCCGAGGGTCTGAACGAGGGCGTCGATCGCGCCGGCGTCGTCGTGCGTGGAGCGGTGCTCGACGTCGTCGACGCGGACGGTGACGTCGGTTCTGGCCGCGACCTCGTCGATACTCAGCGCGATCAGGCGCACGGGGCCGTCGGCGTCCGCGGGCAGGTACGCGGAGGTGAAGATGCTCCAGATGTCGTCGGCAGTGACCTCGTCGCCGGTCGTATCCGTGTGCCGTTGCACGTGACGCGAGAAATCGATCTGGAGGCGCCGGGGCAGTTCGAGGCCGAACGCGGTCTCGAGCAGGTAGGCGATGCCGCCCTTGCCGGACTGCGAGTTCACGCGGATGACGGCGTCGTAGCTGCGGCCGATGTCGGCGGGATCGATGGGCAGGTAGGGGACCCGCCAGGCGATCTCGCTCTCGTCGCGCCCCTCGGCTGCGGCCCGGGCGCGGTGCTCGGCGAAGCCCTTCTTGATGGCGTCCTGATGCGTACCGCTGAACGCCGTGTGCACGAGGTCGCCGACGTAGGGGTGACGGGGGTGCACGTCGATGCGGTTGCAGTACTCGACGGTGCGGCGGATCTCGTCGATGTCGGAGAAGTCGATCATCGGGTCGACGCCCTGGGCGTGCAGGTTCAGGGCGAGGGTGGCGATGTCGACGTTACCGGTGCGCTCGCCGTTGCCGAAGAGGCAGCCCTCGACGCGCTGAGCACCGGCGAGGACGGCGAGCTCGGCGCAGGCGATGCCCGTGCCGCGGTCGTTGTGGGGGTGCACGGACAGGATGACACCGTCGCGACGGGTGAGGTGGGTGTGCATGTACTCGATCTGATCGGCGTACACGTTCGGCGTGGCGATCTCGACGGTGGCGGGGAGGTTCAGGATGACGGGACGTTCGGGCCTGGCATCCCAGAACTCGGTCATCGCGTCGCAGATCTCGAGGACGTAGTCGGGCTCGGTGAGGGTGAACACCTCGGGGCTGAACTCGAACCGCACGTTCGGCAGGTGCCCGGAGAGCTCCCACACGTCTCTGCCTCCGGCGAGGATCAGCTCGCGCAGCTCGTCACGGCTCTTGCCGAGCACGGTGTCGCGCCAGGTCGGGGCTGTCGCGGTGTACAGGTGGATGACGACGTCGTTGCGGATGCCGCGGATCGACTCCACCGTGCGTTCGATCAGGTCTCGACGTGCGGGCGTGAACACGACGATCGTGACGTCGTCGGGCGCGATGTCGGTGTCGGCGATGAGTCGGACGAAGTCGTAATCGGTCCGGGATGCCGAAGGGTAACCGACCTCGATCTCGGTGTATCCCATCCGCACCATCAACTCGAAGAAGCGGCGTTTGCGGGCGGGGTCCATGGGCTCAGCGAGGGCCTGGTTGCCGTCGCGGAGATCGACGGGAACCCACAGCGGGGCCTGCGTGAGCCGGCGGGTCGGCCAGAGCCGCTCGGTGCCCAGGGGCACCTCGACGCGGGAGTAGACGTCCGCGTACCGGTGCGAGGGCATTCCGGAGGGGCGCTGCCGGTTCCAGGCGGGGGTGGTCGTGATCATGTCGGTGGTTCCTCTTCGGGTCTTCGAGATGGAGACCGGCGCAGCGTTCGGCTCCACGACGGGGAGCCGGTCCGGCTACGCCCCGCCGTGGCGGCGAAGAAGAAGGGAGGTGACGGTGAGCACGGGTAGACTATAACACAAGTCCTCAGACAAGTAGAGGAGATGGCGATGACTCAGCTCACACGTGTGCCGCTGGCCGATCAAGCGGCCGACGTGCTCCTTGCGCGGATCCGATCGGGGGAGTGGGCGCTCGGCGCGCGGCTGCCCGGCGAGACGACCCTGGCGCCGCAGCTCGGCGTCGGTCGGTCCACGGTGCGCGAGGCGATCCGCCAGCTCGCCGGCCGTGGCATCCTCGACTCCCGCCAGGGATCGGGTGTGTACGTGACGGCACTGGACGCCCCCGAGGACTGGGAGCAGGTGTTGCGTCGCGCCGACATCGTCACGGTGATCGAGGCGCGCACGGCGATCGAGGTCGAAGCCGCGGCCCTCGCCGCTACACGTCGCACGCCTTCGGATCTCCGCGCGATCCGGCGTGCGCTGGAGGCGCGCACCGTGGCCGGGCAGAGCGTGGAAGAGCACGTGGATGCCGACATGGCGTTTCACCGCACGATCGTCGTCGCCGCGCACAACGAGGTGCTCACCGAACTGTTCGACGGGTTCGTGCCACGCGTGCGGCGCGCGATGGTCGACATGCTCCGTATCCGCCCCGTGGCCGATGCGCACGCCGATCAGGACGCGCACGCGGTGGTCGTGGAAGCGATCGGCGATCGGATGCCGGATGCCGCTGCCCGAGCGACCCGCGCTCACCTCGACGCCCTCAAGTCGGGCTTCGCGTAAGCGGAGTGTCTTCGTGGTCGAGGCGGTGATCGTCGACCGGGCACTGCTGATCATGGCGACGCTGCACGAACGCGACGGAATGCTCACCCGCACCGCCCAGGCGGAAGTGCCGCCGCGAGTCGAATGCGAGCCCACCGATCTCGCCGAGTCCTTGATTCCGCACGCTGTGGCCTTGGCCGATGGGGCGAGCGACCACGTTGCCGCGATCGAAGCGCACCGCGACGAGTTCGACCGCCGCACGGAGAGATGGCGCTGAGCCCGGGACATCCGGACCATGCGGCGGGTCTCCGACGGCCCGATGTCGTCACCGGGGCGAGTCCTCCGAGCCTTGCCCCCTGGCCGTTCTCGCCCTCACGCGGCAACAAGAACGGGTGTACGGGCGACCGTCCGTCGGCGCCAGAGCAGCCACGCGCACAGCACCCCCTGCGTCATCACGATGCCGCTCACGGTGGAGGCGATGACGCCGGCGGACTGATCGGCCGCAGTCAGCAGGTCGAAGCCGGCGTGCCAGATCAGCACGGGCACGATGCTCCCTCCGGCGCCGAGAGTCATCCACGCCAGCAGGAACGACCCGCAGACGAGGGCCAGCATCCACCCGAGGACGCCGGCCCCCATCTGCGTGTAGGTGGGGTTGAAGAAGAACGCCGGCAGGTGCCAGACGATCCAGACGCCGGCCACGACGAGCGCTGCCCAGAACGCCGAGAGACGCCGCGTCAGCGCGGGGAGCAGCCACCCGCGCCACCCGGACTCCTCGCCCAAACCGAACGTGATCACCCACACCAGGGCGACCAGCGGCCATGACAGTCCGGGAAGCTTGTCGGTTACGCCGAAGAGCGCCGGGTCCGGCCAGGCGCCGGCGACGAGGGCGGCGGTGATCCAGGCGATCAGGAAGTACGCCACGGGCATGCCGATCGCCGCGAGCCACCACACGGGGCGGAACCTCACGGAGAAGGCGCGGCGCGCCCAGGCCCCGAGTCCGCGCGCGCCGCCCTCCCAGAGCGAGGCCGCCACCGCGCCGCACAGCGGACCGACGGAGGCGAGGAAGAACGTCCACGGCATCGCGTCGAGCCCCGGCCCCTGGGCCTGGAGGAGGATCGGCATCCAGATCGCCCACGTCACCGCGAAGGCGACGACGAGGAAGACCAGGAGGCCGCCGGAGCGGTCCTCTCGCTGCGGGACGGTGGTCATGTCGGGCTCCTTTCACGACAAGCGTTCCCTCCGCCGCTCCCCGGCGAGGGGACTTTCGCCCCTCGCCGGTGTTCGGTCGAGGGCGGGGAGATCCGCGGTGCTTCTGCGCCGCCGGCGGCGGTCCGGCCACCACCACGCGCTCCTTCCCCGCAGCGTCATGATGGCCGGAACGAGCAGCATCCGGACCACCGTGGCATCCACGCACACCGCCACGGCCGGCCCGACGCCAAAGACCCTGATCACGGGGTGGGGCTGAACGTGAAGCTGAGGAACACGGCGATCATGATGATCGCGGCGGCCGAGATGACGCCGCCGGTATCGGCGAGCCTCCGCGTGACCGCGTCCTTCGGTGTCGCTCCGCGCAGCCAGCCCCTGCGCGCGGGGTGTGCGCCTCAGCCCTGCGTCCGGAGCGCCCGGGCGACGGCCAGCGACGTGGGGATGTGGCCCGCGGCCAGCGCGCCCGCGGCGAGGACGAGCCAGATCATGCCGAGCCAGGCCCCCGCGGTCGCGAAGACCGCGACCGGTAGTACCGCCATCGGCACGGGCACCGGACCCCACCGGCGGTAGAGCAGTCCCGGGTCACGCCGTCGCACGTAGCGGCCCCACAGCACCAGGTAGGCCGCGAGGAACATCGCCATCGGCACCGCCCACGCCCAGGTCAGCGGCGCGGGCAGCACGATGACGGGAATCACGAGACATGCGGCCTGTCCGGCGCGTTCGAGCGCCGACAGCACGGGGGAGACCCGCACGGTGGGCAACGGATGCCGCGGTGGCAGCGCGAGGAGCAGAAGGCTCGGGGCCAGCACCGTCACGGCGATCGCCAGCCCCCACGGCGAGAATCCCACGGGGCGAGGCTAGCGGGTGGCTCAGTCGTGGAAGCGCGCGCCCTTCACGATGCGGTCCACGACGTTGCGCGGGCCGCGCAGGGCGATGCCCACGAGATCCAGATCGTCGGATGCCACACTCGCCACGGCCGCACGGTTTGCGGCGTCGTGAGGAGTGGCGAAGAGGTCGCGGGTATAGATCGCGAGCGCGACGTCGTCGCGTGCCGACGCCTTCGCCCGGGCGCGGCCGAGCAGATCGTCGTCCGCGGTCATGATGAGCACCGGCTGGCGGAGCATCGGCAGATAGCGCACGCCATCGGCATCCACGTAGGGCTCGCCGACGAGGTCGGGCTCGCTCGTCGCGATCCCGGACAGGAGGAACGCGGTGACGTTGAGCTCTTGCCACGACGCCAGGTTCTCTCCGAGGACGACGACGACCTTCGTGTCGAAATGCGGTGCGGCGGTGGGGGTGTCTGCGGTCATTCGTCCAGCATCGGGCGTGGGCCGCCGGGCGTCTTGTACGTTTCTTGCATGATCGATCGGGTGCGGGCGTGGCATCCGGACGTCCCTCTCCTGCGCGAGGTCTATCACGCGAGCTTCGATCACGCCTACCCGCTGCACACCCACGACGACTGGGCCGTGATGCTCGTCGATCGGGGAGCCGTCACGTACGGTCTCGATCGCGTCGAGCATCTCGCGGCTCCCGGCGCCCTCACGCTCCTCCCGCCGGGGATCCCGCACGACGGGCGCTCCGCGGTCTCCGGCATCGGATATCGCAAGCAGGTGCTCTACGTGCGCCGCGACTGGCTGCCGGACGATACCGCCGGTCGCGTCGCGCATCGCCCCACCCTCGCGCACGGATCCGCCGAGGCGGCGACGCGGCGGGTGCACGCCGCCCTGCGGCATCCCGGCGACGAGATGGCTGCCGAGCACTGGTTGCTCGCGGTGCGGGACGCGGTCCTCACCCACACCGGCAGCGCGGCCGCGCCCGCGCGCGACGCCCCGCTCGCGCGGCGGCTGCGCTCGCTGCTGGACGACCGGTTCACGGAGTCGTTCACGATCGCCGCCGCCGCGCGCGAACTGGGTGCCCACCCGAGCCACCTCGTGCGGGAATTCTCGCGTGCCTACGGCATGCCGCCGCATCGCTACCTCGTGACCCGGCGAGTCGACGCGGCGCGGCGGTTGCTCCTCGACGGAGACCGCCCCGCGGACGCCGCCGTGCGCGCCGGCTTCCACGATCAGGCCCACCTCACCCGGCACTTCCGGCGGGTGCTGGGGGTGACCCCTGCGCTGTTCGCGGGGCGGGTGGGGCTTCGGATGCCGTGAGGTGCGGGCGGGCGGGCGTGGGGGTGCGGTGAGCGGTGCGGTGCGCGGGCGGGGGGTCGCGGTGGGCGGTGCGGTGCGCGGGCGCGTGGCGGTGAGGAGGCGCGGTCGCCGATGCGGTGGGTGAGACGTTCGCTCCGAGGTGCGGTGCGGTGAAGGCGGTGCAGCACAGCCGGGGTGCCGTTACCGTGCGGCCGGGGTGGAAGCGCTCGGCCCCCGGCGCGGAGCGGATTCGGTGAGGTGAGGACCGTTCCTCCCCAGGTGGGGAATCTCGGAGGTTGTCCCCACTTGCCTCCCCCGACGCGTCGTGATGTCGGAGCCCGTCGCTAGCATGCACACATGCACTCCGCGAACCCCGAACCAGCGCCCCACGGCGGGCACGACGACCTGTCGTCGGTGCTGAGCGAGGTGCTCGCGGCCGACGCCGAGCTGGCCGCGGCCGAGGCGCGACGGGTGCGGGCGCTCGCTCGCGCCGGGCACTTCGCGTTCGACGCGATGGCGGCCCAGCGCACCTCGTCGAAGATGGCAGAGATGGCGCTGCGCGAGGTGGCATCCGAGATCGCGGCGGCCGCGCACCTCTCCGATCGATCGGTGCAGGCGCAGATCGGTCGTGCGGTGGAGCTCGTTGACGACTATCCGGTGACGCTCGCCGCGTGGGAGGCGGGGGCGTTGTCGCGAGCTCATGTGTGGGCGATCGTGGATGCCGGGCATCCGGTGCCCGTGGAGCGGCGCGGCGAGTTCGACGTGCTCGCGGTCGCCACTGCCGAGGGGATGAGCCCCCGTCGGCTGAAGACCTGTCTCGCGGCTCTCGCCGAACGGCTGCAGCCCACGACGATCACCGAACGGCATCGCGCCGGGCGTGCGACACGGAACGTGCGGGTCGTGCCCGGCGAGAATGGGATGTCGGATCTCATCGCCACCTTGCCGACCGTGCTGGCGGTGGGGATCTACGATCGGCTCACCCAGCAGGGCCGCGCGCTCGTCGACGCGCGTCCCGCCGCGTCGTCCGTGCCCAGTGGGGCGCCTGTCGAGCCCGGCGTCCAGCCTGCGTTCTGCACGGAGGCCGTCAACGACGGTGTCCCGTGCGCGGCCGATACGGCATCGGTCGACGCCGACATCCGCACGGTCGATCAGGTGCGCGCCGACATTCTCGCCGACCTCCTGCTGACCGCGGCGCCCGACGCCGACCCGACCCGCGGCGACGACGGCCTCGGCACACTCGGGGCGATCCGTGCGAAGGTGCAGGTCGTGGTCCCTGCATTGACGATGCTTCAACCCGGCGGAGAGAACCTCGACCCCGCTGCGCTCGTCGGGCACGGTCCCATCGACGCCGAAACGGCGCGGGCGATCGCCGAGGCGACGTCACTGCCGTGGGATCGCGTGATCACGCACCCGATCACCGGGGCGGTGTTACACGTCGACACCTATCAGCGGACCGCGGCGATCGACCGTTATCTCCGCGCCCGCGACCGCCACTGCCGGTGGCCCGGGTGTACCGCCCCCGCGGTGCGATGCGAGGTCGATCACACCCACGACGCGGCGCTCGGCGGCAAGACCGAGGTGTGCAACCTCTGCCATCTCTGCCAAAGACACCACACCCAGAAGCAGTTCACCCGCTGGCAGGTGAGACAGCTCGCCGGGGGAGTGCTCGAGTGGACCTCCCCGACCGGGAGGGTCTATATCGACGAACCCGTTCCGTACCCTCCGGCGGTCCGGTTCGTTCCCGACCCGCCGCTCCCGCCCGCCACGGAACCCGCTCCGTTCTGACGTGGGTCGGTCGCGCCTGCGCCGTGGGCGGGTATGCCTGCCGGGTGGGGTGGTGCGCTTGCGGCGTGGGGCCGGTCGCGCTTGCCGCAAGGGTGGGCATGCCTGCGGCGTGGGTGGGGACGCCAGCGGGGCGGGGTGGGCGAGCCTGCCGCGCGCGTCAGTCGCGCTTGCGAGGCGGGTCGGTCCCCTCGCGACACGGGTCCGGCACGCCGCCGCAGGGGCCGGATGCTCTCAGTACACCCGGATGCTCTCAGTACACGATCACCGGCTTGACGGTCCTGCCGTTGTGCATGTCATCGATGGCGCTCGCGATGTCGTCGAGGGCGTAGCGCTTCTCGAGCTTCTCCAGCGGCAGGCGCCCGTCGGCATGGAGCGCGACGAGCCGGGGGATGAGATCGCGGGGCTCCGTGTCGCCCATCGTCACGCCGCGCAGGACCTTGCCACTGAGGATCCCCTGGATGTCGACGGCGATCTCGGTGCCCGGCGGTGGCGCGCCGCACACGAGGACGGTCCCCCGGACGGCGGCGGCATCCAGCGCGGTGCGCGCGACCCCGGGATGGCCGGTGGTGTCGAACGTCAAAGTGACGCCGCGTCCCCCGGTGAGCGCGGCGAGACGTGCGGCGACGTCCTCGCTGGACGCGTCGACGGTGTCGGTCGCCCCGAGTTCGTGGGCGAGATCGAGCCGCGCGGCGACCCGATCGATCGCGATGATCCGGGCCGGCTCCCGCATCGCCGCCGCCATGATCGCCGACAGGCCGACGGCCCCGGCCCCGTACACGGCCACGACGTCGGCGGGTCCGGGATCCAGCACGTTCCACATCGACCCGAAGCCGGTGAGCACCCCGCATCCGAGCGGGGCGAGGACGGTGAGGTCGGCGTCGTCGGCGACGGGAACCAGGCTGCGTTCGTCGGCGATCGCGGAAGTGCCGAACGACGACTGCCCGAAGAAGTGCGACGCCACCGGCTCGCCGTGGCGGGTGACCCCGGCCGACCCCTCCGGCCGGAGGCCACCGAGGAGGTTCCGGGGGAGCCACGTGTCGCAGTACGCGGGATGGGCGCTGACGCAGGAGTCGCACGCGCCGCACGAGGTGAAGCTCAGCAGCACGGCATCCCCGGGCGAGACCGCGGTGACGCCCGGCCCGACCTTCTCGACGCGTCCCGCCCCCTCGTGTCCGATGATCCCGGGGGTGGGGAACGGGATGCCGCCGGCGAGCACCCCGAGATCGGTGTGGCAGAGCCCCGTCGCGGTGAGCCGCACGAGGACCTCGCCCGGCCCGGGATCGGCGTACTCGACGTCGGCGACGACGATCCGCCCGGGCGCCTCGATGATCGCGGCGCGCCCCGCGGTCATGCCCGACCACCGAGGTCGAACACGATCGAATGCGGCTTCTGATACGACTCCAGCGCCTCGGGACCGCCTTCGCGGCCCCACCCCGACGCCTTCACGCCGCCGAACGGCACCGCGGGGTCGAGCACGGCCCAGCCGTTCACCCACGTGATCCCGGCGCGCAGGCGGGCGGCGACGCGGTGCGCCCGCGCGAGATCGGACGTCTGGATGCCGCTGGCCAGGCCGTAGCGCGTGCCGTTGGCGAGTGCGATCGCTTCGTCCTCCGTGTCGAAGGGCTGCACCGTCAGAACAGGCCCGAACACCTCGTCGACGACGATCTCGGCGTCGGGATCGAGATCGGCGAGGACCGTGGGGGCGTAGAAGAAGCCGCCGTCACGTTCCACGGCGTGACCGCCCGTCACGACCCGCGCACCGGTCGCCCGGGCCCGCTCCACCATGCTTGCGACCTTCTCGAGCTGCACGCGACTCGCGAGCGGGCCGATGACGGTGGCCGGGTCGGCGATGTCGCCGAACGGCACCTGCGGCACGGCGTCTTTCAGGATGCCGAGCACGACACCGTAGACCGAGCGCTCCACGAGCAGCCGCGGGCCCGCCATGCAGAACTGTCCGGCGTTGAAGACGAACGCCGAGATCACGGTGTGGATGGCGCGGTCGAGATCGGCGTCCGCGAACAGGATGTTCGCGGCATTGCCGCCGAGCTCGGCGGTGAACGGCTTCAGGCTGCGTCCCGCCAGCGCCGCCGCGTGGGCCCCGATCTCGGTGGATCCGGTGAACGCGACCTTGTCGACGTCCGGGTGAGCGACCAGGTGGTCGCCGAGGGCGGCGCCGGGTCCGGTCACGACGTTGAACACCCCGTCGGGGACGCCCGACTCGCGCAGCAGATCGGCCATGAGCAGGGCCGTGAGCGGAGTGTCGCTCGCGGGCTTGTGCACCACGGTGTTGCCGGCGACCAGGGCCGGGGCGATCTTCGTGCTCGAGAGGATCAGCGGGAAGTTGAACGGGGTGATCGCGGCGACCACCCCGAGGGGTTCGCGCCGGACGTACGCGTGCACGTCGGCGGTGATCTCGCGGACGTCCCCGTCGAGCCGGTGCCCGAGCGCGGCGTAGTACTCGTACAGTTCGGCAGCGTTGTTGACATCGACGACGCGGGCGAAGGTGATGGGCTTGCCGACGTCGAGGCTCTCGGCCTGGGCGAGCTCCTCGGCTCTTTCGCGCATGAGCGCGTAGGCCCGCTGCAGGATGCGAGCCCGCTCCCGGCTCGACATCCGCGGCCACGGCCCGTCGTCGAACGCGGCGCGGGCGGCGGCGACGGCCGCGTCGACGTCGGCCACGGTCGCACGGGCGACGTCGGTGATCTTCTCTCCCGTCGACGGAGCGAGGACGTCCATGCGGCCGCCGTCGGCGGCATCCCGCCACCGCCCGTCGATGAACAGGCGACCGGGCGCGAACGCCGGGGCGGTGACAGCGCTCATCGGCTCGTCTCCGCGGTCTCGAGGGCATCCGCGAGCACGCCGGCGAACCACACCGGGTCGTCCTCGAACGGCGTGTGCCCCGTGGGTACGCGCACCACGTCGGCACCCATGCGGGCGACGAGGTGCTCCTGGAAGGGCGTGGGCACGAGCGCGTCGCGCTCGGTGAGCACATAGGTCGTCGGCTTCGCGCGCCAGGCGACGCGGGTCACCGGTGTCGTGAACGCCGCGAGCGACTGCGGCCGGAACGTGTCGGCGATCTGCGCCGCGAGATCGGCGGGCGCGTCGAGCGGCAGATCGGCGCTCACCATGGCGATCCGTTCGGTACGGGACCGGCCCATCGAGACCATGCCGTCGGCGACGCCCCAGAACTCCGGGAAGCCCCCGCCGACCGCCTGCTGCAGCGTCTCTCCGGCATCGAGGGCGAACGCGGCCACGTAGACGATCCGCTCCACGGCGGGGTGGTCGCCCGCCTGCGTCGTGGGGATGCCGCCGTAGGAGTGGGCGATCAGGGTCACCGGCCCGTCAGCGGCATCCAGTTTCTCGGTGATCGCAGCCGCGTCGGCGTACATGTCGACGGTGCTGCCGATCGTGGGCAGGGCGACGGTGGCGACGAGGAAACCGCGCCCGCGGAGCTCCTCGGCGAGACGATCGAACACCCAGGGGCCGGCCCAGGCCCCGTGGACGAGAAGGATGCGGGGAGGGGAAAGGGTCATGCGTGCGCTCCTCGGACGGGGACGACCTCGACGTCGTCGCGCCCCCAGTCTCCGTCGCGCCGCGGGGGCACGGTATCCGTAGGACTACCGAACAGCGCTCAACGTCGACTGGTACCAGGCCGCGATCTGCGCCCGGGAGGTGAACCCGAGCTTGGCCAGGATGCGCTGCACGTGCGTGTCGACCGTGCGCACCGACAGCACCAGGCGCTCGGCGATCTCCCGGTTGCTGAGACCCTCGTGGATGCCGGCGGCCACCTCGCTCTCGCGGGCGCTCAGCCCCGCCGCGGGCCGGCCCGGTGCTCCGGCGAACGCCGCGGCCTCGGCGGGCGACAGTCGCTCACCGATCGCCGACAGGCGTTGGAACGCCTCGTCGCCGAGACGCTGCCGGACGGTCGCCACGCACCGGTCGTGCTGCGCGACCATGTGCGGACCGTGCACCGCGATGCCCGAGTCGATCCGCCGCCACCAGCTGAGCGCCGCGCCGAGCAGGACAGCGGTGCGCTCGGTGGGGGAGCGGGCGGCGTCGATCCATCCCAGCAGCTCCAGGACCAGGCAGTCTCCGACGGGGTCGTCGATGCCCTCCTCGAGCACAAGTGCGTCGCGTGCGTGACGCTCGGCCTCGTCGAGGTCGCCGTCGGCGTACAGCGCCAGGGCGATCGCCCACATCGCCAGCGAGCGCACCCACCGCTCGTCGATGGACTCGGCGTACCGCAAGGCCTCACGCGCGGGTGCGGCGGCATCCGCGAGCCCGAGCTGGGTGCGCGTCACGGTGAGCTGGAACTGGGCGACGAGCGCCTCCTCCGGGCGTCCGAGCGCCCGCGCGAGCCCGATCGAGCGCAGCAGTTCGTCGCGGGCGCGCTCGCCCTCGCCTGCGAACAGCGCCCGGCTGCCGTTCCACCGGCGCAACTCGACCTCGCACAGCCCCGCCTCGGGCTCCGGGACCAGAGGTAGAAGCGCCTGCGCATCGTCGAGGTGCGCTTGCGTTTCCTCCAGCGCTCCCTGGAGCACGCACAGCCATGCCGAGACCAGCAGCGCCGGCACCCGGGAGGCGGCAGAGCCCCCGGGCAGGGCAAGGAGCCGGCGTGCCCACCGGCGTCCCTCCGTGAGGAAACCGCCGACGCCCCAGTGATAGCGCAGATCGGAGAAGAGCTCCAGCGCGCGGTCGGTGTCCAGCGCCACGGCCGTGCGCAGCGCGGCATCCACCTCCGCCCGGTCCGCCCGCTGACCGCCGAGGATCTTGCGTTGCGCGGGGCCGTACCAGTGCGTGCGGGCCAGACGCGCGAGCCCGGCGTAGTGCTCCAGGTGGCGACGGACCAGGCGCGGCTGGTCCCCGGCCTCCTCCGCGCGGTCACGGCCATAGCTGCGGATCGTCTCGAGCAGATGGAACCGGCCCGAGTCGCGGTCGGCCTCGACGACCGACTGCTCGATCAGCTGATCGAGGGTGTCGACGGTGGCGGCGTCGTCTCCGCCGGCGACCGCGACGGCGGCCTTCAGATCGAACGGCCCGGAGAACATGCTCAGCGCCGCCCACAACCCGCGCTCCGCCGGCGTGCAGAGCTCGTAGCTCCAGTCCACCACCGCGCGCAACGTCCGCTGTCGCGAGACCGGCGCGCGCGTACCGGCGCGCAGCAGCGTGAACCTCTGCGACAGCCGGCGTCCGAGCTCGACGACGGAGAGCGTGCGCAGACGTGCGGCGGCCAGCTCGATCGCGAGGGGCAGCCCGTCCAGTGCCCGGCACAGCTGCGCCGCCGCCGCCACCTCCGCGGGGGCGAGGGCGAATCCGGAATCTCCCGCGCGGGCGCGTGCCACCAGCAGGGCCACTGCGTCCGCCGGCTCGTCACCCGCGGCGTCGGTGGTCAGCGGCGGAACGGCGAACACCTGCTCTCCGTCGACGTCGAGCCGGCGGCGGCTCGTGGCCACGATCGTCACCCGGGGGAGCGCGTCGAGGAGATCGTCGACCACGGAGGCGACCGCGTCGATGAGGTGCTCGCAGTTGTCGAGCACGATCAACGCCGTCTCTCCGCTGAGGACATCGATGATGAACTCCAGCGGTCCGCGCGCCGAGAGCTCGCCGTACGGCAGCGCGTGCGCGATGGCCTCGGCGACCCGGCGCGGATCGCTCACCGCGTCGAGTCCGACGAAGAACACGCTCGTGGACGTGCGCAACGCGTGCGCGTTCGCCGCCCGCACCGCCAGCCGGGTCTTCCCTACTCCGCCGACCCCGGTGAGCGTCACGAGCCGGGCGTGGGCGAGCTCGCCGGCCAGGGACTCCAACTCGCGTCGACGCCCCACGAACTCGCTGCGCGGCTCTCTGATCACGGCGATGCGTCCTTGCTCTCGGTGGCTTTCATTATGTGCGGGTCGTGTCGGGCACGGCGAGGTTCGGCCACCGATTACGTCATTTCACGGATAGACGGGACCGTTCTCCGCCCCGCGACAATGGCCGCCGACCCCAGCGGGTCCGTGTTCAACGACGAACCAGGAGAAGTCCATGCGCAGAACCGCCCCGTGGTCGCCACGGCCGCCCTCGCCCTCGCCCTCAGCGCCTGCTCCGGCGGTGCCACGACCTCGCCCGACTCCGCGTCGGGACCCGTGAAGATCGGAATGGTCGTCCCCCTGACCGGTTTCCTCTCGGCCCTGGGGCAGGGCGACAAGGAGGCGGCCGAGCGCGTCGTCGCCGACATCAACGCCGCCGGCGGCATCGACGGGCGTCAGGTGCAGCTCACCGTCGTCGACGACAAAGCCGATGTCACCGAGTCGGTGAAGCAGTTCAACCAGCTCGCCTCCGACCCGTCCTACTCGGCGATGCTCGCCAGCAGCTTCGTATCGGCGGCGACCGCGGTCGGCAGCACGGCGCAGTCGGCGAAGATCCCCACGATCGCGCTCAGCCCGGTCGACGCGTTCGCCGACGGCAGCAACCCGTACGCCTTCACCTCGCCGCCCGTTCCCGCCGTCTACGCCCGCGCGCTCGTGGACTACTGGGTCGCGCAGGGCGTGAAGACCCTGGCCATCGGCTACACCGGCGGCGACCTGTACGGCGGCAACGGCGACAAGGCGACCGTGCAGTTCGCCGAGGAAGCCGGCATCCAGGTCGTCCTGGACGAGGCGTACGACCAGACGGCCACCGACTTCACGCCGCTGATCACGAAGGTCGTCGCCGCGCAGCCCGACGCGTTCGTCGTCTGGGGCGCGGGTCCGGCACCGGTGATCATCACCAAGCAGATCGCCGGCAAGGGTATCGACACGTACTTCACGGGAGCCGAGGCCTCCGACCTCTACCTCCAGCCCGCGGGTGACGCCGCCGAGGGCGTCATCGCCGCGGCGACCGTGGCGATGGCCGGTGAGGCGCTCCCCGACGGCGCGTACAAGACCAAGGTCATGGCGATCGCCCAGCCCTGGATGGAGGCCAACGCCGGCGCGTACCCTCCGGAGTTCGCCTTCGGCGGCGCCTCGGGCGTCGAGCTCCTGGCCTCGGCGATCGACCGCGCGGACTCCACCGACCGTCAGAAGGTCCGTGACGCGCTCGAGCAGACCGATCTGCTGACCTCGAACGGGCGCTACTCCTACAGCCCCACCGACCACATGGGCCTGGATGCCACGTCCCTGGCGATCTTCCAGGTGACCGGCGGCGCGTGGGTTCCGACCGAGTACGCGACGAAGAAGTTCGCGACCGAGCTGCCCCAGTGAACACGACCGCACCGTCCGCAGGGCTCGAAGTGTCGGGTCTGTCCCGCCGCTTCGGCGGCGTCTACGCGAATCGCGACATCTCCTTCTCGGTCGCTCCCGGCGAGCTTCGGGGGGTGATCGGGCCGAACGGGGCGGGCAAGTCCACGCTGTTCGGCCTGATCAGCGGTCACATCCGCCCGCAGGAGGGAACGATCCGTCTCGACGGCGAGCGCATCGATCGCCTTCCCGCGCACCGCCGGGCGCGCCGGGGAATCGCGATCGTCTTCCAGGGCGCGCGGCTGTTCCCGAGCATGACCGTGTGCGAGAACGTCGCCGTCGGTGCGCACGCGCGCACCGGGGCGGGGGCGGTGGAGGCCGCCCTCCGGCTTCCGCGTCACCGGCGGGAGGAGACCGAGATCATGGCCGATGCCCGCGCCGCGCTCGAGCGCGTCGGTCTCGCGGACTGGGCCGACCGCGGTGCCGAGCAGCTCCCGCTCGGGCAGCAGCGCCGGCTGCAGGTGGCCCGAGCGCTGACGGCCCGTCCGCGGGTACTGCTGCTGGACGAGCCCGCGTCCGGGCTGCGGGCGGACGAGCGCGAGGACCTCCGGGCCCTCTTGCGCGAGCTCCACGCGGACGGCATCACGATTCTGCTCGTCGAGCACGACGTCGCGATGGTGACGGCCCTGGCGGACCGCATCGCGGTGCTCGACCTCGGTCGGCTGATCGCCGACGGCACGCCCGACGAGATCCGCCGCGACCCCGCGGTGATCGCCGCCTACCTGGGAAGCGAGACGGCCGCATGATGCTGGACGTGACCGATCTGGTCGTCCGCTACGGAGCGGCGACGGCTCTCGACGGGGTGTCGCTGCACGTGGGTGCGGGCGAACTGGTCGCCCTCGTGGGTCCGAACGGCGCGGGCAAGACGTCTCTCGTGGATGCCGTCAGCGGGCTCGTGCGTCCGGCGTCGGGCACCGTGCGGGCCGACGGCACCGTCGCGCAAGTCCCCGAGGGGCGGCAGATGTTCGGCGACCTGAGCGTCGACGACAACCTGCGTCTCGGGGCGTGGCGGAGACGGCGCCGCGACACCGACGCCGTGTACGACCTGCTCCCCGACCTCCGCCGGGTGCGGCGCCAGCGGGCGGACACCCTCTCGGGTGGGCAGCAGCAGATGGTCGCGGTGGGTCGTGCCCTCATGGCCGAGCCCGACCTGCTCGTCATCGACGAGCTCTCCCTCGGGCTCGCCCCGCTCATCGCCGCCGATCTGGTGCGGCACCTCGCCCAGCTGAACGCCGACCGGGGGACGGCCGTGCTGCTCATCGAGCAAGAGGTCGGGCTCGCCTTCGAGCTGTGCTCGCGGGCATACGTGCTCGACGCCGGACGCATCGTCGCGGACGGACCGACTGCGCAGTTGGCCGCCGCACCGGAACTGCGCGCGGCGTACCTCGGCGGCTTCGACGGACAGGAGAACCCCTCGTGAGCGATCTCGCCACATATCTGCTGAGCGGACTGACTCTCGCCGGTTCGTTCGCTCTCGTCGGCAGCGGCATCGTCGTGGTGTACCGCGTGACCCACGTGCTGAACTTCGCCCAGGGCTCCTTCGTGGTGTTCGGCGCGTTCCTGTCGCAGACCTTCCATCAGCTCGGCGTGCCCCCGGGGCTGGCGGAGCTGTCGGCGGTGATCGTGGTGGGGCTCATCGGGTTCGTCGTGGGCGCCGTGGCGATCGGAAAACCCGGCACGCACCCGATGACTTCGCTCCTGATCACCCTGGGCATGTCTCTCGTGTCCGCCGCCGTGATCATCGCGGTGTGGGGGCAGAACCCGGTCTCCCCTCCGGGCCTCACCGGAACGGTTCGTCTGTTCGGCGCCGAGGTCGAGATCCAGCGGCTCCTCGTGCTCGGCGTGGCCGTCGTGACGCTGGCGCTCATGAGCGTGCTGTTCACCCGCACCGACATCGGTCGCGCGCTGACCGCGGCGGCATCCAATCCCCGGGCCGCACGTCTCGTGGGCATCGACACCCGGATCATGGGGTTGCTGTCCTTCACGATCGCGGGCGTCCTGGGCGGACTCGCCGGGGTGCTGATCGCGCCGACCACCGCCGTCTCGGTGACCTCCGACCTGCCGTTCGTGCTCAGCGCGCTGGCGGCCGCGGTCTTCGGCGGGCTCCGGAGCCCCTGGATGACCTTCGTCGGCGCCGTGGTGCTCGGCGTCACCGGACAGCTCGTCGCAGGCTACGCCAGCGGCTCCTACCAGACCCAGATCGCGCTCATCATGATGCTCGTCCTCATGATCGCCCGGTCGCGCTCATTCACCGTCGAGGAGGCGAAATGACCCGCATCGTCATCGTGGTGGCCGCTGTCGCGGCCGCCCTGGCCCCGCTGCTGGTCTCCGACCAGACGTTCCTGGTGCAGACCGCGTTGGCCGCGATCGTCGTCACCGGCCTGTCGCTGTTCATGGGGTACGCCGGGCAGGCCTCGCTCGGACAGGGCGCCTTCGTCGCGGTGGGCGGCCTCACCGTCGCGGTGGGCACCGTCACCCTGGGCGTCCCCCCGGTTCTCGCTCTCGTGGTCGCGCCGCTCCTCGCCGCAGGGGCCGCCGCCCTCGTCGGGTGGCCCCTCCTGCGGCTGCGCGGCCACTACCTCGCGTTCGGTTCGCTCGCCGTGCTGTTGATCATCCAGACCGTGATGGCCACACTGCCGCTGTTCGGTGCGGGCGTGGGGATCTTCGGCATCCCACCACTGTCGCTCGGGGGTCTCGTCGTGACCGATCAACGGGTGTACTCCTACCTGGCGCTCGCCGGGCTCGCCGTGGCGATCCTGGTGTGCCGCAACCTCGTGCGGTCGCGGTTCGGGCGCGGCATCCGCGCGCTCGCCGGAAGCGAGTCGGCGGCGGCCTCCAGTGGCGTGCCGGTGCTCCGCAGCAAGCTCACCGTGTTCGCTGTCGCGGGCGGATTCGCGGGTTTCGCCGGGGCTCTGGGCGCCTTCTTCACGCCGTACGTCAGCCAGGACACCTACCCGCCGTTCGTCTCGTTCGGCTACGTCGTGATGGCCGTCGTCGGCGGACTCGGCTCGGTGTGGGGAGGTGTCGTGGGAACGGTGGCGCTGAGCCTGTGGCTGCAGGTGCTCAGCGTCCTCAGCGCCGCCCCGGGGATGCCCGCCGCAGCCGGCCCGATCCTGCAGTACGCGGGGTACGGGGTCGTGCTGGTGCTGTTCCTGCTCTTCGTTCCCCGGGGGATCGTCCCGACCGTCGCGGGATGGCGGCACCGGGCACGTCCCGTGCGAAAGGTCGTGGCGGCGGGGGTTCCGTAGGGTCGTCGGTCGGGGCTCTGCGCGTGCCCGGACCGCTACGGAGACGGGCGAGGTGGCCCGCCGTGCGGCCACGGGATCCTTCTCTTGTTCGACCATGTATACGTGGTATACATGGAGCGGGGCGACGGGGGAGGGGTCCGATGCAGAACGGCGCGAATCGATCGAGTTCGCGGGCCGCGAGCTCGCGGGCGGACGTGATGCGCTCCGAGGTCAACATGGCGATCGTGTGCGTTCTCCGTTACATGTCGGGCGACCTCTCGCTCACGGAGGCGGCCGCGCGTGCGGAACTCCCGCGGAGCGTCGTGACCGAACTGAGCAGCGACCTCGCGGGCTACATCCTCCCGCGGGTACTGCGATCGCTCAGGCACTCGCGGGGGCAGTCGGGTGCAGGCGACGAGCGAGAGTGCGCCATAACGAATCACTAACGTGCCACACTGGCGTGCAATGTTTACGTGGCTCTTCGGCAACCTTGTCCTGTGGTGGTGAGCGGCGCGCCTGATCCGTGGGCGGACTATTCGCGCCTGCTCGGAGCGAATCTCCAGCGCGCGCGCCTCGGCCTGTCGTTGACTCAAGAGCGCGTGGCCCACGCTGCGGGGTTGTCGACATTCACGTATCAGAAGCTGGAAAAGGGCGAATCCAATCCGGGCACGGCCGCGAATCCTCGCCTCCAGACGCTCATTTCGCTTGCGCTCGTCCTCGAGGTCGATGTCTCTGACCTCTTGCCGCCTCCGACCACGGACCTTCTTCCGCGCATCCCGTGACGCATGGTGGAGAGGCGTACAGCGGCGGGGCTCAGAGAAGGCGTTCCTCTAAGAGGGCAACCAGCATTCTGGCGAGGCGGTGGGCGCTTTCCTTGCTGAGGACGAGACCGCGGCGGACATTGTCTTCGGGGGAGATCCAGACCCACGTGTCGCCCCATCGCGATTCGACGCCGACGGTGAGGTCTCCCGCGGCGACGTGATCGAAGGCCAGCCCGTCCGTGCCGTGACGTCGCTCGACGGCCGGGACGGACCTCGGGTCGCTCCGGTGGGAGGCGCCATGGGCCTCGAGGTGGTCATGAGATCCGTTGCACCACGGTGGGCAGGCGGCATCGGTAGGCCACTGGTCAACGTGCATGTGACACCAATCTCACAGGGGCAAGCCACTCGCCGGTCGGTGCGGTGCTGCTTCGGGTCGCTGGGCAGGTCCGTGCCACGGATCGCGTCCTCGTCTCGGGCCCCCCGGCGTCGGTCGCGACAATACCACGCATACATGGTGCGTGGCGGGGTGTGAAGAACACCCGGGTGCGTCACTCCTGGATTTCCACGTGCCATCCGTCAGCATTCGAGAGCCACAACCGTTTGCCGCCGTCGGTCGTCTGGAAATTCAGCCGGGATGCCCACTGCGCTGCCCGGTGCGCCCTCTTTCTCGACCGGCGGGGTGGCCGGCCGACGAGGGTCACATAGCCGTCCCAATGCTCGACGGTCCACGTCAAAGGGAGGAGTCCGTACCGTCGCCCCCAGGAATTGAGGGTGCGTCCGATCGCTTTCTGGAGTGCGGTGTCGAGTTCGTGCGCGATGTCCGCGGTCGCCCGGCTCCGCGCAGATTTGACCATGCATACATGGTATTCACCTCGATGCGTGTGCGTGCAATCACGGCGGCCCCAGAGCGTCGTCGCGGCTTCGTTACGATCGAGGAATCCCGCCCCGCATCCGGAGGTCACCGTGCCCGAACTCAGCAAAGACACCGCCCTGTGCATCTCGCTCTCGGGGCGCCCCTCGAACATCGGCACGCGCTTCCACAACTACCTCTACGCCGAACTGGGCCTCGACTTCGTCTACAAGGCGTTCACCACGACCGACATCGCCGCCGCCATCGGCGGGGTCCGGGCTCTCGGCATCCGGGGCTGTTCGGTATCGATGCCCTTCAAAGAGGCGGTGATCCCGCTCGTCGATCACATCGAGCCCTCGGCCGCGGCGATCGGGTCGATCAACACGATCGTCAACGATGGGGGAGTGCTCACGGCCTCCAACACCGACTACGAAGCCATCGCGAGCCTCATCGACAGCCACCGCCTCGACCCGGCGGCATCCGTGCTCGTGCGCGGATCGGGCGGCATGGCCAAGGCCGTGGTCGCGGCGTTCCACGGCGCTGGATTCGCCGACGTCACCGTGCTGGCGCGCAACGCCGAGGCGGGTCCCGCGCTCGCCGCGGCGTACGGCTTCCGCTGGATCGCCGACGATCCGGAGCCCGGTGCCGCGATCATCGTCAACGTCACTCCGCTCGGGATGGACGGGGCGGATGCCGAGACCCTGGCCTTCTCTCCCGCGCACATCGCCGCGGCGCACACGGTCTTCGATGTCGTCGCCTTTCCGGCGGAGACCCCGCTCATCCGCGCCGCGCGCGCGGCGGGGACGGACGTCATCACGGGCGCCGAGGTCATCGCGCTGCAGGCGGCCGGCCAGTTCGCGCGCTACACCGGCGTGACGCCGACGGCGGACCAGGTGGCCCGGGCGTCGGCGCATTCGCGCGCCTGACCCGCACGTTCCTCCGGCGTCAGCGCCTACTCGATGCGGATGCTGCCCGTCGCGGAGTGCTCGCGCGGCATCCGGTCGCGGTCGTACGTGATGTCGGTGTAGCCGTGCGGCGTCGGCTGCCCGTTCTCGTCGACGCTCACGAACACGAGCCGCTCGATGGTGAGGATCCGTTTGCGCGTGATCATGTTGCGTACCACGGCCCGCATCGTCAGGGACGTGCGTCCGAAGTGCGTCGCGGTCAGGCCCATCTCGATGAGATCGCCCTGCAGCGCCGAGGCCTCGAAGTTGATCTCGGAGATCAGCTTCGTGACCACGCGGTAGTTGCCGAGCTGGATGATCGCGTAGATGGCCGCTTCCTCGTCGATCCAGCGCAGCAGGCTGCCGCCGAAGAGCGTGCCGTTGGCGTTGAGATCCTCGGGTTTGACCCACTTGCGGGTGTGGAAATTGATGCCGTCTTCCGAGGGATGCCACTGCGATTTCGTCACACCGACCACGCTACTCGCGTGACGCGGGTCTCCTTCGGGGACGTTCGGCCGTGCTCCGCTCAGAGGGCGACGCGAGCCTCGGTGTTGCCGCCGCACCTCTCCGAGCCGTCGATGCGCTTCCAGTCCGGGCGGACGGAGCCTTCGCGCACGACGGTGCCCGTGGCATCCGTCACTCGGTAGCCGACGACCTCGAATGCGCTGAGCGGGGACACCACCCACCCGGTCGCGGTCTCGGTGGGCTCGAAATCCGACGTCGGTGAGGGCGTGCATCCCTCGCCATCGCACAGCTCGAGGGCGAGACCGGTGGTGGGGGTATCGAGGTCGAGGAAGAGCGTCGATGAGTAACCGATCGCTGGGCACGCGACCATCGGAGGGACACACCCTGTCAGCGGCAGGAGGGCGCCGACGAGGGCCAGGCCGACCACGGATCTGCGCATGCCCCGACGATAAAGCCGCCCCCGACCGGTCGCCGTGATCGTTACACGAACGAGAGGGCGGTCAGGGGCGCGAAGGCGTCGCCTCCGCGACCCGTCGGGACTACTCGTAGCGCAGCGACTCCACGGGGTCGGCCCGGGCGGCTCGCGCGGCGGGCAGACTGCCGGCCAGGAACGCGATGCCCATGATCGCCAGCGTCGTCCCCAGGATCGACAGCGGGTCGAAGGCGATGAGCTGCAGGCCCGGCAGATCGCTGAACAGCGTTTCGCCGAGCTGAGCGCTCACCGCGGTCCCGACCGCGATGGCGACCACGGCACCGATCGCGCTGCCGAGGAGACCCAGGAGGATCGCCTCGAGACTGAACAGCGAGAAGACGCGGCCGCTGCCCATCCCCATCGCCTTCATCAGACCGATCTCGCGCGTGCGTTCCTGCACCGACATCAGCAGCGTGTTGACGATGCCGAAGCTCGCCGCCAGCAGCGCGATGATCGCGAACGCGTTGAGCACGAGCACGATCCCGTCGATGACGGCCTTGAACGTGCCCAATTGGTCGGCGACGGTCCGGCCCGTGTAACCGGCGTCTGCGAGAGCGGTCTTCACGGCGTCGATCTGCTCCGGCGTCGCCGTCGACGACACGCGGGCGCTCGCGCTGGCGTACCGGTCGAGCTGGTCCTGCGGAACGCCCGTGTTCTGCAGCGAGAACAGGGAGTCCTGCAGCGCGGTGTTGGTCGTGACCGCTGTGGTCGCGGCGAACGCCTCCTCGGTGACGCCGGTCACCGTGGCCTCGACGAGGTGCTGCGTCCGGACGGGGTCGGTCACTGCGATCGTCACGGTCTTCCCCGTCGCGTCCGCGGCGTCGGCGAAGCCCAGGGGGTCGACGAGCGACGCCGGCAGAGCCACCTCCGGTGCATCCGCGGCGTCGTCCGGTGCCGCGCCCGCCGACAGCTGCGGCGTCTGACCTCCGATGAGCCCACCGGCTGAGGCGACGTAGCGCTCCCCGCCGTCGTACTGGACGAAGTCGATCGACACGGACCGGACGGGCGAGACCTGCTCGATCCCGTCGACGCCCTCGATCGCGGCGATGTCCTCGTCGGTCAACGCCGAGACGGAGCTCGTCGATCCCGGCCGGCCCGGGCTCGTCTGCGCCGCCGCGATGGCATCGGGATCGTACTTCTGAGGGCCGGAGGATGCCGCGCCGTCGGTGGACGCCTTCGACACGGTCAGCACGTCGGAGGCGCCCATCGACGCGACCGTGTCGTCGATGAACCGGTTGATGCCCGTCCCGAGACCGTTCGTCAGGGTGAGGGTGAAGGCGCCGACGAAGATCGCCAGTACCGTCAGGATCGTCCGCGTCTTGGACCGGAAGGTGTTGGCGAAAGCGCTCGAGACGAGGTCGGTGGTCTTCATGCTGCTCGTCCTTCCTCGGACACGATCACGCCATCGCGGATCTGGATGCGGCGGTCGCAGCGCGCCGCGAGATCGTCGTCGTGCGTGACGACGATGAGGGTGATGCCGTGCTCGCGGTTGAGGCGGAACAGGATGTCCTCGACCACCGCGCCGGTCGTCGTGTCGAGGTTGCCGGTGGGCTCGTCGGCGAAGATCACCTGCGGGTCGTTGACGAGCGCACGGGCGATGACCGCGCGCTGCTTCTGGCCGCCCGAGAGCGCGGTCGCCTTGTTCTTCGCCTTGTCCTGCATGTCGAGTTCGGCCAGCGCCGCCATCCCGCGGCGTTTACGTTCGGCCCTCCCGACCCCGGCGATCTTCAACGGCAGCACGACGTTGTCGAGGACCGACGCGTTGGGGGTGAGGAAGAACTGCTGGAACACGAAGCCGAACGTCTCGTTGCGCGTGCGGTTGAGACGGCGGCCGCGGAGGGTGCCGGCATCCGTTCCGTCCAAGGCGACGGTTCCGCTCGTGGGAGCGTCCATCAGCGCCAGCAGGTGCATGAGCGTGGACTTCCCGGAGCCGCTCTTGCCGACGATCGCGAGGCTCTCCCCTTTGGCGATGTCGAGCGAGACGCCGCGCAGCGCGTCGAAGCGGGCGGAGCCGCGGCCGTACGACTTGTGCAGGTCGGTGACGGAGAACAGCGGGGGAGGGTTTTCGGGTGTCATGGTCCCACCCTCGCCGCGACCGTCGGCGTGCGCGTCGCTCCCGCGGGGTGGGTGTCTACCCCCGCGGGGGGATCTGCGTCTGCCCCGAGACGGCGATGGCCGCGCGCCCCGCGGGCCGCCAGACTAGGACGATGCCCTCCGCACCCACGACCGAGACCGTCCCACGGCTCGTGCCTCCCGTGCCGAGGTGGCTTCAGGACGTCCTGGTCGCGGTCCTCGTGATCGTGCCGGCGTTCGCTCCCGTTCCGTTCCCCGAGCTGCGGCCCTCCGGCCCCGTCGTGTTCGTCCTGGTGCTCCTCCCCGCGGCGGTGCTGCCGCTCCGTCGACGGTGGCCGCGCACGGTGTTCGTCGTCTGCATCGCGCTGTACGTGGCCGCGCTCGCCCTCGGCACGCTGTCGCCGGGGGTGACGGTCGCGATCGCGATCGCGGCGTATGGCCTGGGTGACCGGGTGAGCCGTCGCGCGGCGGCGCCGGTGGGCATCGCCGCCGTCGGTGTGGTCGTCACGGCGAGCATCGTCGTGACGCTGACGACCGGGATGGACACACACTTCCTCCAGGTCGGACTCGTCCTCGCCCTCGCGGGTGCGCTGGGGAATGCCGCCCGGTCGCGGCGCGCGTACGTGGAGGCCGTCGTCGAACGCGCCCGACGTGCCGAGCAGACGCGCGAGGCCGAGGCGCGTCGCCGGGTCACCGAGGAGCGGTTGCGGATCGCGCGACCTGCACGACGCCGTGGCGCACCAGATCTCGGTCATCAGCCTGAATGCCGGCGTCGCCTCGTCGGCGCTGGAGACGCGTCCGGAACGCGCGCGAGAAGCGCTCGCGACCATCCGTTCGGCCTCCCGTGAGGTGCTGGGCGAGATCGGGTCGATGCTCACCGTGCTCCGCACCCCCGACGAAGTCGGGATCCGCGATCAGCCGGGGCTCGCCCGACTTCCGGACGTCGTCGAGTCCGTCCGCGTCGCCGGCTGGGACGTGGTGGTGCGCGACGAGATCGGTCTCGACACGGCGACGGCGGGTCTGCCGCTCGGCGTCGACATCGTCGCCTACCGCGTCGTGCAAGAGGGGCTGACCAACGCGCTCAAGCACGGCGCCGCCCGGCGCGCGCACGTGCTGCTGCGCCGCGACGGCGACGTTCTCGAGGTCGTCGTCACCAATCCGTGGCAGGGCGGGACCGGGGCGCAGGACTCCCCGCCGTCCGGCTTCGGACTCGTCGGTCTGCGGGAACGTGTCGACTCGGTCGGTGGCGAGCTGGAGGCGGGGCCGGCTCCCGGCGGCTTCCGTCTCGCCGCCCGGCTTCCCCTGGCCGCGCACGCAGGGACCACCCCCGGAGGGCTCTCGTGACCACCGTGCTCGTCGTCGACGATCAGGCGCTCATCCGCAGCGCCGTGCGCGACCTCCTGGACGCGGCGCCCGCGATCGACGTCGTGGGCGAGGCCGCTGACGGAGAGGTGGCCGTGGAGCTCACGCGCCGCTTGTCGCCCGACGTCGTCGTGTGCGACATCCGGATGCCGCGGATGGACGGGATCGAGGCCACGCGCCGGATCTGCGCCGATCCCGCCCTGGCCGCGACGCGCGTCCTGATCCTCACGACCTTCGAAGAGGACGACTACGTCGTCGCGGCCCTGCGGGCCGGCGCGAGCGGGTTCATCGGCAAGGGCGCAGAGCCCGAGGAGATCGTGCACGCCGTCCTCGCCGTCGACGAGGGCGGCGCGCTGCTGTCACCGGCGGCCACGCGCGCGATGATCGAGAAGTACCTCCGGCACGCGGCATCCGACGCTCCCGTCTCGTCGCCCGCGCTCGACGCTCTCACCGAACGGGAACGCGAAGTGCTCCAGCACGTGGGGCGCGGGCGCTCCAACGACGAGATCGCCGCGGTGCTGTTCATCTCTCCGCACACCGCGAAGACGCACGTGAAGAACACGATGCTCAAACTCGGCGCGCACGACCGCGCGCAACTGGTCATCGCCGCGTATGAGAGCGGGCTGGTCGTTCCCGGCGCGTGATGTCTCGGCGCTCGCGCGCGGCGGAATGTCACGAGAACAGGGGATGCGCCGAGAACAGGCTGATACCGGCGGCGCGATCGGCCTGTTGCGGGTGCATCGCCTGTTCTGGGCGCGGCGTCAGTCGCCGTCGCGGTCGAGGCCGCGCGCGCGGATCTCCTCGATGTCGAGGTCGGCGAGGATCCGCCGCGCCACGAGGTCGTCGATCGTGCCCTCCCGGCGCAGACGCAGCAGCACTTCGCGCTTGCGGTCGAGGATCGCCAGACGAAGTCGCGTGGCTTCGCGATGCCGGAGGAGCGGCGAGCGCTGGGTGATGTCGACGTCGTCGCTCACGGCGATCATCTCCAGGGGGCCCGCGGTCCGTCGCCCCTCGTCGTCCGTCGATCCCGGGGGGACGGGTCCCATGCGCGACGCGGCCTCGTCCCCGCCGTCGTCCATCTCTTCCTCGCGGTCACGCTCCTCGGCGGCGCGCTGCCGCGCCACCGCGCGGGCGTTCGCCAGTTCCAACCGCTCGTAGCCCTCGCGTCGCGCGCGGTCGCGCACGTCGTCGCTGACCCCGTGCTCGGCGGCCAGGTCGTCGAGCGCCGAGAGCGCCGCACCCGAGATCGCGCGCTGCGCGAGCTCGAACTCCTCCACCGCCGCATCGTCGGAGGGCAGCTTCGCCCACCGGATCACGACCGGGAGGAGGGGCCCCTGCACGAGCAGGGTCAGCACGATCACACCGGCGGTGACGAAGACGACGGCCTCGCGTCCCGCCACCGGCGTGCCGTCGGCGGTGCTGAGGGGCACCGACAGGGCGATCGCGAGCGACACGGCGCCGCGGAACCCTGCGACCGTGCTGACCACCCGCGAGCGGTGCCGGGACGACGTCGACGCCGAGGCCGACGGCCGCGAGAACGGCGAGAACACCCACTGGAACAGGTACCGCACGGCGGCGAGCACGAGCCACGCGGCCACGGTGACCAGCAGCAGGATGCCGATCTCCGACGGCGAGATCTCGTGGAGGACCAGTTGCACCTCGATCCCGATGAGGACGAACAGGGCGCCGTTGAGGAGGTAGACGCCGAAGGGCCACGTGGCATCCGCCGCCCGCCGGGACATCGCCGTGGTGATCCGGGGAGAGATCCAGGCCACGATGAGCCCGGCGAACACGACCGCCAAGACGCCCGACGCGTGGGAGATCTCGGCCACGAGGAACGCCACGAAAGGCACCAGCAGGAGCGTCAGGTTGATCGTGAGCGTCGACTCCATGCGGCGCAGCGCCAGGAACGCGAGGGCCGCGACGGCGATGCCGGCGGCCGCGCCGCCGAGGTAGGACACCAGCACCATCCCGGTGATCTGCCACGGCGTGACCTGGTTGCCGATGAGGAGAGACACCGCGATGGAGTACAGCACGAGCGCCGTGCCGTCGTTGGTGAGACTCTCGGCTTTGAGCTTCATGAACGTCTTCTCCGGCAGCAGCCGGCCGAGCGCGGCGACCGCGGTGGCATCCGGCGGGGCGACCGCCGCGCCCAGCACGAGGGCGGCCTCCCACGGCACACCCATCCACGTCGCGACCCCCGCGACGGCGAACGCGGATGCCACGACCAGCACCGTGCTCATCGGCACGATGTACCGCAGCGACCGACGCACCGAGCGCAGGGAGGTGGTCCACGCCTCGCGGAACAGCATGACGGGCAGGAACAGCAACAGCACCGTCTCGGGCGGGAGCTCGATCTGGCGCAGCTCCGGCACGAATCCCAGCGCCAAGCCGATCACCAGCAGCACGAGCGGCGTGGCCACGCGCAGGCGCGGGGCCAGCACGGTCCCGACGAGCATCGCGAGCCCGAGCAGAACCGTGACCTCGAGTCCTTGCATCCCCAACCGCCTCTCACCGCGCCCTCAGCACACAGCGTAGAGACGGGACCGAGAATTCCCGAGGAGGCGTTCGCCGTGGGCGTGCACTCGCCGAGCCGCGAGCGGTCCCGGGGGATGGGGTCACGCGCGCGGCGGGTGTGGGCGGCGCACGTCTGGCGGGAAATATCGGTCCACAGGGAGCCAAGTGGAGCTTTCTCTGATCGATTCAGATGGGCGAGGGTGGTCCAATGAGCGACCTGAGATCAAGAGAGCGCGTCTTTACGAGTCCAATAGACCCAAAGTGGACTGTTTCGGAACTCCTCGACTGGATCGGTGCCGACGACGCCCGCTGCCACGACGAGCGACTGGACGGTCTGCTGAACGCCGTCGAGCGCGCGCTCGGGTCCGATGCCGACCGGGCTCGCTCGACGGTCTTTCTCGTTCGGTCGATCGTCGCCCGCGTGGCGGCGGAGGCGGCTCTGCGGGATCTGCGTCTCGACGAGCTGTGCGACACCCCGCAGGACCGTGGTCTCGAGGCGGTGGATGCCGTCCGCCTCGCGCCCGTGACCCTGGTCACCGCGTAGGCGGCGGATGAGAACTCTCGAGGCCGCGGTGCGCGGCCGGGGTGAGCTGCCACTGCCGTCGGAACGCGCGCGTGTACGACGTCGGGTCGGAGAACCCGCAGGCGAGCGCGATCTCGACGATCGACAGGCTGGTCGTCTCGAGCAGTCGCCGAGAGCGCTCGAGACGGGTGCGGCGGATCTCGGCCGCGGGGCTGCTCCCCACCTCCGCGAACGCCGCGTGGACCGTGCGTTCGGACACCCCGGCCGCGTCGGCGAGCGTGCTCACCCGGAGCCCGGGGTCGGCGACGCTGCGGAGGATGCGGGCGCGCACGTCCGCGCGCAGGGCCGCGGGGGAGCGTGAGCGCGAGGGCGTCCCGGAGTGGTGGGCCAAGACCTCCCTGAGCAGCTCCGCGCTCACCCGGGCGGTCTCCGCCGGCGACGACAACAGGCCGCGGCCCGCGAGCGACGAACCGACGACTCGCGCGAGCAAGCCCAACGTGCCCGCCCGGGACGTGCGCAGTGGCGCCGCCACCACCTGCCGCAGCCGATCCATCGAGAGCCCCAAGGCGGGGGTGGGCACCCGCGCGACGAGGATGTCGACCTCGCTGGGGAACGTCAGGCGATAGGGAGCGTCCGCGAGATACAGCACGCCCTCGGCGGGGCGGACGACGGTGGTCCTGCCTCGCTGCGCCACGCGCCCCGACCCGCGCAGCTGGAAGGAGAAGAGGGCGATCTCCGAATCGACGGAATCGATGAGCTCTTCCGCGCGGACGACCTCGCCCCGGGTCGAGCGGACCCGCGAGTAGGAGACGTCGGCGACGCTTTCGTAGTCGACGCGCACGCGCGGAGCGGGTCCATCACCGGTGACGTGAAGCGGGACGAACAGGTCGGACGCGAGCTCCTGCCAACGCTCGCCCGCCGTGAGCCGTGCCGTCACCATGCGACCAGTGTGGCGGCAGGGGGTTTCGTGCGTGTTGTCGCCGGACGTCGGGGCGTCGAACGCGAGCGTCGCTCGTGTAACGGTCATGTTGCGCGGCCGCGATCCTGCGGAGAATGCCAGGTTCCGTGCAGATCGGGACTCCCCGGATGCGAGGGGCTGGCCGTAGTTTTCCGTCAGCCGGTGGGACGTTCGGATCGCCCGGCTCCCACGATGAAGGAGATCTCATGACCCGCGTCCGCGCCGCTGCCGTTCAGGCCGAGCCCGTCTGGTTCGACCTCGAGGCGACCACCGCCAAGACGGTGGAGATCATCGGACAGGCCGCTGGCGAGGGCGCCGACCTCGTCGCCTTCCCCGAGACCTGGCTGCCCGGATACCCCCTCTTCCTGTGGGGGATGACGGCGGGAGAGCAGATTCCCCTCGCCGCCCTCTACCGCGCGAACTCGCCACACATCGACGGACCGGAGATCGCGCGCATCCGCGAGGCGGCCGCCGAGCACGAGATCACCGTGGTGCTCGGTCTCAGCGAGCGGGACCACGGGTCGCTCTACATGGCGCAGGTCATCATCGGTCCGGACGGCGACGTGCTGCTGCACCGCCGCAAGCTCAAGCCGACGTTCGTCGAACGCACGCTGTTCGGTGAGGGGGACGGATCGGGGCTGCAGGTCATCGACACGCCTCTCGGACGACTCGGGGCGCTCAACTGCTGGGAGCACCTGCAGCCGCTCCTGAAGTTCAGCATGTACGCGCAGCACGAGCAGATCCACGTCGGAGCGTGGCCGCCGTTCGGCGATCAGCTGGCCCAGTTCTCCGCTGAGGCGTCGATCGCGATGAGCCGGACCTACGCCATGGAGGGCGGGGTCTTCGTGCTCATGGCCAACGGCGTCATGAACAACGTCCCCGGCTTCACCGGGGGCGGGGCCGCGGGGATCTACGGCCCCGACGGAGCGCTCCTGAGCGAGCCGATCGATCCGACCCGCGAGGGTCTCGCCGTGGCCGACCTCGACCTCGACGCCATCGGCATTGCCAAGGGATTCGCGGACCCCGTCGGCCACTACGCGCGCCCCGACGTCTTCACCTTCTCGGTCGACCGCACGGCGCGGCCGGCGGCATCTGTGGGTCCCGTCGGCGAGAGCGAGCCTGCTCGCCCGGCCGGTGCGGGCGACGGAGAGCTGCCGTCGATCGCGATGTGAGCGAGACGGCGGTGGTGGCGCGTGTCCGGGCTTACGCGGGCAGCGCCACCTTCGCCTTCGCCCACGAGCGTCCGCGGGTGTCCTTGAGGATGTCGTACTCGACGTCGACGTGGGGCTCGATCGCGCTGTACTTGTCGTTCGGGGCACCGATGACGAGCTGGAACCCGAGGCCCCGCCACGCGCCGATCGCGCGCTTGGTGAAGTGGGCGTCGGCCTTGATGAGCGCCTCGTCGAGGAACACCGGGGCGTACCGGGGGCGTTCGGCCCCGGCATCCCCGAGCTGGTAGCGCAGCGCGGCGCCGACGATGAACGCGATGAGCTCTTGCGACTCGCCACCGGACTTCTCGCCGATGTGGTCGTACAGCGCGACGTGCTCGCCGGTCGCGGCACGGAAGCGCTCGGCGCTCACCCGAACGTGGTTGCGCACGTCGATGAGGTCGGCGAAGTCGGGGGCGGTGGAGCGGATGCGGCCGATGAGCCGCGCCATCCGCGCGTACACGGCCTCTCGCTCCTCGTCGCTCCCGGCTGCGTCGATCGCCGCGCGGACGTCCCGCAGCTCGCGACGGAATCGGCGCCGCACCTCGGACTGGCTCTCGCGCGGAACGATCTGCAGGCGGTGGTCGTCGTCGTAGAACGGCAGGTCGCGCATGATCTCGTTGATCGGGGCGATGCGGTCGCGGATCTCTCGCAGCGCCCGCGTGAGCGAGGAGTCGAGGTTCGTGAGGTCGTTGCCCGAGAGGCGCAGCAGACTGTCGCGCCACTCGGCCTCGAGCTCGTGCAGGCCGCTGGCCTCGAGATCGGCGAGGATCCGCTCGAAGTCGCCCAGCGACTCGTCGGGATCGGCGAGGAGGTTCGGGCTCGGCCACCGGTCGATGAAGGCGCTCAGGGTGCGCCGCAGGCCCTCGCGCTGGTCGCTCCAGGTCTCCTGCGCGGCGCGCTGGTCCTCGAGCAGGCGCTTCGACGCCGACTCGAGTGCCGCGTCGAACCGCGCGAGGCGCTCGGACGGCGACCGGTCCTCGCCGTCGGGGGCGACGAAGAGGGCGTCGAGGTAGGCGGCTTCGTCGGCCGTGAGGGTGAGACCGGCGTCCTCGGCATCCTCGAGTCGCGCGTGGGCGGCATCGACCTCGTCGGTGACCTCGGCCCACCGGGCCGCGAGCCGCTGCTGCTCGGTCTTGGCCGCGCCGATCTCCTCGCGCAGGCGCGCGGCGCGGGCACGCGTCCCCGAGATCTGCTCCTGCAACTCGGCGATGCGGGGGTTGCCGGCCGTCACCTCGGCGATCGTCTCGTTCCAGCGTTCGAGTTCGCGATCGACGGATGCCGTGTCCACCTGCTCCCACGTGAGGTCGGCGATCTTCTCCAGGGCGCTGCGCCGGTCGTCGAACGCGTCGAGGGCGGCCGCGGCCTCGTCGACGGCGGTCTTGGCCGAAGCGAGGTCGGCGCGGGCCCGAGCGATCTGCTCGCCCAGGTCGCTCAGGCGCGCACGGCTGGAGAAGCCGAGAATGCTCTGCCGCACCGAACCGCCGTGGGCACCGCGCGCGCCCTGGCTGGTCTGCCCCGTGATCGTGAGGGCCATCCGGTGCTGCGACAGCTCGCGTGCGGCATCCACGCACACGAACGAGAACTGCTGCTCCAGGCGGTCCTGCAGCCAGCCCGTGAACGGGGTGCTGCGGTAGTCCAGGCGCCCGGGGAGAGTGGCCGGGTCCAGGCCGGCGCGCTCGGGCAGGCCGGTCGACACACCCTCGAACCGCAGCCGCTCCGACAGCCGCACGCCGTCGATCGCGGCGCGGAAGGATGCCAGGTGCGCGGTATCCACGAGGAGGGTCGTGGCGAAACCGCCCAGGGCGAGGGTGAACGCCCCGCGCCACGGCTCGAACTCGGTGCGGACGTCGACGAGCTCGGCGACGAACGGCAGCTCCGCGGCGGTGAGCCCGGCGGCTTCGGCGAGCGCCTCGCGCGCCTCGTGCAGCCGCGGTGGGATGTTGTCGTCGCGCGTCTGGGTGCGGCGGTGCTCGGTCTCGAGGGTCGCGAGCTGCTGACGCGCCTCGGTGTGCCGGCTGCTCGCGGTGACGAAGGCGTCGCGCACCGCGGTCTTGGCATCCGCGTCGCCGAGAGTGCGGCGGGCGTCGTCGGCCAGCGCCGCGAACTGCTTCGCGGTGCCGACCTCGGCGCCGAGCACCGCCAGAGCGGCCTCGAAACGCTCGCGGTCGCGCACCATCCCGGCGCGGCGACGCTCGAGGGCGCGGAGCTCGCGCTGCGCCGCGTCGAGTCGGTCGCCGCCGGCGGCCCGCAGCACGTCGCCGAGTCCGTCGCGCTCCGCTTCTGCGGCGTCGGCGAGGGCCTGGCGTTCGCGCACGAGCGCGTCGGTGGCGTGGGTGCGTTCGCGCAGTTCGTCCTCGACGGCGCCGAGCAGATCGACGCGGCGCTGCGCGCGCCACAGCGACGCGCGCGAGGCCGGGTCGCCGAAGCGCCCCAGGGCTTCGATGATGCGCACGCGTTCGGCGGCCTCGTCGATGCGCGCCTTCATCGTGCGGATCGGCTGCAGCGCCCGCACTTGCTGGCGTGCCTCGAGCATGCGGGTGCGGGTGCTCTCGAGGCCGTCGAAGTGCGCGACGACGGCCTCGGCGGTCGCGAGGGTCTCGGGCTCCTCCAGCACCATGCGCTTGTAGAGGTCGTCGACGGTGGTGATCTGCTGCCCCGCCTGGATGCGCGCGAGCAGGCTCATCGCCTTCGCGCCGGAACCGGCCGCGCCGATGCCGAGGACCGCGTGCAACCGCGCCGAGAACTCGCGGTCGGTCGCGAGGGTGTCCAGGCCCGTCGCACGGACCGCGGCGTCGGAGAGATGCTGCTGCGCAGCGCGTTCCAGCCCGCGCAGGTCGAAGTCGCCGTGGATGGTTCCGCGCACCTTGACCGCGTCGTCGAGGACGCGCGCCGAGGCGGGGAAGTACCAGGCGCGCACGGCCGTGAACCGCGCGCCGTCGTGGTCGACCCACGTCATCGCGATCGCCGTCCACGTGTCGGTGCCGTCGCCGCGCAGCACCCGCACTTTCGTGCCCTCGTCGGTGCGGGACTCGTCGAGCTTGCCGCGGCCGTACGAGAGGATGTTGCGCTGCTCCTGCCCGCGGGGGCGCCCGACGACCGCGCCGTTGGAGGCGCCGTTGAAGGGGGTCGTGTGGGGCATCATGAGCGCGACGTAGGCGTCCATCAGCGTGGACTTGCCCGATCCGGAACCGCCGCACAGCAGCGTCGCGGTCGGCGCGAAGCGCACGCGGTGCTCTCCGTCGTAGCCGCCCCAGTTGATCAGCTGGAGCTCGTGGGCGACCCACTGCTGACCGCGCGAGGCGGCGGGGATGAGGCCGAACAGCGTCTCGAGCATCGTCATGCCAGTTCTCCCTCGGCCGTGTCGGATGCCGGCGCCTCGCCCGCCGACGGCGTCGCGGTCGCGGCATCCGTCGTCTGCGCGTCGAGCCACTTCTGCAGTTCGCGCAGCACCTCGGCGCTGAGCACGATCTCGATGAGCGGTCCGATGCGGAAGCGCCCCTCGGACTCCTCCTCGATGATCCCCTCGCGGTCGAGGCGCGCGATCGCGGTGCGGACCGCTCGCTGCTGGCTCGCGCGGGTGCCGTCGCTCTCGGCGAAGTACGTCAGGACCGTCTGCTCGACTTCTTCGACGTCGACGCGCGCCGACGGCGCACCCGCGGTGGTCTCGCGCTGGAACACCGTGCGCAGATACACCAGCACGAGCGTCTCGGCGCGCGAGTAGGCCTCGTCCTTGAGCAGGATCGGCACCTCGACCTCGTCGCTGCGCACTTGCTCCTTGTAGGCGACGCCGCGCTCGTGGTCGACGACGAGCCGCACGAACAGGTCGTTCAGCCGCGACTCGATCATCTGCTGGTGCTCGAGCAGCAGCTTCCACTCGGCGGGGGAGTTCTCGGCCAGCAGGAACCGCCGCTGCAGGATCCGCACGAGCACGCGTCGCACATCGGCGTCCAGGATGCCGCGGTCCCCGGCGAACAGAGCGTCGGGGTCGTTCTCCATCGGGACCGGGGCGATGAAGGCCGGCGTCGGGTCGACGGCGGCGGGGGCCGGCGCGGCGGGGGCGGACGTGTCGACGTCAGTCATCGGCATCCGTTTCTGTGGGGCGGACGGCGGTGACCGCCGTGAAAGCGAAGCGGCGGGTGGTGCCGTCGGGGCGCACGGCCTCGACCACCGAGACCTCGTCGCCCTCGGTGATGCCGCCGCGGTGGGCGATCTCGAGCAGACCGACGAGGTCGACCGGACGGCGGGTGTACGCGTCGGCGCCGGTGAAGGCCTCGGCGAGATCGAAGCGCGCGCCGAGGCCGTCGACGTAGCGCTCGAGCTCGGCGTAGTGCGGGCCGCCCCAGGCGCGCGTGTCGGCATCCACGAACTCGACGTCGGTCTCGTCGACCGAGAGCGGATCGGGGGCGCCGGGTGGGCGGATGTCGCTGAGCGAGCGCCGCAAGTGACCGATGTCGGCGAGGGGAAGGGTACGCACCGGCTCGACGCGGCCCGCAGCCTTCGTCTGGCTCCACCGGTGCAGCCCCGCCATCACCGCGCGGAGTAGATCGTCGACCTGGCGGTCGCGGATCGGGTCGTGGGTCTTCACCTGCACGGTGATCACGTGCGAGGCGCGGCGCTGCGCGGTGAGGACCTCGTGCACGCCGGCCTCGACCCGACGCGCGATCGCGTCGAGCTCGCCGCGCTGCTCGGGGGTCATCAGGCGCGCGAAGGGCTGCGTGAGCACCGCGTGCAGCTGGTCGGTGAGGTCGTCGATGTGCTCGGGGTCGCCGATCAGGCGCAACGCTCCCTGGAACGCCCGGCCCTCGGGCGTGGCCTGCATGACGTGGCGACCGCGCTCGAGGTACTCGCGCAGCACGTCGCCGGTGGGGCGGGCGTCGCGGCGGAGCTCGGCGACGACGTCGCGCTGCATCGCCGCGATCGACTCCGCCACGCGGGAGAAGTCCGCGGGGAGCTCGCGCGCGAGGTGGATGACGTTCTCGGCCTCTTCGAGCAAGTGCTCGTCGTCGGGCGGCTCGACGACCCCGCCGTCAAGCGCCGCGATCTCGGCATCCAGGGCCGCGCGCTCGGCGAGGAGGACTTCGCGGCGACGCTCCGGGTCGGTCTCGGCGTCGCGGGCGAGCCGCTCGACGGCGTCCAGCAGCGTGCGCACCCGGGAGCGCGAGACGCGCGCGCGTCCGCCGCCCGCTCGTCCGGCGATCTCCAGCGCACCGACCGCGTGCGCCGAGAGGCGATACACCTCGACGTCGTCCTCGATCTGCAGGCTCAGCCACCCCACGCGCACCCAGCCGCGGCAGATGTCGCGGGCCGAACCGGCGGGGATGCGGCGGTCGTCGTCGGTGTCGTACCCGGCGGCGCGCAGTTCGTCGATCGTCTCGGCGACCTCGACGTGGGCGTCGGCCACGGCCACCGCGGGACGGTCGGGCGAGAACACCGTCGAGAGCACGGCCACCACGAACGGCGCGAACCTGCCGTGCAGCAGGTCGAGCATCGGGTTCTTGAACGCCGTGACCGAGCGCAGGTAGGCGGCTTCGGCGCGGGTGGTGGTCACTGGCTGAAGTCTACCGGCGGGGCGGGGCGGGCACCGATCCCGCGGTGGCCGCCGCGGGTCGGTGCCCATCCGCCGGGCGCATCCGACCTGCGGCGACATCGCGTCTCCGTGCCGAACTCCGGAGAAATCCGGCGTACGCGTCGATTCGGCGGGCGAACGCGCGGCGAACAGGCGGAAACTCAGGAGTTCGGCCCGGGCGACCGTCGGCGCAACGCGAAGACCGCGGCATCCCTCCCGTGCAGGAGAGGGATGCCGCGGCCGAGGCGGTGCGGTCAGATCTCCGAGCGCGGGCCCGGGACGGTCTTGTTGACGCCCGTGACGGGCTGGTTCTCGTCGAACGAGGCGATGGGCTTCTTGAAGCCGCGGGTGAGGACCACGAGGTAGACCACGCCGATCGCGGTCCAGATGAGCCCCCCGACGAGCGCGTGCCCGTCGAGGTTCACCCAGAGCAGACCCGTGAGCAGCATGCCGATCCCGGGCATCACGATGTACCGGAAGATGTCGCCCGGCGTCTTTCGCAGCCCCCGGCGGATCGCGAACCAGGCGATGACCGAGATGTTCACGAACGTGAAGGCCACGAGCGCGCCGTAGTTGATGTACGCGGCGATCTGCTCGAGCGTGAACGAGATCGCGAGCAGGCTCACGAGCCCCACGATGACGATCGAGATCGTCGGGGTGTGCGTCTTCGGGTTGATGAATCCGAAGACCCGCCGCGGCAGGACGTTGTTGCGTCCCATCACCATGAGCATGCGCGAGACCGACGCGTGCGAGGCGAGCCACGACGCGAGGGTCGCCGCGAAGCCGGCCGCTGTGAGCACGGCCTGGAGCACGGGGCCGCCGACCTGGACGCCGATCTCGGGCAGGGTGCTGTCCTCGATGGCCTCGGGCGGGAAGGCGGTGGAGTCGGGGAAGCGCAGCTGCGTGACGTAGGCGGCGATGAGGAAGATGAGGCCGCCGGCCACGAGCGTGAGCAGGATCGCACGGGGCATGATCTTGGGCGTCTTGGCCTCTTCCGAGTACATCGACACCGCGTCGAAGCCGATGAACGAGAAGCAGACCACGGTCGCACCGGCCAGCACGGCGCCGAACTGCACGTCGCTGTGGACGAAGGGAGCCAGCGACACGGCAGTACCGGCCCCTGCTCCGCCGACGAGCTGCACGACCACCATGACGACGAAGACCGCCATGACGAGGATCGAGAACACCAGCAGGATCATGTTGACGTTGGAGGTGCCGCGCATCGTCAAGTAGATGACGCCGGTGACGCCGGCCGTGAAGACGACCACCCACACCCAGCCGGGGATGTCGGGGAAGAGCGCCTCCATGTAGCTGCGGAGGATGAGGGCGTTCACCATCGGCAGCAGCATGTAGTCGATCAGCGCCGTCCATCCGACGACGAAGCCGACGCCGGGGTGGATGGATTCGCGGGCGTAGGTGTAGGCCGACCCGGCGCTCGGGATGACGCGGACCATCTTTCCGTAGCTGATCGCGGTGAACACGAGCACGACGAGGGCGATGGCGTAGGCGGCGGGGACGACGTTGTTGGTCTTCTCGGCGACGAGGCCGAAGGTGTCGAAGATGACGGTCGGGGTCATGTAGCCCAGGCCGAGACCCACGATCGACCACAGGCCGAGGGTGCGGGCGAGTCTGGCGCCCGAACCGGACGCGGGCGCCGCAGTGGCGCGGGTGTTCTCGTTCGTGGCTTCTCCTAGAGGGTGCGGGTCGCGATCGGCGATGGCGACCGAACGGATGGTGTCGGGTAGAGCATCAGTGCACCGCTCGGGATCGGAGCGGGTGGCGGAGGAGCGGATGCCGCCGGGGTCGGGGCGGCGTCCGCTCGAACGCCGTCAGAGGCGCGTCCAGGCCTCGGTGAGGACGGAACGCAGGATCTGTTCGATCTCGTCGAATTCGGACGGACCGATGGTCAGGGGCGGGGCGATCTGGATGACGGGGTCGCCCCGGTCGTCGGCGCGGCAATAGAGCCCGGCGTCGTACAGCGCCTTGGACAGGAATCCGCGCAGGAGCCGCTCGGACTCGTCGTCGTCGAAGGTCTCCTTCGTCGTCTTGTCCTTCACCAGCTCGATGCCGAAGAAGTAGCCGTCGCCGCGGACGTCGCCGACGATGGGGAGATCGAGCAGCTTCTCCAGAGTGGAGCGGAAGACGGGGGAGTTCGTGCGCACGTTCTGCAGCAGTCCCTCCTCTTCGAAGACATCGAGGTTCTCCATCGCCACCGCGCTGGAGACGGGGTGCCCGCCGAAGGTGTAGCCGTGCGGGAACGACGCGTCGCCGTGGGCGAACGGCTCGTACACCCGGTCGCTGATGATCGTGCCGCCGAGGGGCGAGTAGCCGCTGGTGACGGCCTTGGCGAACGTGATCATGTCGGGCTGGTACGAGTACGCCTCGGCGCCGAAGTAGTACCCGAGGCGCCCGAAGGCGCAGATGACCTCGTCGCTGACGAGGAGCACGTCGTACTTGTCGCAGATCTCGCGCACCCGCTGGAAGTACCCCGCCGGCGCGGGGAAGCAGCCGCCGGCGTTCTGCACCGGCTCGAGGAAGACCGCGGCGACCGTCTCGGGGCCCTCGAACTGGATCATCTGCTCGATGCGGTCGGCGGCCCACAGGCCGAACTCCTCGGGCGTACCGCCGCCGAATCCGGATTCCGCGGCGCGGTAGTAGTTCGTGTTCGGAACGCGGAAGCCGCCGGGGGTGACCGGCTCGAACATGTGCTTCATCACGGGGAGCCCCGTGATGGCGAGGGCGCCCTGGGTGGTGCCGTGGTAGGCGATCGCGCGCGAGATCACCTTGTGCTTGGTGGGCTTGCCCTGCGTCTTCCAATACTGCTTGGCGAGCTTGAAGGCCGTCTCGACCGCCTCGCCGCCGCCGGTGGAGAAGAAAACGTGGTTGAGGTCGCCGGGGGCCAGGTGCGCGAGGCGGTCGGCGAGCTCGATGGCCGCGGGGTGGGCGTAGGACCACAGGGGGAAGAACGCCAGTTCCTCGGCCTGCTTCGCCGCCGCCTGCGCGATCCGGCGGCGTCCGTGGCCGGCGTTGACCACGAAGAGGCCGGCGAGGCCGTCGATGTAGCGCTTGCCCGCGGCATCCCAGATGTGGTGGCCCTCGCCCTTGACGATGATCGGGACGCCGGGGCCATCGGTCATGACCGACTGACGCGCGAAGTGCATCCACAGGTGGTCGCGGGCCTTGGCCTGGAGGTCGGACTGCTGGTCGATTTCGTGAAGCGTCATCGCGTTCCCCAGTTGTAGAGCTGTCGGTGGAGTTTCAAGTACACGAACGTCTCGGTCGCCACCACGTCGGGGAGCGAGCGGATGCGGTCGTTGAGCAGATCGATGAGGTCGTCGTCGCTTTCGCACACGACCTCGACGAGCAGGTCGAAGGAACCGGCGGTCGAGACGACGTACGTCACACCGGGGAGTTCCGCCATCTCGGCGGCGACCACCCGGGTGTCGCCGGACACCCGGACGCCGATCATCGCTTGGCGGGCGAAGCCGAGCTGCAGTGGGTCGGTGACCGCCACGATCTGCAGGACACCTGCGTCCTGCAGCTTCTGCACCCGCTGCCGGGTGGCGGTCTCGCTGAGACCCACGGCCTTGCCGATCTCGGCGTACGAACGGCGGCCGTCCTCCTGCAGCTGCTCAACGATGGCCTTGGACACGCTGTCGAGGACCGGACGTCGTTCCGCGGAGATGCTCATGATGGGGCGACGGTATCAGCGCAATCACCGGTTACTCAATGGTGAAATCGAGTCTTATTCAGCCGTAACAACGCGGAAACCGTCGTTCCGTGGGTAGCCGGGGCCGCAGTCGTACTCCTCGGGCCTCGCTCGCGCGTCAGCGCCCCTCGTCGCGCCCGTGCGAGAGGGCCTCGACGCCGGCCCAGAAGTCGGCCGCCGTCGCCGAGGGTTCGAGAAGGGCAACGCGAACCGCCCGAGCGTGCGCCGGCCGAGCCCGGCGCACCCTGTCGCGACCGTCATTCGTCGCGACGATCTGTCGGCGGGCAGCGCCCCCCGACGTCGCCGTGCTCACGAGAAGGCCCCGCGCAGCCATCCGGGTCAGCTGTCGAGAGAGTCGGCTCCGATCCCAGCCCAATGAGGCGGCGAGCTGGTTCTGTCCGAGCGTGCCGTCACCCAGCTCGACCACTCGCGAGAGCACCGCGAAATCCGGACCGGAGAGACCGGACGCGGACTCGATCGCCTGCTCGACTGCTTCGTTCACGGCGGCTTGCGCATGCTTCCACGCTTCCCACTGCAGGTTCTCTGCGGCACTCAGTGATGTTGACATGGAAACGTCCGTCCTTACTATGTGTACATGACAACATCAGGGTATTCGACTCAACGTCACGCCGTACTCATCACCGGCGGCAGCGACGGTATCGGGTTGGGGCTTGCTCGCCGTTACATCGAACGTGGTGATCGCGTCATCGTGACGGGGAGGCGAGAGGACCGGCTGAAGGCCGCATCCGCGAGCATTCCCGGGCTCGAGACCTTCGTGAACGACATCGGATCGCCGGAAGAGCGGGAAGCCCTCGCGGCCCGGATCGGCTCGACGATGCCCGAACTGGACACGATCATCAACAATGCCGGCGTGCAGCGCCGCGTGCCGCTCGCCGGCGACGACGGGCCGTGGAGCGGATCCCGGGGCGAGATCGAGATCCTCCTCGACGGTCCGATTCACCTGAACCGGCTGCTCATCCCTCGCGTGCTCGACGGCGGACGTGACGCGCTCATCGTCGACGTGACGTCCGGGGGTGCGTACATGCCGCAGACGTTCGCGCCGGTGTACAGCGCAGCCAAGGCCGCGCTGCACAGCTACACGGTGAATCTCCGATGGGCGCTGGCCGACACCAGGATCGAGGTCACGGAACTCATCCCGCCGGCCGTCGCAACCGCTCTGGCCGGTGAGAGGGATCGCCACGGTGCCGACGTCGACGAGTTCTGCGACACCGTGTTCCCTCTCCTGGACGGCAATCACGATGAGGTCGGGTTCGGTTTCACCGCGTCCGACACCTTCCGCTCTCTCCTGGACCTGCAGCGCGAACTGTTCCAGACCTCCGCCAGCCGATTCGCCGTCGCACGGTACCCGGAGGCGGCCGCTCGAGCGGGTTCCGCTGTCCACCGGAGGGCGGATGGAGAGATGCCGGGCGGAGCCCATCCTCCTGGCGGGTGTCAAGCTGGGCGGGGCGATGAACAGGAGGGCCGCGATGGCTGAGGGTGACATCACGGCGGGTTTGCGCGCCGCCCTGGACAGGGACGACGCTTCGCTGCGCCTGCGCGCGGCGATGGATGCCGGGACCCGCCCGAACGACGCGTTCATCGACGTGCTGGTTGCCCGGTGCGCCGTCGAACCGGACTTCTTCGTCCGCGACATGCTCACGTGGGCGCTGACGCGGCACGATCGCGCGCGCGTCGTCGACGCGATCCTGCCCGAGCTGGCCTCCCCGTTCCCCCAGGCCCGCAGCCAGGGCCTGCACACGCTGTCGAAGATCGGCGACCCGGCCACGTGGTCGGCGATCACGCCCGCTCTCCTGCACGACGAGGAGACCGCCGTCGCGCGCGCCGCCTGGCGGGCTGCGGCCGGGCTCGTGCCGGATGCCGAGCGGGCCGCCCTCGCCGACGAGCTGGTGCGACACCTCGGCCAGGGCGACATCGAGACGCGCCGCAGCCTCAGCCGCGCGTTCGTCATGATCGGCGAAGAGGCGGGTGGCGCGATCGGCGCCGCGGCGGAGTCCGCTGACGAGGCCGTACGCGTGCACGCTCTCGCCACGCGCGCCCTGATGGACGATCCGGATGCCGGCTTCGAGGGCGCCGTCGACCACGCGCGGCGCGTGAACGCCGAGCGCCACGCGCCGTCGGCACCGGCCGCAGGCCCGGGCTCGGACACGGAGCAGCCGACGCCGGACGCCCCCGAGGAGACGGGCACGCCCGGCGCCTGAGCCGCGTCAGGCCAGGCTCGACATCACGTGCTTGATGCGCGTGTAGTCCTCGAAGCCGTAGACCGAGAGGTCCTTGCCGTACCCCGAGTGCTTGAACCCGCCGTGCGGCATGTCCGACACGAACGGGATGTGGGCGTTGATCCACACGCACCCGAAGTCGAGGTCGCGGCTGAAGCGCAGCGCGCGGCCGTGTTCGCGGGTCCAGACGGATGCCGCGAGTGCGTACGGCACGCCGTTCGCCATCTCGAGCGCCTCGGCGTCGTCGTCGAACCCCTGCACCGCGAGGACCGGACCGAACACCTCCTGCTGAACCAGTTCGTCGTCCTGGCGGAGCCCCGTGACGATCGTGGGCGCGAAGAAGCAGCCGGTGTCGCCGACGCGGTATCCGCCGGTCGCCACACGCGCGTGTGCCGGGAGACGGTCGACGAATCCCTGGACGCGGGCGAGCTGGTCGGCGTTGTTGACCGGCCCGAAGAACGCCGCGGGGTCGTCGGGAGAGCCGGTGCGCACGTGCTCCTCGACGTACGCCACCAGGCGCTCGACGAAGGCGTCGTGGAGCGACGCGTGCACAAGGACGCGGGTCGCGGCCGTGCAGTCCTGCCCCGCGTTGAAGAACGCCGCCTGGGCGATCCCGGATGCCGCGGCATCCAGGTCGGCATCCGGAAAGACGATCGCGGGCGCCTTGCCGCCGAGCTCGAGGTGCACGCGCTTGACCTGCCGCGCCGCGGACTCGGCGACCTGCATACCCGCGCGCACCGAACCGGTGATCGCGACGAGCTGCGGCGTCGGGTGCTCCACGAGCGCGCGCCCGGTCTCGCGGTCGCCGAGGACGACGTTCAGCACCCCGGGGGGCAGGATCTCGGCGGCGAGCTGCGCGAGCCGCACGGTCGTCTGCGGCGTGGTCTCGCTGGGCTTGAGCACCACGGTGTTGCCCGCGGCGATCGCCGGCGCGATCTTCCAGATCGCCATGTTGAGCGGGTAGTTCCACGGCGTCACTTGCGCCACCACGCCGATCGGCTCGCGACGGACGTACGACGTGAAGCCCTCGGCGTACTCCGCCGCCGCCCGCCCGTCGAGATCGCGCGCGGCGCCGGCGAAGAAGCGCAGCTGGTCGACCGACTGGTCGATCTCGTCGGCGACGAGCGTCGCGCGCGGCTTCCCGGTGTCCTCGGACTCGAGGTCGGCGAATTCCTCGGCGTGGGTCGCGAGCGCGTCGGCGAGGCGGAAGAGCGCGAGCTGGCGCGCGGCCGGGGTCGTCAGCCGCCACGACGCGAAGGCACGGGATGCCGCGGCGAACGCGGCATCCACCTCTTCCGCCGTCGAGCACGGCACCTGGCCGTACACCTCGCCGGTCACGGGACTGACGAGGTCGATCATCGCGCCCGTCGACGGCGTGGAGACGCCGTCGACGACGTTCTGCAGGAGCTTCACGCGGCGGCCGCCTCGTCGGCGACGGACAGGGCCTCGTCGATGATGTCGAGGCCGCGGACGAGATCCTCTTCGGAGATGATCAGCGGCGGGGCGACGTGCACGCGATTGAAGTGCGTGAAGGGCCAGAGTCCGGCGTTCTTGCACGCCGCCGCGAACGCGGCCATCGGCGCCGCGTCCGCGCCGGCGGCGTTGAACGGCACGAGGGGTTCGCGCGTCTCGCGGTCGCGCACGAGCTCGATCGCCCAGAACAGCCCGCGCCCCCGGATCTCGCCGATCGACGGGTGCTTCTCTGCCATCTCGCGCAGACGCGGCTCGACGACGCGCTCGCCGAGGTCGCGCACCCGCTCGAGGACCCCGTCGCGGCGGAACACCTCGAACGTCGCGATGCCGGGCGCGCACGCGAGCGGGTGACCCGAGTACGTCAGGCCGCCGGGGAACGACACGGTGTCGAAATGGCTGGCGATGGCATCCGAGATCACGACTCCGCCCAGCGGTACGTAGCCGGAGTTCACGCCCTTGGCGAAGGTGATCAGGTCGGGGGTGACGTTGAACGCCTCGACGGCGAACCACTCGCCGATGCGGCCGAAGCCGACCATGACCTCGTCCGCGATGTAGACGATCCCGTACTTGTCGCACAGCGCCCGCACGCCCGGCAGGTAGCCCGGCGGCGGGACGAGCACGCCGTTCGTGCCGACGACCGTCTCGAGGATGATCGCCCCGATCGTCGAGGCGCCCTCGAGGATGATCGTCTGCTCGAGGTGCTCGAGGGCGCGGGCGGTCTCTTCTTCTTCGGAGGCCGAGTGGAAGGCCGACCGGTACGCGTACGGACCGAAGAAGTGCACGACCGACGCATCCGCGGGCTCGTTGGCCCAGCGGCGCGGGTCGCCCGTGAGCGTGATCGCGGTGGAGGTGTTGCCGTGGTAGCTGCGGTACATCGCGAGCACCTTGCGCTTCCCGGTGACCAGGCGCGCCATGCGGACCGCGTTCTCGTTGGCATCCGCTCCGCCGTTGGTGAAGAACACCTTCGAGAAGCCCTCGGGCGCGACCTCGGAGATCAGCCGCGCGAGTTCTCCCCGGGTGCCGTTGGCCATCGCGGGCTGGATCGTGGCGAGCTCGCCCGCCTGCCGCTGGATCGCCGCGACCAGATCGGGGTGCTGGTGCCCGAGGTTGAGGTTGACCAGTTGCGACGAGAAGTCGAGGTACCGGGTGCCGTGGTGGTCCCAGAACGTCGAGCCCTCACCGCCGGCGACGGGGACCGGGTCGATGAGCGCCTGAGCACTCCACGAGTGGAAGACGTGCGCGCGGTCGTCGGCGCGGACCTGCGCCTCGGCGGTCACGTCGGGGGAGGTGAGGGTCATGATCGTTCCTTTCCGGATGCCGCGGACTCAGTGGTTGCTTGGGAACCCGAGGCTGATCTGGCTCTCGCTCGGGTCGGGCCAGCGGGTCGTGACGACCTTGCTGCGCGTGTAGAAGTGGATCGACTCGGGGCCGTAGATGTGCGAGTCGCCGAAGAGCGAGTTGCGCCAGCCGCCGAACGAGAACGCGCCGACCGGGACGGGGATCGGGACGTTCACGCCCACCATGCCCACCTCGATGTCGAACTCGAACTGCCGGGCGGTGCCGCCGTCGCGTGTGAAGACGGCCGTGCCGTTGGCGAACGGGCTGGAGTTGACGAGTTCGACGGCCTCGTCGTAGCTCTTCACGCGGACGACCGAGAGGACGGGTCCGAAGATCTCGTCGTCGTACACCTTCATCCCGGGGGCGACACGGTCCACGAGTGAGACGCCGATGAAGAAGCCGTCGCCCTCGAACTGCTGCGTCGTGCCGTCCACGACGACCTCGGCGCCCTCGCTTGCGGCACCCGTGACGTACGAGGCGACCTTGTCGCGGTGCTCGCGCGTGATGAGCGGACCCATCTCGCTCGTGGCATCCGTTCCGGGACCGATCTTCAGACCCGCGATGCGGCTCGCGACCTTCTCGACGAGAGCGTCCGCGACGTCGTCGCCGACCGCCACGAGCACTGAGACGGCCATGCAGCGCTCGCCGGCCGAACCGTACGCGGCCGAGACGGCGGCGTCGGCGGCGGAGTCGAGGTCGGCGTCGGGCATCACGACCATGTGGTTCTTGGCCCCGCCGAGGGCCTGCACGCGCTTGCCGTTCTCGGCGGCGCGCGAGTAGATGGATTTCGCGATCGGGGTCGAGCCGACGAAGCTCACCGCGCGGACGTCGGGGGAGTCCAGCAGCGCGTCGACGGCCACCTTGTCGCCGTGGACGACGTTGAGGACGCCGGCGGGCAATCCCGCCTCCTCGTAGAGCTCGGCGAGGAAGATCGCCGCGGAGGGGTCCTTCTCGCTCGGCTTCAGCACGACGGTGTTGCCGCACGCGATCGCCGAGGCCGTCATCCACAGCGGCACCATGACGGGGAAGTTGAACGGGGTGATCGCGGCGACCACACCGACCGGCTGCTTGACGGAGTGCACGTCGACGCCGCGGCTGACCTGCTCGGCGTGCTCGCCCTTCAGCAGGTGCACGAGGCCCGCGGCGAACTCGACGTTCTCGATGCCGCGGCTGATCTCGCCCTTGGCATCCGAGAGGACCTTCCCGTGCTCGGCGGTGATGATCGCGGCGAGCTCGTCGGTGCGCTCCACCAGAAGGTGGCGCAGCCGGAAGAAGACGTCGGCGCGCTTGATGAGGCTCGTCGCCCGCCACGCGGGGAGCGCGGCCTTCGCGGCGGCGATCGCCTCATCGACCTCGGCGGTGGTGGCGAAGACGACGTGCGCCTGGACCGCGCCCGTGGCGGGATCGAACACGTCGCCCCTGCGCTCCGCGCGGCCGGTCGCTTCGCCGTTGACGTGGTGGTGGATGACGGTCATGCGGATCCTCCTCGGAATCAGCGGTCATCCGGACACATCGACCGGCGCCGCCGTAGGGTGTTCTCTGCCGATTCTGCGGCACGAGAAGGGGGAAGCGCTCATGGCTGATCGTCGCGAAGACAGGAGAGTCCGGACAGATCGTCCGGATGCCGCGACCCCGGTGTTCGACCGGGGCCTGCCGACGCTCGCCGAGGTGCTCGACACCCCCGCGCTGGCCGCGGGAGCCCCCGAAGTGCTCGTCGGTGCGGAGGGGCTGGCGACACCCGTGCGGTGGGTGCACGTCTCGGACAGCGCGAGCGCGGCGCGGCTCCTCGACGGCGGCGAGCTGCTGCTCACCACGGCGTCGGCGTGGCCCGAGGACCCCGCCGACTTGCGGGCCCTCGTGGCGGAGTTCGTCCGCGCGGGGCTGGTCGGGATCGTCATCGAGCTCGGCGCCCACTACCGCTACGTTCCGGCCGTCGTCGTCGACGCCGCGGCGGCCTCCGGTCTCGCGCTGATCGCGCTCCATCGCGAGATCAAGTTCGTCGCGGTGACCGAGGAGGTGCACCGGCGGATCATCGACGATCAGACCGCCGCGCTCCGCGCGCGCGACGAGGTGCGCACGCTCTTCACCTCGCTCGCCTTGCGCGGTGCCCCCGCCGACTACGTCGTGGAGCGTCTCGCGCAGACCCTGCGGGCGCCGGTCGTACTGGAATCGCTCGCTCACGAGGTGATCGTGGCCGACCTCGCGGACGCCGACCCCACGGTGCTGCACGACTGGCAGGAGCGTTCACGGCGATCCGCCGACGATGGCGACGACGGACGCTCGATCGTCGCGGTGGAGGCGCGCGGCATCCGTTGGGCGACGCTCGTCGCCCTCGCCGGACCGCCGCATCCGGCCGGACGCCGGGCCGTCCTCGAGCAGGGCGCGACGGCCCTGGCGCTCGGACGCCTCGCCGATCCCGACGGCGACGACTGGGCCCGGCTCGGTCGCCGTCGCCTCATGGACGCGCTGCTCGGCGGGCGCTACGGCTCCACCGCCGAGGTGGCCGCGCTCCTGGGCGCTGCGCGGATCGACCTCGCGGGTGCGGTCTTGTTCGGCCTCGCTCTCGACGGAGCGGCGCCGGACGCCGTCGAAGCCGCGGCGGCCGAGATCGGCGGGCGTGCGCTGTGCGGCACCCCGCGGGGATCCGGCGAGCGCGCGGAGGGGTGGATGCCGGTCCTCTTGGCCGTGCCGGCGGGGACGACCTTCGCGGGTGCCGCCGCCGACCGTTTCCTCGCGCGGCTGCGCGGAGAGGGGCAGCCGCCCCGGCTGTCGGTCGGGCCCCGCGTGGAGGGGGAGCCCGGGGAGGACTCCGTCCCGCGTCTCCTCGACTCGCTCGAACAGGCCCTCGACCTGGCCGAGGTGGGGGATCTGCCCGAGGGGACGGTGCACTGGGTGGTGCGGCATCCGCTCGTCCGCTTCGTCTCGTCGCTCCGGGGCGACCACCGCCTCCTCGAACACGGAGAGGATCTGCTCGCTCCCGTGCTGGCCTCCCCTCCCACGCGTCGCCGCGACCTGCTGGCCGCCCTGTCGGCGATCGTCGCCCACCCCGGCAACCGCACCGCCGCGGCGGCGGCGGCGCACGTCTCGCGCTCGGTGTTCTACCAGCGGCTCGACCTGGCCGAGCGGGTGCTCGGAGTCGACCTCGACGACGGTGAGGTCCTGGCGGCCCTGCACCTCGCCCTGGTGGTGCACCGGGCCCACCGGTCGCCGGGAGCGGGCGCTCGCCGATGACGTCGGGCGCGGGGGTCGACGGCCCCGCCCGGCCGCTACGATGACCGGGACGGGCAGGGACGGACATGGGTGAGCGTCGAGCATGGTGGCGTCGCGCGCGGACTCGGGCGGCGGCGCTCACCGCGGTCGCCGTCCTGCTGCTGGTCGGCGCGATCACCGCCCCGGCAGCGTCCGCCGCGAGTCTGCCGGGCTGGCTCTCGACACGGGGATCCCAGATCGTCACCGCCACCGGTACGCCGTACACGATCAAGGCCGTCGCGTGGTTCGGGATGGAGACCGCGAACTGCGCCCCGCACGGTCTGTGGACGATCCCGCTCGATGAGGGGCTGTCGACCATCGCCGCGATGGGTTTCACGACCATCCGACTGCCGTTCTCGAACGAGTGCCTGGCGGCGAAACAGACCACCTCGATCGACGCGAACGCCAACCCCGGGCTTTCCGCTCTGACGCCCCTGGAGCTCATGGACAGGGTGATCGCTCGGGCGAAGGCGCACGGGCTCTCGGTGATCCTCGACCGTCACCGCCCCGACTCGGGGGCGCAGAGCGAGCTCTGGTACACCGCGCAGTACTCCGAGAAGCGGTGGATCGACGACTGGACGATGCTCGCCGCGCGGTACAAGGACGATTCCACGGTCATCGGTGTCGATCTGCACAACGAACCGCACGGGCCCGCCTGCTGGAACTGCGGAGACCCCGCGCGCGATTGGCGTGCGGCGGCGACCCGGGCCAGCAACGCCGTGCTCGCCGTCAACCCGCGCCTGCTCGTCGTCGTCGAGGGTGTCGAGCGTCAGCAGGACGGCACCGGCACGTGGTGGGGCGGCGGGCTGAAAGACGTGCGCAGCGCGCCGGTGACGCTCTCCGTGAAGAACCGTGTCGTGTACTCGCCGCACGACTACCCCGCCACGGTATTCGCGCAGCCGTGGTTCTCCGATCCCCGGTATCCCGCGAATCTCGAGGCGTTATGGGATGCCAACTGGGGTTATCTCGCGAGGGAGAACATCGCTCCCGTGCTCCTCGGCGAATTCGGCACGAAGCTCGAGACGGCGAGCGACAAGAGCTGGATGACCGCCCTCGTCGACTACCTCTCTCGACGCGGGATCAGCTACGCCTACTGGTCGTTCAACCCCAACAGCGGTGACACCGGCGGTCTCGTGGGCGACGACTGGCGCACACCGCAGACCGCGAAGCTGCAGGCACTGCGCCCCATCCTCACGCCCGTTCCGCAACCGACACCGGCGCGCCGACCCGCGGTGACGCCGAAACCGACGGCGAGCTCCACCTCGACGCCGAAGCCGACCGCGACGCCGAAACCGACGGCGAGCTCCACCTCGACGTCGAAGCCGACGGCGACGCCGAAGCCGACGCCCGCGCCGACGGCGTCCTCGGCGCCCCGGCCCCCCGCGAACCCGGGGCCTGCCGCGATCACGGCCACCTGGATCCCGCAGAGCGCGTGGGCCGAGGGATACGTCGCCGAAATGACGGTCACCGCGACCGGGACGGTGGGGGCGTGGACGGTGTCCTGGGAATCGCCCGGGGCCACGGCGGTGACGAACGCGTGGGGCATGGAGTGCGGCATCCGCTCGTCGACGGTGACCTGCCGCGGTGCCGGGTGGGCGGGTTCGCTCGCCCCCGGACAGACGGTGCGCGTGGGCGTCCAGATGGCCGCTCCCTCCGCTCCGAGCGCCCCGCACGTGAGCGTCGCCGCCTCGTGAGCGCCGGCGACCCGGCATCCATAGCTCGTCCCTAGGCCGCACACGGAGCCCGCTCGTCATCGGCTGCCTACGATGCGCCGGTGACCGCGACGCTCAGCATCCCGCAGACCCCGACCGCCCGGCCCGCCCGTCTCGCCACGAGGACGGGACCGGGGAGACGCGCGTGGCCGTGGGGCCTGTCGGTGATCGCCGCGCTCGCCCTCGTTCTCACGGCCTGGCAGGTGTGGGACGGGACGCCGTCGGACTACTACGCCGCGATCGCGGTGTCGATGAGCCAATCGTGGTCGAACTTCTTCTTCGGCGCGATGGACCCGGCCGGCACGGTGACCCTCGACAAGATCCCGGGGTCGTTCTGGATCCCGGCGCTCGCGGTGAAGGTCTTCGGGTACTCGGCGTGGGCCGTGATCCTGCCGAACGCCCTCGCCGCCGTCGCCGCCGCCCTCGTCACGGCCGTGACCGCCCGCCGTCTCGCGGGCGTCCGGGCGGGGCTGCTGGCCGGGTCGATCGTCGCGGTGACGCCGATCCTCGTGGCGGTCTCCCGCTCCAACCAGCCGGAGTCCTTCTTCGTCCTCGGCCTCGCTCTCACCGCGTGGGCGTCGGTCCGGGCGGTGCAGGCGCGGAGCCTCGGGTGGCTGGTGGTCGCGGGCGCGGCGATCTGCCTGTCGTTCCAGTTCTACATGCTCGAAGCATGGGCGGTCTGGCCCGCGCTCGCCGCGGCCTACCTGTGCACGGCGCAGTCCTGGGGGCGCCGGCTCGCGCACCTCGCGCTCGCCGGTGCGGTGAGCCTGGCGGCCTCCCTGTGGTGGGTGGCGATCGTGGCCCTCATCCCGTCGGGGAGCCGACCCTACATCGGGAGCACGGTCGGCGACGATCCGTGGGAGATGGTGTTCGGCTACAACGGACTCGGACGGTTCAGCGCCACGGCGGACAGCTCGGCCTACGAGTCCTTCACGCCGCCGTTCTCGGGCGACCCCGGGGTGTTGCGTCTGTTCAACGCGCAGCTGGCGGGACAGATCGCGTGGCTGATCCCCGCCGCGGTGGTCGCCCTGATCGTGCTGTGGGTGCTGCGGTTCCCGCGACCGCTCACGGTGCTGCTGACCGTGTGGACGCTCACCTTCGCGGCGATGTTCTCGGTCGTCGCCGGGATGCACCAGTTCTACACCGCGGCGCTCGCCGTGCCCCTCGGGCTGGCCGTCGCAACCGCCCTGGCGTGGAGCGGGCACCGGGGAAAGGTGTGGCCCGCGGTGGCGATCGTCGGGGTCGCGGCGGCGACCGCGGTCGCGATCGGCGTCGCCACCGGCGGGTACAGCATCCCGGTCTCTCTCGTGCAGGCCGCGGCGGCTGCCGGGGCGATCGCCCTCTTGCTGTCGCGTCACCACGCGCGGCTCGTCACCGGCGTCGCGCTCGTCGTGGGCCTGCTGCTCACCCCGACCGTCTGGTCGGCCGTCACGATCGCGCACCCGAACGCGATCAATCCCGTCGCCGGGGGAGTGTCCGAGATGGCGTCCGGGTTCGGTGCAGCGGGTGGGGCCGGCGGACGCGGGGTCGCGGCGATGGACGGGCGCGGCGGCGACGGCGCCGCAGGACCGGGGATGTCCGGCGGCGCCCCCAACGGCGCCGCCGCTCCCGGGACGGGTGCAGCGGGCGGAGCGGGTCTCCCGGGCGCGGGAGGCACCGCCGGCGCGACGGGACCGGGCTCGACCGGCGGCCGGAACGGCGCTGCCGGCGGCGGGGCGGGCGGGTTCGGTGGCGACAGCACGGAACTGCGGACCTGGCTCGAGGCCCACCGCGGCGACACGACGTATCTCGCCGCCGCGTTCGGAGCGCAGACCGCCGCGCAGCTCATCGTGGCCTCGGGCGGCGCGTCGGTGCTCCCGATCGGCGGGTTCAACGGCACCGACGGCGCACCGACCCTGGAGACCTTCGTCTCGCTCGTCGAGACCGGACAGCTCCGCTACGTCATCGGCGAAGAAGACCGCGTCGGCGGGCCCGGGGGCGCGGCCGTGGGGGCGGGGACGGCCTCGACCTCCACGGTCTCGGCGCAGATCCGCGCGTGGGTGGAGCAGAACTGCGCGACGGCGGCGGACGCACCGAGCACCGTGTACGTCTGCGGATGAACGCCGGTCAGAGCTCGCGCGACAGGAACGCGATCCCGGCCTCGCGGAACGCGCGCGCTCCGGGGGCGTTCACGTGGTGCCGACCCGGGATGTCGACGAACTCGCCGCGGGGGAGCAGCCCCGCGAGGTTCGCGGACTGGTCGTGGATCGGGTCCTCGGTCCCGGTGGCGATGAGCACGGGCTGCAGCGGGGGCGACGCGGGGTCCGGGTCGGTTTCGCCCAGGCGCATGCCCTCGGCGATGGCGACGAGCGCGCGCAGGTCGTTGCCCGGCACGCGTTCCGCGAGCGAGACGTAGCGCAGGGTGGTGGCATCCTGCACCGGCTCCCCGCGATCGAGGAACGCGCGGGCCTGCTCCACCTGCAACCGGGCGAGCGGCCGGCCGTCCGGGATGCCACCGAGCACGGCGCGCTCGACGTGCTCGGGGGCGTCGACGGCGAGCTGCCACCCGACGCGGCCGCCGAGGGAGTAGCCGAGGTAGCGCACCTGATCCACCAGGTAGGTGTCGAGAACGGCGACGAGGTCCGAGACGAGCGCGCTCATGCGGTACGCGGCGGCGTCGTGCGGTTTGTCGCTCGCGCCGTGACCGCGCTGATCGACGGCGAGGACGCGGAACCCCGCCCGCAGCAGATCGCGCACCCAGCCGGTGTTGACCCAGTTGTCGCGGGTGCTCGACCCGAAGCCGTGGACGCACAGCACCGTGGGAGCCTCGGGGTCGCCCCACGTGTACGTGGCGAGGCGCACGTTGTCGCCCACGATGAGGAACTGCGGATCGGGGACCTCGGTGAGCGCGGGCACGGCATCCATTCCGCCGATCCTGGCACAGTCGCGCGGGCCGGACGGCGAAGTGGTCATAGTGGTCTCATGGGGTATACACGTGCCGAGCTCGAGTCGTACCGGGATGCCACGATCCCCGACCTCGTCGGACCGGGCCTGCGCCTGCTGTTCGTGGGCATCAACCCCGGGCTGTGGACCGCCGCGACCGGGACCCCGTTCGCCCGCCCCGGCAACCGGTTCTGGCCCGCGCTCGTCGAGGCCGGGATCCTGCCGCGGCTGCCCGCTTTCGCCGGTCCGCTCGACGACGCCGACCGGGCGATGATCTTCGACGCGGGGGTGGGCGTGACCAACCTCGTCGCCCGCGCGACCGCGCGTGCCGACGAACTCGACCGCGCGGAACTGCGCGCCGGCGCCGCCGCTCTCGAGGACCGCGTGGCCGCCCTCGCGCCGCCCGCGGTCGCGGTGGTGGGTCTCACCGCGTACCGCCAGGGCTTCGACCGGCCCAAGGCCCTCGCCGGGCGCCAGGGAGAGACCATCGGGGGAGTGCCCACGTGGGTCCTGCCCAACCCCAGCGGCCTGAACGCGCACGACACGGTGGCCTCGCTCGCGCGGGCGTACGCGGAACCGGCGCGGGCCGCCGGGATCCTCGCGTGACCGAGATCGTGCGTCGCCGGATCGCGGCGGGTGCGGCGATGCTCGCCGTCGTCGCCGCGGGGCTGACCGTCCACGCGGCGCCCGGGTCGATCGTCACCGACATCGTGGGCGACGCCCTCTACACCGTCGCCGTGTACGCGGGTCTCGTGGCGCTCCTGCCGCGCGCCCGCCCGGTCGTGCTCTCCGCCGTCGCGGCGGCGTGGTGCGTGGGCGTCGAACTGCTGCAGCTCACCGGGCTCCCCGCGGCCTGGGCCGACGCGTTCCCGCCGATCGCCCTGGTGCTCGGGCTCGGCTTCGACGCGCGCGACCTCCTCGTCTCGCTCGCGGCGGCTGCCGTGGCGGTGGGCGTCGACCTCGCGGTGCGCCGACGGCTCCTCCCCAGGGGAGAGCGCCCGCGGCCCGCGTCCCGCCGCGGGTAGGGTGACGGCGTCGGAGGGAGACACGATGATCGTCGAGTTCGAGGGAGAGGTCTTCCGGTGGGAGGCCCGACTCGACAGCGCCTGGTACTTCGTCGCGCTTCCGCCCGGACTCAGCGAGGACATCCGCGAGACGCAGACCTTCCGGCGCGGCTTCGGCGGAGTGCGCGTCGAGGTCACGATCGGCTCCTCCACGTGGCGCACGTCGATCTTCCCGCAGGCGGACGGCGTCTACGTCCTGCCGTTGAAGCGCGCCGTGCGCGAACGCGAGGGCATCCTCCCCGATGCGACGGTCCTCGCCCGGCTCGCCGTCCTCGACGCCTGAGCGCCGCGTGCTCGGCGTCGCGCTGACCGTGTTCGCGGTGCTCGGCGGGATCCTCGCCGTCATCGACGGGCGTCACCACCGCCTTCCGCACGCGCTCGTCCTGCCGGGACTCGCGCTGGCCCTCGTGCTGTTGACCTCCGCGGCGCTCGCCGCCGACGAACCGCCGCGCCTCGTCGGGGTGTGGGGCGGGGCGGCATCCGCGTTCCTCGTCTGCCTCGCGCTGCATCGTGCGCAGCCGACGGCCTTCGGCGGGGGAGACGTGACGCTCGCCGCCCTCGCGGGGGCGCACCTCGGGTGGTTCGGACCGGATGCCGTGCTCTCGGGGATCCTCACCGGGTTCCTGTGCGGCGGGGCCGCGGCAGCCGGAATCCTGCTCTCCGGTGCCCGGGGTGCCGTGTTCGCTTTCGGGCCCCCGCTGCTGCTGGGGACGTGGTGGGTGCTGCTCGGAGAGCTCCGGTGAGCGACCCCGCGCGTGTGCGGCGCAGGATCGCGCGCATGTCGCGGGACGGGCCCGCCCCGCGGCGAAGCCCGGCACGATCTGCGTGTTCGACGCGCGGTCAACCCCGCCGGGGCAGATCGTGCCGCTCCCATAGCCTGGGAGGATGGCTGACCTCCTTCGTCGCGTCACCGCGTGGGCGCTGCAGCGGCGACTCGTGCGCGCGTACCTCGTCTACTCCGGGCGACGCGGACCCATGCTCGCCGACAGCGTGACCTATCGGACGCTGTTCAGCGTGTTCGCGGGCGTCCTCATCGGGTTCTCGTTCGCGGCCCTGTGGCTCGCGGGAAACCCCGACGGGCTCGCCGCCCTCGTGCGCGCGGTCGACGGCGTCATCCCGGGGCTCGTCGGTCCGGACGGTCTCATCGACGTCGCCGAGATCAAGGCGCCCGCGGGCTTCACGATCGCGGGTGTCCTGGGATCGATCGGTCTGCTCGGCGCGGCGATCGGCGCCGTCGGGTCGCTGCGGTCCGCTCTGCGTCAGCTCGCCGACGTGACGACGGAGGACACCTTCATCGTGTGGGTGCTCCTGCGGAACCTCCTGCTGGCTCTCGGGATCGGTGTATCGCTCGCCGCGGCCGCCGGAGTGACCTTCCTCGCCACGGCGGGGCTGACGGTGGTGCGCGGATGGCTGGGCATCTCCGCGGATTCGTGGGTGACCGGCATCCTGACCTGGCTCGTCTCCACGCTCATCGTGCTCGCGCTCGACGCGGCCGTGATCGCCGCGGCCTTCGCGCTGCTGTCCGGGCTCCGCGTGCGTCGGGCGACGCTCCTGCGCGGCGCTCTGCTGGGCGGCATCGGGCTGGTCGTGCTGCAGCAGCTGTCGGGCCTGTTCGTCCGCGGGGCGGGCGGAAACCCTCTGCTCGCGACGTTCGCCGCGCTCATCGCGCTTTTGCTGTGGCTGAACCTCTCGAGCCAGGTGATCCTCATCGCCGGTGCGTACATCATGGTCGGTCACGAGGAGGACCAGGATCGCGTCCGCGCGAAGTACGCCGCGTCGACGCTTGTGCAGTTCCGGGTCCAGCGCGCCGAGCGGGCGGTGCAGGCCGCCGTCGGTGAATTGGATGCCGCGCGCGAGGCCGAAGCGCACGAACGCGAGGCGACGGCGAAGAATACCGCTTCCCGCTGAGCCCGCGGACACGCGTCTAGGGTGACCACATGACCGAGCGCACCGTCGCGTACACCGCCGCCGCGGTCCGGGCGGCGGAGGCTCCGCTGCTCGCGGCCGGACGGCCCCTCATGCATGAGGCCGCCCGTGCGCTCGCGGACGTCGTCGAGGAGGAGCTCGCACGGACCCCGGGCGCCGTCCTGGTGGTCGTCGGTTCGGGCGACAACGGCGGCGACGCCCTGTACTCGGCGGCGACTTTCGCCCGAGTGGCGACCCGCGTCGACATCGTTCTCACCCGCGATCACGTGCATCGGGAGGCGCTCGATGCCGCAGTCGCCGCGGGGGCTCGGCTCCGGGATGCCTCGGAGGTCTGCGCCGCCGGGGCGGATCATGTCCTGGTGGTCGACGGCATCCTCGGCATCGGCGCCTCCGCGGACCCGCGGTTGCGCGGCACCGCTCGCGCCGTGGTCGAGGCCCTGCGCCCGGCGGTCGCGGACCGGCGGCTGCGCGTCGTGGCGGTCGACCTCCCCAGCGGTCTGCACCCGGACACGGGCGAGGCGGACACCGCGGTCCTCCCGGCCGATGTCACGGTCACCTTCGGAGCGGTCAAGGCGGGGATCCTCCGCGGTCGCGGTCCGGAGCTCTGCGGCCGCATCGTCCTGGTCGACCTCGGTCTCGAGCCGCAGCTGCGGCGCGTCCGCCCCGCGGTGACGGCTGCCGTCGAGGTCGTTCGCCGGCCCCCGGTTCAGCGGGCGTAGCGTTCGGCGAACGCCCGCAGGATCCGGCCGGTCGCGGTCACCGGCGACCGCCGCACGGCGGCGAGGGTGAACTCGAGCTCGTCGGGGCGGAAATAGCCGAACGACGCGTACGCGTGGATGCGGGTGACGATGCCGCCGAGATCCAGTTCGGGGTGGAACTGCGTGGCGTAGACGTTCTCGCCGACCCGGAACATCTGCACGGGGCACGTGGCGGAGGATGCCAGGAGCGTCGCCGCCGCGGGGAGCGCGGAGATCGCCTCCTTGTGGCCGACGAAGGCCGGGAAGGTCGCGGGCATCCCCGACAGCAGCGGATCGGCGCGGCCGGCGTCGGTCAGCGAGACGTCCACGACGCTGATGGGCTCGGCGTACGTCCCGTCGATCGGCGCGCCCAGATGCGTGCCGAGCGTGCCGACGCCGTAGCAGGCACCGAGGAACGGGGCATCGCGCGCCACCACCTCGTCCACGAGCGCGGCCATCTCCGCCTCGACGCGGCGCTGTACCGCCGACTTCTTCTCCCACGGGTCGGAGGCGTTGAACGGGCTTCCGCCGACGAGGATCCCGGCGATCTCATCGAGATCGATCTCGGGCATCGGGTCGCGTTCCAGGCGCACGCGCCGGAGCCGCTGCGGAGGCAGGCCCGTGAAGCGGAGGAAGAGCGCGTACTCCTCGTCGGCCGGTCGGTCCTCGGCGCGCGTGGCCAGGAGCACGAACGGGCGGTCTCCGGGCAGGTCCGTCCTCGTCACCCGAGCGAGTCTAGGTCAGGGGTGTCAAGGCGCGGCCTCTGCGCGAGGCCCCGGTCTACGCTGGGCGCATGGCTATCGCACGACTGACCGGAGGCCCGCTCGACGGGCAGGTGATCCCGCTCGAGAACGAGACCGACGACACGCTGATCATGCCCTACAGCGAGGGGCAGCTCGTCTACCGTCGCGACGGCGGGCTCGAGAACACCGGTGACTCCGACGGACCCACGCAGGCGGTCTTCTCGTACGTGGAAGAGACCGAGGACATCAACCCGAACGCCGACGGACGCGACGATTGAGCGGAACGGCTCCCGGGTCGTCGTCGGTCGAGGTCGAGTCCAAGTACGACGTCGACGACGGCACGCCCGTGCCCGATTGGTCGGGGATCCCGGGGGTCGCGCGCGTCGGTGACGCCGAGCCGCGCGACCTCGATGCCCGGTACGTCGACACCGTCGATGGCGCCCTCGCGCGGGTCGGCGTCGCGGTGCGACGGCGGCAGGGCGGACCGGACGAGGGGTGGCACGTGAAGGCCCCCGCGCCCGGTGGCCGGTCCGAGACGCACTGGCCCCTCGGCGAGATCGGCGACGCCGACGCGGCTCCGGTGGTCCCGGAGGAGATCCAGGATGCCGTCGCCGCGTGGGCGCACGGACCGTTCCTGCCGCTCGCCCGTGTGCGCAACCACCGCACCGCCTACGCCCTGCTCGATGCCGACGGCGGCCTCGTCGCCGAGTTCGTGGACGACCGCGTCCGCGCACGCGACGAGCGTCGCGGCGCGGAATCCGAGTGGCGCGAGTGGGAAGTCGAGCTCGGCCCCGCCGGCCCCGCGGACGACACCGGGCGTGCGGCGCTGTTCGCCGCGGTCGACGCGGCCGTGTTCGCGGCGGGCGGTCGGCCCGCGGCATCCGGTTCGAAGCTCGCCCGAGCCCTCGGGCACTGACCCCCCTGACGCCGACGGCCCCCGACCCCGCTCATCGAGCGGGTCGGGGGCCGTCGGGCGTTGCGGCCGGTCGGATCAGAGGTTGATCATGTGGCCGGTGAGGCCGTGGAACGCCTCCTGCAGGCCCTCCGACAGCGTCGGGTGGGTGTGCACGTTGCGCGCGGCTTCGAGGGCGGTGAGGTCCCACTTCTGCGCGAGCGTGAGCTCGGGGAGGAGCTCGGAGACGTCGGGGCCGATGAGGTGTCCGCCGATGAGCTCGAGGGTCTCGGCGTCGGCGACGAGCTTGACGAAGCCGACGGGCTCGCCGAGGCCGTTGGCCTTGCCGTTCGCCGAGAAGGGGAACTTCGCGACCTTGATGTCGTGACCGGCGTCGCGAGCCTGCTGCTCGGTCAGGCCGAACGAGGCGACCTGCGGGTTGCAGAAGGTGGCGCGCGGCATGTTGCGGTAGTCGCCGAGGGTCTGCGTCTCGGCGTTGCCGATCGTCTCGGCCGCGACGACGCCCTGGGCCTCGGCGACGTGCGCGAGCTGGAGCTTGGCGGTGACGTCACCGATCGCGTAGATGTGGGGGACGTTCGTGCGCATGTGGTCGTCGATGTCGATCGCGCCGCGCTCGGTGAGCTTCACTCCGGTGTTCTCGAGGCCGAACCCGTCGACCTTGGGGGCGAAGCCGATGGACATCAGCACGCGGTCAGTGTCGATCGAGCCGGTGGAGCCGTCCTTGGCGGTGTAGGCGACGGTGACCTTGTCGCCGTGGTCGGTGACGGAGTCGACCTTCGTCGAGGTGAGGATGTCGACGCCGTAGCCCTTGTACTGCTTCTGGATCTCCTTGGAGACCTCGGCATCCTCGTTGGGGAGGGCGCGGTCGAGGAACTCGATGATGGTGACCTTCACGCCGTAGTTCGTCATGACGTAGGCGAACTCCATGCCGATGGCTCCGGCGCCGACGATGACGATCGAGGAGGGAAGCTCACGGGTGAGGATCTGCTCCTCGTAGGTGACGACGTTCTCGGACAGGGTCACTCCCGGGAGGAGGCGCACGGTGGACCCGGTGGCGATGATGACGTTGTCGAAGGTGACCTGCTCCTTCGAGCCGTCGGCCTTGGTCACGTCGAGCGTGTGGTCGTCGACGAAGTGGCCACGGCCCTCGTACTCGGTGACCTTGTTCTTCTTCATCAGGTAGTGGATGCCCTTGACGTGCCCGGCCGCGACGCTACGGGAACGGTCGAACGCCTTGCCGAAGTCGAAGTGCACGTCGCCGGAGATACCGAACAGGTCGGCCTTGGCGTGGAACGTGTGCGCGAGGTCGGCGTTGCGCAGCAGAGCCTTGGAGGGGATGCAGCCCACGTTCAGGCACACACCACCCCAGTACTTCTCTTCGACGACCGCGACCGACAGCCCCAGCTGCGCGCCGCGAACGGCCGCGACGTACCCGCCGGGACCCGCACCAAGAATGACCAGATCGTAATGAGGCATGGTCCCAGCCTAGCGTCCGGAGGTCCCCGCCGAGCCGCCGGTCGGGCCGTTGCGGCGGCCTCGCGCGACGGCCAGCCAGACCAGTGCGCCGACGACGAGGACGAGGGCGATCGCGAGCAGGATCCAGGGCAGGAGAGAGGCCTCGGAGGTGTTCTCCGCCGGGGCGGGAGTGGCCGTGACCGTCACGGTCGGTTCGGGGGAGGACGCGGCCGTGGGAGTCGGCGTGGGTGTGGGCGTCGCCGTCGGGGTCGGGGCGGCGGGGACGGTGAACGAGAACGTGCCGTCGATGGGGTGTCCGTCGCTGGAGACGACGCGCCAGACCACGGTCACGGCACCGGATGCCGGTCCCGCCACGGCCTGTGTCACGGCCGTGCCCGCAACGGTGGGGGCGCCGTCCGTCAGGGCCGTGCCGGCCGCGTCCGTCACCTGGATGACCGTCGCACCCTCGGCATCCAGGATGTCGGCACTGAAGGTGAGGGTGATCTGCGACGGCAGGGCGTCGAGCACCGCGTCGGCGGAGGGGTCGGAGGAGACGAGTTCGTCGTGCGCGAATGCGGGGGACGCGGGGATGACGAGGGCTGCGAGCGCGATGACCGCGGCGGCGAGAACGGCGGACAGGGAGCGGCGACGCGGCGCGGAGGAGGAGGTCACCCCACCGACCCTATCGACCCGGTGCGGACGGGACCTGGGAGGGGAGATGCGCGATCCGGCCGTCTTCGGTGCGACTCGGACTCGACACGGCCGACCCCGGGTAGATAGGTTCGAGTGTCCCCCCGTCGTACCGGTTCGCTGCCCGAACGCGGAGCCCGTCGTCGAGGGCGGATCACACGTACATCCCATGACCTTCGCGAGGGTCGATCGGCCGCTCCGGTTCGGAGGCGGTCGGCTATGGTGGAAAAGAAGGAGAAGCCGTGGACGAGACCCGCAGATTCGAGCGCGACGACATTCGGCGCGCTGCCGACGCCGCCGCTCCCGAGCGGTCGCACGACACGACCGAGACGTTCGGTCACGATGCCGATCTCTCCTTCGTCCCGTTCGGTGCCGACCTCAGCGAGACCGAGCTGGAAGCGATCGACGCCCTGCCCTCGGGGGCGGCGCTGCTGATCGTGCGCTCCGGCCCCACGACCGGCGCCCGCTACCTGCTCGACACCGACGTCACGACCGTGGGTCGACACCCCGAAGCCGACATCTTCTTCGACGACGTCACGGTCTCGCGTCGGCATGCCGAGATCACCCGCGCCGGTACGGCCTTCGAGATCGTCGACCAGCGATCCCTGAACGGCAGCTACGTCAACGGTGAGCGCGTGGACCGCTCGGCGCTGATCAACGGTGCTGAGGTGCGGATCGGCAAGTTCCGCCTCAACTTCTTCGGTTCGCCGGTCGACCTCCCGTCGGCAGAACACTGATGGCGGCAGCCCCCGCCCGCGGTCGTCCGGCGGCCTCGGGGCTGTTGAGCATCGGGCAGGTGCTCGCGAGGCTCACACCGGAGTTCCCGGCGCTGTCCTCCAGCAAGCTGCGTTTCCTCGAGGTCCAGGGCATCGTGTCGCCCACGCGAACCGACTCGGGCTACCGCAAGTTCTCGGCCGCCGATCTGGAACGACTGCGTCTGGCGCTGACCCTCCAGCGCGATCATTACCTCCCCCTCGCCGTCATCCGCGAGTACCTCGCCGACGTCGACGCAGGTCGCAACCCTGCGCCGCCGACCTCGATGCCGTCAATGACGAGCGCGCCGCGGCGGTACCGCCGCGACGATCTGCTCTCGGCATCCGGTGCGGCCCCGCAGCTGCTCAATGACGCCATCAGCACGGGCGTGATCACCGCGGCCGAGTCGTACCCCGAGCAGACCGTGGCGCTGATGCGCACGCTCGTCGCCCTGGATCGGCACGGCATCGAGCCCCGGCACGTGCGATCGCTGCGGCAGAGCGCGCAGCGCGAGGCCTCCCTCGTCGAATCGGCCCTGTCGGCGCTTCTCCGCCGCCCGGACGCCGCGTCGCGGGCACGGGCCAGCGAGCTCGCGCCCGAACTCGCGGCGCGCCTCGACGAGGTCCGCACGCTGTTCGTGCGCGAGGCCATCGACCGGATGCTGTCCTGATCGCGACACGCCGACGCCCCCGGCGCGGATGTCGTTGCCGGGGGACCCTCGCTGATCTAGCGTGGAAGCAACGAGCCGATGAGGAGGGACGCGAGCATGAACGCTGGCGACGCACTCGGTGAACCCCGGTTCGCCGCCGATCTCCTCTTCACCGACGGTCTTCCCGAGATGGACGACGACACCGGCTACCGCGGCGCGGTGGCAGCGCGTGCCGCGGGCATCACGTACCGCCAACTCGACTACTGGGCTCGTACCGAACTCGTCGTTCCCACCGTTCGCGGCGCGAGCGGGTCCGGTTCGCAGCGTCTCTACGGCTTCCGCGACATCCTCGTCCTCAAGCTCGTCAAGCGCCTGCTCGACACCGGCATCTCGCTGCAGCAGATCCGCACCGCCGTCGATCAGCTCCGCGCCGCGGGCATCCGCGACCTCGCCGGGACGACGCTCATGAGCGACGGCGCCTCGGTCTACCTGTGCACCTCGAACGACGAGGTCATCGACCTCGTCAGCCGCGGCCAGGGCGTGTTCGGCATCGCGGTCGGAAAGGTCCTGCGCGAGGTCGAGTCGACGCTCGTCGACTTCGAGACCGCGACCCCGGAGACGGTGGACGAGCTCGCCGCTCGCCGCGCCGCTCGCACGGCCTGACAGGCCCCCACAGACACGAGAACCCCGGATGCCACGGCGTCCGGGGTTCTGTTTTGTCGCTCCCTCGAAGAGAAACGCCGCCCCTGTCGAGAAACGCCGGGAGAGCGCGTTTCTCGCCAGGAACGGCGTTTCTCGATGGGATCAAGCCTGCGGTGCGTCGTTCTGCACGGGGATGCGGCCGGTGCGGACGATCCGGTCCAGCAGCGCGTCGAAATCGGCGGCGAGCTCTTGCGCGGAGTCTCCGGGCCACACGTGCAGGGGCTTCGCGGCACCCTGGGCCTGCTGGAGCGACGTGCGCTCGGGCAGCTGCGGGTTCAGGACGAGCGGCCCGAACATGTCGCGGAGCTCCTTGATGCGGAACTGGTGCTCGATCGACTGCGGACGGACGCGGTTGACCACGACGCCCAACGGCTGGAGACGAGGGGAGAGACCGCGTCGGATCTCTTCGATCGCTCGCAGCGCCCGGTCGGCGGCGGCGACGGAGAACAGCCCCGGCTCGGTGACGACGATGACGCGGTCGCTCGCGGCCCACGCCGTGCGGGTGAGGGCGTTGAGCGACGGGGCGCAGTCGATGAGGACCAGGTCGTAGTCGGCCTCGATCGTGGCCAGGGCCTCCTCGAGCTTCCACACGTCGCGCACGCTCGGGTGCGGACCGTCGAAATTGATGGCCGAGGGGCTGCCGATGAGGACGTCGATGGTGCCGGGGTGGACCTTGGCCCACCCACTCGAGGTGATCGCCTGCCGGACGACCTTCTCTTTCGGGTTGGCAAGGACGTCGGCGATGTTGAGTCGACCGGCGACCTGGATGTCCATGCCGGTGGACACGTCGGATTGCGGGTCGAGGTCGACGACGAGAGTGCGAACGCCACGTGCGAAGGCGGCAGAAGCCAGCCCGAGCGTCACGGTCGTCTTGCCGACCCCGCCTTTGAGAGAGCTGACGGAGAGTACGTGCACGAGCGTCTACGTTACCTTCCCCTAGGCTGTGAGCACATTCAGCTCCGCCAGCTTGACGTGAGGTGCGCATGTTCTCGAAAATCCTGGTCGCCAATCGCGGAGAGATCGCCATCCGCGCTTTCCGCGCCGCCTACGAGGTCGGAGCCCGCACCGTCGCGGTCTACCCGTACGAGGACCGGGCGTCGCTGCACCGGCTGAAGGCGGACGAGGCGTACCAGATCGGCGAGCGCGGCCACCCGGTGCGCGCGTACCTCGACGTCGATGAGATCATTCGCGTCGCCCGCGAGTGCGGCGCCGACGCGATCTACCCCGGGTACGGATTCTTGTCCGAGAACCCGGAGCTGGCCGAGAAGGCCGCGGCCCACGGGATCACCTTCATCGGACCGCCGGCCGAGGTCCTCTCGATGGCGGGCAACAAGGTGACGGCGAAGGAGCACGCCATCTCGGCGGGCGTCCCGGTGCTGCGGTCGACGCCGGCCTCCGACGACGTCGAAGCCCTCGTCGCACAGGCGGAGGACATCGGCTTCCCGCTGTTCGCCAAGGCCGTCGCCGGCGGTGGCGGACGCGGCATGCGTCGCGTGGAGTCGCTCGGCGAGCTGGCCCCGGCCCTGGCCGAGGCGATGCGCGAGGCGCAGAGCGCCTTCGGCGACCCGCGCATGTTCCTCGAGCAGGCCGTGCAGCGCCCGCGGCACGTCGAGGTGCAGATCCTCGCGGATGCCACGGGCGAGACGGTCCACCTCTTCGAGCGCGACTGCTCGGTGCAGCGTCGCCACCAGAAGGTCATCGAGATCGCGCCGGCCCCGAACCTCGACGACGCCGTGCGCGACGACCTGCACCGTTACGCGGTGGCCTTCGCCCGCTCGATCGGCTACCAGAACGCCGGCACGGTGGAGTTCTTGCTCGAGACCGCCGGCCCGCGGGCGGGAGAGGTCGTCTTCATCGAGATGAACCCGCGCATCCAGGTCGAGCACACCGTGACCGAGGAGGTCACCGACGTAGACCTCGTGCAGTCGCAGATGCGCATCGCTGCGGGAGAGACCCTCGCCGACCTCGATCTGACGCAGGACCGGATCCGTCTGCGCGGAGCGGCCCTGCAGTGTCGCATCACGACGGAGGACCCGACGCAAGGCTTCCGACCCGACACCGGCAAGATCACGACGTACCGTTCGCCGGGCGGTGCCGGCGTCCGTCTCGACGGCGGCACCACCGCCGCGGGGTCGCAGATCAGCCCGCACTTCGACTCCATGCTGTCCAAGCTCACGTGCCGCGGCCGCGACTTCGGTGCGGCCGTCGCCCGGGCCCGGCGCGCGCTGGCGGAGTTCCGCATCCGCGGGGTCTCGACGAACATCCCGTTCCTGCAGGCCGTGCTCGACGATCCGGCATTCGTCGCCGGCGACCTGAGCACCTCGTTCATCGACGAGCGCCCCGAGCTGTTGCGCGGGCGGGAGTCCAAGGACCGCGGGACGAAGGTGCTCGCGTGGCTTGTGGACACCACCGTCAACCGGCCCCACGGCGAGAACCCCCTCTCGGTGGATCCCGGCACCAAGCTGCCGACGCTCGACCTCGGCGTTCCCGCGCCGGCAGGTTCGCGTCAGCGGCTGCAGGAGCTCGGGCCCGAGGGCTTCGCCCGGTCGCTTCGTGCGCAGACGGCGCTGGCCGTCACCGAGACCACGTTCCGTGACGCGCACCAGTCGCTCCTGGCCACGCGCGTGCGCACCCGCGACCTCGCTCGCGTCGCCCCGTACGTCGCGCGGCTCACGCCGCAGCTCCTCTCGGTCGAGGCGTGGGGCGGGGCGACTTACGACGTCGCCCTCCGCTTCCTCGGCGAGGACCCGTGGGAGCGTCTCGACGTGCTGCGTCAGGCGCTGCCGAACGTGGCGATCCAGATGCTTCTGCGCGGGCGCAACACCGTCGGCTACACCCCGTACCCGACGGAGGTGACGGATGCCTTCGTCGCCGAGGCCGCGGCATCCGGGATCGACATCTTCCGGATCTTCGACGCGCTCAACGACGTGTCGCAGATGCGGCCCGCGATCGACGCGGTGCTCGCCACGGGAACCTCGGTCGCCGAGGTCGCCGTCTGCTACACCGGCGACCTGCTCGACCCGGCCGAGGACCTCTACACGCTCGACTACTACCTGCGCCTGGCCGAGCAGATCGTCGACGCCGGGGCGCACGTGCTGGCCATCAAGGACATGGCGGGGCTCTTGCGCCCCGCGGCAGCTGCGCGACTGGTCACGGCTCTGCGTGAACGGTTCGACCTGCCCGTGCACGTCCACACCCACGACACGGCCGGCGGACAGCTCGCGACGCTGCTCGCCGCGTCCGCGGCCGGGGCGGATGCCGTCGACGCCGCCGCAGCGCCCATGTCGGGCACCACGAGCCAGCCGTCGCTCTCGGCCCTGGTGGCCGCGCTCGCGCACACCGAGCGCGATACGGGCCTCGACCTGTCGGCCGTCTCCGACCTCGAGCCGTACTGGGAGTCCGTGCGGCACCTGTACGGCCCGTTCGAGTCGGGCCTGCCCGGTCCCACGGGACGCGTCTACCACCACGAGATCCCCGGCGGGCAGCTGTCGAACCTCCGGCAGCAGGCGATCGCGCTCGGGCTCGCCGACGATTTCGAGCTCATCGAGGACATGTACGCCGCGGCGAACCGGATCCTCGGTCGTGTTCCCAAGGTGACGCCGTCATCGAAGGTCGTGGGCGATCTCGCCCTGCACCTGGCCGCGGTCAAGGCCGACCCCGTCGACTTCGAGCGCAACCCCGAGAAGTACGACGTCCCTGACTCGGTGGTGTCGTTCATGGCGGGCGAGCTCGGCGATCTGCCGGGCGGGTGGCCGGAGCCGTTCCGGACGCGGGTCCTGGCCGGTCGCGACGTCAAGATCGGCATCACCCCGCTCACCGCCGACGACACGGCCGCCCTCGCGGGTGACTCGGCGACGCGGCGTGCGCGCTTGAACTCCCTGCTCTTCCCGGCGCCGACGCGCACGTTCCTCGAGACGCGCGAGAGCTTCGGCGACCTCAGCGTCCTCGACACCGCCGACTACCTCTACGGACTTCGCGCCGGTGAGGAGCACACCGTCGAGATCGAACGGGGCGTGCAGCTCTTCGTCGGGCTGGAAGCGATCGGCGACGCCGACGACAAGGGCATGCGAACGGTCATGACGACGCTCAACGGGCAGCTGCGACCGGTGTTCGTGCGCGACCGGTCGATCGACGTCGAGGCGCGACAGGCAGAGAAAGCCGACACGTCGAAGCCCGGCCAGGTCGCCGCTCCGTTCTCGGGCGTGGTCACGCTCAAGGCCGCCGTGGGCGACCGGGTCGTCGCCGGTCAGGCGGTGGCGTCGATCGAGGCGATGAAGATGGAGGCGGCGATCACGAGCTCCGTCGACGGAGTGGTGGAACGGCTCACCGTCGGCGCTACGCAGCAGGTCGAGGCGGGCGACCTTTTGCTCGTGGTCCGTCCCTCGCAGTAGCCTGAGAGGGGGCGCTTTTCGCGTCCCCTTTTTCTTTGGAGACTGCAGTGACCCCCGACCGCACCGACGAGACCCCCGACGACGATGCCGAACACGGCGTCCTCGACCACAGCGGAACTCTCGACACGGCCAGCATCAGCATGCTCGGTGGAGACATCGCGCAGGTCAGTGTCGACCTTCCGGTGACCGATGACGACGAGGTCGACGACGACGTGGTCGAGGACGAGATGCCCGTCATCGACGCCGAATCCCGCGCTTTCGAGGTCGTCGGTATCGTGCACGTCCCCGACGTCGACGGCCCGCCGTTGCTCACCCACGTTCCCGACCCCGAGGTCGCGGCGACGACGCACGATCCCGCGCTCGAGGAGTTGCCCACCGGCGACATCATCCTCGAGCCGCACGACGACGTCGAGGCGGACGACATCGAGATCGACGTCCACGACGCCGAGATCGTCGCCGACGGCGACGGCGACGCAGCTCCGGAGCCCGAGGTCGGCGAGCCGGAGGCGTTCGTCGAAGACGAGCTGCGGGATGCCGAGTCGGCCGCTGAGGCAGATGAGACCGAGGCCGAGCCGGAGGTCGTGTCGGAGCCCGAGGCCGACGCTGAGTTCGAGGCCGAGCCGGAGGTCGTGGCGGTGTCCGAGGCCGACGCTGAGTTCGAGGATGAGCCGGAGGTCGTGGCGGTGTCCGAGGCCGACGCTGAGTTCGAGGATGAGCCCGAGGTCGTGGCGGAGCCCGAGGCCGACGCTCAGTTCGAGGATGAGCCCGAGGTCGAGGCCGAGCCCGTCGACGGGCAGGGCAGCGAGTCCGACGACGCCGTGGTCGAGGGGGAGACGCTCGCGGACGACGCGGGGGGAGAGGACGAGCAGACCGACCCCGAGCCGGTCGCCGCCGCCGCCGCGCCCGAAGTCGAAGCCGATGCCGATGACCTCGCCGCCGACGAGCCTCAGCCCGGGGCCGCCGACCACGTCGCTTCCGCGCACGTCGATGCCGTCACCGAAGAGCGTGAGACAGCGTCGACCCCCGACGCGCCGGTGACCGAGACCGTCCCCACGGTCGTGGCCGCCGGAGGCGAATCCGGATCGCAGACCAGCGACCCCGCGACGGGCCCGGTGCCGCGCACGCGCGCCGAGCGCGCCGCGACCGGCGTGATCGGCACCGTTCCCTTGACGCGTCGCGAGGTCCAGCAGGCCGACGAGGCCGCACGTTCCGGGCGTGTCCACGCGGCGGAGCGGGTGCGCACTCCCGGTGCCGATGTCACCTTGGCATCCAAGCGCCTCGGCGAGATCGACGACGCCCGCGAGAGCCCCGATCTGCTCACCGCCGACCGTCTGCTCGATCCGCGTCAGATCTCGCGTCCCGAGCCCGAGGGACTGTGGCAGCAGCTCGTGTACTCCGTCTCCCGACACCGCATCAACCTCGGCGACGGTCGCCGCGTCCGCGCGCGTAAGGACCTCGACCGCCGCATCTCCGCCCCGCTGGCGGGCGAGCCGCGCTTCGTGCCGGTCCTCTCGCGCAAGGGGGGCGTGGGCAAGACGACGATCACGTCTCTGCTGGGCATGGCCCTCGCCGACGCCCGCGATGACCGGGTCATCGCCGTCGATGCGAACCCCGACCGCGGAACGCTCGCCGATCGCGTGGGCCGCGCCAACGGGCGGACGGTCCGCGACCTCGTGCGCGCGCACGACGACGTCACCGGGTACGGCGACGTCTCGTCGATCGTGGCCCGCGATGTCACGCGGCTGGACGTCCTGGCATCCGATTCCGATCCCCGGGTCTCCGAGGCGTTCAGCGATGAGGACTATCGTCGCGTCGCCGACGTCGCCGCGCACTACTACTCGATCGTCCTCACCGACACGGGGACGGGCATCGTCCACTCGGTCATGGAGGCCACGCTCGAGCTGTCCGACGCCCTCGTCGTGGTCGCGGGCCTCTCGGTCGACGAGGCGCGGCTGGCGTCCGAGACGCTGACGTGGCTCGAGACGAACGGCTATGCCGACCGTGTGCGCAACGCGGTCGTCGTGCTGAACAACGCCCGGCCGGGAGCCCCCCTCGTGCGCGAGAGCGAGCTCGAGGCGCACTTCCGCACCCGCGTCCGCTCCGTCATCCGGATGCCCTACGACGCCCACGTCGCCGCCGGCAGCGCGATCGCGTTCCGCGACCTGCAGCCGGCCACCCGGCAGGCCGCGCGCGAACTCGCCGCCGCCGTCGTCGAGGGCCTGCGCACCCCGGCGGCCGCAGCATGACGGTCCGGCCGATCCGTCTCTTCGGCGACCCGGTCCTGCGCGCCCCCAGTGCGCCGATCGAGACGATCGACGACGGCATCCGCGCTCTCGTCCGCGATCTCCTCGACACGGTCGAGCCGCCCGGACGCGCCGGCGTCGCTGCACCGCAGATCGGTGTCGGTCTGCGTGCGTTCAGCTACAACATCGACGGGGACATCGGCTACGTCCTGAATCCCGTGCTCGTCGAGACGCGAGGCGAGCCGGAACTCGTGGGCGAGGGATGCCTCTCGGTCCCGGGGCTGTGGCACGACGCGGTGCGCTACCCGTGGGCCAAGGTCGTGGGCATCGATCTCGACGGCAACGAAGTGGTCCTCGAGGGGGAGGGGCTGCTCGCTCAGGCCCTCCAGCACGAGACCGACCACCTCGACGGCACGCTGTACCTCTCGCGGTTGCCCGCCGAGACGCGCCGCGAGGCGATGCGACAGGTCCGCGAGAGCGACTGGTTCTGACCCCACTGCCTCCCCGCGTGTCACCAGAACAGGGGATGCAACGAGAACAGGCCGATCCGTGAGGGATCGGCCTGTTCCTGTGTCAGCCCCTGTTCTCGGAACGGGGGCTGACGGCGCTCAGGGGAGCGAGACGTTCGTGGTGTTGATCGGCACGGCGTAGATGTCCTCGATCGCCTCGGCGAAGTCGCTCACGATGATGTTCCGCTTGATGCTCATCTTGGGCGTGAGGTGTCCGCTGGCCTCGGTCCATTCGGTGGCGAGGATCGTGAACTTGCGGATCGACTCGGCGCGCGAGACGCGGGCGTTGGCCCGGTCGATCGCCGCTTGCACCTCGGCCCGCACCTTCTCGTGGGATGCCGCGTCGACGAGCGACATGTCGGCGGGCAGGCCGTTGTTGGCCAGCCACGTCGGCAGCATCTCGGGGTCGAGGGTCACCAGGGCCGAGATGAACGGCTTGTGGTCTCCGACGACGACGACCTGGCCGACGATCGGGTTGGCGCGGATGGGGTCCTCGAGCGCGGCGGGGGCGACGTTCTTCCCGCCGGCGGTCACGATGATCTCTTTCTTGCGACCCGTGATCGAGAGGAACCCGTCGGCGTCGAACGCACCGATGTCACCGGTCTTGAACCAGTCGCCGTCGAACGCCTCGGCCGTGGCCTCGGGGTTGCGCCAGTACTCGGCGAACACATTGATGCCGCGCACCTGGATCTCGCCGTCGTCGGCGAGACGCACGCTCACGCCCGGGAGCACGGGGCCCACGGTGCCGATCTTGGACTTCGTGGCGAGGTTCACGGTGGCGGGCGCGGTGGTCTCGGTCAGGCCGTAGCCCTCGAGGATCACCACGCCGAGGCTGCGGAAGAAGTGCCCGAGGCGCGGGCCGAGGGGAGCGGACCCCGACACGGCGTATACGACGCGTCCGCCCATGGCATCCCGCAGCTTCGAATAGACCAGCTTGTCGAACAGCGCGAACTTGATCTTCAGCAGCAGCGGGATGGACCGGCCCTGCTGCTCGCGCTCGGAGTGCTCGACGGCGGCGGCCGCGGCGGCGCGGAAGATCTTGCCCTTGCCGCCGGCCTCGGCCTTCTGCTCGGCCGAGTTGTAGACCTTCTCGAACACGCGGGGCACCGCGAGGAGGAACGTCGGGCGGAAGGAGCCCAGGGCCGGCAGCAGCTGCTTCGTGTCGGGCTGGTGACCGGTCTTCACCCCCGCATGGACGTTCAGCAGCGAGATGAAGCGGGCGAAGACGTGCGCCGTCGTGATGAACAGCAGCGTCGACGCGCCCGGGGTCTCGACGACCTCGTGCAGGGCCTTGGCGGAGTTGCGCGCCAGTTCGACGAAGTTGCCGTGGGTGAGGACGCAGCCCTTCGGGCGACCGGTCGAGCCCGACGTGTAGATGAGGGTCGCGATGTCGGAGCTGTTCGCGATCGCTCGACGCCGCGCGATCTCGGCGTCGTCCACCTCGGCGCCGCGGGCCACGAGGACGTCGAGGTCGCCGGCGTGCATCGCCCAGACCTCGCGCAGCAGCGGGAGGTCGCTGCGGACCTCGTCGAGGCGCTGTCCGTGTTCGGTGGACTCCACGATCGCGGCGATGGCGCCCGAGTCGGAGAGGATCCACGAGATCTGGGCCGGCGAACTCGTCTCGTACACCGGGACCATGACCGCGCCGGCGTAGAACAGCGCGAAGTCCACGAGGGTCCAGTCGTAAGTGGTCCGCGCGATGAACGCGACCTTCTCGCCGGGCTGGATGCCGGCGGCGACGAAGCCCTTGGCGAGGGCGATGACCTGCTGCTCGAAGTCACGAGCGGACACGTCGCGCCAGTCGGCACCGTCGGGAACCGCGAACAGCGGCCGGTCGGGCGTGGCGGACACGCGGTCGGCGAGCAGATCGGACACGTTCGCGGACGGGTCTGCGGGAACGACGGCGGGAAGGTCGAACTGGATCACGGTAACTCCTTTGGCACCGGAAAGAACGTCGATCGGTTCGTCGAGTCTAGTCGTACGTTCCGCCGCGCCTCCGAGGGGACGGCGGTGTCGGCGGCGTTCCGCGGCGATGACTAGACTGCTGCGGGCCGAGCCGCGGGGCGGGCCGGAGAGGAGCGCCGTGCGCAACGTCGGTATCGACATCGGAGGCACGAAGATCGCCGGCGGAGTCGTCGAGGAGGACGGCACGATCGTCGAGAAGCTCCGGGTGGACACCCCCATCGACCCGGCGGCTCTCGTCGACGCGGTCGTCGACATGGCCGACCACTTGCGTCGTGCGTACGACGTGCACGCCATCGGCGTCGCCGCCGCCGGTTTCATCAGCTCCGACCGCAGCACGGTCATTTACGCCCCGAACATCGACTGGCGCAACGAACCCCTGCGCGCGCGCCTCGAGGACCGTCTCGACGCGCCCGTGACGATCGAGAACGACGCCAACGCGGCGGGCTGGGGCGAGTACCGCTTCGGCGCCGGACAGGGCGTGCGCGACATGGTGATGCTGACGATGGGCACCGGCGTCGGCGGCGCCGTCGTCACCGACGGCGAGCTGTTCCGCGGCGGCCACGGCATCGGGGGTGAGCTCGGGCACATGCGCTTCGTGCGCGGCGGGCACCCCTGCGGGTGCGGGCAGAACGGATGCCTCGAGCAGTACGCCTCGGGCCGCGCGCTGCAGCGCGAGGCCAACGCCATCGCGGACGAGGGCGGCATCGGCGCAGCTCTGGCCGCGGTGCGCGCGGAGAAGGGCGCGATCCCCGGGCCGGCGGTCTCGCGCCTCGTGCTGGCCGGCGACCCGGGCGCCATCGAGGCGCTGCGGCGCGTGGCCACGGCCCTCGGCGAGGCGTGCGGCGGGTTCCAGGCCGTCCTCGACCCCGAGTTGTTCGTGATCGGCGGGGGAGTGGCTCAGCTCGGCGCCGACCTTCTCGTTCCGGTGAAGCTCGCGTACGAGACGTCGCTTCCGGGATACGGTGAACGTCCGGTGGCGGAGTTCACCATCGCACGCTTGGGCAACGACGCCGGTCTCATCGGGGTCGCCGACCTCGCCGGGAAGGAGCGCTGACGATGTTCTACTGGCTCATGAAGTACGTGGTCATCGGGCCGGTCATCAAGGCCGTGTTCCGACCGTGGATCGTGGGTCGGCGCAACATCCCGCGGGAGGGGGCGGCGATCCTCGCCAGCAACCACCTGTCGTTCTCCGACTCGATCTTCCTCCCGCTGATGATCGACCGCCGGATGGCGTTCCTGGCCAAGAGCGACTACTTCACCGGTCGCGGGCTCAAGGGCTGGGCGACGCGGTTGTTCTTCACCGCGACCGGGCAGCTCCCCATCGACCGGTCCGGCGGCAAGGCATCCGAGGCCTCGCTCAACACGGGTCTAGGCGTCCTCGGGCGCGGGGAACTCCTCGGCATCTACCCCGAGGGCACGCGCAGCCCCGACGGGACGTTGTACCGCGGCCGCACGGGAATCGCCCGCATGGCTCTCGAGGCGCGGGTACCCGTGATCCCGGTGGTGATGGTCGACACCGGCGCCGTCATGCCGATCGGCCAGCGACTGCCGCGCGTCGGTCGCGTCGGCATCGTCATCGGCGAGCCGCTGGACTTCTCCCGCTTCGAGGGGATGGAGAGCGACCGCTACATTCTGCGCTCCGTCACCGATGAGATCATGGTCGCCCTGCAGCGGCTCGGCGAGCAGCGGTACGAGGACGTGTACGCGTCCACCGTGAAGGACCGCCTGGCCAGCGCCCAGGCGGCGAAGGCGCCGTCGGCGCGCCACTAGACTTCAGGGGTGAATCAGCAGCTCCACGACCTCGACCACTGGCGGACCCTGCCCATCAAGCAGCAGCCCCAGTGGTATGACGAGGCCGCGGTGGCCGCGGCATCCGCCGAACTGGCCACCCTTCCGCCGCTCGTCTTCGCCGGCGAGGTCGACAACCTCCGTGACCGTCTGGCCCGTGCCGCGGCCGGTCAGGCGTTTCTCCTGCAGGGCGGCGACTGCGCCGAGACCTTCGCGGGCGCGACAGCCGAGCAGATCCGCAACCGCATCAAGACCGTCCTGCAGATGGCGGTCGTGCTCACCTACGGGGCGTCGATGCCGGTGGTGAAGATGGGGCGTATGGCGGGTCAATTCGCCAAGCCTCGCTCGAGCGACACCGAGACCCGGGGCGACGTGACGCTGCCGGCGTACCGCGGCGACATCGTCAACGGCTACGACTTCACCGAGGAGTCCCGCAAGGCCGACCCCGCGCGTCTGCTCAAGGGCTACCACACCGCCGCCTCGACGCTGAACCTCATCCGCGCTTTCACGCAGGGCGGGTTCGCCGACCTGCGCGAGGTGCACAGCTGGAACAAGGGTTTCGCGAGCAACCCCGCCAACCAGGCGTACGAGCGCATGGCGGCCGAGATCGACCGTGCGATCAAGTTCATGGAGGCCGCGGGCGCCAACTTCGACGAGCTCACGCGCGTCGAGTTCTACACGGGCCACGAGGGACTCCTCATGGACTACGAGCGCCCCATGACCCGCATCGACTCGCGCACGGGCCTGCCCTACAACACCTCGTCGCACTTCCAGTGGATCGGTGAGCGCACGCGCGAGCTCGACGGCGCGCACGTCGACTACTTCTCGAAGATCCGCAACCCCATCGGTGTGAAGCTCGGCCCGAGCACGACGCCCGAGGCGGCGCTGGCCCTCATCGACAAGCTCGACCCCGAGCGCGAGCCGGGTCGTCTGACGTTCATCACGCGCATGGGTGCCGGCAAGATCCGCGACGCCCTGCCGCCGCTGCTCGAGGCCGTCCGCGATGCGGGCGCCACGCCGCTGTGGGTCACCGACCCGATGCACGGCAACGGCATCACGACACCGACCGGCTACAAGACGCGCCGCTTCGACGACGTCGTCGACGAGGTGCGCGGGTTCTTCGACGCGCACCGCCAGGTGGGGACGCACCCCGGTGGCATCCACGTCGAACTGACCGGCGACGACGTGACCGAGTGCCTCGGCGGATCCGAGATGATCGACGAGGCCACCCTCGCGACGCGGTACGAGAGCCTGTGCGACCCGCGCCTGAACCACCGTCAGAGCCTGGAGCTGGCGTTCCTCGTCGCCGAGGAACTCGAGAACCGCTGACGCCCGACACCGAGATGCCCCCGACCGGAAAGGTCGGGGGCATCGTCGTGTGCGCGTGCGCGAGGGCTAGAGCGTCGGCGTCAGGGTGATCGTGCTGCCCTGGGGCGCCGTGGTGCCGGCCTTGGGGTTCGTCGCGCGCACCTTGTAGATGTCCCAGTACTTGAAGCCGAGCGGCAGGGTGCCGTCGTCGATGCCGGCGTTGACCTGGAAGCCGAGTCCCTCGAGCGTGCCGACGGCGTCGCGGATCGACATCCCCACGACGTTGTCGGGGATCTGCACCGGTCGAGGTCCGATGGACACGCGGAGGGTGACGGTGTCACCGGGGCGCCAGTTGCCGCCACCGTCGCGATCGCCGATACCGATCACCGTGCCGGAGGGCACCGAGTTGCTGTACTCCTCGGACCTGGTGGTCTGTAGCTGCACCTCGCTCAACGCCCGCTCGGCCTGGGCCGCCGTGAGGCCGGCGACGTCGGGGATCGGTCCGAGCGAGACCGTGAGCGCGGCGGAGTCGCCCTCGAGGACCGTGCAGCCCTGGGTGCAGTCGACGGCTTCGCCGCCGGCGCGCGGGGTGATGCTCGCGGACAGTACCGTGCCGGACGCGGCGTCGGTGAACTCCTGCGTCGTCCCGGACACGCCGACGAAGACGGACCCCAGGATGCCGGTGACTTCGTCGCTGCTCTTGCCGGCCAGCTCGGGGAGGTCGTGCGAGGCCGGTCCGATCGACACGAACACCGTCACCACGGTGCCCTTGTCGAGGCGGGCGTCGACATCGGGATCGGAGCCGACGGTCGTGCCCGCGGGGATCTCTCGGTCGGTGACCTCCTGGGCCTGGGCGCTCAGCTGCCGGTCGGTCAGGAGGGCTTCGGCGTCGGCGTAGCTCATGCGCGAGACGTCGGGGACGGCCACGAGAGATCCCGGACCGGAACCGAACCACCACCCGGTGGTGGCCGCACCGGCGGCGAGCATCAGGACGAGGGCGAACAGCCAGATGCCGCGCGTCGTGCGACGACGCGTGCGCTGGCGCAGGCGCGTGGCGTTGTCGACGTCGTCGGTCGGGGCGGCGCTGACCGCGGCGGTCTGCGGAAGGATCTTCGTCAACTCGCGGGAGTCCGCGGCGCTCGCGGTGACCCCCACGGAGACCGCGCGGGCGACCTGGGGCGCCAGCCCCAGCTCTTTCTCGACCTCGCGCACGCGGTCGAGCATCGCGGAGGCGTCGAGCGGCCGCTCGGCGGGCTCGCGCTCGGTGGCCCACAGCACGAGCTCGTCGAGCTGTTCGGGGACGCCGGGGTTCTTGGCGCTGGGGCGCGGCACCGAGTCGGTCGCGTGCTGATAGGCGATCTGCATCGGCTGCTCGCCCTTGTAGGGCTGCTCGCCGACGAGCATCTCGTACAGCATGATGCCGAGCGAGTAGATGTCGCTGCGGGCGTCCGCGGTGCCGCGGGTGACGAGTTCGGGCGCGAGGTACGCGATCGTGCCCATCAACTGCGCGCCGCTGGCGGTGTTGGCGGTGGTCGCCCGCGCGAGACCGAAGTCGCCGATCTTGATGCGGCCGTCCTCGGCGAGGAGCACGTTCTCGGGCTTGACGTCGCGGTGCACGATCCCGGCCCGGTGCGCCGCGGCGAGCCCCGAGAGGATGGCATCCATGATCGTCAGGGTCTGGTCGACCGTGAGGCGACGGTGCTCGCGCAGGAGTTCGCGCAACGTGATGCCGGGCAGGTACTCCATGACCAGGTAGGCCATCTCGCCGTCCTGGCCCTGGTCGAAGACGTTGACCACGTGCGGGTCGGACAGGCGGGCGGCCGAGCGCGCCTCCTGGATGAAGCGGCTCTGGAACACGGTGTCGTCGCTGAGGTGGCCGTGCATGACCTTCAAAGCGACCCGGCGTTCCAGGCGCAGGTCGGTGGCGACGTACACCGTCGCCATGCCGCCGCGCGCGATGCGCGCGCGGACCCGGTACCGGCCGTCGACGAGACGGCCGATCAGCGGGTCGGCCTGCTGACTCGTGCTCACGTGTCGAGTCTACGGAGCGCCCCCTGGGAGCCCCGGGAACGGCTCACCTTCGGGTCAGCCGAGAACGGCGATCCAGACGGATGCCGGAGACTCCCACTGCGCGTAGCGGTCGGGGTACGCCGATATCTGCACGGCCTGAGCGGCGTCGGCGTAGCCGAGACCCTCCCAGCCGGGGATGTCGAGCAGGCCGCGGGTCGCGGAGCCGTTCGGATCGGACGCGCCGCCGTAGAACACGCGCGTGGAGCGTTCGCGGTCCATGATCTGGTCGGGGCTGCCCCATCCGGAGCTCGGACGCTGCTGGAACAGGCCCAGCGAGTCCCGGTCGCCCCAGTCGAGGTTGCGGAGCCAGGACTCTTGCATCGCCGTGCCGAGGGCGATCGCGATCCCGCGGTCGGACACGCCGAGTTCGCGACCGATGCGGATGATCAGCCGGGCGTTCTCGCTCTGCTCCGCGTCGAGTCCGGGAGCCGTGGCGGGGCTCACGGATGCCGGTGCGGCGGCGCCCGTGCCGGCGGCGGGGATCTGCAACGTCTCGCCGGGGTAGATGATCGAGGCGCGGGTCAAGCCGTTCGCGGCGAGGACCGCGTCGAGGGAGACGCCGTTGGCCGCCGCGATCGCCGAGACGGTGTCCCCGACGCGCACCTCGTGCGTGCGGTCGCTCGTCGCCGGTGCGGGCGCCTCGGCCGGGGGCGGCGTCGGCGCGGCCGGGACGAGGGTCAGCACTTGACCGGGCCGGATGACGCCGGAGGCGTCGAGTCCGTTCGCCGTCAGCACCGCGGCCGTGTCGAGTCCGTGCGCCCGGGCGATGGCCCAGACGGTGTCGCCGGGCTGCACCGTGTAGGACGCGGGGGCCGCAGCGACCGCGAGCACGGGGGTGCTCAGGATGCGCGGGGCGGGCGGTGTCGTCGTCAACACCGGCGGCGCCGGGGGAGCGGCGTGCGCGGCGTTCTCACCCGAGAGGGCGAGGGCGATCGTGCCGGCCACGGCGGCGGGCCAGACGGTTCGGGCGCGAGGGCGCGCGAGAGGGGCGGGGAGTCGTCGCATGGTGGGGGATCCGTTCTTCCGACTGCCCGACACGGTCGCATGGCACGGGACGGATGTCAACGCATGAGGTGGGTGTGACGGATGTGAATGACGCGGTCGGGATGCCGACGCCCGCGGGGGATGAGATAGTGGCATCGTGACCGAGACGCCCCGCTACGCGACCGATTGGCTGACCCTTCCCGACCTCGTCGATGTCCTCGGGGAGACACTCGGGCGCGTCCGTCGCCTGCTCGACGACGGTTACCTCGTCGGCTCGCGCCGCGACGGCGTGCTGCGGGTCCCCGCGGTGTTCATCGTCGACGGTCGTCCTCTTCCGTCGCTGCGCGGCACCATCATCGTGCTGCACGACGCGGGGTTCGATCCCGATGAGACGATCGATTGGCTCCTGACGCCCGAGGAGACGATCGGGGTCGCTCCGATCGAGGCCCTGCTGGCCGGGCGCAAGAGCGAAGTACGTCGCGTCGCCGCGACTCTCGCCTGAGCGGACGCGGACCCGTCAGGACGTCCGCTGCGTGGCGGCACGAGCGAGGGTGCGCAGTTCCTCCACGGCACCGGCGCCCAGACGCGCGCCGTCGAGCGCGATCTCGGCCCGACGTTCGTAGTCGGTGATGAGCTCCTCGGTGCGCGCGAGCGCGCCGGTCTCGACGATGGTCTGCTGCAGATCGATGATGCGGTCGGCATCCAGTGTTCTGTCTCCGAGCATGGCGTCCAGAGCGGACCGCCGTTCCGCGGACAGGGCCTGACGGGCGTAGGCGACCAAGACGGTGCGCTTGCCCTCGCGCAGGTCGTCGCCCGAGGGCTTGCCGGTCACGACGCTGTCGCCGAAGACGCCCAGGACGTCGTCGCGCAGCTGGAACGCCATGCCGATGTCGTGCCCGAACCGCCCCAGGGCGTCGAGCTGAGCCTCATCGGCACCGGCGAGGGCCGCACCGATCTGCAACGGCTTCTGGATGCTGTAGCGCGCCGACTTGTACGAGGCCACGCGGAGGGCTCGCTCGGCGTGGGCGTCGTCGTCGTGCACGGCGTAGGCGGACTCCTCGGCGACGTCGAGGAACTGCCCGATCGTGACGTCGCGACGCATCTGCGCGTACTGCCGCCGCGTCGCACCGGCCGTCGGCAGCCCGTCGAGCGACTCCTCGAGCAGATCGTCGCTCCACGCCACGAGGAGGTCTCCCAGGAGCACGGCCGCCGACCGCCCGAAGGCTCCGGCGTCGCCCGCCCAGCCGGCGGCGAGGTGGACCGCCTCGAGGGCGCGGTGGGCGGCGGGGTTGCCGCGGCGGGTGTCGGAGTTGTCGATCAGGTCGTCGTGCACGAGAGCCGCGGCCTGGAACACCTCGAGGGACGCGGCGACCCCGATCGCGGCATCGTCGGGAGCGGCCGGACCGGAGGGCGAGAGCTCGTCGACGGCGCGGCGCCCCGACAGGAGGAAGCGTGCCCGCAGCCGTTTTCCGCCCTGCAACGATGCGGCCCCGGCGCGAGCCATCTTCTCCGCCTCGGACCCCAGGGCGGAGGCGTACGATATCTGTTCAGACACGAAGTTGTCGAGTCGCTGGGAAACAGCCTCGATCGGTTCCGGGGAGGTCGGCACGGGCCTAGCCTAGTGATCCACGCCCCGCGTAGAATCGATCGCACTGAGCAATAGAGGGGGATGCATGCCACTCTCCGAACAGGAGCAGCGCCTGCTGGACGAGATGGAGCGCCATCTCATGAGTAACGACGCCGACGTCGTCACGGCTCCGAATCGCGCGCTCAGTTATCGCAACATCGTGCTCGGCTCGATCCTCGTGCTCGCCGGTCTGGGGGCGCTCATCGCGGGCGTGTCCATCGGGTTCAACACCGGCGTCGTGGGGATCGCCGTGGGCGTGGTCGGATTCCTGCTCATGGTGGGCGGTGTCGTGTTCGCCGTGACGCCGACCCGCAATTCCTCTCGCGTCGCGACCGCGCCGCCGTCCGCTCCCTCTCGCGGTTCCCGAGCATCGGGCGGTTCGTTCATGGACCGCATGAACGAGCGCTGGGATCGCCGCAACGACGGGCGCTGACCCTCCTCCTCTCTCGAAAGACACCGGCTCCGCGGAGCCGGTGTTTTTTTGTGCCCGCGCGCTGACCGAATCCGCGTGATCGCTCACCGTGTCGATCCGACGCGCCGAGACGCGGGGGAGTGCCCCCGGATCTCGATCGCCTCCCTTTTCCTCCACCGGCGGGTCCCGTCGTGCGCGGTCGGTCGCTGCGGCCCCGAAAACACGGGAGTGTCCCGGCCGTCGCCGGAGGGAGGGCGGACTGTCCGCGCTGCGGTTCTCGTCGAGAAGATCCCGTTTTTCGATAGCAAAGTGGAGGATGGTGGAGTAAAGTGGGGGAAACTTCGCAGGCCGGACGAAGGGGGTGGATGCCCGAATGCTGCTCGGCACGCACACTCCCAAGCTCGACGACAAAGGGCGCGTCATCCTGCCCGCGAAGTTCCGTGACGATCTCGGCGCCGGCGTGGTGATCACCCGGGGGCAGGACCGCTGCCTCTACGTGTTCAGCACCGAGGAGTTCGAGCGCGTTCACGAGCGGATCCGCGAGGCGCCGCTCAGCAACAAGCAGGCCCGCGACTTCTTGCGCATGTTCCTCTCCGGGGCCAGCGCCGAGAAGCCCGATGGGCAGAACCGCATCACCGTCCCCCCGGCGCTGCGCGCCTACGCGGGACTGGACCGCGAGCTGGTCGTCACCGGCGTCGGCGCCCACGCCGAGATCTGGGACGCCACGGCCTGGAACACCTACGCCGAGAGCAACGAAGAGACGTACGCCGAGATGGAGCAGGAGGTGATCCCGGGACTGTTCTGATCGCCGGCTGTGATTCCCAGCCGCACGCCCTGACGCACTTCCCCGGCGCCAGGTCGAGCGGATGGGGATCAGAGCCCGCGACCTCGCCCCGTCATCATGGACATCCGCGACATCCACACTCCGGTTCTCCTCGAGCGCTGCGCCGAGCTGCTCGCCCCCGCCCTCCAGCGCGAGGGCGCGGTCTTCGTCGACGCGACCCTCGGCATGGGTGGCCATTCCGAGGCCTTCCTCGAGCGCTTCCCGACGGCCCGGCTGATCGGACTCGACCGCGACACCGATGCGCTGCGCATCGCGGGGGAGCGCCTCGCGCGCTTCGAGGGGCGAACCACTTTCGTGCACACGGTCTACGACGGCATCGCCGCGGCGGTGGCCTCGGCCGGCGTGCAGAAGGTCGACGGCATCCTGTTCGATCTGGGCGTCTCCTCGCTCCAGCTCGACGAGGCCTCCCGCGGCTTCGCCTACGCCCAGGACGCTCCGCTCGACATGCGCATGGACCAGACCTCCGGCGTCACCGCCGCCGAGGTGCTCGCCACCTACGGCGAGGGCGACCTGCGCCGCATCTTCGAGCGCTACGGCGAAGAGAAGCTCGCCGGACGCTACGCCCGCGCGATCATCGCGGCCCGCCAGCAGGCTCCGCTGGAGCGCTCCGGGCAGCTGGTCGAGGTGCTGCAAGCGGCGACGCCCGCGGCCGTCCTGCGCGAGCGGCACCCCGCCAAGCGCGTCTTCCAGGCGCTGCGCATCGAGGTCAACGCCGAACTGTCGGTCCTCGAACGTGCGATCCCCGCGGCGTTGTCGGTGCTCGGCGTCGGCGGCCGCATCGTCGTGCTGTCGTACCAATCGCTCGAGGACCGCCTCGTCAAGCGCGTGTTCGCCGAGGCCTCGGCATCCACCGCCCCCCGTGGGCTGCCCGTCGAGCTTCCCGAGCACGCGCCGAAGTTCCGGTTGCTCGTGCGCGGGGCCGAACTCGCCGGCGACGACGAACGCGCGGCGAACCCGCGAGCCACCCCCGTGCGACTGCGCGCGGCCGAGAGGATCCAGGAGGACGCATGAGCGCTCCCCAGCCCATCGACGCGTCCTTCCTGCCGGAGTTCCCCGTCCCGGTGCGCGAGCCGCGGCGCCTGCACGTCGTGGACGCCCCCGCCCGCCGGCGCGTGCCGCGCCGCGCGTTCGGCGTCATCGCGGTGCTGGGGGCCGTCATGATCGCGCTCGTGCAGATGGGCCTGTCGATCCTCACGACGCAGAGCTCGTTCGAGATCGCCTCGCTCACGCAGCAGCAGCGCGACCTGACGTACCAGAAGCAGATCCTCTACGACGAGGTCGCGGGCTTGAACTCGCCGCAGTACCTCGCCGCCAACGCCGCCGCACTCGGCATGGTCATCGACGAGACGCCGACGTACCTGCGCCTGAGCGACGGCGCCGTGATCGGTGCCGGGAAGCCCGCCGAGGGGGCCTCGTCGGTGGATGCCATGGGCCGGGGATCGGTGCGCAACGCCCTGATCTCGGGCGTCCCGCTGGTCACCGACCCGAAGAAGGCCGCCGAGCCCGCGCCGGCCGCCCCGGGGGGAACCGACGCCGCCGCCGGGACCACCACCGTCACGGACGGAACGACTCCGGCCACGGGTTCGGCGACACCCCCTCCGATCAGCGACGGTCTGCCGACGCCCGCGACACGATAAGCCCATGACGACGACACTCTCCCGCTCTCCGCGGCGTCGCACCGTGATCGCGCTGGCGGTCGTGCTCATCGTCCTGATCGCTTTCGTCGTCCGCCTGGTGGACATCCAGGTCGTCAACGCGCGCGAGCACGTGGACGACTCGCTGGCGATGGGCCTGCAGAACTCCCGCACCGAGTACGCCTCGCGCGGGGCGATCGTCGACGAGAACGGGGTGACGCTCGCCTCGAGCGTCCACCGCTACGACGTCGAGATCGATCCGCACCTCGCCGTCCAGGGCGTCGCCGACCGCAGCGGAGACGACGTCGACGCCACGCGGACCTGGCCCGAGATCGCCGCGCAGATCGCGGCGATCACCGGGCAGGACGCCGCCGCCGTCGAGAAGATCGTCACCGACGCGGTCGCGGAGAACCCCGACTCGCGGTGGGCGCAGATCACCAAGGACGTCTCGACCGAGCAGTACCGCGCCCTCGCGGAACTCGGACTGCCCTTCTTGAGCTTCCCGCCGCAGGCGGGGCGCGTGTACCCGGACGGTGCCGTGGGCGGCAACCTCATCGGCTTCGTCGGCAGCGACGGCCAGGCCCTGGCGGGTCTGGAGCTGGCCGACAACGACTGCCTCTCGTCACAGAACGGCAAGGTCGTCTACCAGCAGGGCCGTGACGGCGTCGTGCTGCCGGGCACCGAGGTCGAGACCGAACCCGCGGTCGACGGCGGCACCCTGAAGCTCACGATCGACCGCGACCTGCAGTGGTACATGGGCCAGCTCATCGCCGAGCAGGTGCAGAACACCGGGTCGCTGCGCGGCACGATCACCGTCGTGGAGGCGAAGACCGGCAAGGTGCGCGCGCTGGCGGAGTACCCCACCGTCGACCCCAACGACCCCACGTCCACGCCCGCCGCCGATCGGGGCAGCAACGCCTTCTCGAGCCCCTTCGAGCCCGGGTCGACCTTCAAGGCCCTCACCGCCGCGATCGGCCTGGACAGCGGATCGTTCACCACCGACACGACGGTCACCGCGTCCTCCCGCGAAACCCTGGGCGGCGACGCGCGGGTCTCCGACTCGTTCTCGCACCCGGCGAACACCTACACGCTCACCGGTGTCCTCATCGACTCCTCGAACGTGGGTATCTCCAAGTTCGGCGAGAAGATCCCGAGGGACACCCGGTACGACTACCTGCAGAAGTTCGGGCTCGGGACCCCCAGCGCCATCGGCTTCCCGGGCGAGTCCGGCGGCATCCTTCACCCGGCCGACAAATGGGACGATCAGACGTTCTACAACACGACCTTCGGCCAGGGACTGTCGGTGACCGTTCCCCAGCTCGTCGGGGCGTACCAGACGATCGCCAACGGGGGAGTGCGGATGCCGCTCTCTCTCGTCGAGAGCTGCACGGCCGCCGACGGGACCGTCACCGATGTCCCCTCCGGCGAGGGACAGCGCGTGGTCTCGGCCGACACCGCCTCGAAGGTCTCGCTCATGCTGGAGAACGTTGCGACCCAGGGCACGCTCGCCTCGCAGGTCGCCGTGCCCGGCTACCGGGTCGCGATCAAGACCGGTACCGGTGAGAAGACCGACCCCGACACGGGCGCGTACAAGCCCGACGCGTACTTCACGACGATGATCGGCTTCGCGCCCGCGGACGACCCGCAGTACATCGTCGCGGTCAACCTCGATGAACCGCGAACGGTAAAGTCGTCTGCGGCCACGGCTCCCGCCTTCCAGAAGGCCCTCACCCAGGTGTTGAAGAACTACCGGGTGATCCCGTCCGGAACCACGACCCCCGAACTGCCCAAGTTCGGCTGAGACACCGGATGCCGGTCTCCTCCCGACACGGAAAGGGCGTCCGTACACAGCAATGATCTCCTCCAGCCTCTCCCACATCGCCGCCGTGCTCGGCGGCCGTCTGGTCCTGCGCGGCGACGACACCCCCGACACCGTCGTGGACGGTGACGTCGACACCGACTCGCGCCTCATCGAGCCCGGCGGCATCTTCGTCGCCAAACCCGGCGAGACCACCGACGGACATCTGTTCGTCCCGGCCGCGATCGAGCGCGGCGCGGCACTGGCCCTCGTCGAGCGCGAGCTCGACGACCCCGTGACCCAGATCGTCGTCGACGACGTGGTCGCCGCTCTCGCCGATCTCGCCCGCGACGTCGTCGCGCGCGTGCGTGCGACGGGCGATCTGCGGATCGTCGGCATCACGGGCTCCAACGGCAAGACGACGACGAAGAACCTCCTCGCGCGCATCCTGCGGGACGAGGGCGCCACGGTCTCGCCCCGCGCCTCTTTCAACAACGAGGTCGGCGCGCCGCTCACGATGCTGCGGGTGACCGAGGACACCCGGTTCCTCGTCAGCGAGTTCGGCGCGAGTGCGCCGGGGGCGATCGCCCGCCTCGCGGGCCTGGTCACCCCCGACATCGGGGTCGTGCTCATGGTCGGCATGGCACACGCCGGCGGCTTCGGGGGCATCGAGTCGACCTTCCACGCCAAGAGCGAGCTCGTGCGCGCGACCCGCGAGGGCGGCCTCGCCGTCCTCAACGCCGACGACCCGCGCGTGTCGGCGATGGAGCCCCTCGCCCGCGAGCGCGGCCTCGACGTGCGCTGGTTCGGCCGCGGTGACCGCGCGACCGTGCGGGCCGTCGACGTCGAGGTGGCGGCATCCGGTACGCGCGCCCACCTCGTCGTCGACGGAGACGAGCACACGCTCACGCTGCGCGTTCTCGGCGAGCACCACGTCATGAACGCTCTCGCCGCGATCGCCGCGGCCACGGCGCTCGGCGTCACGGCGGCGGATGCCATCGCGCGCCTGGAGACCGTCGAGATCGCCGAGCGGTGGCGCATGCAGCCGCTCGGTTCCGACCGCGTGCGGATCATCAACGACGCGTACAACGCCAGCCCCGACTCGATGTCGGCGGCTCTGCGGACGCTCGCGCAGATCACCGGTCCCGACGAGCGCACGGTCGCGGTGCTCGGGGCGATGAGCGAGCTGGGCGAGTACGCCGACGAGGAGCACGACCGGGTCGGGCTCCTCGCGGTACGACTGCGCATCCAGCGCATCGTCGTCGTGGGGCAGGAGGCACGCCGCATGTACCTCGAGGCGATCGCCCAGGGCTCGTGGGACGGCGAGGCCGTCTTCTTCCCGGATGCCGACGCCGCCTACGACTACCTCGTGGGTGAGCTGCGCGACGGCGACCGCGTGCTGGTGAAGTCGTCCAACTCCGCCGGGCTGCGGTTCCTCGGCGACCGTCTGGGAGAATCGTTCGCGTGAGATCACTTCTGACATCCGCGGGGATCTCGCTCGCCTTCACCCTGTTCCTCACACCGGTGTTCCTCCGGGGGTTCCGGAAGTGGGGTTGGGGACAGGTCATCCGCACGCCCGAGAACGTGCACAACCCCTCGCACGGGGCCAAGCGCGGCACGCCCACCATGGGCGGCACGATCTTCATCGCCGGAACGATCATCGGGTACCTCATCGGCGCCTACGCCGGCAACAATCCGCCCACCGTGTCGGGTCTGCTGGTCCTGTGGCTCATGCTGGGCTTCGGTGTCGTCGGCTTCATCGACGACTACATGAAGGTCCGGTTCCAGAACAGCCTCGGCCTGTCGGGCTGGCGGAAGATCGCCGGTCAGGTGCTCGTGACGGTGCCCTTCGCGATCGTCGCCCTGAACTTCCCGAACGCGTTCGGCCAGACGCCGGCGTCGGGGTACATCTCGATCTTCCGCGACATCCAGGTGCTGTCGCTGTTCGCGCTCGGGCCGATCCTCGGGTGGCTGCTCTACCTGGCCTGGATCTCGCTCATCGGCACCGCGGCATCCAACTCGGTCAACGTCGCCGACGGTCTGGACGGTCTGGCGGCGGGATCGGGGATCTTCGTCGTCGGGGCGTACAGCCTCATGGCCTTCTGGCAGAACAAGCAGATGTGCGCGGACGTGCTCGACCCGTCGGTGCAGGCCGGATGCTACGCCGTCCGCGACCCCTTCGACCTCGCGATCGTGTCCGCCTCGTTCGTGGGCGCGCTCGTGGGCTTCCTGTGGTGGAACGCGCCGAAGGCGAAGGTCTTCATGGGCGACTGCGGGTCGATGGCGATCGGCGGCGTGATCGCCGCCCTCGCGATCCTCACCCGCACCGAGCTGCTCCTCGTGCTCATCGCCGGCGTCTACGTCATCGCGTCGGGCTCGGTGATCCTGCAGCGGGCGTACTTCAAGATCACGCGCGGCAAGCGGATGTTCCTGATGAGCCCCCTGCACCATCACCTCGAGATGCGGGGCTGGCCCGAGGTGACCATCGTCGTGCGGATGTGGATCATCGCGGGCCTGCTCGCCGTGTCGGGCGTGGGCTTCTTCTACGTGGAATGGCTGGCTCGGGTATGAGCGCCGAGCGGGTGGCATCCCTGCACAGCTGGCACGCCGAGTGGAAGGACCTCCGGGTCGCCGTTCTCGGCCTCTCGGTGACCGGCTTCTCGGCCGCGGACACCCTCGCCGAGCTCGGCGCGGACGTGCTCGTCGTCACCGAGAAGGCCGACCAGGAGTACTCCCGGCTGCTGCCGGTCATCGGCGCCGCGCTCCACGTCGGCCCGCTCGACGCCGTCCCGGCCGTGCTCAGCGACTTCGCGCCCGACGTCGTTCTCGCCTCGCCGGGCTTCCCCCCGTCGCACCCGCTCATCGCGTGGGCGCAAGCGAGCGGCATCCCGCTGTGGGGAGACGTCGAGCTGGCCTGGCGCGTGCGCGACAAGGTCGTGCGACCCGACGGGCGTCCCGCCGACTGGATCCTCATCACCGGGACCAACGGCAAGACCACCACGACGCGTCTGACCGCCGAGATGCTCGTCGCCGGTGGGCTGCGCGCCGCACCGGTCGGCAACATCGGCACCCCGGTGCTGGACGCCGTGCGCGACCCGGCCGGGTTCGACGCGCTCGTCGTCGAGCTCTCCAGCCACCAGCTCTGGTACCTCAACCTGCAGGCGGGGCCCGACGCGCTCTCTCCGCACGCCGCGGTGTGCCTGAACCTCGCCGACGACCACCTCGAGTGGCACGGGAGCTTCGCCGCCTACCGCGACGCGAAAGCCGGGGTCTACGCCCGCACCCGCGTGGCCTGCGTCTACAACAAGGCCGACGACGCCACCCGCGAGATGGTCGAGGATGCCGAGGTCGTCGAGGGCGCCCGCGCCATCGGTTTCGATCTGGGCGTCCCCGGCCCGAGCGACCTCGGCCTCGTCGACGGCATCCTCGTCGATCGCGCGTTCCTCGAGGAGCGCGCGACCTCGGCGCTCGAGCTCACGACGGTCTCGGACCTCGCGGAGCACGGATTGGCGGCCCCGCACGTGGTGTCCAACATCCTGGCGGCCAGCGCGCTGGCGCGCTCGCTCGGCGTGGCGCCCGCCGACATCCACGACGCTCTCGATCGCTTCCGCCTCGACCCCCATCGCATCCAGGTCGTCGCCGCGCACCGCGGGATCACGTGGGTCGACGATTCCAAGGCGACGAATCCGCACGCCGCGGGCTCGTCGCTGGCGGCCTACCCGGGTGCGGTGTGGGTCGTGGGTGGTCTGCTCAAGGGCGTCGACGTCGCCGAGCTCGTGCGGACGCGCGGCGCAGCCGCCCGGGCCGCGATCGTCATCGGAACCGAGCGTGGCGACATCGTGGCCGCGTTCGAGCGACACGCCCCCGCGGTTCCCCTCTTCGAGGTCGACCACACCCAGACTGAAGACGTCATGGCACGGGTCGTCGAACTGGCGGCCGACGTGGCCCGGGACGGAGACACCGTTCTCCTGGCCCCCGCGGCGGCGTCGTTCGATCAGTTCGTCTCCTACTCCGACCGGGGCGAGAGATTCGCCGAGGCGGTGCGGGCGTGGATCGCCGGCCAGGACGACGGATCGGCTCGACGGCAGGACTAGGGGGACACCGCGTGACCACCACGGCACCCCCTCCCCGTCAGGCGCCCGAGGACGAGCCCGCTCGCCGCGGGCTGTCCGCTCGCGTCTCGCTCGGCCGCGCCTTCCAGCCGGTACCCAGCGAGTTCCTTCTCATCGCCTCGGCGGCACTCCTGCTCACGGGCTTCGGCCTGGTCATGGTGCTGTCGGCGACGTCCGCGCTGGACGGCGGCCAGAACCCCTTCGACCACGTGCTGAAGCAGGGCATCTTCGCGGTCGTCGGCATCCCGTTGATGTTCGTGCTCAGCCGGGCGCCGATGCTGTTCTGGAAGCGCATCGCGTGGCCCGTGCTGATCTTCGCGACACTGTTCCAGCTGCTGGTCTATGTTCCGGGCCTGGGAATCGAGTCCTACGGCAACCGCAACTGGGTGCAGATCGCCGGGTTCCAGTTCCAGCCCGCCGAGTTCCTCAAGCTCGCCCTGGCGCTCTGGATGGCGGCGGTGCTCTACCGCAAGCGTCGGCTGCTGACGTCGTGGAAGCACGTGTTCATCCCGGTCGTGCCCGTGGCCGTGCTCGTGATCGGGACGGTGCTCGGCGGCAAGGACCTCGGCACCGTGATGATCCTGGTGCTCGTGGTGCTGGGCGCCCTGTTCTTCGCCGGGATCAAGCTGCGCATGTTCATCGTGCCCGCGGTGCTCTCGCTGGTCGTGGTGCTCGTCTCGGCGCTCGGCAGCGAGAACCGCATGGCGCGCATCGCGAGCCTCTTCGACCCCGATGACGCCTCGTGCTACTACACCTCGTGCTACCAGTCGCTGCACGGGGTGTGGGGGCTGGCCAGCGGAGGACTGCTCGGGCTCGGTCTGGGCAACTCGAAAGAGAAGTACGACTGGCTCCCCGCGGCAGCCAACGACTACATCTTCGCCATCATCGGCGAGGAGCTGGGCCTGATCGGATGCCTCGTCGTGCTGGTCCTGTTCGCGATCTTCGCCGTGGGCGCCTTCCACATCATCCGCCGCACCGACGACGCGTTCGTGCGCATCGTCGCCGGGGCGATCACGCTGTGGATCGTCGGTCAGGCACTGGTCAACGTCGGCGTCGTGCTGCGCATCTTCCCGGTCCTGGGCGTCCCGCTGCCGTTCATGTCGCAGGGCGGCACGTCGCTGCTGTCGGTGCTCATCGCGTGCGGTGTCCTGCTGTCGTGCGCCCGGACGCTCCCGGATCGTCAGCCGGTCGCGCCGGCACCCGCACGCGTCGCGCGTCGCCGTCGAGGCTGATCCCCGCCGCGCCGGACGGGGTGCGGACCGGCGAAGCGGGGAGCCCGTGGCATCCGGTGTCGGCCGACGTGGTTAGGGTCGAGGGGTGACGACGACGCTTCTGGCCGGCGGCGGGACCGCCGGACACGTGAACCCCTTGCTCGCCGTGGCCGACGGACTCCGTGCGCGTGACGCCGGCGACGAGGTGCTGGTGCTCGGCACGCGCGAGGGTCTGGAGGCGCGCCTCGTGCCGCTGCGCGGCTACGAGCTGCTGTTCGTCGACAAGGTGCCCTTCCCGCGGCGCCCCGACCGTGCCGCCGCCGCTTTCCCGAGTCGGTTCCGGCGCGCGATCGCCCAGGTCCGCCGCATCATCCGTGAGCGCGGGGTCGACGTCGTCGTCGGTTTCGGCGGATACGCATCGGCCCCCGCCTACGTGGCGGCCCGCTGGGAACGGGTGCCGTTCGTCGTGCACGAGGCCAACGCCAAGCCGGGGCTCGCCAACGTCCTCGGTGCTCGAGCGGCGGCCGCGGTGGGCGTGGCGTTCGACGGCACGCCCTTGCGCGGTGCCCGCGTCGTGGGCATGCCCTTGCGGCGCGAGATCGTCGACCTCGACCGCGCCGCGCTGCGCGACGAGGCCGCCGCGCACTTCGGACTGGATGCCGACGCGCCGACGCTCCTCGTGTTCGGCGGGTCGCTCGGCGCTCAGCGCCTGAACGAGGCGTTCGGCGGCGCGTGGCGCGACGTGCTCGACGCGGGCTGGCAGCTGCTGCATGTGACGGGGGAGAAGTCCGACCTCGCCGACCCCGGCGTCGCGGGCTACGCCCTCGTGCGCTATGTCGACCGGATGGACCTGGCGTTCGCGCTGGCCGATGTGATCGTCTCGCGCTCCGGCGCGGCGACGGTGAGCGAGATCAGCGCGCTCGGCATCCCGGCCGTGTACGTGCCGTATGCCGTCGGCAACGGCGAGCAGAGCCTGAACGCGGCGTCGGCCGTGCGGGCGGGAGCGGCGCGGCTCATCGCGGACGCCGAGTTCACCCCAGATCGGGTGCGGAGCGAGATCGTTCCCCTGCTGCGCGACACGGGTGCGCGGGACGCCCTGCGCGCCGCCGCGGCACGGACGGGTACGCGCACCGGCACAGAGAACGTGATCGCCCTCGTGGACGCCGCGCTGGCGCGCTGACGCGGGCGCGCCGGGACCGGCCCGTCACCCCGGCGACGTAGGATCGCAAGGTCATGATCAGACCCGATTTGAGCCTCCCCATCCCCGAGACCATCACCTCCGCGCACTTCATCGGAGTGGGCGGCTCGGGCATGTCCGGACTCGCGCGCATGTTCCTCGACCGCGGCATCCGGGTGTCGGGTTCCGACCGCGCCGACAGTGCGGCCCTCCGCGATCTCGCCGCACGCGGCGCCACCGTCCACGTCGGGCACGACGCGTCTCACCTCGGCGACGCCGACACCGTCGTGCACACCGGCGCCATCTGGCCCGAGAACCCCGAGTTCGTCACCGCGAAGGCGCGCGGACTGCACGTGATCCACCGCTCGCAGGCGCTGCACTGGCTGATCGGCGGCCGGCGCCTCGTCTCGGTTGCGGGAGCGCACGGCAAGACGACCTCGACCGGCATGATCGTGACGGCCCTGCGGGCGCTCGACGCCGACCCGACGTTCGTCAACGGCGGGGTCATCGCGGACCTCAGGGCCTCCAGCGGCACCGGCTCCGACGACCTGGTCGTCATCGAGGCCGACGAGTCCGACGGCACGTTCCTGCTCTACGACACCTCGGTCGCGCTGATCACCAACGTCGATCCCGACCACCTCGACCACTACGGTTCGCGCGACGCGTTCGACGCGGCATTCGCCCGGTTCGCCGATCGGGCACGCGAGGCCGTCGTCGTTTCGGCCGACGACCCCGGTGCTCGCGCCGTCACCGCGCGCCTGAGCCACGCGAACGTCGTCACGTTCGGCGAAGACCCCGCCGCCGACGTTCGCTTGAGCGGCATCCGCACCGACGGGCCCGTCTCCTTCACGCTCGCCGCCGGTGATGAGAGCGTCGACGTGCGGCTCCGCGTGCCCGGAACCCACAACGCCCTCAACGCCGCCGGTGCCCTCGCCGTGCTGCGCGTGCTCGGCTACGGCCTCACCGAGGCGGCCCGGGCCGTCGAGGGATTCGGCGGCACCGTCCGTCGCTTCGAGCTGCACGGCGTCGAGCGCGGAGTGAGCGTCTACGACGATTACGCGCACCACCCGACCGAGGTCGCGGCGGCCCTGTCGGCCGCGCGCACGGTCGTGGGCGAGGGGCGGATCATCGCCATCCAGCAGCCGCACACGTACTCCCGCACGCAGGAGATGTACCGCGAGTTCGCCGAGGTGCTCGAGGAGCTGGCCGATCACACGGTGATGCTCGACGTGTACGGCGCGCGCGAGGATCCCGTGCCCGGGGTCACCGGCGAGCTGGTGAGCGGTGCCTTCGCCGACCCGGCGCACGTGCACTACGTGCCCGATTGGCAGAGTGCGGCCGACTACACCGCGCAGATCGCCCGCCCCGGCGACTACGTCATCACGCTCGGCTGCGGCAATGTGTACCAGATCATCCCGCAGGTGCTCGAGGCGCTCTCCCGCACCGAGGCCGCGGCGGTCTAAGTCGTGCGTCGGCCCTCGCCCCTGCCTCCGTCCCCGGGAACGCCGTCGGGCGGATCGGATCCCCGACGGGGAGCCGACGACGGTTTTCCCGTGACCGGGACGTCGCGGTCGCCCGGGGCGTCCGAGGGGGAGCCGGCCGAGGTCGTCCCGCTCCCGTTGCCCGATCGGGGCGCGGTCGGTGAGGATTCCGAGCCGGATGCCGCGGACACGGGCTTGCGTGACGTGTGGCGTGCCTCCCGTGCCCGTCGCCGCGCGCTGCGTGCCGAGGTCCGTCGCTTCACGGTTCGTCAGCGTCGGCGTCGACGCGTGTGGATCGGGGCCGGCATCGCGTTCGTGGTGATGGTGCTGGGTACCGTCGGGGCGGCGTACAGCCCGTTGTTCGCGGTGGAGCGCGTCGAGGTCGTCGGCACGTCGCAGTTGGATGCCGCCACGGTCGTCGATGCGCTGAGCGGACAGGTCGGCACGCCGTTGGCGCTGGTCGACGGCAGTGCCGTCAAGGCCGCGCTCGTGCGCTTCCCGCTCGTGGAGTCGTACACGCTCGAAGCGCGTCCCCCGCACGACCTCGTCGTGCGGATCGTGGAGCGCACCCCGGTGGGCGTCGTGCAGACCCCGGCTGGATACACCCTCGTGGATGCCGCCGGCGTCGTGCTCTCGACCACCCCCGATGCGCCCGCCGGGCACCCCGTGCTGGAGATCTCCGGGGGCACGGATTCGGAGCCTTTCCGTGCCGCGGGTCGGGTCGTGCGGGCGTTGCCCGATGGCATCCGGTCGCAGGTGACGGCGGTGTCCGCGTCGACGCCCGATGACGTCACGCTGACGCTCGGGTCGACCGGGACGCGTGTGGTGTGGGGGAGTGCGGAGCGTTCCGTCGAGAAGGCGCGCGTCCTGGACCTGCTCATGCAGAAGAGCCCGCCCGATCGCACGCGCGAGTACGACGTGACCTCGCCCGAGGCGGGCGTCGTGCGCTGATCCGTCGGGCGATAACCCGACACGCCGCGTGTCGAGCGGGCAGGGCCCCCGTTGCCACTTACCTTCGAGCTAAGGAATTGCATACCGGGCAATTCTTTAACCCTCAACATGAGGTTTAGAGTTTCGGGTTCGGGGATAAACGGAGGCCGGCATGAGCCACAACCAGAACTACCTCGCCGTCATCAAGGTCGTCGGTGTGGGCGGGGGCGGCGTCAACGCCGTCAACCGCATGATCGAACTGGGCCTGCGCGGCGTGGAGTTCATCGCGATCAACACCGATGCGCAGGCGCTGCTGATGAGCGACGCCGACGTCAAGCTCGACGTCGGACGTGAGCTGACGCGCGGCCTCGGGGCCGGTGCGGATCCCGAGGTGGGCCGCCGTGCCGCCGAGGACCACGCCGAAGAGATCGAAGAGGCGCTGCGCGGAGCCGACATGGTCTTCGTGACCGCGGGCGAAGGCGGTGGCACGGGCACCGGCGGTGCTCCGGTGGTGGCCAAGATCGCCAAGTCGATCGGCGCCCTCACGATCGGTGTCGTCACCAAGCCCTTCTCGTTCGAGGGTCGCCGACGCCAGAGCCAGGCCGAGGGGGGAGTGTCCCGCCTGAAGGAAGAGGTCGACACCCTCATCGTCGTTCCCAACGACCGACTGCTCGAGATCAGCGACCGCGGCATCTCGATGATCGAGGCCTTCGCCACGGCCGACCAGGTGCTCCTGGCCGGTGTGCAGGGCATCACCGACCTCATCACCACGCCGGGTCTGATCAACCTCGACTTCGCCGACGTCAAATCGGTCATGCAGGGTGCGGGCTCGGCGCTCATGGGCATCGGTTCGGCGCGCGGTGCCGACCGGGCGATCAAGGCCGCCGAGCTGGCCGTCGAGTCGCCCCTGCTCGAAGCATCCATCGAGGGCGCGCACGGCGTCCTGCTGTCGATCCAGGGCGGATCCAACCTCGGCATCTTCGAGATCAACGACGCTGCTCAGCTGGTGAAAGAGGCGGCGCACCCCGAGGCGAACATCATCTTCGGAACGGTCATCGACGACACCCTCGGCGACGAGGTGCGCGTCACCGTCATCGCGGCCGGTTTCGACGGGGGCGAGCCGTCGCTGCGCATCGACCCGGTCGGTGCTCAGCGTCCGGTGGCCGCGCCCGCGGTCCCGGCGATCCCCGCCGATGACGTCGCCCGAGACCTGGACGCGGCCGAGGAGCAGAAAGCCCAGTCGACCGAGCGCACTCCCGAGCCGGCGCCGGTGGCCGCGCGGGTCCCCGAGACGTCGTACGACTCGGGCTTCGCCGACGACGACCTCGACGTTCCCGACTTCCTCAAGTAAGCGCGAACGACTGACGCAGCGGGTCCGGTGTCCACCGGGCCCGCTGCGTCGTCGAAGGAGCACCGCATGGATACCGCCCTCGCCGACCGCCTCGCCGCCGTGGATGCGCGCATCGCCGACGCCGCCCGCACCGCCGGGCGCGATCCGGCCGCGATCACCCGCATCGTCGTGACGAAGTTCCACCCCGTGTCGCTGATCACCGATCTGTACGCGCTCGGGGTGCGCGATGTCGGAGAGAACCGGCAGCAGGAGCTCACTGCCAAGCACGGCGAGGTCGGCGCCCTCGACGGGCTGCGGTGGCATTTCATCGGTCAGGCGCAGACCAACAAGGCCCGCGCGGTGCGCGCGGCATCCGACGCGGTCCACTCGGTCGACCGTGCGCGTATCGCGGACGCCCTGGATGCCGCGGGCGCGGGCGACGTTCTGGACGTGCTGCTGCAGGTCAACCTCACCGATGACCCCGGCCGCGGCGGCGTTGCCCCCGCCGAGGTCGAGTCCCTCGCTGCCCACGTGCGGACGCTCCCGAGCCTGCGCGTGCGCGGAGTCATGGCCGTCGCTCCGCTCGAGGAGGCCCCGGCTCGGGCCTTCGAACGCCTGCGCGCGAGTGCCGACGACGTCCGCCGTGTCGTGCCCGACGCGACGTGGATCTCGGCGGGCATGACCGGGGACTTCCCGGAAGCGATCGCGATGGGCGCGACACACCTGCGGATCGGTTCCGCAATCACGGGTCCGCGCCCCCCGCGCGACTAGCCTCGAATCAGACGAGCGAACGGAGGATGCGATGTCGAACCCGCTCAAGAAGACGATGGTGTACCTGGGCCTCGCCGACGAGGAGGAGACCTATGAGGAGACCGCCCCGCAGCCGGTCGCGCGCAAGCAGTCCGCGCAGCCTGCGCCGGTCGAGAAGGCCGCTCCCGTGACCCCGCTGCACCGCCCCGCCGTGGTGCGACAGCCGGCCGCCGGGCCGGTCAGCGAGATCCTCACGGTGCACCCCAAGCAGTACCGCGACGCGCAGACGATCGCCGAGAACTTCCGCGAGGGGATCCCGGTCATCATCAACCTGTCGCAGATGAGCGACGCCGACGCGCGCCGCCTGATCGATTTCGCGAGCGGACTGTCGCTCGGCCTCTACGGGCGCATCGAGCGGGTCACGAGCAAGGTCTTCCTGCTCTCTCCCGAGAACATCGCCGTGTCCGGCGACGGTGCGATCGCGCAGGCCGACCCCGAGGGCGCGCCCTTCGCGTCGCAGTAAGCGATCGTGGCCGTCCTGAGCCTGGTCGGCTCCATCCTCAGCGCGCTCCTGTTCGTCTACATCGTTCTGCTGCTGGCACGGTTGGTGCTCGAGTACATCCCGATGTTCAACCGTGAGTGGCGTCCGCGCGGCGCCATGCTGGTGGTGGCCGAGATCGTCTATACGGTCACCGACCCCCCTATCCGCCTACTCCGACGGGTGATTCCGCCTCTGCGGATCGGTGGCATCGCCATCGACTTCGCTTTCGCGATCACGATGTTCGCCTGCTTCCTGCTCCTCAGCGTCACACGGTCGCTCGCGGCGCTGTGACACCAGCGACAGCCGCCGCCCTTCGACACCGGAGAAGGGCGGCGGCTATGCTGTTCCGAAGCGGTGTGCCCCGGTTCGACACCCCCCAGACCCCATTCAGAGCTCTCGAAAGAGGAAACACCATGGCACTGACCCCCGATGACGTCGTCACCAAGCAGTTCCAGCACGTGCGCTTCAAGGAGGGTTTCGACCCCGACGAGGTCGACGACTTCCTCGACGAGATCGTCGTCGAGTGGCGCAAGACGATCGCTGAGAACGAGGAGCTGAAGGCCAAGCTCGCCGCCCTCGAGAGCGGTGAGGCCGCCCCCGCGACCCCCGCCGCCGAGGCGCCCAAGGCTGAAGAGCCCGTCGTCTCCGAGGTGCCCGCTCCGGCCCCCGCGCCCGCCGCGGTCGAGTCCGACGCCGCCCCCGCCGCGCAGAGCGCCGGCATCATCGAGCTGGCCCAGCGCCTGCACGACGAGCACGTCGCCGAGGGCAAGGCCCAGCGCGACCAGCTCGTCTCCGAGGCTCAGGCCCAGGCCGCGTCGATCGTGGCCGAGGCCGAGAAGCAGGGCCGTGAAGAGCGTGCCCGTCTCGAGAAGGAGCGCACCACGCTCGAGGGCCGCATCACCGAGCTGCGCAACTTCGAGCGCGACTACCGCTCGCAGCTGCGTTCCTACATCGAGGGTCAGCTCCGCGACCTCGACACCGCCGGTTCGTCGTCGGGCTCGACGCCCGTCTCGGCGATCGGTCTGTAGGCCGACTCTTTGCGCAGTCGATCTCCTCTGCGTTCGGCGGCGGCCGGCGCCCTCGTCGCGATTCTCGCGGCGATGGTGCTGGCCGCCGACCAGTTGGCGAAGACGGTCGCCATCGAGAACCTTCCGCCGGAGCGCGTCGTCCCCGTGATCGGCGAGGCCCTGCAGTTCTATCTCGTGCGCAATCCGGGCGCGGCGTTCTCGCTCGGTGAGGGTGTCACGTGGATCTTCACGATCGCGCTGGCGGTCGTCGCCGGCATCATCGTGTTCCTCGCCGTCACCCGGGTGCGCTCGCGTCTGTGGGCCGTCGTCCTGGGGCTGCTCCTCGGCGGCGTGCTCGGCAACCTCACCGATCGCCTTCTGCGCGCCCCCGGCTTCCCGGTCGGCCACGTCGTCGATTTCATCTCGACGCCGTGGATGATGCCCGCGATCTACAACGTCGCCGACATCTTCATCGTCTCGATGATGATCTCGGTGGCTCTCCTCGTCCTCTTCGGTCTGCGGTTGGACGGCACGCGCGAGACGCGCGCCTCGCGTGAGGCGTCCGCGACCGAACCTGTGGCCGAGGGCACGGTCGAGGCCCCCGGCGAGCAGGGTGCCCGCTGACATGGACTCCCGGAGTCTCCCCGTCCCCGACGGGCTCGACGGGGCGCGCGTCGATCAGGCGTTGGCCAAGCTGCTCGGTTTCTCGCGGACATTCGCCGCCGACGTCGCCGACGCCGGCGGCGTGACCGTCGACGGGCGCACCGTCGGCCGTTCGGATCGCCTGCGTGCCGACACGTGGTTGAGCGTCGAGTGGGAGCCCAAGCGCGATCCCGAGATCGTGCCGGTGGCCGTGCCCGATCTCGGCATCGTGTGGGACGACGACGACATCGTCGTGGTCGACAAGCCGTCCGGCGTCGCCGCCCACCCCTCCGTGGGGTGGGAGGGGCCGACCGTCCTCGGGGCCCTCGCCGCCGCCGGCTTCCGCATCGCCACCAGCGGTGCGGCCGAAAGGCGCGGCGTCGTCCACCGCCTCGACGTGGGCACGAGCGGTCTCATGGTCGTGGCCAAGACCGAGCGGGCCTACACGGTGCTCAAGGCGGCGTTCAAGGACCGCACGGTCGACAAGATCTACCACGCGGTCGTGCAGGGACACCCCGACCCGCTCGCCGGCACGATCGACGCGCCGATCGGGCGGCATCCGCACCACTCGTGGAAGTTCGCTGTCACGCCCGACGGCAAGGACTCGGTGACCCACTACGAGACCCTCGAGGCCTTCCCCCGGGCGTCGCTCCTGGAGATCCACCTCGAGACCGGCCGGACGCACCAGATCCGCGTGCACATGGCCGCGCACCGGCACCCGTGCGCCGGCGACCCGCTCTACGGCGCGGACCCCACCCTTTCGGCGCGCCTCGGACTCACGCGGCAGTGGCTGCACGCGCACCGGCTCGCCTTCGCGCACCCGGCGACGGGGGAGTGGGCGAGCTTCGAGTCGCCGTACCCGGCCGACCTGCAGCACGCGCTCGACGTCCTGCGCGACGGCGTCTGACGCCCCCGGGGCGTCGGCTCAGCGGCCTCCCTCGAACCGCGTCGGTCCCGCGGTGAGGGCTGCCCGCACGCGCGCGGCCATATCGGCATCCAGGATCTCCTCGAGGGTGGAGACCGGATGCCATCCGACCTCGGTCATCTCGCCGTCGACCGGCTCGGGCTCGCCCTCGACCCACGTGCACGAGAACGTGAGGTCGAGGTAGTCGCTCTGGTCGCCGTTGGCGTAAGTGACACGGGGGATCTGGTGCACCCAGGCGAGGCGGTCGACGCGGATGCGCACCCCCGCCTCCTCCTCGGCCTCGCGCGCGGCGGCATCCGCGGGTTCTTCGCCCGGGTCCACGATGCCGGTGATCGGAGTCAGGCGGCCGTTGTCGCTGCGGCGACCGAGCAGCAGATCGTCGCCGCGCAGGATCACGGCGGTCACGCCGACGAGCGGCAGGGGGCGGGTGCCGACGTGGCGGCGCAGATCCAGGACGAAGTCGGGAGTGGGCACGCGCCCACGCTAACCCGGGCCGATGTCGGAGGGGGAACGTACACTCGACGAGTGGCAGCAGACTCCTTCGTTCACCTTCACGTGCACAGCGAGTACTCGATGCTCGACGGGGCCGCACGCATCGGCCCGATGGTCCAAGAGGCCGTCAAGCTGGGCATGCCCGCGATCGCGGTGACCGACCACGGCAACACGTTCGCCGCGTACGAGTTCTACAAGACGGCGAAGGACGCCGGGATCAAGCCGATCATCGGCATCGAGGCCTACGTCACGCCCGGAACCCATCGGTCCGACAAGTCGCGCGTGCGTTGGGGCACCCCCGAGCAGCAGAGCGACGACGTCTCGGGTTCGGGAGCGTACACGCACATGACGCTGCTGTCCGAGACGACCGAGGGCATGCACAACCTCTTCCGACTGTCGTCCCGGGCGAGCATGGAGGGCTACTACTTCAAGCCGCGCATGGACCGCGAGATCCTGCAGACCTACAGCAAGGGCCTCATCGCGACCACCGGGTGCCCGTCGGGCGAGGTGCAGACGCGCCTGCGGCTGGGGCAGTACGATGCGGCGCGCGCGGCGGCCGCCGAGTTCCAGGACATCTTCGGCAAAGAGAACTACTTCGCCGAGATCATGGACCACGGTCTGTCGATCGAACGGCGCGTCATGGGCGATCTGCTGAAGATCTCGAAGGATCTCGGCATCCCGCTCCTCGGCACGAACGACCTGCACTACACCCATCAGCACGACGCGACGAGCCACGCGGCGCTGCTCTGCGTGCAGTCCGGGTCGACGCTCGACGACCCCAAGCGCTTCAAGTTCGACGGCGACGGCTACTACGTCAAGTCTGCCGCCGAGATGCGACAGGTCTTCCGCGACAACCCCGAGGCGTGCGACAACACCCTCCTCATCGCCGAGCGCTGCGATGTGGAGTTCAATACGTCGGCGAACTACATGCCGCGCTTCCCGGTCCCCGACGGCGAGACCGAAGACAGCTGGATGATCAAAGAGGTCGAGAAGGGCCTCGGCGACCGCTACCCCGACGGCATCCCGGATGCCGTGCGGAAGCAGGCCGAGTACGAGACCGGCGTCATCCTGCAGATGGGGTTCCCGGGCTACTTCCTCGTCGTCGCCGACTTCATCAACTGGGCAAAAGACCACGGCATCCGGGTCGGCCCGGGCCGCGGTTCGGGTGCCGGATCCATGGTCGCGTACGCCATGAAGATCACCGACCTCGACCCGCTCCAGCACGGCCTGATCTTCGAGCGCTTCCTCAACCCCGACCGCGTCTCGATGCCCGACTTCGACGTCGACTTCGACGACCGTCGCCGTGGCGAAGTGATCCAGTACGTCACCGAGAAGTACGGCGACGAGCGCGTGGCGCAGATCGTGACGTACGGCACGATCAAGGCCAAGCAGGCCCTCAAGGACGCCGGGCGCGTGCTCGGCTTCCCGTTCAGCATGGGCGACAAGCTGACCAAGGCGATGCCCCCCGCGGTCATGGGCAAGGACATGCCGCTCGACGGCATGTTCAACCCCGAGCACCCCCGCTACAAAGAGGCGAGCGAGTTCCGCACACTCATCGAGACGGATGCCGAGGCCAAGACGGTCTTCGACACCGCCCTCGGGCTCGAGAACCTGAAGCGCCAGTGGGGCGTGCACGCGGCCGGCGTCATCATGTCGAGCGAGCCGTTGATCGACATCATCCCGATCATGCGCCGCGAGCAGGACGGCCAGATCGTCACGCAGTTCGACTACCCCGCGTGCGAGTCGCTCGGCCTGATCAAGATGGACTTCCTGGGGTTGCGCAACCTCACGATCATCAACGACGCGCTCGACAACATCGAGGCCAACCGCGGCCATCCGCTCGTGCTGGAAGACCTCGCGCTCGACGACGCGGCATCGTACGAGCTGCTCGCCCGCGGTGACACCCTCGGGGTGTTCCAGCTCGACGGTGGGCCGATGCGCTCGCTGCTGCGGCTCATGCGCCCCGACAACTTCGAGGACATCTCGGCCGTCCTCGCGCTCTACCGCCCGGGCCCCATGGGCGTGAACTCGCACATCAACTACGCGCTGCGCAAGAACAAGCAGCAAGAGATCGAGCCGATCCACCCCGAGCTCGAAGAGCCGCTGGCAGACATCCTCGACACCACCTACGGCCTGATCGTGTATCAGGAGCAGGTGATGGCGGTGGCGCAGCGCGTCGCCGGGTACACGCTCGGCCAGGCCGACCTGCTGCGTCGCGCGATGGGCAAGAAGAAGAAGAGCGAGCTCGACAAGCAGAAAGAGATCTTCTTCGGAGGCATGACCGAGCGCGGCTACGGCGAGGTCGCGCAGCAAACGCTCTGGAAGGTGCTGGAGTCCTTCGCCGACTACGCCTTCAACAAGGCGCACACCGCGGCGTACGGGCTCGTGTCGTACTGGACCGCCTACCTCAAGGCGCACTATCCCGCCGAGTACATGGCGGCGCTCCTGACGAGCGTCGGCGACTCGAAAGACAAGATGGCGGTGTACCTCAACGAATGCCGTCGCATGGGCATCAAGGTGCTGCCTCCCGACGTCAACGAGTCGATCCGCTACTTCGCCGCCGTCGGCGAAGACATCCGCTTCGGCCTCGGTGCCGTGCGCAACGTGGGTACCAACGTCGTCGACGGGATCGTCGCGGCGCGCCAGGAGGCGAAGTACACGTCGTTCCACGACTTCCTGTCGAAGGTCCCGCTGCACGTCGCGAACAAGCGCACGGTCGAGTCGCTCATCAAGGCCGGGGCCTTCGACTCGCTGGGGTCGACGCGGCGCGCGCTCGTGGAGATCCACGAGGACGCGTGCGAGGGCGCGGTGCTCGACAAGCGCCGCGAGGCCAACGGTGAGGTCGGTTTCGACTTCGACTCGTTGTGGGACGAGCCGCAGCAGGTGGTGAAGGTACCCGAGCGCCCCGAGTGGACGAAGAAGGACAAACTGGCGTTCGAGCGCGAGATGCTCGGTCTCTACGTCTCCGACCATCCGCTCGCCGGACTCGAGGTTCCGCTCGCGAAACACGCGTCCACGTCGATCCACGATCTGCTGGCTTCCGACGACGTCCAGGACGGAGACCAGGTCACGGTCGCGGGGCTCCTCACGAGCGTGCAGCACCGCGTCGCGAAGCAGAGCGGCAACCCGTACGGCATGGTCACCGTCGAGGACTTCAACGGCGAGGTGACCGTGATGTTCATGGGCAAGACCTACGCCGAGTTCGCCCCGGTCCTCCAGGGCGACGCGATCCTCGTCGTCCGCGGACGCGTCTCTCGCCGCGACGACGGGCTCAACCTGCACGCGCAGTCGGCCTTCGCCCCCGACCTCGAGGGCTTCGACGCGATGAGCGGCCTGACGCTCGTCGTACCCGAGCAGCGGGCCAACGAGACGCTGGTGGGGGAGCTCGCGCAGATGCTGCAGCGGCACGCCGGTGACACGGAGGTGACTCTCAAGCTGCACAAAGGTGGGACCGCCAAGGTCTTCGAGGTACCGATGCCGGTGCGCGTGACAGCCGATCTCTTCGGCGAGCTCAAGGGACTGCTCGGGCCCAACTGCCTGGGCTGAGATGCGGGACGCGTTGTCGACGCCGGGCTTCCCGGGGCGGCGCGGCCACTCTCACACTGACGACGGGCGCTCCGGTGCCCGAGGGAAAGGACCATCGTGACCGATCGCTACGACCACCCGCACGCCGAGCCCATGGGCGCGGCCGGGGAGGACGACTCCCTGCGGCAGTCGGCAGGGTACGCGCCCTCCGACCACCCGGACGCCCCGCGTGACGAGCGCGCGACCGGCGCCGCCACCGAAGACGCTGCGGGGCACGGCTCCGCCGTCCATCGCCCGGACGGCCCGAATGCCGGGGCCGACGTCGATGACACCGGCGCGGACGATCAGGTCACGGCGCGGGCCCAGGTCGGCGCGCGCTCGCACGTGAACGCGCGCCGTGCCACGCACACCGAGCTGCCGGACGCCGACGCGCACGGCGTCCCGGCCGGCGATGCGCCGCAGTACGGCGTCGGGCCGTTCTCGGTGCGCGAGGTCGCGCTGCTCGGCCTGTGGGCCGTGACGTTCCTCGTGTCGTTCTTCCCGACCAACAACCTCCCCGCCAACGTCCGCGTCCTCGGCGGCGGCTCCAACGTGTGGCTCTCTGGGTTGTGGTGGATCCCCACGGTCGCTCTTCCGACCCTCGCTGTCGGACTCCTCGTCCTCCGACGCCTCTCCCCGCAGGGGATCCGCCGGGTCGGATCGCTCGGCATCGACCAGTTCGCCTCGGTGGCGTTCTCGGTCGCAGCGCTCGTGTGGACGTCGTGGGTCTGGGACACCGTTTCGGTGGCGATCGAGACGGGCCTGTGGACGCGGACGTGGGTCGTCTGGGTCGGCGCCGTCTTCACCCTGGCGGGCGTCGTCCTCACGGTCTTCGCCCCCGTCATCCCGCCGTTCGAGCAGGACTTCCAGGGGCGGCCCGAGACCCCCGCGCACCGCAACGCGCGCCCCGTGCGCGCGGTCGTCCCGCGTCCTCCGCGTCCGCGGCCGGTGCGCACTGCGCCGGCTCCCGCCGCCGACGAGTCCGAGAACCCCGACACGTCCGGCGCTCCCGCCCCCGGCAGCTACACCGGGTCGACGGAGTTCCCGCACACCGCCGAGTCCGCGCCGGCGACCTCGGTGCTGCCCACCCATGACGACACCCACGACACCGACGTGATCTCCGCGGGCGCCGCTCCGGTCCACGAGGAGCGCACCGCCGAACACGAGAGCGCCCTGCGGCATCCGCATCCGCAGGCGTTCTGGGCGCTCTCGCCCGATGAGCGCGAAATCGTCGACGATTACGGCCTCCCGATCTTCCGCATCGGCCCCACCGCGTGGGCGCTCGTGATCGAGGACCGCGGCGAGACCTTCGTCATCCGGCACGACGACGGTCGCATCGGGTATCTGCACGATGTGACGGGCGTGACGCGCGGCTGAGCAGTGAGGGGGAAGCGCCCGACGGCGGGCGGGCGGTTCCCCCTCGACCGGTAGCCTGGAGGAATGCTCCGCACCATCGATCTGCGCGGCCGCGTGCTCTCGCCCGCCGAGTTCCTCGCCGCCGTTCCCCGCGCCGATGCCGCCCGCGACGAAGCGCTCGCGACCGCGGCCCGCATCGTCGACGACGTTGCTCAGCGGGGTGAGGAAGCGTTGCGCGAGCAGGCAGCGACATTCGACCGCGTCAGCGACCACGCGATCGCCGTCCCCACGGCGCACCTCGACGAGGCTCTCGCGGGCCTCGAACCCGGTATCCGGGCCGCGCTCGACGAGGCCATCCGCCGTGTCCGGACGGCGTCAGCCGCGCAAGTCCCCGCTCCCTCCGTCACCGAGCTGGGCCCGGGAGCGCGCGTCACGCAGCGGTGGCAGCCGGTCCGCCGGGTCGGCCTCTACGTCCCCGGCGGCAAGGCCGTGTACCCCTCGAGCGTCGTGATGAATGTCGTCCCCGCCCAGGTCGCGGGAGTCCGCGAGGTCGCGCTCGCCTCACCGCCGCAGGCCGAGTTCGGCGGGCGCGTGCACCCGGTGATCCTGGCCGCCGCGCGGCTGCTCGGCGTCACCGAGGTCTATGCCATGGGCGGTGCGGGAGCGATCGGCGCGTTCGCGTACGGCGTCTCCTCGCTCGGCCTGGACCCGGTCGACGTCGTGACCGGTCCGGGCAACAACTTCGTCGCCTCCGCGAAGCGCGCCGTGGCCGGCCGCGTGGGCACCGACTCCGAGGCCGGAGCCACCGAGATCCTCATCGTCGCCGATGCCACCGCCGATGCGGTTCTGGTCGCGGCCGACCTCGTCAGTCAAGCCGAGCACGATGAGCAGGCCTCGGCCGTCCTCGTGACCGACGCCCCGGACCTGGCGGATGCCGTGCGCGCGGCGCTCGAACCCCGTGTGACCTCCACGCGGCACTCCGAGCGCGTCCGCGCGGCATTCGACGGACCGCAGTCCGCGATCGTCCTCGTCGACGACGTCGCGCAGGCGACGGCGTTCAGCAACGCCTACGCACCGGAGCACCTCGAACTGCACCTGTCCGATCCCCGGCCGGAGGACTACGTCAACGCCGGCGCGGTGTTCGTCGGTCCCTACACGCCGGTGAGCCTCGGCGACTATCTCGCCGGCAGCAACCACGTCCTGCCCACCGGGGGCCAAGCCCGTTACGGGGCCGGGCTGTCGGCGGCGACGTTCCTGCGGCCCCAACAGGTCGTCGAGTACGACCGGGCCGCGCTGTCGGCGGTGCACGAGGCCATCGTCACCCTCGCCCAGGCCGAGGCGCTGCCCGCGCACGGCGAGGCCGTCGCGGCGCGCTTCACCGACTGATCGGGGTCCCTCATGCACTGCCCGTTCTGCCGCAACCCGGACTCCCGCGTCATCGACTCCCGCACGAGCGACGACGGGCTCAGCATCCGTCGCCGTCGGCAGTGTCCGAAGTGCGGCGGGCGTTTCTCGACGGTCGAGACGGCGAGCCTCAACGTCATCAAGCGCTCGGGTGTGGTCGAGCCGTTCAGCCGCGAAAAGGTGATGTCGGGTGTACGGAAGGCATGTCAGGGCCGACCGGTGACGGATGCCGATCTCGCGATGCTCGCGCAGCAGGTCGAAGAGGCGATCCGCCAGACCGGGTCCTCGCAGATCGAGGCGAATGAGATCGGGTTGTCGATCCTCGGTCCTCTCCGGGAACTCGACGAAGTCGCCTACTTGCGGTTCGCGAGCGTCTACCAGGCCTTCGAATCGCTCGACGACTTCGATGCCGCGATCGCCCAGTTGCGCGCTGACCACGCCGCGCGGGCGACCGCCGCGCCGGAGCCGGTCGACGACGTCCAGTAGCCTGACGGGGATGTATCCCCTTCTCTTCCGCTCGGTTCTGAGCCGCCTCGATCCTGAGTTCGCCCATCACCTGGGTGCCGCGGTGATCCGCGTCGCGGGCGTCGTGCCCGTGGCATCCGCGGTCCGTCGGCTCACCGCCCCCGCGCCGTCGTCGCGGGTGCGCGCCCTGGGGCTGACGTTCGATTCGCCCTTCGGCGTCGCCGCGGGCTTCGACAAGAACGTCACCATGGTGCGAGGCCTGGGTGCCCTGGGGTTCGGGCACGTCGAGGTGGGGACGGTCACGGCACTGCCGCAGCCGGGCAACCCGAAGCCGCGCCTGTTCCGTCTCATCGCCGATCGTGCGGTGATCAACCGCATGGGCTTCAACAACGACGGCGCCGCTGTCGCCGCCCGTCGACTGCAGGCACTGCGGCGTTCGCGTCGCCGCCCCGTCGTGGGCGTGAACATCGGCAAGAGCCGGGCGGTGGCCGTCGAGGATGCCACGACCGACTACGTCCGCAGCGCCCGTCTGCTGGCACCGCTCGCGGATTATCTCGTCGTCAACGTCTCCTCGCCCAACACCCCCGGTCTGCGGGGATTGCAGGCCGTCGAGACGCTGCGTCCGTTGCTCTCTGCGGTGCTCGAGGCTGCCGGGACGACGCCGTTGCTGGTCAAGATCGCGCCCGACCTCTCCGACGACGAGGTGGCGGACATCGCGCGGCTCGCCGTCGACGTGGGGCTTTCCGGCCTCATCGCCACGAACACCACGATCGGCCGCGAGGGGCTTCGCACCGCCGCGTCCACCGTCGAGGCCGCCGGAGCAGGCGGGCTGTCGGGGGCGCCGTTGAAAGAACGGGCGCTGGAGGTCCTCGACCTCGTGCGCGCCGCCGTGCCCGAGGAGTTCGTCGTGATCTCGGCCGGGGGAGTGGAGACCGCGGACGACGTGCGGGAACGTCTCGCGCACGGGGCGACTCTCGTCCAGGGCTACACGGCGTTCCTCTACCGCGGCCCGTTGTGGGCGCGCCAGATCAACCGAGGTCTGCGCCCCGGCGCATGAGAACGGCGGCGCGTCCCGAAGGACACGCCGCCGCCGACAGGGATCGGATCAGGCGGGGTACTGGCCGCGCTTGACCTGCGCCTTGGGCAGTCGCATGAAGCGCATCTGCACGGTGCGCATCGACGCGTACCAGCCGAGGCCCTTCTCGACCCGCCCCTCACCGAACTTCGCCTTCACGGCGCGCTTGACGCGGATCGAGGTGATGATCATGTCGCCGATGACGAAGAGGATGAAGATCCACAGCGCCACGAACGACCAGTACTGGAAGAAGCCATTGGGCACGAGCGTGAGCACGATGACGAGGATCATGAACGGCATCACGCCCTCGCCGAGGTGCCAGCCGGCGTCGACGAAGTCACGGGCGAACCGGCGCTGGTCTCCCTTGTCGCGCACGGGCAGGTAGCGCTCGTCGCCGGCGGCCATGCCGATGCGGGCCTTCTCGCGCTGGGCGGCGAGCTCGGCGCGCGCGCGAGCCTTCGCTTCTTTGGTGTCGGGGACCAGGGGACGCTTGCGGGCGGCCTCCTGCTCGGCCCGAGACGGCGTCGCGCGCCCCTTCCCCGCAGCGGTGGACTCCGCCTCGACGGGCGTGTCGTTGGGGACGGGTGCAGGGGACTTGGCCACGGATAACCTCGAGAGCTCACTGGATCGGAGACTTAAGATTACCCGCATGACCCTCGACCTGTCCCGGCGGGATGCCGTCCGCGCCACCGCGTCCGCCGGCATCCCCTCCGCCCTCGCCGATCTCGGCGCCCTCGTGCGCATCCCGTCCGTCGCCTGGCCCGCTTTCGACCAGGCCGAAGTGCAGCGCAGCGCCGACGCCGTCGCCGATCTGATGCGCGGAACGGGCGTGTTCGAGCGCGTCGAGGTCGCGCGCGCCGCGATCCCCGGCACGGACGAACTCGGCCAGCCCGCCGTCCTGGCATCCCGTCCGGCCCGCAACGGCCGTCCGACCGTGCTGCTGTACGCCCACCACGACGTGCAGCCGCCCGGTGACGAGGCCCTGTGGGAGTCGCCGCCGTTCGAGCCCACCGTCCGGGACGGCCGGCTGTACGGGCGCGGGGCCGCGGACGACAAGGCGGGCGTCATGGTCCATGTGGGGGCGATCCGTGCCCTGGTCGAGACGCTCGGCGACGACCTCGACCTCGGCATCGCCGTGTTCATCGAGGGCGAAGAGGAGTACGGTTCCCGCTCGTTCGCGCAGTTCCTCGTCGACCACGCCGACGTGCTCCGTTCCGATGTCATCGTCGTGGCCGACTCCGGCAACTGGGACGAGCGCACGCCCGGGCTGACGGTGTCGCTGCGCGGCAACGCGCGTTTCACCCTCACGGTCCGCACCCTCGCCCACGCCTCGCACTCGGGAATGATGGGCGGCGCGGTTCCGGATGCCATGCTCGCCACGGTGAAGCTCCTGTCGACGCTGTGGGACGACGACGGCGCGGTCGCCGTCGAAGGTCTGGCCGTGCGCGACGCCGACACGCCGCCGTACGACGAGGAGACCCTGCGCGCCGAGTCCGGCCTGCTCGACGGCGTGTCGCCCATCGGACGCGACAGCATCCTCAGCCGCCTGTGGAACAAGCCGTCGATCACGATCACGGGGTGGGATGCCACCCCCGTCGAGTCCGCATCGAACACCCTGGCTCCGCAGACCCGCGTCGTCCTCAGTGCCCGTGTGGCTCCCGGCCAGTCGGCGCAGGAGGCCTTCGCCGCGCTGGAGACGCACCTGCGCGCCCACGCGCCGTTCGGTGCGCTGCTGGAGTTCACCGACGTCGACTGCGGCGACGCGTTCCTGGTGGACACCGGGGGATGGGCCGTCGAGGATGCGCGCGAGGCCTTCGCCGAGGGGTATGGCGTGGATGCCGTCGACGTCGGCGTCGGGGGATCGATCCCGTTCATCGCCGACCTCGTCCGGGAGTTCCCCGGTGCGCAGATCCTCGTCACGGGTGTCGAGGATCCGCACGCCCGGGCCCACAGCCCGAACGAGTCCCTGCACCTCGAGACCTTCGGCAACGCGCTGGTCTCGGAGGCGCTGCTGCTGGAGCGTCTGAACCGCCGCACCGTCTGATCGAGCCGCGGGGGCGAGGCGGGCGTAGAATCGACTCGTCCCCGCGACCGAACGACCCGAAGGGCCACGCCATGACCGACACGACACTGTCGTCCGACGCCGTCACCCGCGAGCACGGAGTCGCCCTCACCGACGCCGCCGCCGACAAGGTGAAGAGCCTGCTCTCGCAGGAGGGACGCGACGACCTCCGTCTGCGCGTCGCCGTGCAGCCGGGCGGATGCTCCGGACTCATCTACCAGCTCTACTTCGACGAGCGCTATCTCGACGGCGACAAGGTCGTCGATTTCGACGGCGTCGAGGTCATCATCGACGACATGAGCGTTCCGTACCTCGACGGTGCGCACATCGACTTCAAGGACACGATCTCGGAGCAGGGCTTCACGATCGACAACCCCAACGCGCAGGGCTCCTGCGCCTGCGGCGACAGCTTCCACTGACGCCGGCCACGACGCTTCGGCGCCGATTCGACGACCCCCGGAAACCACGGATCACACCGCGGAATCCGGGGGTTTTCGATGCTTCGGTGCTGGACGAATGGCCAGAGAACCGTAAGAGCTTGCTCTAGACTGTCGAGAGCAACATCCACGACCCGGAAAGGTGCACTGTGCCCTCCAAACGTCGCCTTCGCTGGGCAGCTGTCCCCGTCGGGATCGCGTCCGTCGCCCTCCTCTCCGGCTGCACCACGTCGCAGCTCCACGGATTCCTCCCGGGATTCGTCGACGACGGAACACCCGCGACGAACCACACCGACATGGTCGCCGGCCTGTGGGTCAACTCGTGGATCGTCCTGCTCGCGGTGGGTGTCCTCACGTGGGGCCTCATGCTGTGGGCGGTCATCGCCTACCGGCGTCGCAAGGGCCAGTCGGGCCTGCCGGTGCAGCTGCGCTACAACATGCCGGTCGAGATCTTCTACACGGTTGTGCCGCTGATCCTCGTGGTGGGCTTCTTCGCCTTCACCGCCCGTGACCAGAACACGCTCGAGACGCAGTATGAGAACCCCGACGTCTCGATCACTGCGTACGGCAAGCAGTGGGCCTGGGACTTCCAGTACAACGGTGAGCGCGAAGACAACTCGGACGCGGTGTACTCCATGGGCGTCCAGGCCAAGGCAACCGGCGACGGGTACGACCTCCAGGACGTGCCGACGCTGTACCTGCCGGTCAACAAGACCGTCCAGATCGAGCTGCGTTCGCGCGACGTGATCCACTCGTTCTGGATCATCGACTTCCTCTACAAGAAGGACATGTACCTCGGCAAGGAGAACTACTGGTCGTTCACCCCGACCCGTGAGGGCACCTACGAGGGCAAGTGCGCCGAGCTGTGCGGTGAATACCACTCCGCCATGCTGTTCAACGTGAAGGTCGTCAGCGAGGGCGAGTACGAGGCCTACCTCGACTCCCTGCGCTCGGCCGGCGACGTCGGCGACATCAGTGATCTGTCCCGCCTGCAGAACCTCAGCACGGCCGGCACCGAAGGGAACGAGTGATCATGGCCACGACGCTTCCGCTCCAGGAGAAGGGCGCATCGCGCCCGACGACCCTCCCGCCGCGTCAAGCCGCTCTCCTCAGCAGCACCCGTGTGGAGCAGAAGGGCAACCTGGTCGTCAAGTGGATCACCTCCACCGACCACAAGACGATCGGGTACATGTACCTCATCGCCTCGGTGCTGTTCTTCATGCTCGGCGGTGTGATGGCGCTCATCATCCGCGCCGAGCTGTTCGAGCCCGGGATGCAGATCATCCCGACCAAAGAGCAGTACAACCAGCTGTTCACGATGCACGGCACGATCATGCTGCTCATGTTCGCGACGCCGCTCTTCGCCGGTTTCGCCAACGCGCTGCTGCCGCTGCAGATCGGTGCTCCCGATGTGGCGTTCCCGCGTCTGAACGCGTTCGCCTTCTGGCTGTTCCTCTTCGGCTCGACGATCGCCGTGTCCGGGTTCCTCACCCCGCAGGGTGCCGCCGGCTTCGGATGGTTCGCGTATCAGCCGCTGGCCAACGCGAGCTTCTCGCCCGGCGTCGGAGGCAACCTCTGGATGCTCGGCCTGGGCATCAGCGGTTTCGGAACGATCCTCGGTGCCGTGAACTTCATCACGACTGTTCTCACGATGCGGGCGCCCGGCATGACCATGTGGCGGATGCCGATCTTCTCGTGGAACACGCTCATCACGAGCATCCTGATCCTGCTGGCCTTCCCGGTCCTGGCCGCCGCGATCTTCGCCGCCGCCGCCGACCGCGTGCTCGGCGCTCAGATCTACAACCCCGAGAACGGTGGCGTGCTGCTGTGGCAGCACCTGTTCTGGTTCTTCGGTCACCCCGAGGTGTACATCATCGCGCTGCCGTTCTTCGGCATCGTCTCCGAGATCTTCCCGGTGTTCAGCCGTAAGCCGATCTTCGGATACAAGACCCTCGTCTACGCGACGATCGCCATCGCGGCGCTCTCCGTCGCGGTGTGGGCACACCACATGTACGTCACGGGCGGAGTCCTCCTGCCGTTCTTCGCCCTGATGACGATGCTCATCGCGGTTCCGACCGGCGTGAAGATCTTCAACTGGATCGGAACGCTCTGGCGAGGCTCGGTCACGTTCGAGACCCCCATGGTCTTCGCGCTCGGCTTCCTGGTGTCCTTCGTGTTCGGTGGCCTCACCGGCGTCATCCTCGCGTCGCCGCCGCTGGACTTCCACCTGTCCGACTCGTACTTCGTCGTGGCGCACTTCCACTACGTGGTCTTCGGCACCGTCGTGTTCGCGATGTTCGCGGGCTTCTACTTCTGGTGGCCGAAGTGGACCGGCAAGATGCTCAACGAGCGTCTCGGTATGGTGCACTTCTGGATGCTGTTCGTCGGATTCCACATGACCTTCCTCATCCAGCACTGGCTGGGCGTGGACGGCATGGTGCGCCGCTACGCCGACTACGCCGCGGCCGACGGCTTCACCTGGGGCAACCAGCTCTCGACCGTGGGATCGATGATCCTCGGCGCCTCGATGATCCCGTTCCTGCTGAACGTCTGGATCACGGCTCGCAAGGCACCTCGTGTGACCGTCGACGACCCGTGGGGGTACGGCGCGTCGCTCGAGTGGGCCACGTCGTGCCCGCCGCCGCGTCACAACTTCACGTCTATCCCGCGTATCCGCAGCGAGCGTCCTGCCTTCGACCTGAACCACCCCGAGGCCGGCGTGCCGGTCGGTGTGGGACCGGCCAAGGATGCGCCCGACGCGCCCGTGGTCGACGCTGCTGCCGGAGAGGTCAAGTAACCGATGCGTACCAACGTCAACCTCTGGTGGATTCTCACCGCCTTCTCGCTGTTCATCGCCGCGGTCTACGTGGTGTGGAACATCATCAGCCACGGCGAGCTGGAGTGGGTCGGAACGGTCGCTCTGGTCTTCATGGGCCTGATGAGTGCGATGATCGGCTTCTACATCGGCCGTGTGCTCAAGGCACAGCGCGGTGAGCTGCCCGAGGACTCGCTGACGGCCGACATCGACGACGGCGACCCCGAGATGGGTGAGTTCAGCCCGTGGTCGTGGTGGCCCATCGTCCTCGCCGGTTCCGCGGCCATCGCGGTGATCGGCCTGGCGGTTGGAAGCTGGCTCGTGCCCGTCGCCTTCGTCATCTTCGCGATCGCGATCGTCGGTTGGGTCTACGAGTACTACCGCGGGTATTTCGCGCGCTGATCCCGTGCCCCTTCGGTTGAACGCGGCCGCCGTCTCCGACGCTGGCGCGCATCGTCCTACCAACCAGGACGCCGCTTTTGCGGCGTCCTGGGGTGCGGCGGTCGCGGACGGCGTCGGCGGCGGCCCCTCCGGCGATCTTGCGTCGGCAGCGCTCGTGCACCGTCTGGTCGCCACGCGGGGATCGGATCTGGATGCCGACGGCCTGCTCGTCCGCATCCGTGAGGCCAATTGGGACATCCGAGCGCACGTCGAGCGCGACCCGGCCCTGGAGGGGATGGCCACGACTTTCACGGGTGTCTTCCTCGGTGCCGGTGCAGAACTTCTGCTGGCTCACACGGGCGACTCCCGCGCTTATCTTCTGCGTGATGGCGAGTTCTCCCGCCAGACGCGCGACGACTCGTACGTCCAGGCACTCGTCGACCACGGCATCATCTCGCCCGAGGCTGCGGCCGCGCACCCGCGTCGGAACATCATCACGGCGTCCCTCGCCGGTTCGGAGGGGGACGTGGTCTCGGTCGCCACCCACGCACCGCAGCCGGGCGACCGCTGGCTGCTGTGCAGCGACGGCCTCACCGACTACGTCCCGGAGGCGGATGTCGCGCGGCTCATCGCCGCGGCGGACGGCCCGCACGCGGCGGCGGCGTCGGCGGTGGCTCTCGCCCTGGAGGCAGGGACCCGCGACAACGTGACGGCGGTCGTGTGCGACGTGGTGGATGACGACGCGGTACCCTCCGATCCGATCTTCCTGGGCTCGGCGGCTCGCTGGTTCACCGAGGACGTCGAAACGGCCTGATATCGACGGGGCGGCCGGGGGCGCCCACCGGGCGGGTTATGACCGCCCGAACACGTCGATGGCCTCCGCGGCGATCTCCACGCTGCGCGACCCTCCGTGGCCGTCTTCTTCGACGATGTGCAGCACGCTGCCGGGCCAGGACCGATGCAGCTGCCACGCGGTGAATGCCGGGCCGCTGATGTCACGCCGGCCGTGGATCAGGACGCCGGGGATGCCGCTGAGCTCCGAGGCCCGGGCGAGGACGGCCTTCTCCGCGGGCAGGAAGCAGTCGTGGGCCCAATAGTGCGTCACCAGGGTGGCGAAATTGCGCTGCTCCCGTGCGTCTTCGTGCAGCGGGCCCGGACCGGCCTGCGGTCCCAGTGAGATGTGCGTGGCCTCCCAGGTATCCCACCGCTCCGCGGCATCCTGACGTACGGCGCGATCGGGAGAGCGCAGGAGTCGCGCATAGCCGTCGACCGTGCGTTCATCGGGCTCCAGCGGCTCACGGAGACGTTCGTGCGCCTCGGGGAACACCCGCGCGATCCCATCGGTGATCCAGTCGATCTCGGCGCGGCTCCCGCTGGTGACGGCGAAGTTCACGATGGCGGTGACGCGATCGGGGTGCTCGAGTGCATAGGCCAGTGCGAGGGTCGACCCCCACGAGACTCCGTGCAGCAGCCACCGCTCGATGTCGAGATGGCCGCGCAGCGCCTCGAGGTCCGCAATCAGGTCGTCCATGGTCTGCGTCTCGAGGGTCGCGAGGTCGTCGCACGCCCACGGGGTGCTCTTCCCGCACCCACGCTGGTCGAGACCCACGAGGAAGTACAGATCGGGGTCGAAACGCCGTCTGTACCCGCCGCGGCCCAGACCGCCGCCCGGACCCCCGTGCACGTACAGAGCAGGTCGGCCGTGGGGATTGCCGGACGTCTCCCAGAACAGGCGAGCGCCGTCCGGACGCTCGAGGAATCCTGTGGCGAACGGTGCGAGGGGAGGGTGGAGCATGTCGGAATCCTAGGCCAGGGGCTTCCCGCCTCCGCGTCGGCTCAGCGACGCACGACCATCACCGTCGGATCGAAGACGCGCTCGCACGGTCCTTCGTCGTTCTCGGAGGGCTGGCCTTCGCGCACCCAGTATTCGTACCCGCCGATCATCTCCCGGACGTTGTAGCCCAACTGGGCGAAGGCGAGAGCGCCCTTCTGGCCGGCGTTGCACCCCGGGCTCCAGCAATAGACGACGACGGGCATGTCGTAAGGGATCTCCGTCGGCGCGCGTTCCGTGATCTCCCGATAGGGCATGTGCACGGCGCCCGTGATGCGCCCCTGGTCCCAGGCGTCCTGGCCACGGACATCGACGAGCACGAACCGATCCTGCGCCCTCTGTGCGGCGTATACGTCGGACGGATCGGTCTCGTGCGCGAGGCGGGTCGAGAAGTACAGCGCGGCGTCGGTCATGTGACGACGCTAGCGCGCTCCGTCCGGCGGAAGAGAGGGAGCCGGATGCCATCGAGAGACGGCATCCTGCCATCTCGAGGGGAGTGCGGGGGAGGGGGAGCTCTGGAGCCGAGTGCGCCGACGCCGTGCCGGGAACGACGAAACCCCGGTGCCGCAGCACCGGGGTTTCGTCTGGGCTCACTCGCCCTTGTCTTCAGAGTCCTTCTTGCCGCCGAGACCCTTGGGGGCAGGGAACTCGACCTCGGTCCGCTCGCCGATCGCCATGTGGGGGCGACCCTCGGCATCGGCACGGGCGTTGGCGCCGGCGATCTCGTCGGTCTCCTCGTGGTCGATGTGGTCGAGCTCGTGGTGCTGGTGCGCGACCGCAGCGTCGATCTCGGCCTGAGTGACCGGAGTCAGCCGGTCCTCGAAGAACCACCGCGAGATCGAGGCGCGGAAGTTCTGGTGCCAGGGGATCTGGCCCTTGTCGTTCGGACGGACGACGAGCGGTTCGTAGGTCTCGTTGTCGACCAGCTTCCACCGCTCGTACTCGTCGACGGGCTGGTGCACCTCGATGTACTCGCCGCCGGGGAGACGGACGATACGACCGGACTCGTAGCCGTGCAGAGCGATCTCGCGATCCTTCTTCTGCAGCGCGATGCAGATGCGCTTCGTGACGAAGTAGGCGACGATCGGGCCGAGGATCAGCAGGGCCTGCAGGGCGTGGATGACGCCTTCCATCGTGAGGTGGAAGTGCGTCGCCATGATGTCGGACGAGGCCGCTGCCCACATAACCGCGTAGAACGTGACACCGGCGGCGCCGATGGCGGTACGGGTCGCGGCGTTGCGGGGACGCTGGGCGATGTGGTGCTCGCGCTTGTCACCGGTGATCCACGCCTCGATGAACGGGTAGATCAGCACGATGACGATGAACAGACCCAGGACGGCGACCGGGATGATGATGTTCCACGACCAGGTGTGTCCCCAGAGCACGAACTCGAGGTGCGGCGGGATCAGGCGCAGCATGCCGTCCGCGAAGCCGATGTACCAGTCGGGCTGGGTACCGGCGGACACGGGCGACGGGTCGTACGGACCGTAGTTCCAGATGGGGTTGATCGTCACGAGAGCGGCGATCAGGACGATCACACCGAACGTGATGAAGAAGAAGCCACCCATCTTGGAGGCGTAGACCGGGAGCATCGGGTAGCCCACGACGTTGCTGTTCGTCCGGGCGGGCCCGGCGAACTGCGTGTGCTTGTTGATGATCATCAGCATGAGGTGCACGGCCAGGAGCGCGACGAGGATCGCCGGCAGCAAGAGGATGTGCAGCGTGTACAGGCGGCCGACGATCGCCGTCCCCGGGAACTCGCCGCCGAACAGCAGGAACGAGGTCCAGGTGCCGATGATCGGCAGGCCCTTGATCATGCCGTCGATGATGCGCAGACCGTTGCCCGAGAGCAGGTCGTCGGGGAGGGAGTAGCCGGTGAAGCCCTCGGCCATCGCGAGGATGAAGAGGATGAAGCCGACGACCCAGTTCAGCTCACGCGGCTTGCGGAACGCGCCCGTGAAGAACACGCGGAGCATGTGCACGCCGATACCGGCGACGAAGACCAGCGCAGCCCAGTGGTGGATCTGGCGGACCAGCAGGCCACCGCGCAGGTCGAACGAGATGTGCAGGGCGGACTCCATGGCCGCCGACATCGCGATTCCGCGCATGGGCTCGTAGGCGCCGTTGTAGTGCGTCTCGACCATCGAGGCCTGGAAGAAGAAGGTCAGGAACGTGCCCGAGAGGAGCACGACGACGAAGCTCCACAGGGCGATCTCACCGAGCATGAACGACCAGTGGTCGGGGAAGATCTTGCGACCGAGCTCCTTGACGATGCCCGAGATGCTCGTGCGCTCGTCGAGGTAGTTCGCCGCGGCGCCGACGAACTTGCCGCCGAGGGGCTTGCTGCTGTCACGGCCGGTCTGGGGAGGACCCGAGTAGACCGCCGGCTCGGTGGTCACGTTCTCCGTGGGATGGGTGGCGGTGCTCATGAGCGCTCCCAGAAGCTGGGGCCGACGGGCTCTTCGAAGTCACTCTGCGCGACGAGGTAGCCCTCGGCGTCGACGGTGATCGGGAGCTGCGGCAGGGGACGGGCGGCCGGGCCGAAGATGACGGCCGCTCCGTTGGCGACGTCGAACTGCGACTGGTGGCAGGGGCACAGGAGGTGGTGGGTCTGCTGCTCGTACAGGGCGACGGGGCAGCCGACGTGCGTGCAGACCTTGGAGTACGCGACGATGCCGTCGTACGTCCAGTCCATGCGGTTGGTCTCGGGGTTCAGCTGCTCCGGCTGCAGGCGCATGAGCAGCACGATCGCCTTCGCCTTCTCCTCCAGGTACCCCTCGTCGTGGCCGAGGCCGGCGAGCTCTTCGGGGATCACGTGGAAGGCCGAGCCGAGCGTGACGTCGGCGGCGCGGATCGGACGACCCGAGGGATCGTGCGCGAGGCGCATGCCGCCCTCCCACATGGTGTGGCTGAGGAGCGCGACCGGGTCCTGGTCCTGGGGCGCGAGGCCGCGGAACAGGGTGATGCCGGGGATGACCGAGGCCACCAGCGCGGCGAACATCGAGTTGCGGATGATCTCGCGACGACCGAAGCCGGACTCCTCGTTCGCCTCGGCGAACACGTTGATCGCACCCTCACGGGTGACGTCGCGCCCACGGGTGGCGTGACGGTCCTCGATGTACTCCTTGTCGGACATCACGGACTTGGACCAGTGGATGGCGCCGATTCCGATCGCGAGCAGCGCGAAGGCGATACCCAGACCGATGAAGAGGTTGTTGTAGCGGATGTCGATCAGCGCGCCCGATTCGATCGGGAAGATCATGTAAGCGATGCTCGCCCAGATGCTCGCCGCGACCGAGAAGTAGAACAGCGTGTAGACCGTGCGGACCGCACGCTTCATCGCCTGCGGGTCCTGGTCCGTCATGCGCTGGCGGTGCCCCGGGAGACCGGGGTTCTGCACGGGGTCGGGAACCGCGACGGCGAGCCCGGAGCCGGGCTTCCATGAAGCCCTCTCGTGCTCGAGTGCGTCTTCCTCGTGTGCCATGGTGCTCCTCGTACGTTACGTAATGTCGATGACGACGATCAGTTGGACTTCGCCGTGATCCACACGGTGAGCGCGATGAGCGCTCCGATGCCGAAGATCCAGATGAACAGGCCCTCCGAGACCGGACCGAGCGATCCGAGTGCGTAGCCGCCGGGGGACTCGGACTTCTGAAGGAACATCAGGTACGAGATGACGTCGCGCTTGTCTTCGGGGGTGAGGTTGAGGTCGTTGAACACCGGCATGTTCTGGGGGCCGGTGACCATCGCCGCGTACATGTTGAGCGGCGTGACCGTGTGCAGGCCGGGGGCCCACTTGCCCTCGGTGAGTGCACCGCCGGCGCCGGCCACGTTGTGGCACATCGCGCAGTTGATGCGGAACAGCTCGGCACCGTGGGAGAGGTCGCCCTCTCCGTCGAGGGTCTCGGCCGACGGGTAGGCCGGCCCGGGGGCCGACGACTGCACGTAGGCGGCGATCGCGTTGATCTGCTCGTCCGTGAACTGCACCGGCTTCTGCGGGGCCTGCGGGCCCTGGGCCTGCAGCGGCATGCGTCCGGTCGAGACCTGGAAGTGGACCGAGAGCTCGCCGACACCGAAGAGCGACGGGCCCTGCTCGCTGCCCTGGAGGTCGAGACCGTGGCACGTGGCGCAGTTGGCCTGGAAGAGCTTTTTGCCCTCTTCGACCGAGCTGGCGGAGTTGGATGCGCTCGTGGGCGTGTCGGTCGCGGCCATGGCGGCCGACGCACCGGCATAGATGCCGCCGGTGAGGAGCAGGCCGATGCCGATCAGTGCGGCGGCGGCCAGGGGACTGCGGCGTCCGTTCGAGCGACGCGGCTTCTTCTCTCGTGCCATGTGAGGTGCAGCTCTCTTACTTCAGGAAGTAGATGACGAAGAACAGCGCGATCCAGACGACATCGACGAAGTGCCAGTAGTAGGACACGACGATCGAGGTGGTCATCTCTTTGCGACCGAAGTTCTTCACGGCGTACGCGCGGCCGATGACGAGCAGGAAGGCGATGAGGCCACCCGTCACGTGCAGGGCGTGGAATCCAGTGGTCAGGTAGAAGGCCGAGGCGTAGGGGTTCGCGCTGATCGGCATGCCCTCGGCCACCAGGGTCGCGTACTCCCACACCTGACCGGACACGAAGACCGCGCCGAGGATGAAGGTGAGGTAGAACCACTCGACCATTCCCCAGCGCTGCCAGAAGCTGTTCTTCTTGACCGTGTAGGGCTGGTAGCGCTCGGCGGCGAAGACGCCCATCTGGCACGTGACCGAGGACAGCACGAGGATGATCGTGTTGACGGTCGCGAAGGGCACGTTGAGCAGCTGCGTCTCTTCGGCCCACAGTGGCGCGGACGTGCTGCGCAGAGTGAAGTAGATCGCGAACAGGCCGGCGAAGAACATGACTTCGCTGCCCAGCCACACGATCGTGCCGACAGCGACCGGATCTGGTCGCTTCACGGCGCGCACGGCCTGGGAATACGTCGCTGGTGTCGTCACCATCCCATTATGCGCGATCCGAGAGGGCGATATTCCCACCTCCAGCTGGAGATATTCCATCGTCGAGACTTAGGGAAGCCTAAGAATCAGCAAGGAATCCCCGGTGCGGAACGGGTTCCCGGGCGGCCGCCCGCGGGGCGGCGCGACGGTACGCGTGTGGAAGGATCATGGCATGGCGGAACGCTTCACCTGGCCCGATCTGCTCACCTCGCTCCTGCAGGGCCGCGACCTCAGCGTGTCGGAGTCGACGTGGGCCATGCAGCGCGTCATGGCCGGAGAAGCGACGCCGTCCCAGCTGGCCGGATTCCTCGTCGCGCTGCGAGCAAAGGGAGAGACCGTCGAAGAGATCGTCGGCTTCCGTGACGCGATCCTCGAAGCCGCGGTGCCGCTTCCGGTGCGCGCCGAGGTGCTCGACATCGTCGGCACCGGCGGAGACCGCTACGGCACGGTGAACGTGTCGACGATGGCGGCGGTGGTGGCAGCGGCATCCGGGATCCCCGTGGTCAAGCACGGCAATCGCGCCGCGAGCTCGGCGTCGGGGTCGTCGGACGTGCTGTCGTCCCTCGGAATCGCGCTCACGCTGGACCCGGTCGCCGTCGCCGAGACGCTCGAACGCACCGGGATCACGTTCGCCTTCGCGGCCGCGTTTCACCCGGGATTCCGCCATGCGGGGCCGACGCGCGCGGAACTGGGCGTACCGACCGTCTTCAACTTCCTCGGTCCGCTGTGCAACCCCGCGCGCGCCGAGGCCAACGCGGTGGGCGTCGCGCACCTGGACCGGGTCCCGCTCATCACGGGCGTGTTCCGGACACGCGGCGCCACGGCACTGGTCTTCCGCGGGGACGACGGGCTCGACGAGCTGACCACGACCGGTCACAGCCGCGTCTGGGAGATCAGCCGCGGCGATGTGCACGAGCACGATCTGGATCCCCGGGATCTCGGCATCCCGCTCGCCGACATCGACGACCTGCTGGGCGGGAGTCCCGATCACAACGCCGAGGTGGTGCGGCGGACGCTGGCCGGCGAGACCGGTGCGGTGCGCGACATCGTGCTCTTGAACGCGGCCGCCGGGATCGTGTCGTACCGCTTGTTCCAGGATGCCGCGCAGGTGCAGCGTCCGATTCTGGAGCGGCTCGCCGAGGCGATGTCCGACGCCGCGGCGGCGGTGGACGACGGGCGCGCGCTGGCGAAGCTCGACCAGTGGGTCGCCACGACCCGGGAGCTGGCGGACTGACCGTGGACCCGCTCGACGCGCTCACCGAGGTCGCGTATCTGCTCGAGCGGGAGAGATCGTCGCGCTACAAGTCGAAGGCGTTCCGGACGGCCGCGGCCGCCATCCACGGGCTGAGCGACGCCGAGCTGCGCGACCCGGGGCTGCGGCGCCGTCCGGGCATCGGCGACTCGACGTACACGGTGATCCGGGAGGCGCTGGAAGGCGGTGTGCCCGAACGACTGGCCGCGTTGCGTGCCGCGGCGGGCGCGGCCGGCGGGGCCGCGCTTCGGGCGGTGCTGCGCGGCGACCTGCACAGTCACAGCGACTGGTCGGACGGGCTGACCCCGATCGAACCGATGGTGGCGGCGGCGCGCGGCCTCGGCCACGAGTACCTCGCGCTCACCGATCACTCGCCGCGGCTCACCGTCGCCAACGGGCTGTCGCCCGAACGCTTGCGGGCGCAGATCGATGTCGTCCACGGCTACACCGATGATGATTTCACGCTCCTGACCGGGATCGAGGTCGACATCCTCGACGATGGCGGCCTCGACCAGGAGGACGCGTTGCTGCGCGAGCTCGACGTGGTCGTGGCATCCGTTCATTCGAAGCTGCGGATGGAGAGTGCGGCGATGACCCGGCGTCTCCTGACCGCGGCCCGCGATCCGCGTGTGGACGTCGTGGGGCACGTGACCGGGCGGCTGGTCGAAGGGGCGCGGGGCACGCGCCCGCCGTCGGAGTTCGATGCGCGGGCCGTGTTCGCGGCGTGCGCCGCGGCCGGTGTCGCGGTCGAGATCAACTCGCGGCCCGAGCGCCAGGATCCGCCGGACGACCTGTTGGCGCTCGCGTTGGCCGAGGGATGTCTGTTCTCGATCGACTCCGACGCCCACGCTCCGGGTCAGCTGTCGCTGCTGGATCACGGGGCCGCGCGGGCCGAAGCGGCGGGAGTGCCCGCCGAGCGCATCATCACGACGTGGCCGCTCCCGCGCCTCCGGGAGTGGCTCGCGCGCAACCGCTGACGGGGGGGCGTTCAGCCGCGCAGGGCGGTGATGGCGCGGGTCATCGAGCCGCCGAGGTTCCATCGTTCGGCGAGGTCGGCCGCCGCGGCGGCGCGAGAGTCGTCGACCAGGATGCGGTCGTCGACGGTTCCGAGGTCGAGGTCGCGGGCGACGCGCACCACGGTCGGCGCGACGTCGAGGTAGTCGGTAGCGGCGAGGATCTTGGACCGCTGCGCGGGAGTGCCTGCGGCGCCGGCTTCCGCCGCGGCCCGGATGCCGTCGAGGTCGCCGTGCGCACCCAGGAGCGCGGCCGCGGACTTCTCGCCGATCCCCGCGACGCCGGGCAGGCCGTCGGAGGGGTCGCCGCGCAACGCGGCGAAGTCGGCGTACTGCGCCGAGCCGATGCCGTAGCGGGCTCGCACGGCTGCGTCGTCGATGATCTCGAGGTTGCTCATTCCTCGAGCGGTATAGACCACGCGGATGTCGCGATCGTCGTCGACGAGCTGGAAGAGATCGCGGTCGCCCGTGACGATGTCAACTGGCACGTCGGCGTGGGTGGCGAGCGTGCCGATGACGTCGTCGGCCTCGTGGTCGGGAGCGCCGACCACGGCGATCCCGAGCGCATCGAGGGTCTCGCGGATGAGCGGGATCTGCGCCGTCAGCCCCGCCGGCACCTCTTCGACGTCGGGAGCCCCGGCGACGGTCTCGACCACACGGTGCGCCTTGTACGTCGGGATCAGTTCCACGCGCCACTTCGGACGCCAGTCATCGTCCCAGCAGGCGACGAGTCGCGTCGGCTCGTACGTCGAGACCAGCTTGGCGATGATGTCGAGCAGTCCACGCGCGGCGTTCACCGAGGTGCCGTCGGGCGCGTGGACCCTGTCCGGCACGCCGTAGAACGCACGGAAGTAGAGCGACGCGGTGTCCAAAAGCATGAGTCGGTCGGACATGCCGGGCCTTTCCGGCGACGGAGCGGGGCCGCCTCCGCCCATCGTACGAGGACGGCGGGCGGCGAAGAACCTAGAGTGTCGGGGTGTCCTTCGGCGCTTCCTCCCTCCGTCCGTCCGCGTCCGCGCCGTGCCCGTGCGGACGCGCGGAGTTCCGCGAGTGCTGCGGCCCGCTTCTGGACGGTGGGTCGGCGCCGTCGGCCGAACGGTTGATGCGCTCGCGCTACACCGCCTTCGTGGTGGGCGACACCGCGCACCTCGCACGGACGTGGCATCCCTCGACCCGTCCGGACGACATCGACCTCGATGACGGCACTGTCTGGGACGGACTCGACGTCGAGGACGCGACCGAGGATGGGGATGCCGCGACGGTGACGTTCCGCGCCGCCTGGCGCCAGGGGAACGAACGCGGAGTGCTCGCCGAGCACAGCAGATTCGTGCGACGCGGGGGCCGCTGGGTGTACGTCGACGGCGACGTGGACTGACCCCGTCAACCCCGCGGGGCGTGTCGGCGGCCGCGCGTAGGCTCGCGACGGATCCCCGACAGGAGGACACGGGCGGCCCGGCGAGATCGGGCCGGCCGCATGATCCGAAAACGTCGACCGAGAGAGCCGGAGGGCAGGACATGGAACGCATCGTGATCATCGGAGGCCACGGGAAGGTCGCGCTGCACCTGGCGGGCCTGCTCGCCGAACGCGGCGACGAGGCGGTCTCGGTGGTGCGCAACCCCGACCACCGCGCGGACGTGGAGCAGGCGGGCGGTCGTCCGCTCGTGCTCGACGTCGAGAAGGCCGGCGTCGACGAGATGGCCGCGGCCTTCGACGGCGCCGACGCGGTCGTGTGGTCGGCGGGAGCAGGCGGGGGCTCGGCGGATCGGACGTACGCCGTCGACCGTGACGCCGCGCAGCGCGCGGTCGACGCCGCCGCGAAGGCTGGCGTGCGCCGCTTCGTGATGGTGTCGTGGATCGGCTCGACCCCGGATCACGGCATCCCGAAGGACGATCCGTTCTTCGCTTACGCCGACGCGAAGCTCGCCGCCGACGACCACCTGCGCGCCAGCGACCTGGACTGGACGATCCTCGGTCCCGGTACCCTCACGCTCGACCCGCCGACGGGGCGCATCACGACCGCACCGCAGGGCAAGGCAGAGGTCGGGCGTGCCGACGTCGCCGCCGCGGTGGCGGGGAGCCTCGTCCAGCCCGCGACCATCGGCCGCTTCATCCGGTTCGGCGCGGGAGAGACGCTGATCCCCGAAGCGCTGGCCGCCGCGCCCGAAGGAGCGAACTCGTGAGCGCGCCGTCGGCTGAGGCGCGTCCGGGTCAACGGTGAACTGACGGCGGTCAGTCCTCGTCCTCGGCGTCGTCTTCGTCCATGACGACGATCACGCCGTCGGGGACGGGGTCGCCCAGGAGCGGCTCGGCCGCAAGGGTGAGGTCGACGGTGGCGCGCAGCAACCCGCCCATCGTGGGGGAGCGCAGCAACTCCATCTGATCCAGTTCGCCGAGCGGCGCGATCGCGGCGATCTGCCACGCGCGTTCGAGTGGTTCCTCGGAGAGCTCCACGTCGGGATCCCAGCGCGTCGCGCCGAACTCCCGTGCCCGCCCGAGCACGCGGCGAACGATGCGCTCCGCCTCGTCGAGCAGGGGCGCGAGGGCGTCGCTCCACTCCAGATCGGGCAGCGCGCGGACCTCGGCGCGGGGATACGGTGCGTCGTCGAGCCACCGCACGATCTCGAAGCGCTGCTCCCCGCGCGCGACGATCGACATCTGTCCCGCCTGGGGGACGACGTGACTCAGACGCGCCATGGTCCCCAGGGTGAAACGCTGGTCGCCCCCGCCGGTCTCGGTGCCGCGCTCGATGAGCACCACCCCGAACTCGGGATCGACCTCGTCGAGCAGCATCCCCAGCATGACGAGATAGCGCTCCTCGAAGATCCGCAGCGCCAGCGGCGTGTGGGGGAAGAGAACGGCTCCCAGCGGGAACATCGCGGTACCCATGCGACCAGTCAACCAGCGCCCGAGCGCGCCGGGGCCGTGTGCGGCGGGTTGGGGCGGTGTCAGGGGGTGTCGTCGCGCAGGCTCTCGTGAATGCGGTGCAGATCCATCAGGAGCGAGCCCACGAGTACCCAGTGCTCGGTCGACGGGGTACGGATCTGCAGGGGCCGCGTCAGTGCGGGTTCCGGCTCCATCTGCTGCGGCTCGGTGCGCGGGTCCAGGCCGAAGCTCAGCCGCACGTCGTGCGCGGCGCGGTGGAGCTGCTCGGCGATCGCTCGCACCGACGGATCCTCGACGATCGACGAGGTGTAGCCGTCGTAGACGGCCCGGGTCATCCCGACCGCCTGCGTCACTACCGGGGTGAACCGGTCGAGCCGGGCCTGCATGACCGCGAGGTCGGCGCGGTGGCGGGAACTGCGTGGGTTCAGCGACAGCGAGTCGGCGCCGTCGCGGATCGCGTCGGCCGCGGCATCCCGAACAGGCCGGAGCAGCCGCGCCTCGAGCAGGAGACCTTCCAGCGACTCGCGGGTCTGCGGTGTCTCGAGCGCGTCGGCGAGGCGCTCCAGAGCCGCGGCGAGCTCGCGGCCGAGGACCTCGATCTTCTCGCGGGCGGGCGGCACGAGCACCGGCGGGACGAGGGCGGTGTTGATCACGATGCCGATGAGGGCGCCGATGATCGTCTCGAGAACGCGGTCCAGCGCATAGTTCGGCGTCGCCGTTCCCAGCGCGAGCACGAGGACCGCACTGATCGCGACCTGGTTCGTGGTCCCGGGGGACATGCGCAGCACCCACGCCACCACGAGCGAGACGCCCGCAGCCAGCAGGATGACCCAGGTCGGGGATCCCAGCACGATCCCGAGCACGGAGGCGATGACCACTCCAACGATCACGCCGACGCTGCGCTCGACGGCCCGGGTGAACGACTGGTTGATGCTGGGCTGCACCACGAGAACGGCCGCGATCGCGGCGAAGATCGGGGGCGGTCCGGGCACGAGCAGGTCGGCGACGATCCAGGCGGCCACCATCGCCGCGGCCGACTTGGCGACCTGGAGGAACGGCCCGCGACGTGGCGAGCGGAACGTCAGGGTTTCGCGCGGGAGTCGCATGTCTCGAGCGTAGGACGCCGCGCGGGTCAGGCGGATCGGTCGAGCATGCCGTCGGCGTGGTCGGCGACCCACGCCATGAGGGGCAGCATCCGCTCCATGAGGTCGCGACCGAGGTCGGTGAGCGCGTACTCGACGCGCGGCGGCACCTCGGGGTACGCCGTCCGCTGGACGAGACCGTCGGCCTCCAGGGTCTTCAGAGTGCTGGCGAGCATCTTCTCGCTGATGCCCGAGATACCGCGTCGCAGCTCTCCCCACCGCTGGGTCCCGTCGGAGAGCGTCACGAGCACGAGGACGCCCCATTTGCCCATGACGTGATCCAGCACCGTGCGGGTGGGACACCCGTCGGAGAAGACTCCCGGGTTGTCGGCCCGTAATTCCGAAAGACTCACCGTCATGTCAGTACCTAACCAGAAAGTGGGTACCTTCATTCCGGAATGTGAGGAGACGGTGGGCGTTGGCTCGGGCGTACCGATCGAAAGGACACCCCATGACCCTCCTCGTCACCGCCGCCAACGGACACCTCGGCCGCCTCGTCGTCGACGCGCTCCTCGCGCGCGGCATCGCGGCATCCGACATCGTCGCCGGCGTGCGCACTCCCGCGAAGGCGGACGACCTCTCGGCGCGCGGCATCCGCGTCGTCGAGTTCGACTACGCCCGACCCGACACTCTCGCCGCGAGCCTCGACGGTGTCTCGCGTGTTCTGCTCATCTCGGGCACGGACGCCGATCGCGTGTCGGGGCACCGCAACGTCATCGAGGCCGTCCGCGCGGCCGGTGTGGAGCGCCTCGTCTACACCAGCGCGCCGCGGGTCGACGAGATCGACTACGCCCTCGGCGCCGATCACCTGGCCACCGAGCGCGCGATCGCCGAGGCAGGGGTGGATGCCACGATCCTCCGCAACAACTGGTACACCGAGAACTACCTCGACGCCGTTTCGCGTGCGGCCGAGACCGGCGTGATCGCCGCCGCCGTGGGTGAGGCTCGCGTGGCGAGTGCCAGCCGCAAGGACTACGCCGAGGCCGCCGCCGTGGCGCTGACCACGGATGACCTGCGGGGACAGACGCTCGAACTCGGCGGAGACGTCGCGTGGACCTACGACGAACTGGCTGCCGCCGCCGGTGAAATCCTGGGCCGGGACGTCGCCTACCAGCCGATCTCGATCGAGGACCTCACGGCGGGGCTTCAGCAGGCGGGGCTGGATGCCGGAACCGCGGCGTTCGTGGCCGGCATCGACGACGCGATCGCGCGGGGCGCGCTCTCGCAGACCGACGGCACGCTGGCCCGCGTCATCGGGCGCCCGACGACCCCGCTCGTCGACGGGCTGCGCGCCGGTCTGAACCGCTGATCGGCACGGCCCGGGTTCACGCCGTCGCGCGGGCCCGGGCCGTCAGCTTCCGCTCCCGCATCGCCAGGAACAGCGGGAACGTGAAGGCGAAAGCCGTCAGCCCCGACAGCACGACGTAGAGCCAGGCGTGCCGCATGCCGACACGACGTCCCTCGATGAGGAGGAAGATGCTCCCGGCGATCGCGACGACGAGCAGGTCCACCGTGATCGACGACACCGCCGGCCCGCTGGAGACGAGGTCGCCGAGGAAGTCCGCCATCTGGACCACGGCCAGGATGTTGAAGGTCCAGGTGCCGACGAGGCCGAGGATCGACAGCACGAGGAACGCCACGGCCAGCGGGGTCCAGTGCTTGGTGAGGGCTGTCATGCGCCGATCCTGTCGGGTACGGTCCTCACGATCCACCCTCGCGCCGGTGTCAGAGGTGCGCGGTACCGTCGGAGGATGAATGCCGACCGTGCCCGCGCCCTGCTCGATGAGCTGGATCGCGCCGTCGAGCGCCGCCTGGGGCACCTGACCGACGACGCCGAAAGCCTCCGGCATGACCGCGCGGATGCCACCGCCGACGACGAGCACGACCCCGAGGGTTCGACACTGTCGGGGGAGTGGGCGCAGGTCGACGCCCTGGCGCGCGCGGCGCGCGGGGAGCGGGACGAGATCCGTGCGGCGCGGGAGCGCGTGGCATCCGGAACCTTCGGCGTGTGCGAGGTGTGCGGGCGCCCGATCGCGGACGCGAGGCTGGAGGCCCGCCCCACCGCGCGCCGCTGCATCACCTGCGCGGCGTGAGCCGCGCGTAGGCTCGAGGGGTGGAACCGCTCCTGATCGTCTTGCTGTTCGTCAACGCCGCGTTCAACGCGATCGTCTGGCCGCGGTTCTACCCGCGCATCGCGCAGGACCCGCGGGCACGGGATGCCGCGGGCAAGCCGACGCCGTTCCTCATCGTGCACACGGTACTCATCGCGATCGCCCTGGTGCTCGCGCTGGCCTCGCTCATCGCGGCGATCGCAGCGCTCGTCTCCTGACGCCGGACGCGCCCCGGGCCGCGGCCGGGACGCCGGGTAGACTGGGGGCGCGGGTTCGCCCGCCGCACCTCGTGCATCTACCTACCGGACCGGCAAGGCGGCACCGCCCCACGCCCCGGAGATCCGCATGACCACGTCCCACCCCGCCCCGTCCGTCGCGCCGCGCGCGCTGATCCACCACACGGGGTTCTGGTACTTCCCGGTCGCGTTCGTGGCCCGACTGCCGTTCGCGATGATGACGGTGGGTGTCCTCGCGCTCGTCGTGTCGGCACGCGGGTCGGTCGCCCTGGGCGGCTTGACCTCGGCCGCCGTCGGCATCGGCGTCGTCGTGGCCGGACCCGTGCTCGGCGACCTGGCCGATCGCTTCGGGCAGTCGCGCGTGCTCGTTCCGACGGGCATCGCCAACGGTCTCCTCCTCGCCCTCTTCCCCGTCGTCGTGGCATCGCCCGCAGCCGACGGCATCCTGCTGGCCGCGGCGGTCGCGATCGGCCTCACCGGACCGCAGACGGCGGCGATGTCGCGCAGCCGCGTCATGGCGTTGATCGGGGCCCGCATTCCGGCTGAGCGCCGCGAGCGCACGTTCTCGCGCGCGATGGCCTACGAGTCCGCGGCGGACGAGACCGCGTTCGTCATCGGGCCGTTCGTCGTCGGTGTGCTCGCCGCCGTGATCGCGCCGTGGGCTCCCATCGCGGCCGCGTCGGTGCTGAGCTTCGTCTTCGTCACCGCGTTCGCGCTCCACCCCACCGGACGGGTCGTGCCGGTGGCGGCGGAGCGTGGAGCGATGGCTCCCGCCCGCGAGCTGCTGCGTCCGCGGATGCTGATGCTCGTCGTGGCGGTGTTCGGCGTCGGGGCGTTCTTCGGCTCGACTCTGACGTCGTTGACGGCGTTCATGGAGGCCCGCGGCGCGCCCGAGGCCGGAGCGCTGCTGTACGGCGTCATGGGGGTCGGCTCGGCGGTGCTCGCCCTCGCGGTGGCCGTCCTGCCCGCGCGGTTCGCGCTGCGGTGGCGTCTGGTCGTGTTCGCGATCCTGCTGTTCGCCTCGGCGGGCGCGTACTCGGTGGGCGGATCGGTGCTCACGGTGACCGTCGTGCTGTGCCTCATGGGCATCGGCGTCGGGCCGTCGCTCGTCACGCTGTTCAGTCTGGCCGGGCACCGCGCCCCCGCCGGGCGCACGGCCACGACCATGACGCTGCTCGCCTCGGCGCTCACGCTCGCCCAGGCGCTCTCATCGGCGGTCACGGGCGCCGTGGCCGAGCGGGAGTCGGTGGAGACGGCGATGCTGTTCCCCGCCGCCGCCGCGCTCATCGTCCTCGCGATGGCGGCACTCAACGCGGTCCACGCCCGCCGGTGGGATGCCACCCGTCAGCCCTCGATCGGATAGATGCGCCGCAGGACCCAGCGCTGCCCGAACGTCCACACCGACGTGACGGCGAGATACAGTCCCGCGGCGAGCGGCACGAACAGCGCGACGATCGCGGTCGTGAACGGCAGGACGGCGACCAGACGTCCGGCCCACGCGGGGGCTGCGGGATCCTGTGGCGGTCGCAGGAAGCGGCGGGTCAGTTCTCCCGCCCCGGCGATCACGACGATGACCCCGCCGAGAAGCGCGACGGTCATGGCATCCGCGGCCCCACTCGTGACGGCCGCGAGCAGACTCGTGCCCAGCGGCACCCCGGCCACGCTCTCGGCGAGCAGGGCGTTGGCATGTCCGGCGACCTGCGCGTGCAGGAACACGGCATAGAGCAGACCCACCACCGGGGCTTGCGCGAGCACGGGCAGGCATCCGGCGACGGGCGAGACCCCGGCGTCACGGTAGAGCTGCATCGTCTCGCGCTGCAGGCGTTCGGGGTTCTTCCCCCATCGTTGCCGCAGGACGCGCAGCCGCGGGGCGAGACGCGAACGGTCGCGTTCCGCGCGGGCCTGCGACACCCCGACGGGGATGAGGACCGCGCGGACGACGAGGGTGACGACGACGACGGCGAGAGCGGCGGCCGTGCCGCCGGCGACGGGGGACAGGAAAGACGTGAGGGCCAGCAGGCCCCGGGTGGAAAGGTCGAGCAGGGCCGCCAGCGGCGGCAGGGCGAAGAGGTCCATGGCAGAGTCCGTTCGTGGGGGCGATCAGGGCGTGATCGGCCGCGAAGGGATGCCACGACGGCGCCGGAGTCGGCGCGGTGGGGCGGGTTACGCGGCCGGAGCCGCGCGCCCGGGCGCTCGCGGGCGGGGGTGCCCGGCGGCGTCGGGATCGCTCTGCGTGAGCGGAGCGGAGGGATCGATGGGCCGCGTCGCGCGGATCGGCGGCGGTTCGGCCGAGAGGCGGAACACGATCACCGCGATCGCGACGGCCACCACCACCGCGGCGGCCAGCGCGAGGGCCAGCAGCGGGGCCGGCGAGGATCCTCCGTCGGGGAGGAGAGCGAGCTCGGTGGCGACGAGCAGGAGGTTCAGCGCGGTGAGGAACGATGCGAACACCCCGGCACCCCTCTCCTCGATCCGCCTCTCACGCTATCAGCGGGTCGGTGGCTACGCTGGCGGGCATGACGACTCTCGTGATCACCGTGGTGGGGGACGACCGGGCGGGGCTCGTGGCCGCCGTCGCCGACATCGTCGACGTCCACGGCGGCAACTGGGAGACGAGCGAGCTCGCCGAGCTCGCCGGCGCCTTCGCCGGGATCATCGAGGTGTCGGTGTCGCCGGAGCGGGCCGACGACCTGCGCTCCGCACTTGAGGCCCTCACCGGGACGCTGACCGTGTCGGTGCACGGGCCGGGCCCTGTGCGCGCGGCGGTGGGACGGTCGGTGTCGCTGACCGTGCTCGGCAACGACCGCCCCGGGATCGTCCGCGAGATCACGGGCACACTCGGCGCGCGGGGTGCGAGCATCGAGCGCATGTCGACGCACACCACGGATGCCGCGATGTCGGGCGGCCGCTTGTTCGAGGCCGCGCTCACCGCGACGCTCGCCGACGGGGGTCGGGTCGACGACCTGGTCGAGGACCTTCAGCGCCTCGCGGCCGAGATCCAGGTCGACGTCACGCTGATCGACTGACTCGGGCTCGCGTCACGAGCGCGGCGATCGCGCGCCAGCCGACGAGGAAGAGCAACAGGGTGAGGCCGGCCACGATCACGAACGCCACCTGGACGCCCTGACCGCTCAGCGCCCGCAGCAGCATTCCGGCCACGAGCGTCACGGCCCAGACGGGCAGTCCCGTGCGCACGGGCGCGAGGGGGCGGCGCCACCCGCGAGCCACGGCCCAGCCGAGCAGCAGCGCGACCAGGAACGGCCACGCCGTCGTGGCCAGGCCCGCCCCTGCCGGGCCGAGGACGTCGCCGTCGTGCGTCGCGCGGCCGATGGCCGCGAAGACGACGATGAGGACGGCATCCACGACGAGCGCGAGGGCGGAGGAACTGCGCGGTGTCGACACGGATCCATCCTCGCATTCAGATGGGCGACGGGTATCGCCGACGTATCGTTCCGCGCAGACGCGAGCACAACGGCGGATCCGTTCGGATGGAGTCCCCGACCCCTGGAGTCTCCCGTGTCCGATCGCCCCGCTCCCTCGCTCACCACCGCCCGCGTTCTCGTCGCCGCCGCCGTGCTCGCCACCGTGGCCGGACTGACCCTGGCGCCCCGCAGCATCGCGTGGCCGGCGAGGACGCTCCTCCTCGACGTGCTCGCTCTCCTGCCCTCGCGCTGGAACGACGTGCTCCTCGGCGGGGACGCCGACACCGCGCTCAACGTCGCGTTCTTCGTGCCGCTCGGGATGGCGCTGGCGATGCTGCTGCCGCTGCGGTGGTCGCCGGCATCCGTGCTCGTGGGCGCGGCGGTGTCGGTGGGGGTGGAGACTGCGCAGTCGGTGATCCCCGGGCGCGTCCCCGACGCGGGAGACGTCCTGGCCAACAGCGCTGGCGCACTCGTGGGGACGATCCTCGTCGTCGTGGCGCGGCTTCTCGTGCGACGGTGACGGGGCGCGGTGCCGACGGTGCCCGGTCAGCGCGGCAGCCGCAGACGCGCGTACAGGCCCCCGCCCTCTCGCGGCCACAGTTCAAGCCGGCCGCGGTGCGCCCGTGCGATCGAGGCGACGAGGGCGAGTCCCAGTCCGGCACCGTCGGCGGATCCGCGGGTGCGGCCGGCTCCGCGGACGAAGGGCTCCGGCAGGGTCGCGACGAGTTCGCGGGAGAGCAGCGGACCGGTGTTCGCGACGTCCACGATCACGGCATCCGCGTGCTCGGTCACGGCGATCCGCACCCAGCCGTGAGCGACGTTGTGCACCACGGCGTTGCGCACGAGATTGTCCACCGCTTGGCGCGCGAGCATCGCGTCGCCCGCGGCGACGCCGACCGCCGGCGTCATGATCGCCAGGTCGACTCCCGCGGCCTCGGCGTCGGGTCGGACCTCCGCCACGACGGAGGCGAGCAGCCCGCCGATGTCGACCGCTTCGCGCGGGAGCTCGGCTCCGCGCGAGGCGCGGGCGAGTGCCAGGAGCGCCTCGGTGAGACGGATGGCGCGCTCGTTCGTGACCTCGAGACGGTGGACGAGCAGGGCCAGGTCCACGGTGTTCGGATCGGCCCGTGCGACCTCGAGCAGCGTGCGCATCGTCGCCAACGGCGTGCGCAGCTCATGCGACGCGTTGGCGGCGAAGCGCTGCTGCTCGTCCATCGTCTCGCCCACGCGCGCGAGCATGGCGTCGAACGTGTCGGCCAGATCGGTGAGCTCGTCGCGGTGCCCCGCGAGGTCGACGCGGCGGGACAGATCACCGTCGCGCACGGCTCGAGCGACTTCGGTGATGCGAGTGAGGGGGCGCAGCATCACCCCCGCGACCATCCATCCGCCGGCGAGTCCGACGATCGCGAGACCGGCGACCGTCAGCCACGCGTACCGGACGAACGCCTCCATCAGGTCGCGGCGGGCCGGCGTGAAGGCGCCGCTGTCCGAGGACAGGTTGCCCTCCGGGACGAAGCGCAGCACGAGGAAGCCCAGCGCGAACACCGCGGCCCCCACGAGGACCACGAACGCGGCGTAGCTCAGGGTGAGCTTGACGCGCACGGACAGACCGGGCGCGCGCTCACGCATCGGCCGGGCCCATCCGGTAGCCGACGCCCGCAACCGTCTGGATGAGCCAGGGCTCGCCGAGGCGCTTGCGCAACGTCGAGATCGTGATCCGCACCGCATTGGTGAAGGGATCGGCGTTCTCGTCCCACGCCCGCTCCAGCAGCGTCTCGGCACTGATCACCCCGCCCCCGGCAGCCATCAGCACCTCCAGCACCGCGAACTGCTTCCGGGTGAGAGAGACGTACCGGCCGTCGCGGTACACCTCGCGGCGGAACGGATCCAGCCGGATGCCGTGCTGCTCGAGCACGGGCGGGGCTCCGGTCGGGGGACGGCGGGCGAGCGCCCTCAGGCGCAGGACGAGCTCGCGCAGAGCGAAGGGTTTGGTGAGGTAGTCGTCGGCACCGTTCTCGAAACCGCTGGCCTTGTCATCGAGTCGATCGGCGGCGGTGAGCATCAGCACGCGGGGTGCGGAGGGACGCGTCGACAGGTGCCGGGCGATCTCGTCGCCGTTGGGCCCGGGGATGTCACGATCCAGGACGACCACGTCGTACGCGGTGTAGCCCAGGAGCTCGAGGGCGGTGTCGCCGTCCCCGGCGATGTCGGCGGCGATGGCGTCGAGGCGGAGGCCGTCGCGGATCGCCTCGGCGAGGAAGGGCTCGTCCTCGACGATCAGCACGCGCATGTCGTCATCGTAGGCGGGCACGTGTATCGCGAGTGTAAGTAGCGTGGGGTCATGGCGACCCGACTGCTCCTCGTGGCCGACACCCACGTCCCGAAACGCGCGCGGGCGCTCCCCGCGGCGGTGCGCCGCGCGGCATCCGAGGTCGACCTCATCGTGCACGCGGGAGACTGGGTCGAGGCGGGCGTGCTCGACGAGCTGAGTGCCCACGGGCCTGTCCTCGGTGTGTGGGGGAACAACGACGGCGACGACCTCCGCTCCCGGCTGCCCGAAGTGGCGCGGGCCGAGATCGAGGAAGTGCGGGTGGCGGTCGTGCACGAGACGGGCGCGGCCGCGGGGCGCGAGGCGCGGATGGATGCCGCGTTCTCCGACACCGACCTGCTCGTGTTCGGTCACAGCCACATCCCGTGGGACACGGTCACGCCGGGCGGTCTGCGGCTGCTGAACCCCGGTTCACCGACCGACCGTCGACGTCAACCGTCGTGCACGCTCATGACCGCCACACTCGCCGACGGCGGTGTCCACGACGTGCGCCTGCACGCGGTGTCGCGCGATCCGGGCGACTGACCGTCGCGCGGCCGCCCGTATCGTCGGCATATCTCGGACGGCATACGCCCGGGCAACGGCCCGCCCGGTCGACTGGGACCATGCGCTCCCCGTCGCCCGTTCCCGTCCGCGCCGACCGTCACCGTCTCGTCTTCGCGGCGGTCGCCGGCGGCCTGATCCTGATCCTCCTCGCCGTCATCACGCTTCTGGCATCCGCGACGGCGTCGTCGTTCACCGAGCGCGTCGTGGCGGGCGTGGCCTTCTCGCCGACCGAGGCCGACGGCATGATCGACGCGGATTCGCCGCTCGGGGTCGACGACGATACGCACCCCGCGATGACGGGCCTCGACCCTGTCCTGCGCGACGCCCTGCGCGCGGCGCAAGAGGCCGCGGAGGTCGACGGCATCGTCTTCGACGTCACGAGCGGGTGGCGCAGCGTCGACTACCAGCGCTGGCTCCTCGGCGACGCGATCCGCACCTACGGAAGCGAGGAGCTGGCGCGCGAGTATGTTGCGTCTCCCGAGGACTCCAGCCACGTCACCGGGCACGCGGTCGACATCGGATCGCTCGATGCGCAGCTGTGGCTCGGCGACCGCGGGCGGGAATGGGGACTGTGTCAGACGTACGCCAACGAGCGCTGGCATTTCGAGAAGGCGACGGAGGCAGGGGGAGAGTGCCCCATTCCGCACCCGGACGCCCGCGGCTGATCCGGCCGCTCGAACGACGACGCCGCCCCCGGGATCCGGAGGCGGCGTCGTCAGGCGAAGCGGGTGTCAGACACGCCGGGCCGCGGAGGTCATCGGGCACTCGAACGGGTCGCGGGCGGCGAGGCCCACACGGTTCAGGTAGGCGATGACGATGCCGTAGGACTGCAGCAGCGTGGTCTCGACGTAGGGCACGTTGAGGGTCGCACAGTGCTCGCGGACGATCTCGCGGGCACGGCTCAGGTGCGGGCGCGGCATGTTCGGGAACAGGTGGTGCTCGATCTGGTAGTTCAGGCCGCCCATGAGCCAGGTGGCCCACCAGCCGCCCGAGATGTTGCGGGAGGTGCGGACCTGCTTGCTGAAGAAGTCGAGCTTGGCGCCCGGCGCGATGACGGCCATGCCCTTGTGGTTCGGGGCGAAGGAGGCACCCATGTACACGCCGAACACCGCCAGCTGCACGCCCAGGAACGCGAAGGCCATCCCGATCGGGAGGAACGCGAACACGGGAGCGACGAAGACGGCGAAGCGCAGGGCGATCAGGGCGAGCTCCGTCCAGCGGCCCTTGACCTCGCCGCGCGAGAGGAGGTGGCGGATCGCGAGGGCGTGGAGGTTGAGCCCCTCCAGCGTCAGCAGCGGGAAGAACAACCAGCCCTGGCGCAGCGTGATCCAGCGACGCAGGCCCCGCGCGGTGGCGGCATCCTCGTCGAGGAAGGAGATCGTGTCGATCTCGATGTCGGGGTCTTTACCGACGCGGTTCGGGTTGGCGTGGTGACGAGTGTGCTTCGTCGCCCACCAGGATTGGCTCATGCCGACGATGCCGTTGCCGATCCAGAGCGCCAGTCGGTCGTTGGCCCGGCCGGAGGCGAAGATCTGCCGGTGATTGGCCTCGTGGGCGAGGAAGGCGACCTGGGTGAACAGGATGCCGAACGCGGCGGCGATCAGGAGCTGGAACCAGCTGTCGCCGAGGAGGACGAATCCGGTGATCGCGCCGCCGAAGCCGAGGACGATGGCGGTGCCGACGAGGGCGTAGAAGACACGGGTGCGGACGAGGAGTCCGCTCTCGCGAACGACCTGGGACAGCTCTGTGTAGGCCTTCGCGATCGGGGGGAATTCGGTGGTGCCGGCGTACGTCTGACGAACGGGGCCGAGACGGGACTCGACGATGGTGGAGGCGATGAAGATGCTCCTCGAAGTGATGACCGTAGTCGGGAGCCGGAGCAGATGCCCGGGCTGAGGCTCACACTACGGGGGTGTCCATGAGGCCGTCGGTATACGACCCCATGCACGGCATACTCACCGGAAGTCGACACCTCTCGGACATTGCTTCATCGTTCGGCGGATACCGCATTGCGCGAACGACGAAGGCCGGGGCGTCGCCGTAGCGACACTCCCGGCCTCCGTTGAGGAGCGTGAGCTCAGAGCGGACGAATGTTCGCCGCCTGCATGCCCTTGGGGCCCTGCTCGGCGTCGAATTCGACCTTCTGTGCTTCCTGCAGCTCCTTGAAGCCATTGCCCTGGATCGCGCTGAAGTGCGCGAACAGGTCGGCCGAGCCGTCGTCGGGTGCGATGAACCCGTAGCCCTTCTCGGAGTTGAACCATTTCACGGTGCCAGTGGCCATCGTGTTCTTCCTTTTTCTTTTCGGGCCGCTGGTGCGGCCGTGGGCGCCGATCCGACGCGTGCGGATCGGACGGGGAGCACGCGACGCCGGGAGGGCGGTGCGTACGCGGTGGGCGTCGACGGCGGACTGGGCCGCGTCGACGGAGTCATGTATGCCGAGATCTTCGCCGCGCGCACCCTGGGCCTCGAAGCCCTCGGGGATGGCGCCGACGAATCCGGCGTAGGAGGAATCGGCCATCGCGACGAAGACGTCGAGATCGGCCTGGCGCCACGACAGTGGCGGGGGAAGCAGAACAGACACAGAAGCTTTCAGCGCGAAGCGGGCGGCGGAGGAGCCGCATCGGCGCGACGCGCGCGGAGATGAGGGGGGAATTGCATCGATCACGGCTCGGTGCCGTGCGCCCGGCATCTCAGCGATGAGGCGGACGTCGATGAAGCAAGTCCCAGAACGAATACTCCACGGTAGCACGGATGGTTCTCTCGGCACATCGTTCTTTTCGACATCCCGTCGCGAGCAGATGTCCGTCGCGACGTCAACCGCTGGCGGGCGATCTGTCGAAGGGGTGGGCTGGGCGCCCCACCGGAAAGAGGAGGACCCCATGTCCGACACCGTCGCCGAGCTCGAGAAGCTCAACGAGATCCTGAAGAAGTTCCGCTTCGCCATGCTCACCACTCGGGCCGAGGAAGGCGACTTGCACGCCCACCCGCTCACCGTCCAGGAACGCGAGTCCGACGGGGATCTGTGGTTCATCGTGGGCACGCACGCCTCGGCCGTCGAGCACGTGCGACGCGATCCGAAGGTGGGTCTGTCGTTCAGCTCCGACGGGCTGTGGCTCTCACTCGCGGGCGAGGCGGAGGTGATCGATGACACGGCGATGTTGAAGGAACTGTGGTCGACGAGCGTGGAGGCATGGTTCCCCGACGGCCCCGAATCGCCCGACATCGCCCTGCTGAAGGTGTCGGCCCTGAGCGGAGAGTACTGGGGGAGCGCCGGCGGTCGCGTCGCGACGGCGATCGCTCTGGTGACATCCAAGGTCACCGGTGAACGACCCCGCGCCGAGAACGAGAAGTTCGACCTGCCCGGCTGAGCGAAGCGCCCGGGATCAGCCGCCGGAGGGGTTGTCCACGGGAGCGCCGTCGTCGTCGGTGCCGTCGGGGATCTGGGGCGCGTCGGCCGTCTCCAGCTCGTCGGGCTGATCGGCGGTGTCGGGGGTGCTGTCGGGTGTAGAAGTCATGGCATCCACTCGATCAGCGTTGCCCGCTCCGCGCACGACCCTTGCGTGAGAGCGCTCGGTGTGCTGTCCGCAAGCCCCCGATCCTCCGGGGCGTGCGCTGACAGCATGACGGCATGGCACGACCCCCGTTGCGCACGAAGCCCTGCGCCTTCTGCGGCAGACCCTTCTCGGATCGCAAGCGCTGGAGCGGGCGCGATCAGTGGGACGAAGTCTTGTACTGCTCGCGCGGATGCCGAGCGAAAGCGGCCGCAGAGCGGCGGCGCGCATGAAGGCCGCGCTCATCCTCGCGACGCAGCAGTTCGCCGCGCACCCTGCGTTCTCGGACGCGGACGTCGAGGAGTTCTTCTTCATCGAGTCCGGTCCGCGCTTCGCGAAACTGCCGTACCACCGGCACAAGATCGTCCTGCTGGTGTCGGCCATGCGGCACACGGCGGCGCGGCTCGAGGCGGACGGGCGCACCGTGCGACGCGTCGCGCTGGGCGACGACCTCGCGTTCGCGGACGCCCTGACCGGACTGCTCACCGCGCACGGGGTCGACGAGCTGACGTGGATGAGCGATGCGAACCGCCCCGTCGACGACCGCATCGCGCGTCTGTGCGCGGAGCTCGGGGTCGAGACCGACATCCTCTCCGACGCGCTGTTCCTCACCCCCGAGGACGATCTCGACGAGTGGTTCGCGGAGCATCCCACGCCGCTCATGGAGGACTTTTACCACTGGCAGCGTCGGCGCACCGGCATCCTGATGGACGGCGGAAAGCCTGCGGGGAGGCGCTGGAACTTCGACACCGACAATCGCAAGCCGCTGCCCAAGAAGGGACTCGACGTCCCCGCGCTTCCGCGCCCGGAGCGGGACGAGATCACCGAGACCGTGATCGCCGAGGTCGACGAGCGCTTCCCCGACCACCCGGGGAAGGCCGCCGATTTCTGGCTGCCGGTCACGCCCGCGGACGCACGCGCATGGCTCGACGTCTTCGTCGCCGAGCGCCTCGGCGACTTCGGGCGGTACGAGGACGCGATGAAGTCCGACGAGCCGTTCCTCTTCCACGCGGTGATCTCGCCGATGCTCAACATCGGTCTGCTCACCGTCGACGAGGTCATCGCCGCCGTCACTCGCACGGATGCACCGCTGGCATCCGTCGAGGGGTTCGTGCGGCAGGTGATCGGCTGGCGGGAGTACATGCGCGGCATGTACCGGGCGCACCCGAGGCTCGAGCACGTGAACGCGCTGCACCTCGAGAAGCGCGTGGAGGACTATTGGTACTCGGGGGAGGGCATCCCGGATGACCTGCCGATCCCGGTCCGCACCGTTCTCGAACGCGTCCATCGGTGGGGCTACGCGCACCACATCGAGCGCCTCATGGTGCTCGGCAACTGGTTCCTGCTGCAGGGGTACGCGCCGCGCGAAGTGAACCGCTGGTTCCTCGCCCTGTTCGTCGATGCGTACGACTGGGTCATGGTCCCCAACGTGATGGGCATGAGCCAGTTCGCCGACGGCGGGTTCGTCGCGACCAAGCCCTATGTCTCGGGCGGGGCGTACCTGCAGAAGATGGGCTCGTGGTGGCCGACGGCTCAGGATGCCAAGGACTCGGTGTTCACCGAGGCGTACTGGGCGTTCCTCGAACGCCATGAAGACACCCTCGCCGGCAACCACCGGCTGTCTCTGCCTCTTGCGCAGATGCGTCGGCGACGGGAGGCGCGGGCCGGCTCGTGACGGTAGGCGGTCGGGTCACGAAGCGCAACAGGTCGCCTGCCTGCGCCCACCTGCGTAGCGTCGGGAACGACCCCCGACCCCCGACGTGAGGAGCGCCATGACCACCCCCACCACCGCGAACAACGGAGCGCCCGTCGGCAGCGACGAGCACTCGCAAAGCGTCGGAGCCGACGGCTCCATCGCTCTGACCGACCACTACCTCATCGAGAAGCTCGCGCAGTTCAACCGCGAGCGCGTGCCCGAGCGCGTCGTGCACGCCAAGGGCGGCGGGGCGTTCGGCACCTTCCGCACGACCGGCGACGTGTCGGCCTACACACGGGCGGCCCTGTTCCAGCCGGGCGTCGAGACCGAGATGCTCGCGCGTTTCTCGTCGGTCGCCGGCGAGCAGGGCAGCCCCGACACGTGGCGCGACCCCCGCGGATTCTCGCTGAAGTTCTACACGACCGAGGGCAATTACGACCTCGTCGGCAACAACACCCCCGTCTTCTTCGTGAAGGACGGCATCAAGTTCCCCGACTTCATCCGCTCGCAGAAGCGCCTCCCCGGCAGCCACCTGCGCGACAACACGATGCAGTGGGACTTCTGGACCCTCTCACCCGAGAGCGCGCACCAGGTGACGTGGCTCATGGGCGACCGTGGCATCCCGGCCTCGTGGCGCCACATGAACGGGTACGGCTCGCACACGTACCAATGGATCAACGCTGACGGCGAGCGCTTCTGGGTCAAGTACCACTTCCACACCGACCAGGGGCACAAGACGCTCACGCAGGACGAGGCCGACCTCATCGCCGGTCAGGACGCGGACTTCCACATCCGCGACCTGTACGCCGCGATCGAGCGGAGCGAGTTCCCCACGTGGACGCTCAAGGTGCAGATCATGCCGTACGAGGATGCCAAGACCTACCGCTTCAACCCGTTCGACCTGACGAAGGTGTGGCCGCACAGCGACTACCCCGAGATCGAGGTCGGCACGATGGAGCTCAACCGCAACCCGGGCAACTACTTCGCCGAGATCGAGCAGGCGGCGTTCGAACCGTCGAACTTCGTGCCCGGCATCGATGGCAGCCCCGACAAGATGCTGCAGGCCCGCATCTTCAGCTACGCCGACGCGCACCGCTACCGCGTGGGGACGAACTACCAGCAGCTGCCGGTGAACCGTCCGCACACCGAGGTGCACTCCTATTCCAAGGAGGGCGCGATGCGGTACGAGTACAACCCGCCCGAGGTGCCCGTCTACGCGCCGAACTCGGCCGGCGGCCCCGCGGCCGACCCGCGGCGCACGGGCGATGGCGGCTGGCAGAGCGACGGCGAACTCGTCCGCTCGGCGGCGACCCTGCACCCCGAGGACGACGACTTCGGTCAGCCCGGGACGCTCGTGCGCGACGTGATGTCGGCCGAGGAGCGCGACCGTCTCGTCGAGACGGTCGCCGGCCGCGTCGGGGGAGTCACTCGCGCCGAGGTGCGCGACCGGGCCGTCCAGTACTGGAAGAACGTGGATGCCGAGGTCGGCTCCCGCATCGAGGCGGCGCTGCCGCCGCTCGAGGAGTCGACCGACGCGGGCGAGCAGCTCAGCGAGCCGAACCCCGACGGCGACCTCGTGGGTCGCGACGTCGCCGGACGCATCTGACGCGTTCCCGGGGCGGTCGCGCGGTCACAGCGCCGCGCGGTCGCTCCGGGTCAGCCGGATCCGGGATGCCAGGATGCCGACGATGAGGGCGCCGATACCGCCCGCGGCCATGTCGCCGATCGTGTCGTCGTACGTGACGAAGATGCTGTCCGTGATGAAGCGGTAGCCGAACCACTCCACCATCTCCCACACGGCGCTGAGGGCGAGCCCCGCGATCGTCGCGACGACGATCGGGGTCCGGCGACGACCGGTCGGCGCGATGACGCCGGAGTCCTTGAGGACGATCAGGGCGACGGCGGCGAGCACGCCCGTGCACGCGGCATGCACGACGAGGTCCCATCCCGTCCACGCCCGGTACAGGTCGAGGACGTTGCTCCCCGCCGCGACGAACACCGTGACGCACGTCACGAGGTCCAGGCCGGAGCGCAGCCCCAGCATGCGCGAGAGCATGACGGCCGGGAGTGCCATGGAGAGCACCGCGGTGTCGGTCGCCGGCAGTGCGAACGACGACACGAGGACGATGAGAATCGCGACGGCGCGCACGACATCCGCGGTCCACTCGACGGGGGTGCGCGGAGGCCGCTGGAGGTTGGCGTACATCGCGCCGATCATCGGCTCTCCGCCTGCACCGGGATGCGCACGACGGCCTGCACCGGCAGGTGGTCGGACGGCCAACTCGTCCCCGTCGGACGGGGGTCGATACCCACCCCGCGCACGCCCACGTCGCGGGTTGTGAGGATCGCATCGATACGGCGGGCCCCGAGCTTCGGCCGGCGGTAGTTGTTGAACGTGCCCCATTCGGCGGTGCGGCGGACCGGGGTGTACGCCCAGGTGTCGACCAGCCGGCCCTCGTCGAACATGTCGGCCAGCTCGGCCGAACGCACGTGGGCATTGATGTCGGCGGTGAACAACAGCGGAGCGCTCTCGCCGGCGACGACGTCGTTCAGCCAGCGCGCCGAGTGCCGTCGGGCGCGGCGCGAGAACGCGTCGAAATGGGTATTGACGAACACGAAGCGCCCGGAGGTGGCGCGGTCGCGCATCCGGGCGATCACCGCGATGCGGGGGATCGAGTTTCCCCAGCCCGTGGACCCGGGAACGTCGGGGGTGTCGGAGAGGGCGATCTGCTCCCAGTCCTCGACCTCCAGCCGGTCGCGGTCGTAGAAGATCGGCGTGCCCTCGCCACCCCGGTCGCGCCCGCGGCCGAGCCCGACACGCCCGTAGGTCGAGCCGAGAGACTCCTGCACCCACCGCGCCTGGTCGGGCATCGCCTCTTGCGAACCGAGCAGGTGCGGACGATTCGCGCCGAGGAACGTCCGCAGGCGCTGCTTGCGCAGACCCCAGCGATCGGCGGGCGGCCACGTCATCCGCTCGAACCGACGACGCACGTTGAAGCTCATCACGTGCAGGTCGGGGGCGGAGACGTTCGGGAAGAGCACGGCCGCCATCAGCGGCGCCGGCCCAGGCGTCGCGCCCACCGCAGGGGCGGGATCTCGCGCGGCCAGTGCGCGAACACGGTGCCCATCCCGCGGGAGAAGCTCTTCGCGAACCGCCGCGGTCGCACCGTGCGGGAGGAGACGCGCATGTGCCGTCCCGAGACGATACGGATCCGGTGGTCTTCGCCGAGGTGGAACGCCAGGTCGAGGTCGTCGTGCAGGCGGGGATCGAGGTGCACACGATCGCGCACGCTCTCCCACGCCGCCCGCCGGAACGCCATGTTGGAGCCCCACAGAGGGGCGTGACCGAGCGCCGGGTACGCGAACGCCGTGTAGGTGCCGAGGAACGCCCACGCCATCGGCCGACGCTGCCTCTCGGGGCCGTCGTGGAACACGGCGCCGGCGGTGACGGCATCCACTTCCGGGTCGGCGAGGGCGTCGACCATGCTCGCGATCCACCCGGGGGCCGGAAGGCTGTCGGCGTCCAGCCGGAGGATGAGGTCGCCCTGGGCGGCGTCGTATCCGGTCGCGGCGGCGGCGGGGATGCCGCGCTCGCCGCAGAACACCACCCGGGCACCCGTCGCCCGCGCGACGGCGGCACTGTCGTCGGTGGAGGCGTTGTCGACCACGACGATCTCGTCGGCGGGGCGCGATTGCGCGGCGAGCGCCCGCAGGCAAGCGGCGAGGGGAACGGCGTCGTCGCGAACGGGGATCACGACCGACACGGTGGGATCTTGGGGCACGGATCCTCCAGGGGGACGGTCCTGCCACGTTAGCGACAGCGGCGGCGGGCTCGGACCGCCTTGCGCTCTGCGTACCCTGGATGCCATGGCATCCGCGGCATCCGTCCTCAACGTCTCGGCGTATCTGTTCACGCGGATCGACGACCCCGCGGTGCTGCGTCCCGTCCTGAAGGAACGCGCCGCGGCGGCGGGGCTGCGCGGGACGATCCTGCTCGCCGAGGAGGGCATCAACCTCTTCCTCGCGGGCGAGGCCTCCGGTGTGCGCGGGTTCGTCGACGAGCTGCGCGCGGATGTCCGCTTCGCGGAGCTGACCACGAAGGAGAGCTGGTCGGACACGGTGCCCTTCGGCAAGCTCCTGGTGAAGGTCAAGCGCGAGATCATCCGCATGGACCGCCCCGAGGTGCGCCCGCAGGACCGCCGCGCGCCCGCCGTGTCGCCTGCAATGCTGCGTCGGTGGCTCGACCGGGGAGTCGACGACGAGGGCCGAGAGGTCGTCCTCGTCGACACCCGCAACGCGTTCGAGGTCGACTACGGTACGTTCGCGGGCGCGAAGGACTGGCGGATCGAACGCTTCACCCAGTTCCCGGATGCCGCGACCGCCCACCGCGACGAGCTCGCGGGCAAGACCGTCGTGAGCTTCTGCACGGGCGGCATCCGGTGCGAAAAGGCGGCGCTGTATCTCCGCGACGAAGGACTGGACGCGTACCAGCTCGACGGCGGCATCCTGGGCTGGTTCGCCGCGGAGGGCGACGCGCACTGGGACGGCGATTGCTTCGTCTTCGACGAGCGCGAGGCCCTCGACGCGACGCTGTCGGCGCGGGCTAGCCTCGAGGCATGACCTCGCTGACCGATGGCGCCGAGCTGCGCCGCGCCCGCCCGGGCGACGAGCCCGGCATCCTCGCGTGCATCCAGGCGCTCGCCGACTACGAACGCGAACCGGATGCCGTCGACAACACGGTCGACATGCTCACCGAGACGCTCTTCGGCGATGACCCGCGCGCGTTCGCCTTCGTCGTCGACGGGGGAGAGGGCGAGATCCGCGCGATCGCGATCTGGTTCCTCACGTACTCGACGTGGACCGGGCGCCACGGCATCTGGCTCGAAGACCTCTACGTGCACGAGCCGTACCGTTCGAACGGGTACGGCGTCGCGCTGCTGTCGGCGCTCGCAGCAGAGTGCCTCGAGCGCGGCTATCCGCGACTGGAGTGGACGGTGCTCGACTGGAACGAACCCGCGATCGGCTTCTACCGTGCCCTCGGCGCGGAGGCGATGGAGGAGTGGACCACGCGGCGCGTCACGGGCGCGGCGCTCGAGGCGCTGGCGGCCCGCTGAGCTACGACTCGATGCGCGCGAGCGAGAGCGTCAGGAAGGGCAGGCTGTCCCGCGGGAGCACCGTGGTGCAGACGACGTGTTCGTTCACGCGGACGCCAACGGCATAGACGAACGGGTCAGTGTCGATGTGCCGGGCGGCGCGGTCCTCGCCGTCTACGGTGACCGAGGAATCGGCGACCGCGCTCGCTTTCACCTTCCACGCGTCCGCTGTCGTCGGGCCGGCCGGAAGCCCGAGCTCCTCGCGGAAGCTGTTCCGCAGAAAGTGATTCGTGTGGTCGAGGAGCTGCTGCGCGAGGGAGTGCCGATCGCGGTCGGGTGATGCGTGCCACGTGGTGCGGGTCGCTTCCCACAGCATCGGATAGAGGAAGATCCGCGCCTGCTCCTTCAGCCAGGCGGGTCGGCCCCCCGGCGGATCGCCCTCGATCGCGCGCCGGGTCCGCTCGTCCACCTCGATCTGGTTCCGGGGGTCGGAGCGATCGTCGGGATACCGCCACAGTGTGTAGGTGAACTGCACGGAGAGCTCCTCCACGCCGTTCGTCCCGCCGGTTTCGGTGAATCCCGTGATGGGTGCGCGGGTGAGGGAGCGCTGCGGCCGAAGTTCGAACACCGGGAACGCGACGGCGCGCAGTCGAGCGTCGGACTCGATGCCCGGATCCGGGGCGTCCTCGGGCACGACTCCGCGATATTCCATGGGTCGAGTCTGGCTCGGGTGCGCCCGGATTCCCAGGGGGTCAGCAGCCCAGATCCTGCAGAACCGCTTCCGCCGCCCGCTGCCCCGAGACCAGGGCGCCCTGGATCGACGCGGTGTCGCGATGGTCACCCGCGACGTAGCGGCCATCGCTGAGGCGAACCGGGCGGCGCAGATTCAGCGGCGGCTCCTGCGAGGGAAGGGCTCCCGAGATCTTGTCGCGGCGGAGCAACCGCCACGGGCGCGTGTCGGCCTCCCACATCTCGGCGAGCTGACGGCGGACGCCGGCCTCGGTTGCCGCCGACGGCAGCACGCACGTCGCCTGGATGAGGTGCTGCCCGCGCGGCGCGTACGTGGGAGCCGTGTTCGTCATCACCGCGGTGTTGACGATCGGCCCGCGGCGGCGCCCGTCGACGCGCAGTGCGCCGTCGGTCGTGGGCGCCCCGTCGGCGGCGAACCACCACGTCTGCAGGCCGCGAGCGCGGGGGAGCGGCACGTCGAGCCCGGATGCCAGGCCCGTGGCGATCACGACGGCCCGGGCCTCGACGGCATCCGTCCCCTCGATCTCGACGCTCCATCCCGTGCCGCGGCGCCGGGTCACGGTGGCGCGGTGGGAGAGGCGGATGCCGGCTCCCGCACGCCGTGCGGTGTCGGCGAGCTGTGCGGGGAGGGCGCCGATGCCCGCCGCCGGAACGCCCGGGCGGCCGAGAGCGAGGCTGCGGATCAGGAGCCGCACGAACGCGTCGGAGGTCTCCTGCCGGTCGTCGGCGAGCACGCCCGCGAGGAACGGTTCCAGCACGCTCTCGCGCAGCGGGCCGCGCACCCCCGCGCGATCCCACGCCTCGTCGAGGCTCCGATCGGGGCCGGTCTTCGCGGCGCGGGCCGACAGGATCACCGGCGCCGCCCACCGCGCGAGGGCAACGGCATCCGTCGGTCGGACGAGACCGCTCGACAGCGTCGAGGGAATCGACCCTGGATGCCGGAGGGGGTGCGCGAGCCGCGCGACCCGGTCGGCGAGCTTCACCCCGACGGCGACGGGGAACTGCCGCAGGGCCAGTGCGCCCACGTCGACCCACCGCCGGATCGCCGGATAGGCGGGGTTGAGCACGTGGAAGCCCCGGTCGAGGCGGAAGCCGTCGACGATGTCGGTGCGTTCACGCCCGCCGACGGCGTCGCCCGCCTCGAGGACGACGACGTCGCGGCCGGCCTCGGCCAGGCGGGTGGCGCAGCGAAGGCGCGCGAGTCCCGCCCCGATCACGATGACTTCGTACGCGCTCATGGTTCCAGGGTAGGTAGCGCCCTCGGGTCGACAGGGGGGATTGCGGCTCCTTCAGCTCAGCGACTCGACCGCGTCGGCCCGGTCCGTCACGCCACCGACGGCCGTCGAGTTCCACGCTCCCCGCGCGCGCCGCCCGCTAGGGTGGCCGCATGCGTACGCGATCCCGGGGGCGGGGGCCTTCCGTCATCGCCGGGCTGCTCGTCGCCGGTGTTCTTTCCGGTTGCGCCACGGCGCCAGGCGGCGCTGATCCCTCACCGACCCGGGTCGGACCGCCGCCCGCGTCCGAGGGATCGGTCGTCTCTCCCGCGGTGGATCCCGCTGCGCTCCAGCGCGCACGGGCGTGGCTGGATGCCGCGGTCGTTCCGGACGGTGCGGTCGAGGTCGAGGCGGACACCGTCGCGTCCGTGTTCTCGTCCTACCAGAGTTGGCCGTGTCGTCCCGTCGCCGAGCTGACCGGGTACTGGCGGCTCCGGGACGCCGACCTGGCCGATACCGCGACGTGGATCGCGACGCACCCGACTCCCGGCCTGACCGTGCCGCTCGTGCCGGACTACCCGGCCGGAGTCACCGGAGAGCTGAACGTCGGTCAACTCCCGACACCGGACAGCCAGGAGGGCATCGTGTTCAGCGTCGCGCCCGGGCTCGACGGAGATCTCGCCATCCGCGCGCAGGTCGCGGCGCTCGCCGAGTCGGCGACGTGTGCCGACCCCGGGCCCGGTGCACGCTGGGGCGCGCCCGGACAGGGCTGACCCGACGACGGGTCGACGCGCCGAGGTTGACTTCGAGCGCGCTCGAACTCCTAGCCTGCAGGTGTGGCAGAGGAAGACACGGGTCTCACGGTCGCGCAGATGAGCGTGGCGACCGGGGTGACGGCGCACACACTGCGCTACTACGAGCGGGCGGGGCTGGTTCGGCCCGTCGCCCGGAGCTCGGGCAACCAGCGGCGGTACTCCGCCGCGGACATGGAGTGGGTGAGGTTCCTCCTCCGGCTCCGTGAGACGGGGATGCCGATCGCGCGAATGCGCGAATACGCCGCTCTTCGTGAGCAGGGGCCCGCCACGACGGAACCGCGCCTGCGGCTGCTGGAGGCGCACCAGGAGGGTCTGCGTGAGCAGATCGCCCGGCTGCACGCCCACGAGACGGCGCTGATCGAGAAGATCTCGACCTACCGGGACGACCTCGCCGCGATCGACGCCTCGACAGAACGGAACGACGGATGACCGAGACGACGGAACGACAGCAGAGGTTCGCGCGCGGCAAAGAGGTTCTCGACGCGGTCGACGGGGCCGCCGGTGCGAACGTCATCGACGCGCTCGCCGAGGTCGCGCCTGAGCTCGCACATCAGGTGGTCGCGTGGGGCTTCGGTGAGATCTACTCCCGGTCGGGACTGGAGCCCCGGGACCGACAGCTGGTGACCCTCGGGATGCTCACCGCACTCGGCGGCTGCGAACCGCAACTCGACGTCCACATCAACGCCGCGTTGAACGTCGGTCTCACTCCGGGACAGATCGTCGAGGCGTTGCTGCACAGCGCCGTCTATTGCGGCTTCCCCCGCGCGCTGAACGCGACGTTCGTCGCCAAGAGGGTCTTCGCCGAACGAGGGCTGCTGCCGGTGGGTTAGCGGCCGCTCGCGTTCCGCAGCGCCGCGCGCGCGAGGTCGAGCGCATCGGAGGCCTCGACCCCGAGGTCGCGCATCGCGCGGGCGAACGCGGCGGCGGCCGCGGCTGCGCGTTCCCGCGTGGCATCCGTTCCCGCCGAGACGAACGTGCCCGCGCGACCGCGGGTCTCGACGAACCGCGCCTCTTCGAGTTCCTTGTAGACGCGCGCGACGGTGTTCGCCGCGAGGCCCAGGTCGGTCGCGAGCGCGCGGACCGGGGGAAGCCGTGTGCCGGTCGGCAGCGCGCCGCTCTCGATCATCGCGATGATCTGGACCCGCACTTGCGCGAACGGGGGAGTCGTCGACGCGGTGTCCACTCGGATGTCCATGGTGCCGCCACCGTATCAACCGCCGCCCGCGCCGCAGGCAACGGAAAGGGCCCGGATGCCATGGCATCCGGGCCCTCGTCCGAGACTTACGCGGTCGCGTCCTCGCGCTTGGGCAGCACCCAGCCGGGCCGCACGAAGTGGCACGTGTAGCCGTTGGGGATGCGGATCAGGTAGTCCTGGTGCTCGGGCTCGGCCTCCCAGAAGGGGGCCTCGGCCTCGATCGTCGTGACGACCTTCGCGGGCCAGATGCCCGACGCGTCGACATCGGCGATCGTGTCGCGGGCGACCTGCTCCTGCTCGGGCGAGAGCGGGAAGATCGCCGAGCGGTAGCTCGTGCCGATGTCGTTGCCCTGACGGTTCAGGGTCGACGGGTCGTGGATCTGGAAGAAGAACGCCAGGATGTCGCGGTAGCTCGTCTTCGTGGGGTCGAAGACGATCTCGACCGCCTCGGCGTGGCCGGGGTGGTTGCGGTACGTCGCGTGGTCGTTCGTACCGCCGGTGTAGCCGACGCGCGTGTCGAGCACGCCGGGCTGGCGGCGGATGAGGTCCTCGACGCCCCAGAAGCAGCCGCCCGCGAGGACGGCGGTCTCGGTGCCGGGTCGGCGGGTGATCTCGCCGGTGTCGGTGGGTCCGCTGGTCATGGTGTGGCTCCTTTTACGATCGCGGTGGGAGAAGAGGGAGAAGAGGTTCACGACGCACGACTCTCGCGGAAGAGGGCCAGATAGGCGCCGTAGCCCTGAGCCTCGAGCTCGCTCACGGGCACGAACCGGAGCGCGGCCGAGTTCATGCAGTATCTCAGCCCGCCGGCCTGGCGCGGGCCGTCGTCGAAGACATGGCCCAGGTGGCTGTCGGCGCCGCTCGAACGCACCTCGGTGCGCTTCATCCAGAGCATCCGGTCGGTCTTCTCCACGACGGCGTCGTCGTCGATGGGCTTGGTGAAGCTCGGCCAGCCCGTCCCGCTGTCGAACTTGTCGGTCGAGGCGAACAGCGGCTGCCCCGACACGACGTCGACGTAGATCCCTGCCTCGTGGTGGTCCCAGTACTCGTTGCGGAACGGCGGCTCCGTCGCGTCGTCCTGCGTGACGGCGAACTGGCGGTCGGTGAGGTGCCCGAGGGCGGCCGACGTCTTCCGGTACTCCGTGGTCACGGTGTGCATCCTTTCGCGTGCGATGCCCGGTACGGGCATCAGTGGGGAGAACGTCGGACCTGGTCGATTTGGTCCCGTGGGACTGGGAACGGGCTGTGAGTTCTCATGCGCGGGGGATACCGGGGGCAAGCCCGCACGTTTGTCCGGGGGAGCGGGCTAACGTGGCCAGCCGTCGTCGCTTGCGACACCCCATTCCGCCAGGAGGACTCATGCCCCGCACGATCGTGATCACCGGAGCCAGCGATGGGATCGGTGCGGCCGCCGCCCGCCAACTCCACGACATCGGAGAGGATGTCGTCGTCGTCGGCCGAAACCCCGACAAGACGCGCCGCGTCGCGGACGCGCTCGGGGTTCGCTCGTTCGTGGCCGATTTCTCCGATCTCGCCCAGGTTCGGGAGCTCGCGGCATCCCTCGCGGCGGAATTCCCGCGCATCGATGTGCTCGCCAACAACGCCGGCGGGATCTTCGCGGAGCGCGCGCTCACGACCGACGGTTTCGAGGTCACGTTCCAGGTGAACCACCTCGCGCCATTCCTCCTCACGAACCTGCTACGCGAAACACTCATCGCTTCGCGGGCGTCGGTCATCCAGACCTCGAGTGCGGCGGCGCGTCTGTTCTCGCGCTTCGACATCGACGACCTCCAGGGGGAGCGTCGATACTCCGCCTCGGCTGCATACGGCAACGCCAAGCTCGCCAACGTGCTGTTCACGAAGGAACTGAACCGCCGCTTCGGCGACGCCGGGCTCTCGTCCGTCGCCTACCACCCCGGCGTCATCGCCTCGAGCTTCGGGTCGACCTCCAGTGGGTCGTGGAAGTTCCTCTACGGCGGAGCTCTGGCCGAGCGCTTCCTGCCCTCCACCGACGTCGGAGGTGCGCGTTTGACGTGGCTCACTCTCGGCAAGCCCGGCGTCGACTGGCAGCCCGGCGGCTTCTACGCCAACAACAAGCCCGCGAAGACCCACCGACGGGCCGACGACCCCGCGCTGGCGCGCCTGCTGTGGGACCGCAGCGCCGAGCTGGCCGGTCTCGTCTCGTAGCGACCTGTCCGTTCGCCGCGCGAAGATCCGGGATGCCGTCGTGTCGGCGTCGGCAGGTCGAGATCCGCCGCGGTCGAGGTCACCGGGCGCTCGCGCGCGGGGGCTCGACCGTCCATCCCAGCCGCTCCAGGGCGCTGTGCAGCCGACGCGCCTGCGCCCAGGCGATCTCGCGCGATGCGTCGGAGTAGACGTCGATCGAGAAGGGTGGGGGATCGGCGAACTTGGGGATCTCGACCTCCGCCCAGGCGTGGGGCGCGAGCCAGACGAGCGGACGAGGCGTTCCGGCATTGTCGACCGCTCCGTCCGCCGCGAAGGCGATCACGTCGAGGGCGTCGATCTTGGTGATGGGCATGTCGACGACGAGCGTCACGGCGTGGAGTCTTTCGGCCATCGGGCACCTCCCGCGTTCATCCTCACATGTCGCGCGACGCCGTGGGCGGCGAGCGGCGACGCCGGCGAGAGCCGCCTTCCGCGCCCGTTTCCCCCACGCGCGTCCCGCTCTCGCGCGCGACCGGTCCGACTACCCTCGATCCATGCCCTCGCCCCGCACCGAACTGCGCGCGCTCGTCGACGGCGCGACCGACGAGATGTTCGCCGACCTCCGTGCCCTGCCGGTCGCGGACGGTGCCCGGGACGCCGCCGTCCTGATCCTGTTCGGCACTCTCGATGCGGTCCCCAGTTCCCGCTCCGCCCGCGCGGTGCCGCGCGATCTGGATGTCCTGCTGCTCGCCCGCGCCGCCACTCTGCGAGCGCATCCGGGGCAAGTGGCCTTCCCCGGGGGTCGTGTCGATGCGGGGGACTCCGGCCCGGTCGCCGCCGCGCTCCGCGAAGCGAAGGAGGAGACGGGACTCGATCCGGCGGGAGTGGATGTCATCGGCACACTGCCGCGCGTGCCGCTGGCGTACTCGCGACACCTGGTGTCCCCGGTCGTCGGGTGGTGGGATCGGCCGTCTCCGGTGCGCGCGGTCGATGCCGCCGAATCCGCCGCCGTGTTCCGCGCCCCCGTCGCCGACCTTCTCGACCCGGCGCGTCGCGGAGTGACCAGCATCCACCGCGACGGACGGACCTGGCGCGGCCCGGCCTTCCTCGTGCCGCACGCGACGGGGACCCATGTCGTGTGGGGGTTCACGGCGATGTTGCTCGACGGGATGTTCGACCGGCTCGGGTGGACGGAGCCGTGGGACGGCACGCGCGAGATCGCGCTCCCGACCGTGGGCACGGTTCCTCCCGAGGGGTCGATCGCTTAGCGGTTTCCCCTTCGTTCGTCATCCACCCCTCGTCCGTCCGCTCGGGTCGCTACCGTGGGGGACGTGACTGCGCCCGTTGACCCCACCACCACTTCCGCCTGGACCCGCCTCACGGCACTGCGCGAGAGCTTCGACCCCGATCTGCGCGCGTGGTTCGCCGCCGATCCCGATCGCGTCGACAGCCTCACGCGCACGGTCGGCGATCTCCACGTCGACCTATCGAAGAACCTCATCACCACCGACGTCCTCGAGGCCCTCGTCGCCCTCGCCGACGAGACCGGAGTGCGCGAGCGCTTCGCCGACATGCTGCGCGGCGTCCACCTCAACACGAGCGAAGACCGCGCGGTCTTGCACACGGCCCTGCGTCGCCCCGCGGACGCCGCACCCGCACTCCACGTCGACGGACAGGATGTCGATCACGACGTCCAGGCCGTTCTCGACGCGATGTCGACCTTCGCCGACCGGGTCCGCTCGGGCGAGTGGCAGGGCGTGACCGGCAAGAAGGTCACGCACGTGGTCAACATCGGCATCGGCGGATCCGACCTCGGTCCCGTGATGGTCTACGAGGCACTCAAGCCGCTCGCCGACGCCGGTATCCAGGCGCGTTTCGTCAGCAACATCGACCCGACGGACATCGCCGAGAAGACTGCCGACCTCGACCCCGAGACCACGCTGTTCATCGTCGCATCCAAGACCTTCACCACGCTCGAGACCCTGACCAACGCCCGGCTCGCCCGAGACTGGCTGTGGGCCGGTCTCGCCGCCGCCGGCGCGATCGACGACACCGACGACGCGCGCGTCGACGCCGTCGCGCACCACTTCGTCGCGGTGTCGACCGCTCTGGACAAGGTCGAGGCCTTCGGCATCGACCCCGCCAACGCCTTCGGCTTCTGGGACTGGGTCGGCGGGCGATACTCGGTCGACTCCGCGATCGGTCTTTCGCTGATGATCGCGTTCGGCCCCGCCGCGTTCCGCGAAGTGCTCTCGGGTTTCCACGCTGTCGACGTCCACGTGGCGACGACGCCGGTCGAGCGCAACGTTCCGGTCCTGATGGGGCTGCTCAACGTCTGGTACACCAACTTCCTCGGTGCGCAGTCGCACGCGGTCCTGCCCTATGCGCAGCAGTTGAGCCGGTTCGCCGCGTACCTCCAGCAGCTGACCATGGAGTCCAACGGCAAGTCCGTGCGGTGGGACGGCTCGCCCGTCACGACCGACACCGGCGAGATCTTCTGGGGCGAGCCGGGAACGAACGGGCAGCACGCGTTCTACCAGCTCATCCACCAGGGCACTCGCCTGATCCCCGCCGACTTCATCGCGTTCGTCAATCCCGCCTACCCGCTGGCCGACGACGGACGCGATGTGCACGGGCTCTTCCTCGCGAACTTCCTCGCGCAGACGAAGGCTCTCGCGTTCGGGAAGACCGCCGAAGAAGTCGAGGCCGAGGGCACCACGGGCGCCCTCGTCGCGGCACGGACCTTCCCCGGCAACCGTCCGACGACGTCGATCTTCGCCCCGGCATTGACGCCTGCGGTCCTCGGTCAGCTCATCGCGCTGTACGAGCACATCACCTTCACGCAGGGCACGATCTGGGGCATCAACTCCTTCGACCAGTGGGGTGTCGAGCTCGGCAAGCAGCTGGCTCTGCAGATCGCTCCCGCGATCGAGGGTGACGACGACGCCCTCGCGTCCCAGGACGCCTCGACGGCCGCGCTGCTGAACTACTACCGCGCGCACCGTTCCTGACGCGAACCGCTCCGACCGCACGCCGAACGGGCCGATCCGCGCGATTTTCCGCGCCGGATCGGCCCGTTCGTTTGTTCGGGGAGTCGCTTCGGCGGGTACCCCCGCCCAGCCGGCTGCGCGGTGGCGAGGAGTTCGCGGGAACGCCCGGTGAGAGGGCCTTTCCAAGGGGATGCCGGGCACCCCCGTCGAGGCCCTGTCCGGTGCCGCGGCGTGCTGCCCGATCCCGCTGTCCCGGCGGCAGGCCTCTCACCAGCCTTTCAGGTAACGAAGAGATAACGCTCAGACGTGCCGCTCACACTCGGGGACTTGTGTCGACCCGACGGCACATTTTCGCGCTCGCGTCCGACGAGTCGCGCCCCTGACGAAAGATCTCACCTGTTTTGTTGCGTTCCGATGTGAAGCTCACCCATGTCCACCGCGCTCGTCGCACCCTCGTCACCGCCGCCACGTGTGCCGGTGTCGCCCTGGGGCTGGTGGCGACCACGGGACTGGCCGCGGCCTCGCCGCTGTCTCTTCCCGACGCCTCGGCATCCGGGTTCTCGGCGCCGGCGTTCCGCGCGAGCGCGGCCATCGGCTCTGCTCCGACCCTCCAGGGGGTGGTCGGCGATGCCGACGCGGCCTTGACCCGCGCTCAGGCGACACTCGAGGATGCCGCGACCGTCGAGACCGACATCGCCGCCGCCGGTCTGCCGCTGTCGGTGGGCGATGTCTCGGTCGACACGTCGGGGTTGGAGAGCGCCGCTGACCGGCTGTCCTCCGCGGATCTGTTCCCGGTCGTGCTCGTTCCGGCCCTCAGCCAGAATGCCGCGAGCGAGAGCCAGCGTGTGGCGGAGCGGGTGGCACAGCTGCGCGGCAGCCTGAACGATGCCGTCGCGGCGAAGGCCGCCGCGGATGCCGCCGCCGAGGCGCAGCGCCAGGCCGAGGCCGCGGCCGCCGCGGAGGCGCAGCGTCAGCAGGAGGCGGCTGAAGCGCTCGCCCGCGTGAACACCCCCGAGGGGGCCAAGGAGTTCGCCGCGAAGACCGCGGCCGAGCAGTACGGCTGGGGCAGTGACCAGTTCTCGTGCCTGGCGTCCCTGTGGACCAAGGAGTCCGGCTGGAACTACCAGGCCTACAACCCCAGCGGTGCGACCGGTATCCCGCAGTCGCTGCCGGGAAGCAAGATGGCGACGTTCGGCGACGACTGGCAGAGCAACGCCGCGACGCAGATCAAATGGGGTCTGGACTACATCTCCCGCGGGTACGGAACGCCGTGCAGCGCGTGGGGGCATTCCCAGGCGACCAACTGGTACTGAGTCGCGCTGGTCGGCGGATTCCCAGCCCCGACCTCCTTCAGCGATATATCGTTGTATATCGCTGGACCCATCCGGGGTCCGCATCAGGAGGTCGTCATGAGTGGTTCATTCCTCGGAGACGCGTTCGGCGCACGCGGCGGTTCCGCCGGTCAGGGCTGGCCGATGTCCAACATCCTCGACGCGATGGAGCAGTTGCGCGCGCAGTTCGAGCAGAAGACGTCGAGCGGCTCCCGCATGAACAAGGGCGACGTGCGTTCGGCCGTCCTCTCGCTCCTGCTCGAGCAGCCGATGCACGGGTACCAGATCATCCGTGAGATCGAAGAGCGCAGCGGCGGCAGCTGGAAGCCGAGCCCCGGCTCGGTGTACCCCACGCTGCAGCTCCTCACCGACGAGGGCCTGGTCCGGGCCGAGGAGTCGGGTGGACGCAAGACGTACTCGCTCACCGAAGAGGGTCGTGCCGCCGCCGGTGACGAGACCACCGAGCGCACCGCTCCCTGGGAGTCGGCCGGATCACGCGACAGCGGGCGCATGACCGCGCTGCCCAAGGCCGGTGTCGAGCTCGCGCAGGCCGCCGCACAGGTGGCGCGTACGGGTGACAAGGAGCAGGTCGCTGCCGCCGTCGAGATCCTCGACGAGGCGCGCCGTAAGCTCTACTCCATCCTCGCCCAGAGCTGAGGGTGCCAGAGCCCGACGGCCGTCGTCGGGTCATCGGCATCCGGGAGATGCGATGACCGACGACGCCCTCATGCGCGCCCGCTACCGGCGCATCACCCGGTTCGCCGCGCGGTATCTCGTGCAGGCCTGGTGGTATGAGCTGTTCCTGCCGCGGTTCGGTCTGGAGCGCATCTCCGCTCGCGGCCGCACCCGGCGGATGCAGATTATCGCGCGCCGATTCCACGCTCTCGCGATCGATCTCGGCGGTCTGATGATCAAGGTGGGACAGTTCATGTCCTCCCGGCTCGATGTCCTCCCTCCGGTGATCACGAAAGAGCTCGAGGGTCTGCAGGACGAGGTCCCGTCGGTGCCGTTCGCGCAGATGCGCGTCCGCGCCGAAGAAGAACTCGGGATGCCACTCGAGCGCGCCTTCGCGATGGTCGACGAGCGTCCGCTCGCCGCCGCCTCTCTCGGGCAGGCGCACCGTGCGATCCTCACCGACGACCTCGCAGAACAGACCGGGTTGCGCGAGGTCGTCGTCAAGATCCAGCGCCCCGGCATCGACCGCATCGTCGACGTCGACCTGCGTGCTCTGCGCAAGGTCGGCGGATGGTTGAGCCGCGTCGCCCTCGTGCGCGACCGTGTCGACATGCCGGCGCTGGTCGAGGAGTTCGCGGCCACGAGCCTGGAAGAGATCGACTACCTCCACGAAGCGTCCAATTCCGAGCGTTTCGCCGACGATTTCGGTGGTGAAGGGGGAGTGGCCGTCCCCGAGGTGGTGTGGGAGCGCACGACGCGTCGCCTACTCACCCTCCAGGACGTCACGGCGATCAAGATCAACGACGTCGACGCTCTTCGTGCCGCCGGAATCGACCCGTCCGAGGTCGCTGCCCGCTTCGCGGCGGTCATGTTCGACCAGCTCTTCGACGACGGCTTCTTCCACGCCGACCCGCACCCGGGCAACGTCTTCGTCACCCCCCTTCCCACAACGACGGATGCCGACTCCCCGGCGTGGAAGTTCACGTTCATCGACTTCGGGATGATGGGCGAAGTGCCGCCGAACCTCCGTCGGGGCCTGCGCCGGGTGCTGATCGCCGCGGCCTCCCGGAACGGCAAGGGCCTCGTCGACGGCATCCGCGACATCGGGGTGCTGCTCCCCTCGGCCGACACGGTCCAGCTCGAACGCGCGATGACCCAGTTGTTCTCGCGCTTCGGCGGCATGGGCTTCGCCGAGCTCCAGGAGGTCGATCCGCGCGAGTTCCGCGCGTTCGCCGTCGAGTTCGGCGACGTCGTGCGTGCCCTTCCGTTCCAGCTGCCCGAGAACTTCCTGCTCATCGTGCGCGCGATGTCGCTCACGAGCGGGATGTGCAGCGCGTTGGACCCGGCCTTCAACATCTGGGATGCCGTCGAGCCCTATGCCCAGCGGCTGATCCGTGAAGAGAGCGGCAACACCGTTCAGGCGTTCGCCCGTGAAGCCGTCTCGGTCGCGGCGGTCACCGCGCGCCTGCCGCGGCGCCTGGACTCGCTCATCTCGCGCGTGGAGGAGGGCGGCGTCTCCGCGCAGGTGCCCCGCGTCGAACGGCGTCTGCGCGACCTCGAGCGCATGATCCGCCGAGTTGTGTCGTCGGTGTTGTTCACCGGCCTCCTCCTCGGCGGCATCCTGCTCCAGGGCGAGCAGGCGTTCTTCGGCACGCTGCTGATGGTCGTGTCGATCGCCCCGCTGTCGCACGCGCTGCTGGCGGGTGTGATCGCCCGCCGCAACGGAGCCTGAAACGACGACGCGCCGTACCGGATTTCTCCGGCACGGCGCGTCGTGGTCGAACGGGGGTCAGTACCACCCGGTCGACTGCGAGTGACCCCACGCGCCGCACGGGCTGCCGTAGCGACCCGAGATGTACCCGAGGCCCCACGAGATCTGCGTCGCCGCGTTGTCCTGCCAGTCGGCGCCGGCCGAGCCCATCTTGCTGCCCGGGAGCGCCTGCGGGATGCCGTAGGCGCCGCTGCCGGAGTTGTACGCGTGCACGTTCCAGCCGGACTCGCGGTTCCACAGCGACACGAGGCACGAGAACTGGTCGTCGCCCCAGCCGTAGCCGGCCAGCATGCCGCGGGCGGTCGCCTGCGCGCCGCCGGGGCTGTTGTCGCCCGAGCCGCCACCGCCGGACGGCGCCACCGGACGCGCAGGGGTTCCGCCGGACGACGGAGTCGAACGCGCGGAGGCGGCCTCTTCCGCAGCCTTGGCCTTGGCGGCGGCTTCGGCCTCCTGGCGCGCCTTCTCGGCGGCTTCTTCGGCCTGCTTCTTCGCCACGGCGGCGTCGAGGCTGCCGCGCAGCTCGGCGACCCGCTGGTCTACGGTCGAGGCTGCGGTGGTGACTTGGTCCGTCAGCTCCGGCAGCAGCGTGGCGGGGAGCGACTGCGCCTCGGTGAGTCGCTGCGCGGCGCCGTCCAGCGCAGCGGTGTCCACGGTGGCGGGCTGGCCGATGTCGAGCCCGGATGCCGCGATGTCGTTCTGCACCGAGGTCGCTGCCTGTGCGCTCGTCGAGGCAGCGGTGACCGCGGCGCGGGCGGCGATGGCTTCCGGAGCGGCGGAGGTGGTCGGGGTGCTGTACGCCGCGAGACGGAACGAGGCCGACGTCAGGTCGGCGGGGGAGGCGGCGGATGCCAGCGGTGCGGTGCCCGTGAGGGCTGCTGTCGCGAGGACCCCGACGGCGAGGAATCCCGCCGTCAGAGCGGGCCGGCGGCGTGCGCGGCGGGAAGCCTGGCGACGGTCGCGGCGGTTGGATGGGGGCGTCGAATCAGAGCGCATATAACCGGTTTCGTGTGGGGAGGACGGCGCGGGTTTCGCACGTCCGACCCGCGATGAGCGGGCACGAGTCCGGGAGCCTGGCACGGCAGTCTGGACGCAACCTGGGCGGACGGGTGGTCGAGGGAAGCAGAAACGTGCTGATCCGAGGCGTTTCCGAAGGCCGGTCGGAGAGTGTCGGGGCGCGCTGCTCCCGCGTGCGGGGGTGCCGGTGGCCTGCCCCGCGGGAAGCGGTCGGATTCTGGTAGCCTTGATCGTCACCCGTGTGGCTCGTCTCGCATGTCCGAGAACCGGGTCGGGTGGCATCGCACGAAACAATCCGCTTCGCTTCGGCGTGGCATCCGCTCGTCTCGACGATCGGAGCCCGAGGGGCCGCGTCCGGGAGGACGGGTCCACGTGAGTCGAAGCCCGACACCAACCCCACTAGGACAACCCACTACATGACTACCGCAACGACCGCCCCGGCCATCAAGCAGGTCGCGATCAACGACATCGGCTCTGCTGAAGACTTCCTGGCCGCGGTCGAGAAGACTCTGAAGTTCTTCAACGACGGCGACCTCATCGAAGGCACCGTGGTGAAGATCGACCGCGACGAGGTCCTCCTCGACGTCGGTTACAAGACCGAGGGTGTCATCCCCTCGCGCGAGCTTTCGATCAAGCACGACGTCGACCCCAACGAGGTCGTCAACGTCGGCGATCACGTCGAGGCCCTCGTTCTCCAGAAGGAGGACAAGGAAGGCCGCCTCATCCTGTCCAAGAAGCGCGCGCAGTACGAGCGTGCGTGGGGCGACGTCGAGAAGATCAAGGAGAACGACGGTGTCGTCACCGGCTCCGTGATCGAGGTCGTCAAGGGTGGCCTCATCGTCGACATCGGCCTCCGCGGCTTCCTGCCGGCTTCGCTCATCGAGCTGCGCCGCGTCCGTGACCTCACGCCGTACCTCGGCCAGGAGATCGAGGCCAAGATCCTCGAGCTCGACAAGAACCGCAACAACGTCGTGCTCTCGCGCCGCGCCCTGCTCGAGCAGACGCAGTCCGAGTCGCGCACCACGTTCCTCAACAACCTCCACAAGGGCCAGGTCCGCAAGGGCACGGTCTCGTCGATCGTCAACTTCGGTGCGTTCGTCGACCTGGGCGGCGTCGACGGTCTCGTCCACGTCTCCGAGCTCTCGTGGAAGCACATCGAGCACGCCTCCGAGGTCGTCGAGGTGGGCCAGGAGGTCACCGTCGAGATCCTCGAGGTCGACCTCGACCGCGAGCGCGTCTCGTTGTCGCTCAAGGCGACGCAGGAAGACCCGTGGCAGGTCTTCGCCCGGACCCACGCGATCGGTCAGATCGCTCCGGGCAAGGTCACCAAGCTCGTTCCCTTCGGTGCGTTCGTCCGCGTGGCCGACGGCATCGAGGGCCTCGTGCACATCTCGGAGCTGTCGGGCAAGCACGTCGAGCTCGCCGAGCAGGTCGTGTCGGTCGGCGAAGAGGTCTTCGTCAAGATCATCGACATCGACCTCGAGCGTCGCCGCATCTCGCTGTCGCTCAAGCAGGCCAACGAGTCGGTCGACCCCAACGGCACCGAGTTCGACCCGGCCCTGTACGGCATGGTCACCGAGTACGACGAGCGTGGCGAGTACAAGTACCCCGAGGGCTTCGACCCCGAGTCGGGTGCGTGGCTCGAGGGCTTCGACGCTCAGCGCGAGCAGTGGGAGCAGGAGTACGCCGCTGCCCAGGGTCGCTGGGAGGCTCACAAGGCTGCCGTCGCCAAGGCCCTCGAGGCCGAGGCTGCCAACCCGATCGACTCGGGTTCGTTCGGTGGCAACTTCTCGTCGGAGTCGCCCGCCCAGGGCACCCTCGCCGACGACGAGTCCCTCGCCGCTCTGCGGGAGAAGCTCAGCGGTCGCTGATCGTCTCACCTTCACCGAAGGCCGGTACCTCCACGGAGGTATCGGCCTTCGGTCGTTCCTGCGCAAGCCCTGCTGTGTCGCAATGGTGCCGTCCGACAATGGATCTATGGCTGAACGACTTCCGCTCCTGATCGCCCTGGCCGGCGCCGCCGTGCTCTTCCTCTCGATCGCTTTCGTGTTCGCGCTCGTGCTCGGCGCGATGTTCTTCGGTGGCGTCGAGTTCACCGGTGGACACCTGGACGCCGAAGCCTCCGGCATCGGCTCCGTATTGACGTCGTGACCACACATCACCCCTCGGGCCCGGCGACGTTCGCGTCGACCGGGCCCGACGTCGT